>CAZVOD010000097.1:0-16166 GCA_964628385.1 uncultured Saprospiraceae bacterium
TAAAATTAAGAGTTAATTTTAAATTCCATACTTTAATTTCGTGAATTACTTACTTATTTGTCCATATTCACGAAAGGTATCAGCGTCAAAAGAGCTAATGAGTATCCTCAGAATGATTATTTTTTGTTTTAATATATTGATTAAGCGTTGTTTAAGGGTTGGGTTTGGCATACATGGCAATTGTCCCGAGGGGGCTTTGTTTTTCGCTACTGAACAGAAGCCGGTTTGCATTAATCAACTTATGATCGTATCTAGATGTTAAAATATAAATAAGTTGTAAACAACATATCCGCATAAAAGATAATTGGATGTTAACTGTATCCGCTTAATAAAGAGCAGAATATCCGTATGCTTCAAATAGTCCGGAGATGATTGATCAGCCAGAAAATAAGGCCACGATGAGCTTTCATTCGATACTATCAAGTATCTGGCACTATCATTTCCATCAAGCACATATTTGAACAGACTTATTTCGAAGGGGTAGAATATTGGAAAAAGAACCAATTTTGACCTATTTTAATACCTAGGAAGCGAGTCTGCTAAATCAAACCCTAATCTGGGTTAAAATACCTATTAAAAAATTACTGCAATTATGACTTTACAGATGTTATCCAGGAAGGCCCAAGAACTAAACAGGGATTTCCAAGTCATTCGTGCTCAAAGTTTAAAGATTTGTGAACCGCTGAAACCGGAAGATTATGTAGTTCAACCCACAACGGAGGTCAGCCCTCCCAAATGGCACTTGGGGCATGTCACTTGGTTCTTTGAAAATTTTGTTTTGATAAAATATTTAAAAGATTACCAGCCTTTCAACTTGGAACTTAATTACTTTTTTAATAGCTATTATGAAAGTCAGGGCGCTAGAATTAATAGAAGTAATAGAGGAAATATTACAAGACCGGGCCTGGAAGTGATTATCGCCTACAGAGAACATGTTGATAGGAATATGGCCAAACTTTTGAGACAACACGGCGATGGTGATCTACCCAAAGAACTTTATGATCTGATTGTTATCGGTCTGAATCACGAGCAACAACATCAGGAATTGCTCATGACAGATATCAAGTATATTCTGGGCAATAACCCTTGGTTTCCGGCCTACAAAGAATACAATCATTCCAAAGATGATGCCCAGGCTTTTCCGGCAGAATTCCTGGAAGTGGAAGAAGGAATTTATGAGATCGGCTACAAGGGAAAAGGCTTTTGCTTTGACAATGAGCTAAGCGTACACAAAGTATATTTGCATGACTTTGAGATCATGAACAGAACAGTTACTAATGGTGAATATCTGGAATTTGTAAAAGCTGGAGGGTACGAAAATTTCGAGCATTGGTTGATGGAAGGTATCGAGTGGGCCAGAGAGCTGGAGGTTAAAGCGCCCCAATATTGGTTTGAGAAAGATGGTCAGTGGCACGAATACGCCCTTAGTGGTGGCCTTCAGCCATTAGATCTTAATGCTCCGGTTACCCATATCTCTTATTATGAGGCGGATGCTTATGCTCGTTGGAGCGGTTATAGATTACCGACTGAATTTGAGTGGGAAGTGGCTTGCCACAAATTTTATGCTTCCATTTCCGAAGAGAGTAATTTTGTGGAAGAAGAAAAATATCATCCCGTTGCGCAACAGAAAGCTTCTGATTATCAAATGATGGGAAATACCTGGGAATGGACTTCCAGCGCCTATCTGCCTTATCCCAGATATCCCCGGTTATCGGGAGCTTTGGGAGAATATAATGGGAAATTTATGGTCAATCAAATGGTGCTGAGGGGAGGCTCTTGTGCTACCCCAAGGTCTCACATCAGATCGACCTACAGAAACTTTTTCCACCCAGATAAACGTTGGCAATTTACGGGGATTCGATTGGCAAAATAAGCTTAACCCCCAAATACAATATTCGATTGTGCCTTGTGTTAGGTTGCAGAAGAGTAAGCAATTAATAAGCGCTTTTACTTTTCTGCCCTTCCAAGTCTACTTTAAACCTTCACTTATTCTATTCATACAATTTAACTTAAGATGAATTCTACCATTTCAAAGAAAAACGCAAATGGTCATAGTGCTTTTGCAAAAGATATCCTGGGTGGGCTTTCCAAAGAACCCAAGCAGTTATCTTCCAAATATTTCTATGATGCTAAAGGAGATAAGCTTTTTCAAGATATCATGAATATGCCGGAGTATTATCTGACAGATTGCGAGTTTGAAATCTTTGAAACCCAAAAAGATCAAATCCTTTCATTAATAGGGGATCAGGAATTTGACCTGATTGAATTGGGAGCAGGAGATGGCACCAAAACAAAGGTCTTGTTGGAGTATTTTCTGGAAAAGAAAGCACAATTTAATTACGCACCCATTGATATTTCTCAAAATGTGCTGGATCTACTTTCGGATGATCTGTGCCGGAACATGCCAGCCGTTAGTTGTCAGCCATTACAAGGCGATTATTTTGATGTATTGGGGCGGTTATCCCAAAGCCGACAAATCAAAAAAGTGGTCTTATTCCTCGGAGCCAACATCGGCAATCTAAAACCATCAGAGAGTCTGGATTTCCTAACGAAAGTGCAAAAAAGCCTTTCTCCCGGAGATTTGCTCGTTATAGGATTTGACCTGAAAAAAGATCCTTCAGTTATTCTCAATGCTTACAATGATTCGGCAGGAATTACTGCTGCTTTCAACCTGAATTTACTCAGTCGGATTAACAAAGAGCTCAATGCTGATTTTAAGGTAGATAATTTCCAACATTGGGAAACCTATAACCCTATGACGGGAGCCACAAAAAGCTATCTGATCAGCCGCAAGGAACAAACCGTGAACTTGAAATCCATCGATGAGACAATTCACTTCAAGGCCTGGGAGGCTATAGATATGGAACTCTCCCAAAAGTTTGACTTGGAAGCCATAGAAAAACTGGCCAGGGCCAGCGGGTTTGAAGTAATTGAACACTTAATGGATAGCAGAGCGTTTTTTGTGGATAGTGTATGGCAAAAAGCCCAGAAGTAACTCAGAACGAATGCTGGCGAAAAAGACTCCTGCTCTTTTTCACCAGTCTTTGTTTACTCCCAATCCCTACAATACGCCTGTTGGTTGTTTTTTCAAATATTGCATTGATAATTACTCGGAGTAATTTCATTTTCTTCGGTTATAAATTATGGCCCAATCTGTTGTCTGTTAGACCTAAAATTGACAAAAGCTTGTAAATAGACTCCAAATATTTTTTTAATTTTATAAAAACTTAAAAAATGAAATTATATAGAATTGTAATTGCAGCAATATTTTCTTTAATTCTGGCTAGTTGTGGTCTTTCAGGAGATTTGAACAGACAGAATGATTCTTATCTTAGTGCTACGGGTGGAGATGTGGCTCAATACGGAGACAATATTCCTCCGGCCACTAACCTGGAGGATATTTTGAGACAGCTACCCGGAGTGATCGTGACAGGCAACGGCAATGGTACAATAGTCAGAATAAGAGGTCAGGTTAGCTCTTTTAACCTCGACAATACCCCTTTATTTGTATTAGATGGTACGCCTTTGGGTAATAGCTTTGTGAGAGCCCGTAACAACGTGGTTGTTTCAGAGATTGATCGCATCAAGGTCGTTAAAAATGCTGGTGACCTTGGCATTTATGGCGTAAGAGGGGCCAATGGCGTAATTGAAATTTTTTCAAAGAGAGGAGGAAGACCAAAAGAATAGTGTCATCTAGTGGGCAAAGTCTATATCGTAATTTCCCCTTATTCTTTCAATTGGCGGATTGTAATAGCCGTATTTGACATGGGGAAATTCTTCCTTAATCATTCTTTGCATATTCTTTAAGCCTAGTGTTTCGGGCGTATCGTTTACACCTACTTTTTCCAGATACCAGTCGGGGTCAATACTAAAGTTACGCCATTGTATCATATTTAGGCCTGTATCAGCGATGACGGATCTCAATGCATTGTACTCTTCTTCCGTATCTGTTACACCCGGAAAAACGAGATAGTTAATGCTAGTCCAGCCGCCGTACCGATTTACAACCCTTATACTTTCAATGATATCTGCAAATTTGTAATTGTTGGGAAGGTAATAAACATCGTAAAGCCATTTCTGCAAAGAATTGGTACTTACACGTATGCTGTTCAGGCCTGCTTTGCAGAGTGCTTCTACGGCTTTAGGCTTACTTCCGTTCGTATTAATGTTTATGCTGCCTTTATCTGTAAATTTACGGATTTGCTTAATCGCTTCTTCAATGGTTTCCCACATCAAGAGAGGCTCACCTTCACAGCCCTGTCCGAAGCTGACGATTGGATAAGGAGCGGACATCAGGTGGTTAACCGTAAACTCTACGATTTCTCCTGCGCTGGGTTTGAAATTGAGTCTATCCTGACTTGATACTACTATTTCTTCATCGGGTTGCAGGGAAATACAACCGAGGCAATTAGAATTACAGGCTGGCGAAGTAGGAACAGGGCATTCCCATCGCCCCATGAAGTAATTTCGAGCAGCCGGGCACTCATAAGTTAGGGCACAATTATTGGCAATATGCTCTACAATCTTATTTTGGGGGTATTGTCTAATCATTTCTTTGATCCCCTTATTAACCTCTTCCTGATTATAGCCGGCGCTTTCCTGGCGGATATCATCTTCAATGCGTATAGCGGGTACTACGAATTTATCATTGTAAATGCCGATAGCGCTGTAGCAAAACAGCGGTAAAACCGGGGCATCCTTGTCATTAACGAAGCTAGCCAGGTACAGTACAGAATAGGGTGGAGGTACAAAAGCAGCAACGGCCCAACCTTTTTGGCAGACTTTCACTTCGCCTGTAGCTATATCGATACCTACCGGGCGCCTTCCGGGTAAGGTGTACAAGTCACCTCCTTCGGGAAGTTCTATCCAGTCCTCCAGGCTTAATTCGTTTGCATAGTGTCCGCTTCTGCCAATAGCATATAGAGACTCGTCTTCAAACACATTTCCATCATCGTCTGCAAAAAGCAAAAATGGGGATTCCAGCAGCTGCATTTCTTTCCTGATTTAATAATAAAAGATTGTAAAAATAGTAAAAAAAGCAATTGATGTTGTATAGTTTTTAGCAATCGCTTAACAAAAATTAAACAAAATTTTCAATTAGTCTATGAAATTACTGTAGTCTATTCGTGGTTATATATTTAAGAGTGATGATGTTCATTGAATGTATACTACTGGCCGAGAGCCCTTTAACGGAACTTTACCTTTTTGCAAACCCCAAATATAAGTAGTATGAGTTTTTTCATTTTTGCTTTTGCAGGAGCCATCGTATTTATTTCGATGGCTTTAGCAAACCACCCTTCCGGACACTATCCCAACTTTACACAGTACCATTATGATCAAAACTACGGCCGTTCATCGATGTCCGCTCGCGATGAGCGGGCGGGGCAGTCTACAGCTTTGATGTATGCCATCATTTTTGTGGCTGTTATTCTCATGGTTATGATGACCATGAATGGCTAGAGTTTAGTCTTTCTCCTGCAGACATGACATTTCTAGATATGACATCTCTATCAAAAAGAGAGATGTCATATCTAGGAATGTCATTTATTCTGCGTTGATTATGATAGGCCATGAAAAATAACTCACCACCAAAAAAGTCCAGTACCTCCTTTCTTGCTACCAGGTGGGAATCTCCGTTGATGATCTCAGGATATGAACTATAAGGATAATCCCTGAAATCCTCTCTGTCATCATGGTGGTAAGGGTTTCGATGAATGTAGTAGATTAAATATCTTAGATAAACTTCATCCTCTACAAGCTTTCTTTTGAAAGGCCTTTGGAACAGATTTCCATGGCGGTTGTAACGCTTGTTGAATGCCTTGGTATAAGAAATAAAAAACTTCCTAAACTGCTGGCTAACAAGCTTTCCGCCCAGAATAGCATCGCCGGATTGATGTTCAGAAAATAATTCAGTTGCGGGTTTTACTTTGATCAAAAAATGGAAATGGGTATCCATCAAACAGTAAGCGTAAGTGTCTACAAAGGAGGAGAGATAGTCAAAATATTGCCGAAGAAAAAAATATCGATTTTCTTCGCTCAAAAACATTTCCTCACGATTATTAGTTCGATTATAAATGTGGTAAATCTTGTTAGAATGGAGTGGAATTAAGTAATCTTGTTTCATTATTTAGTTTTTTTATATTATAAATTGTGTTTAACAATATAAATACATGGGTATAATAAGTCAAGAAAAAAAAGACATGACATGTCTAGACATGACATGTCTTGGGGGAATAAAACTGGGCCTCGCTCTATCCGGCGGTGGAGCCCTTGGCGCCTACCAGGTCGGCGCCCTGCAAGCCATCCAACAGCTCGGCCTGTACAACTATATCCATGCCGTTGCCGGAACTTCCATTGGCTCACTGAATGGCGCCCTCTTCAGTAGCCAACAATTAGAACAACTCCGACAACTGTGGGTATCCGCCGAACTCGGCCAGGTATTTGCCAGGCTTAAAGAACATCCCAACCAAAATGAATTGGATAAAAAAGCATACCTCAAACTTGTTAAAGAATTTGCTACCACCCTGCGGCTGGATGTAGAACCCCTCAAAAAATTGATCAGACAAACGGTCAGCGAAGAAAAAATGAGGGCATCCCGAATTGATTTTTCACTCAACACCTGGAATGTATTTAAATTCAGAGGAGAAAGCTATCAGCTCAACCAAATCCCTCAAGGACAATTGGCCGAGTACCTCATTGCCAGCTCTAGCTTTCCACTCTTTCTACCCCACAAAATTGATAACCAATATTATCTGGATGGAGGAATCGATATCAACCTTCCTTTAAACCTGCCCATGCAAAACAAATCTATCGATCACGTTATCGCCATAGATGTAGCTACTTTTATGAAGTATCGGCCCAAACAAATTTGGCTGACCTATAAAAATAAAGATAAACTTACCATCATTAGACCCAGCAAAAACATAGGCTCTCCGGCTTACTTTTCCAGAGAAAACATCAAACAACAAATAAAAACAGGTTATGAGGATACACTAAAACAACTTTCCCAAGAATGGATCAACGAAATAGCTGGATAGATGCTTTCCGTTTTTTCAAAGTATCGTTAACTTTGAAGAGTTTTTAAGGTATTCAGTTCATTTACACACCTACCGGTGGAACTGTTCGCCATTATATAGCACTAATGCTAAGACTTAATATTCCATTACCCTTAATTTTTTGCTATGAAAACTAATGCTATACTTTCACTAATCCTCGTATTATTTTGCTTTACCAATACCCTGACCGCTCAGTTGTTCGGCCCTCAATTCACCGCCTGCGTCCTTAAAGCACCCGAAAAAAGGCTGGAAAATGTCCAGAAACTGGCCATTGTGGAATTTGAAAATAATAGTAACTACCGCCTCAAAAGACTCGGCCCCAAATTAGGTAATCGCCTTCCCGATTATATGATCGCTGAACTAACTAAAGAATACAGAGGCGCTCGCGAAGATAAAATCTATATGGCTAAAGTGCGCACCAATGTTTTTAGCCTGATCGAACGCAATGAAATTGACCGAATCCTAAATGAACAAGGCTTCAATGTGAGTGGAGCCGTCGACGAAAATAATGCCGTCGAAATCGGTAAACTACTGGGCGTAGATGCGCTGATATTTGGTGACTTCACCTATAGCTCCGGCGATGAAACTTACACCACCTCCAGAGAAAAAAAAGATGGCACTACAGTTACTACCTACTGGAGAAAAAGAACCGTCAATGTATCTTCCAGAATGAAAATCGTTTCGGTAAAAACCGGTGAGATCCTGGCCGTCCATAGCGCTAGCTCAAAGGAAGAAGCTACAAGCTCCAGTCAAAAAGGGTATCCTTCCGAAACCGCCGTGAAATCAATCGACAAACTCGCAGAGGAAGGACTCAAAGCAGTAGCCAATCAGTTTGTAGATTTCTTCTCTCCAAAGTATGACAACCAAGTCTTTGATCTTCGAAAAATAAAGTATAAGGAATTTCGAGATGAAGCCAAGGAGGCCCAAAAGTACCTAAAAGACGGAGATGTCGATAAGGCTTATGCCATTTATAAAGCGTTTTATGAAAAAGATAGCTATAATCCGATACTGGCCTACAACATAGGCTCTATACATGCCGCTGTGGGTAATTATATGAAAGCTAAAGAATATTATGATATTGCTTACCAGTTAGACGGAGATACCAAAGCCTTTAAAGACGCAGCAGCAGAGGGGGCGAAGTACACAGAGCTACTCGCTGATTTTAGTGCAGTGGGTATAGAAATTCCGCAGTATGCCTTTGATGTAGATAATGTAGTTACTAATTCCAATCAGGTAGAAGTTCAGGGTAATCAAAAAGACCGAATTGCTATCCATGCTGAATCTAGCAAGAAGTCTGAAGTAGTAGCCAGAGTACCGGGAGGAGTCAACCTTGAAATCATCGAAGTAATGAAGGGATGGTTTAAAGTAAAATTGATCGGAGGTAAAGAAGGATTCTTACCAGAATCTGATGGAAAAATAAAATAAAAAACCTTTTTCACACTCAAATAATAAAAAATGAAAGCTAAAGTCCTGATTATATTACATATCTGCCTTTGCACAATTGCCGCTCAGGCTCAAAGTCCAATATGGGCCGAAGAGACGCATCGCCGGGTAAAATACCCGGAAAGTATCTATCTAAAAGGTTATTTTGTTGCGGAAAATAATATCAACGAGCCGAGTGATGAGTTTCTCAACAAACAAATCACAGCGGCTCGCACAGAGTTGATCAATTCCATATATGTCAATCTGGCATCCATTTCTGAGCTGGATATACAAAATAAGAATACAGGATCTGATGTGAGCACCGAAGAAATTTATCGCCTCAAAAGCGCTTCTTTTTCTAAAGCTAACCTGTCAGGTCTGCAGGTCATGAAATCTTATAACAACGCCACCAAAACAGCTTTCGCTTTTGTGTACACCAAGCGAGCAGATGTGATTGATTACAATCAAAAGATACTGACAGATTACAAAACCAAGGTTGACAATAAACTTAAAGAAGCTGCCAGTTACCAGGAAGCTGACAATAAACAACTAGCCCTCAAGGCCTACTATGAATGCATTCCCATACTGAGAGATGCCGAAACTGCCCAATCGGTGTTACTTGCCCTACAAAATGATTTGACCACTATCCCTAACCGAGATTATTTCAATAAAGCTAAGGCTACTGTCAATAAGCGAATTGCAGCGCTGCAGGGGGATAAGCAACTCTCAATGGATGACCTTGCATATTTTATGGCCTATGGGCTGTTTATACAAAAGGAAAAAGTAGAGCAATACATCCAACTCGAAGGAATAACTTATGAGAATAAAGGTTTTGAAAGTGAGTTCTCTAACCAGTTGGAAGCGCTTTTTGAAAAAAAATTGGTCGATGTTGGGAAATATCAAATCGGCCGGGAGCAACCTGGCCAGGACGAGCACTTTTCACTGGTAGGCTCTTACTGGAAAGAGGGGGATTTCGTGCGGGTAATTACCAGTTTGAAAGATGCTAACGGCGCTACTGTTGCGGGGGCAGAAGGACGGCTCTCCCTGTCCTGGCTGCAGCAAAATAGAATTGATATTATCCCGGAGTTAATCCGAAAGATGAACATGCTCAATGATGCAAAGCTGGAGGCAAGGACCAAACGGATCAATACCAAATTGACTCGACTGGATAAAGATCAACCGGTCGTGTATGTCAGCTCGAGGTCTAATGGCCATCCGATTCCCAATATTCCGGTGCAATTTATTGATCTCCAAGATGAAAAAGTGATCTCTGGTGCAAGCTCTGATATATCAGGCCTGGCAAAGGGTCTGCTAACGTCTATGAAAGCTAGCAACCGAATACAACGGGTAAGCGGACAGGTTGATTTTGCCAGATACCTGGGCTTAGATCCCGAATCCCGGGCATTCCGGCAGTTGGTTCCCGAGTTGCCTTCAATAGATCCCGCTCCGTTTTTTATTAAAATATCAGGACCTACCGTTTTTGTAGAGTCTGAAGAGCGAGACTATATGGGTAGACCATTAAGTGTGCCGGTATTAGTGCCAAGCATCAAGAATTTACTGACCAGCAGCGGTTTTTCGTTCACTACCGACGAAACAGAGGCCGATCTTTATATCACCTTGAATTCTGATATTTCAGATACCAAAAGACCAATGGGAAATTTGAATTTTGCCTACCTGGATTGTGAAGTCAACGTCATGGATATGCAATCCGGAAAAACCGTTTACGGCAATACTTTCGATCGTTTGAAAGGGGGTGGGGGCAGCCTGGAAGCAGCCACGACCGATGCCTACAAAAAGGCTGCAGAAGATATTACCAAACAACTTAGGGCTGCCCTAAACTTATAGATCAGTTTTCACCTCCATACAGGTGAAACAAGTCTTTTAAATGTTTTTGTTGATAAGGAAATATGAACATACCAAAGTTGAAAATACAATTGTTAAAGCGACTGCTTGAAGTGGATGACCCCGAAGTGTTATTGACTATTTCCAGGCTGTTGGATACCCATCAGGAAGCTAATCAGAAGAATTCTGATTCTTTCTCGCCGACTGGTGGTATTTCATCCAAAAATATTTCAGATACGGACGACCTCTCGGGGTTACAAAAAGATATAGATGATCTATTCAATCTTTAAGCCAAATGATTACTTTTGCAGCTTCTAAATTTTTTGCCCATGACAATAGGTACGAGTATTCAAAAAGCTGCCGAAGCCCTACGGTCCGATCAATTGGTAGCCATTCCTACCGAAACTGTTTACGGGCTTGCTGGCAACGCACTAAGTGAAGAAACGGTTGTAAAAATTTTTTCGGTAAAAAACAGGCCTTTTTTTGATCCTCTGATTGTACACCTGGGGCATATTGAGCAGCTCAGTGAATTTACCAGGTCGGTTCCGGAGTTGGCCTATGATCTGGCCAATACTTTTTGGCCCGGGCCAATGACTTTATTATTACCCAAAAAAGAAATAATTCCCGATTTGGTCACTGCCGGCAATGAACGGGTAGCCGTCAGAATTCCTCAACATCCACTCACCCAAAAGTTACTGCAATCAATAAACTTTCCCCTGGCAGCTCCCAGTGCTAATCCCTTTGGCTATATCAGTCCTACAACGGCCCAACACGTAGCTGATCAACTAGGTAGCCAACTGCTATACATCCTGGATGGAGGCGCCTGCCAGGTCGGATTAGAAAGTACTATTATCGGATTAGAAAATGAGGAACTGGTGATCTACAGAAAAGGTGGGTTACCAGTGGAGCAGCTACGGCATTTTTCCGACAAAATAAGGATCATGGAGCATTCCAGCAGTAATCCGAAATCACCTGGACAGCTCAAAAGTCACTATGCACCCAAAATTCCACTGATGTTGGGAGATATACGCGAAATGTATCCACAGCATAAAGGAAAAAAAATAGGCCTGATCAGCTTTTTTGAAGACTTTGCAGACCTTGATATACAAAAGCACTTCAGGTTGTCTCCCCAAAAAGATATGAAACAGGCCGCAAAGCAACTCTTTTCCTCAATGCGGCTGCTGGATAACGAGTCACTAGATGTTATCCTGGCAGAAGTACTGCCCGAAAAAGGCCTTGGCAGAGCTATCAATGATCGCCTTCGACGGGCAGCAGCTCATTAGATGCTCGTCTCTAAATTGGTTCGAGACCAGGCGCGAGCCTCATCCGTCGTCTTGACTACCGTGAATGGAGCAGATTGGTTCTGAAAGCCCAAAATCGTTTTAAGGACAGTACGCATAATCGCTTGTGGAATAACATAAGCCGTGCCGGCACAAAAGGTATTAATCATACGGTCATTATCTTTAATCCAGTTCGCTTGCATTTTTTGGTGCTTCAAAGCCGGAAAGACTGCATTGGTAGCATCAAAGACAATAGCAAATCTTTTCTCATGCCGGTAAGTCGCCTTCATATCCGCAAGATATCGGGAGAAGTTTTCATCCGTAGATTTATTACCGGTAAATTTTATGGTCACTATAGGGAATTCTGATTCGTCTACTGTTGCGTATAAAAGCATAGTATAATTTTTTGCGTCGTTGTGAAATATGTAGCTTTATTGCCAAAGTAAATGGCATTTAAAGAGAAATACGCTCCCGGCAGAAGTGTTGCCAGGATATTGAAATTTTTATCCAATAAACAAAATATTGGTACTTTTACTTAAAGTATTAAAATCGATAGATAATTATTGAAACAATCAAAATCACGATGAAAAAAGCTAATCGCATTCTATCCTTGGTTCTTATTACTTTTACAGTATGGACCTGTGCAAGTGAAGAAAAAGAGATTGAAAAAAATAATTTGTTGGGCCGCTGGGAAATCCAAGAAGCCAGAAGAAATGGGCGTCCAACAGAGTCGCTGGATAACCTTTATTTTGAATTTTTTGAAGATGGTAAAATGGTCACTAATTTAAGTGGTTCTCAGGAAAGTGCTGTTTATGAAGTGAATGAAGATATTATTACTCAAAGAGAAAGCCAGTTTGATGTAGATTATCAAATTCGAAATCTAACCGATTCTACGCTGGAACTTGCCGCACAAATCAGAGATTTCAATTTCAGCTTTTCGCTTTCAAAAGCAATATTGGAGGAATAAATATGAATAAAACCAGATGGATTGAAATGCTGCTCATACAGGTGATGGTCTATTTTTTGCTCTGGCTTTCGTATGATTATCTGGCCATACTGATCAGCTTGATCATCGGAGCGGTTTGCCTTTTTGTTTTTGCCGTTGCCGTGATTGTAGAGCTGATAGAATCCAGCCGGGTACCTCGCTGGTATTTCTGGCTGATGGGAACGTCAATAGTGGCTCCGATATTAGCTGCGCTGATTTTTGTAATCAGTGGCGGAACGATTACCTGGATGGAGTTGTGAGGTTTAGTTATGAAGTGAAAAGTAGTACGAAAATCACAGATTTTAACCTGTTTTATACCTTCAGAACCAGTCTGCTCATCAAACTGGTTCTATGAGTTTTAGCCCTACTCTTTTTTAGACAAAAACTATGTTTTGGACGCTGTTCAAGAAAGAATAGCGCTCAAAGCATAGTTTCGAAAGAAAATCACCAATTTGAGCTTATTTTAATACCTGCCAAACAAGTCTATTAGACTGTTAATTAAAAGTAGGAATAGCGCTGTAGCGCTCAACAAATTCTTTCATTTCATCTACCATTTCAGGAGAGCCCATGGCGACTGTAGCTCTTTGATGTAAATACTGGACATCCAACTCCAAAATTCTTTGGAGTTGTACATTAATTCCCTTGCCACCGGCCTGCTCGACGATGTAGGCCAACGGATTACACTCATAAACCAGCCTGAGTTTACCCTGTGGATATTTGCGGGTATTGGGGTAGAGGAAAATACCTCCCTGGAATAAAATCCGGTGAACATCGGCCACCATTGACCCAATATATCTCAAGCGAAGATTCATATCAGAGCACTGATCTATATATCGGCGCATTTCTACATCAAATTTGAGGTAATACCCTTGATTGACAGAGTAGTAGTTACCTCTCTTGGGGATTTGTATATCTCGATGTGAAAGGCAGAACTCTCCAATGGACGGGTCCAGTGTGAAGGCATTAACTCCTCTTCCGGTGGTGTAAACTAGTATAGTAGAAGTGCCGTATAGAACGTAACCTGCGGCTACAAGATCCTCTCCACGCTGTAGGAAATCCTCCAACTGGCAGGGGCCGGATGGGTCAGAACTGCGCCGATAAATACCAAAGATTGTTCCTACAGAAACATTGACATCTATGTTGGAGGAGCCATCCAGAGGATCAAAGACGACCACATATTTGGATTCCTTATTGTTCAGAGGAGGAATAGGAATAAAATCTTCGTTTTCTTCAGAAGCCACACCACAGCATTCTCCGCTATTTTTAAGGGCTTCGATTAGTTTGTCATTGGCGTAAAGATCCAGCTTTTGTACCTGATCTCCTGAGGCATTGTCATTTTGAATTTCTGCTTTCCCCAGAATATTGACTAACCCGGCTTTATTGACTTCCCGGTTTACAATTTTGGCAGCAACTCCTATATCTCTTAGTAGACTGGTTAATTCTCCTGAGGCGAATGGGAAATCTTTCTGGCGATGAATGATAAATTCATCCAAGGTAATGATTCTATTGTCCATGTGGCTTGGTTAAGATATTTACTTTTATAGTTGAAGGTATGAAAATTAGCGTTTTAAAAACTATGTTTTAAAATAAGACAAATTATTTCAAATTACAACCAATTTCCAATAAATTGGTTACTAATGCATGTCTGATTTGTATCATTCAAACATTCCTACTTTCTACAGGTCTATAACTTTGTAGATTTCGATATCGCAAAAGAACCTACTGACGTGAAGCATCTATTCGTACTCAATAAATACTTCTTTAAATATCGCTGGCATTTTTTAGCAGGGATTCTCTTTGTTTCCCTTTCTAATTATTTTCGGGTTTTACAACCCCAAATGATCAGAGAAGCCTTGGATTTAGTAGTCGACAACCTTGGTATGTACCAGCGGCTTGAAGGCATGGAGCTGCAAAAAGACTTTTTGAAGATCATCGGTAGTAATTTACTCTTCTTTGGTAGCCTCGTTTTGATCTTTGCCCTTATTATGGGAATATTTATGTATTTTATGCGCCAAACGATTATCGTTATGTCCAGGTTGGTAGAGTACGATATGCGTAAAGAGATTTTTGCCCACTACGAGTCTTTGGATATCGGTTTTTATAAAAGAAACAAGACTGGTGATTTGATGGCCAGAATAACAGAAGATGTCAATAAAGTGCGTATGTATCTCGGTCCGGCCGTACTCTATGGTATCAACTTGACTTCTTTGACAATTCTCGTCATTTACTCCATGCTAAGTGTAAGCGTAGAATTGACCCTTTATTGCCTGGCGCCACTTCCTATTTTATCCATTTCTATCTACTACGTGAGTAACCTCATTAATCAGCGTAGTACGACCATACAGCGCCAACTGTCAAAGATAAATAGCATTGCTCAGGAGGTTTATTCAGGCATAAGAGTAATCAAGGTCTACACGCAGGAAAAAGCAATGACTCGCTATTTTGATGAAGAAAGTGAGAGATACAAAGAAAAATCGCTGGAACTTATTCAGGTCAATGCTTTTTTCTTTCCACTAATGGTATTACTGATTGGCATCAGTACACTGCTGACGATTTATTTTGGAGGAATACAGGTAGTTAAAGGTAACATTACTCCCGGTAATATTGCGGAATTTGTTATTTATGTAAATATGCTGACCTGGCCGGTTACTGCTATCGGGTGGATTGCTTCTATTATCCAGCAGGCGGCGGCTTCCCAAAAAAGGATCAATGAATTTATGGATACAGCGCCGAGTGTTACCGATGTTGATGGCTACAGAGGAGCAATTAAAGGCCATATCTTGTTTGATAATGTTTCCTTTACTTATCCGGACACAGGTATTCAGGCATTGAAAAATATAAGCTTTGAGTTGCTACCCGGGCAAAAGATGGCTATCGTGGGAAAGACAGGCTCCGGGAAAACAACAATTGCGGATTTGCTGGTTCGAATGTACGATCACAGCTCTGGTACTATTAAGTTGGACGGAAAAACGCTAAAAGAACACAACTTGTCGAATCTGAGAAAAAGTATAGGATATGTTCCTCAGGATGTCTTTCTTTTCTCTGATACAATAGCTAATAATATCGCCTTTGGAAATCGAGTTGCTGAACAGGCGGAAATCGAGCAATTTGCTAAGTATGCATCTGTATACGAAGATATCAAAGGTCTTTCTGATGGTTTTCAAACATTTGTCGGAGAGCGAGGAGTAAACCTTTCCGGTGGTCAGAAACAGCGAGTGTCTATTGCCAGGGCTTTGATCAAAAAACCGGATATGGTGATTCTGGACGACTGCCTCTCGGCCGTAGATACTAATACCGAAAAGCGGGTATTAAGCTATTTTAGTGATGCTTTAGCTGATAAAACAGCTATCATTATTACACATCGAATCTATTCTATGCTGGAATTTGATAAGATAATCGTTCTCAACCAGGGAGAAATCGTACAAGTAGGCAAGCATGAAGACCTGATCGAGCAGGAAGGCTATTATGCGGATATGTACGAAAAACAAAAAGCAGACGAAATTAGCGTGGAATAAGTTTACATTTTGTGTAACTATTCAGCAAAGCTGAAAATTTAGGAAAATAATATTTATTTTTGGGGAT
>CAZVOD010000098.1:0-15900 GCA_964628385.1 uncultured Saprospiraceae bacterium
TCCGGTTTTGGCGCCTCAATTAGTCGCAAAACCCACCCTAACAGGTTTCAAAAACTAAATTCAAACAGTTTCTTAGCAAAAACAGGTTATTTGTTTTAAATAAAATAAACAAATTGTGTTTTAGTATTTGAAAATTAAATTTTTTGTTTTATATTTGTTCTGCAATCAGTTATTAACACAATTTGATTCAAAAGTACAATTGGCCTTTGAATTTTAAAAAAGAAATGTGATGAGAAACAGGCAATCATTCAATTATGACCAAAACAAGAAAAGTAGCAGAAGGGGTACACCGAGTACGCCGAAAGCTGGATTAAAGAACAGCAGCATGACTGATTTCACGATTGTAGTCTTAATCAAGAAGCTCTACGCGGGGATTCAGCGTTTGTTGGTGGCCTTTAAGTATCAGTTTTACAAGCACACGCCTGATGGAAATCTCAAATGGTCTTTTCCCTGGTTCAAAGCTGGTTTGGTAGGTATTGTGATTTTTCTGTTTACTCAGAAGGATATTCAGTTTTCTATCAACATGCAAGCTCCTGCCGAGGGGGATTTGCCTACCACTGAACGAAGTGCTGATTTGGGTGCACAAAAGATGAATGTAGCTCAAACAGTAGCTTTCAGAGAACAGACCGTGCGTACTGCTGCTGCCAGTGCTGACTTTGAACGTCAGGATGTGGAAGCTTACATTGAAAGATTTCGCAAGGTAGCAAAGATGGAAATGAAAAAGTTTGGTATTCCGGCCAGTATAAAGATGGCCTGGGGAATTTTGGAAAGTGGAGCTGGTAAAGCTACCGCTGCTGTTCGCGATAACAATCATTTTGGTAGAATGATGAACGGGCAGCCTTTCACTACTTCCTGGGAAAACTGGAGGGCTCACAGTCTTTTGATTTCCGAAAATTACAGTAACCTGCTGGACAGTGGCAGTAATTACAGAGACTGGATCAAGGAGTTGAACAGAATGAGTATTCCCGGTCAGAAAAAGCTGGGGAATCAGCTCAGTGAGATCATTGAACAATACGGACTATCCGATCTTGATGATGCTGTATTGTAGTTTATCTGCCAATCCGCCCCAGGAGGTTAGAGTTTAAAGGCCTGTTACTTTCTTGGATTTTAAGACTTCGTTTATTTCTTGCGGTAAAACATTTTAAGAAAAATCCAAGCAAGCAAAGGCATACGAATATTGACCGAGTATTCCTCTCTTCTAACCTACCTTTATTTAAGTGGTTTTCTCATGTGTATTTTAAAGACCGTCATTTGACGGTCTTTTTTTGTTTTGTTTTGGATATGTTATTGTCTGTTAAATTATAAAAACGGCAAAATCTTTTGCAAATCAGCTTTCGTTAATATTCAAAATTTTGTAAAAGATAGCTAACTAAAACTTAAAACTTAAAACTTGGAATGGCTTAGCTGGCATTTCTCAAAATTACCCGATGATGAAAAATTATATAAGTTTATTTGTAATTGCGATTTTAAGCTCTTTATTCACTTTCACACTGCTAGAAGTAAGTGAACAACAAGAGGAACCAACGGCATCAACCTCATCTACTTTTGGTCGCCTGGTAAAAAATAACAATGCAAATGTTCTGGTGAATGCTTCTCCCAGGCTGGGTTATGCTGATCTTAAAGTAGATTTTGTATTAGCCTCCAATCGGGTTAAGAATTCTGTTGTCAATATAACTTCAATTGGAGCGTATGGCCGTGTACGAGCCAATGGATCAGGCGTGGTTTATACCGCGGATGGTTATATTATCACTAATAGCCATGTCGTTGAGAACGGTGCTGGGTTTGAAGTTAGCTTCCCAGATAAAAAGAGATATCCGGCCCGGCTGGTAGGTTTGGACAAAACCACCGATCTGGCTTTATTGAAAGTAGGAGCTAGCAATCTAGATCCAATTACTATTGGAGATTCTGACGAAATACAAGTAGGAGAATGGGTACTGGCAGTTGGGAATCCGTTTAATTTGACTTCCACAGTAACCGCAGGTATTGTGAGTGCCAAAGGAAGAAACCTCAACATCATTGAAGACTCCTATTCTATAGAGTCTTTCATTCAGACAGATGCCGTAGTCAATCCCGGCAACAGCGGCGGTGCCCTTGTTAACACCAAAGGCGAACTGATCGGGATTAATACCGCAATATTGAGTAAAACAGGAGCCTACCAGGGATACTCCTTCGCAATACCTGCTAATCTGGCCCGAAAAGTAGTAGATGATCTAAAAGAGTTCGGTGAGGTGAAAAGAGCTATACTGGGGGTAACAATTGGAGAAGTAGGCGATGTCCAATATCAAAGACTGGGATTGCCATTTGTTGGTGGAGTTTTTGTCAATTCTGTAAATGTAGGAGGCAGTGCCGATAAAGCCGGGCTAAGGAGCGGAGATGTTATCATTGGGGTGAATGATAAAAAAGTGAAAAGTGTACCAGAGCTTCAGGAGATTATCGCCAGATATAGGCCTGGCCAAAGGGTGAAACTTAAATTTTATAGAAACGGCAAACCATACACCTTAGAAAACGTAATTCTTGGTGAAGTGAGACAAAATGAGTTTAAATAAATAATAAATGCTTATAGTGCTTGTAGTCAATCGATTATTGTTATTATTGCTATACGCTTTGAACGGCATCTGTAAATTATCTCACTAGAAAACCGAAAAATTAGCTTTGGAATTTGTAAGTTTGGAAAAATACTATAATTTTACGAGTGTTCATGATGAAAGCTTTTTTCATGAATTGAGAATAAAAATTTCTTTGTTACTGTAATTTCGGAAAGCGTTCTATTTTAATAGTAAGGGGGAACGGTTGCCAGAAGCATACACGGCCTAGGCCCTGTACCTGGCAACTTTCTTTTACTTAATTTAGAATCAAGATATACTAAGCATCTACATTAAACTGTAGATGCTTTTTAGTTTTACCAACAGTACGAGATAAAACCTTTCTATTGGCAAGGATTATAGGAATCGATTACGGAACAAAGCGGACGGGGATAGCAGTTACAGACCCTTCCCAGATTATTGCTTCAGGATTGGAAGCTGTATCTACCGATGAAATTATTCCGTTTATTAAAAAGTACCGTGAAGAAGAAGAGGTAGAAGCTATTGTGGTGGGAGAACCGCGTCATCCTGATGGCAACCCCACCAAGATTACCCATTTGGTGGTCGGATTAATCCGACAGCTTAAAAAGGAGTTCCCTGAGTTGGAGATAATTGCTGTGGATGAATCTTTTTCTTCTGTAGATGCCAAAGATATTATCCTGCAAAGTGGGGCCCGGAAGAAAAAAAGAAGAGATAAAGGGCTTGTTGATAAAATTAGTGCTGTTGTTATTCTAAATAATTATCTGGAATCACAGAGGTAAACCCCTCAAACTGGTTTTCTAAACTCCATTGTAAAGAAATCGCAAACAATATGTTTTACGGGTAGTTATAAATACCTTAAATCACGCAGTGGGGGGCTAACTGGGTACTTGCGCATGATCAATGAGCGACCCAAGGTAGTTTTCTGAATTATAAATTATTTTTGTAAGCCAAAATTGAAGTAAATAGAATATGATTCTTCCTATATACGCATATGGTCAGCCGGTTTTGAAGAAAGTCGCTGAAGATATAGACCAGGATTATTCTGATTTGGAGCAGCTCATTAAAGATATGTGGGAAACCATGTACAATGCAGAAGGTATTGGCCTGGCAGCTCCACAGATTGGTTTGTCCATTCGCTTATTTCTCATTGACACTACCCAATTGAAAGATTATGAGGAAGGGGTGAAAATGGCTTTTATCAATGCCCATAAAATTGAGGAAATCGGAAAAGACTGGGCCTACGAAGAAGGATGCCTCAGCATACCGGATGTCAGAGGAGATATTGAGCGCCCGGATACTGTCACCCTTGAATATATGGATGAAAATTTTGAGCGGCATGAAAAGACTTTCACTGGCATGAACGCCCGCGTCATACAACACGAGTACGATCACATCGACGGTGTCCTCTTTACGGATAAGCTAAAACCTCTAAAAAAGCGTTTGGTAAAAAAGAAACTGGAAAACGTGAAAAAAGGCAAAGTAGATGTTGACTACAGGATGAAATTTCGCGCGAAATAGTTTGATTTCAGTTGTTATTTCCTGCCGAAATCTGCCGGAATTTCCCCCCAGTTTTCAGTATCCCACTTAATAATTTTGTTGGGATACTCATTATTCTTTAGCCAATTTTCTGCTCGATCTATTAAAGAGTAGAGATACTCGGTTTTAGCATTTTTGACCAGTTTGGTTCTACACTTCTTTTTCTGAACCCAACCCAGAGCGATTTTTGAATCGGTGTAAATAGGCTTTTGTGAGTTTTGGTTTTTCAAATGAGCCAGGCCATGGACGATAGCTAAAAATTCTCCTATATTATTGGTACCCAGCTGAAAGGCTTTATGAAATATTTGATCTCCGTTGGTTGTATCTACGCCCTGATACTCCATTTTACCCGGATTACCACTACAGGCAGCATCCACAGAGAGGCTATCCCATATGATCTGGTCTTTACCAGCTGATGCGGCTGTTTTTTTGGAAGTTTTACCGGTTTTTTTGACACTCACAAAATCGGCTGCCTGCCCGGTATACGCTACCTGAGCTTCCGTCAGCGTAGGGAATGATTTATAGCTGGCATTTGGAAAGCCCTGTATTTGAGCTTTACATTGATCCCAAGATTCATAAATTCCTGGCTCTACTCCTTGCCAGACTACATAAAATTTCTTTTTTTTCCCCATATTTTGTTGGTTATAGGTAAAAACTAAAAAAAAGTTCAACAAATTTCATCAAAATAGCGATACACCAAAAGAAAATTAAATTTAATCTATACATTTGTAATAAATCGCACTCGATTAGATGAGAATTATAGATACTCACACACATTTGTACGTTGAACAGTTTGATGGAGATCGACGTGAAGTGGTGAACAAAGCCCTTGACGAAGGAGTGGATAGAATGTACCTTCCGAATATTGACAGCAGTTCAATAAATTCCATGTTATCCCTTGAAGCATCATTTCCTGATCACTGTATTGCCATGATGGGCTTACACCCATGTTCTGTAAAAGACAATTATAAGGAAGAACTTCGCCTGGTAAAAGAATGGTTAGATAAGCGGCCTTTTGCTGCTGTGGGTGAAATAGGTATAGATTTATACTGGGATAAAACGTTTTTTGAGCAGCAGAAAGATGCTTTTCTCACTCAAATTCAATGGGCCAAAGATTTAAACCTCCCTATTGTGATACATTCCCGGGAGGCAACAGACATTATTATAGCGCTTTTGCAAGAGGTGAATGACGATAAGCTCAGAGGGATATTTCATTGTTTTACCGGAAATGCAGCGCAGGCGCAACGCATCATCGATTTGGATTTTTATCTGGGAATTGGCGGGGTGCTGACATTTAAAAAAGCAGGCTTGGATAAAACTATGGAGCAAGTCGGGCTGGAATATGTAGTTCTGGAAACGGATTCCCCGTACCTCGCCCCATCGCCGTATCGGGGCAAGCGCAATGAAAGTGCTTATGTTAAGAGAGTGCTGGAGAAATTGGCAGACATAAAAGCGGTGTCTGTTGAAGAAGTAGCAATGCTTACAACGAGCAACGCATTGAAAATTTTTCAATAAATTCAACTTGAGTAAAAAATTTTGATTTGTAATTTCTTTTTACAATTTTTGTGACATTCCTCGATATTGTTAAGGAAATTTTAAACACTCAGCCCAGGTTGAACAAAAGATAAAACGCCCTTAGAGGATGTATAGGAGAGGTGCTCGAGTGGCTGAAGAGGCACGCCTGGAAAGCGTGTATACCCTAACCGGGTATCGAGGGTTCGAATCCCTCTCTCTCCGCTGTTTTATTTTGGAACTAACTGGATTAGTATTTTTTTACACTTAAATTGATTGTAAACCTTATTGACTATGCAAAAATTACTAGCACTACTGCTTGTCTTAGGTTTGGCGGTATTCTCTGTAAACGCTGTGAATGCGCAGGACGATACTGAAACAACTGAACAAACAATGGATTCTACAGCTGCTGAAGCAGCAGCAGCAGCTCCTGTAGAGGAAGCCGAAACACCAGCCGCTCCCGTAGAAGCTGAATCTTCCACTGCAGACTTATCTGGCTACCAATTATTGAAGAAGTACTTCATCGATGGTGGTTGGATCTTTATGAGCTTCGTACTGGTATGTTTAATTCTTGGTCTTGCGTTCTGTATTGAGCGTATTCTGACATTGAACATCGCTACCACCAACACTGACAAACTATTAGCACGTATTGATGAGAATTTGAAAAACAATGACATCAACGGCGCTATGGAAGTTTGTAAGTCAACACCTGGTCCTACAGCTTCTATCCTTTATGAAGGATTGAAGAATGCTGACGATGGCCCGGAAGCTGTTGAAAAAGCAGTTGTCTCTTATGGAAGTGTTCAAATGGGACTTCTTGAGCGTGGTTTGGTTTGGATTTCTCTTTTCATCGCTATTGCACCAATGCTTGGTTTCATGGGTACGGTAATCGGTATGATCACAGCCTTCGACCGTATCGAGGCAGTTGGTGACCTTTCTCCATCAGTCGTTGCCGGTGGTATCAAGGTAGCCCTACTAACAACAGTATTCGGTTTGATTACAGCGATCATTCTGCAGATTTTCTACAACTATATCGTTGCCAAAATCGACGGTATCGTGAATAGAATGGAAGATGCCTCTATCGCACTGGTAGATATCATGGCGGAGAACAACGTATTCAAAAAATAATCAAGAAGAAACACTTTTATTATGTATAATTTTCTGGTCAGAAATGGTCAGCTTGTTGCTTTTTTGTTAGGTGTTGTTATCACTATAGTGTTTCTCATCAGCGTATTCTCTGGTGTAGGTGAATTCAACATGTTAGCAGACGAGGAGCAGGTTACCACGACAATATTTGATTTTGGATTATATGCAACCATAGCCCTTATCATTCTGACAGCTTTCTCAATGCTTGCATTTGGACTCTTCCAGGTCGCTAGCAACTTTAAGGCTTCCCTGAAGGGAATTATCGGCCTGGCTGTTTTGGTAGTTATTTTCTTTGTGGCTTACGGAGCTGCCAGCGGTACCGCTACCGGTGCAGTAGCTGAAGCAGCAGATAAGTCAGGAGGAATGTCTGAGGGTTCGCTCAGGTTCGTGGGTGGCGCGATTACAACATCGCTAATCCTGGTAGGGCTTGCAGGCGCTGCATTCGTCCTTTCTGAAATTCGTAACATTTTTAAATAATTGAAGCTATGGCGAAAACAAGGTCAAGAGATAGGATGAAAAATGAAATCAATGCCGGCTCTATGGCGGATATTGCTTTCTTACTTCTCATTTTCTTTCTCGTTACAACAACGATCGTAGAAGACAAAGGTATCACAGTGAGGCTTCCACCATGGTCAGATGAAGAGCCTGACATTACCAAGCTGAAAGAACGTAACGTTTTCTCTGTTTTGGTAAATGCTCAGAATCAGCTTCTGGTACGCGGAGAGCCAATGAGCATCGATGACCTCAGAGATAAGGCTAAGGAATTTATCGCAAATCCTCAAAAAAGAGAAGATTTGTCCGAAAAACCCACTAAAGCCATTATCTCTTTAAAAAATGACAGGGGAACCGACTACGATACGTATCTGAGAGTATACAACGAGCTAAAAGGTGCTTATAATGAACTCTGGGATGAATTGTCCATGAGAAAGTATGGTGTGCCTTACAGCGATGACTTGCCTTTTGCTTATCGTAGAACGATCAGAGGTGAGATTCCGTTAGTACTTTCAGAGGCAGAGCCAACCAACTACGGTGAAGAGTAATTGGTTGCTCAGTTGTAGAATCGTTGACCCATTCGTCGTCTAAAACTGCCGCCATTTCTTCAAAGAATAATCTTCTTAATTGAAGATTGTTATAAAAAGTGAGCTATGTCTAAGTTTAGTAAAAAAAGAGGTAAGTCAAAACCTGAGGTGTCAACAGCATCTCTACCTGACATTATCTTTATGCTCTTATTCTTCTTTATGGTAGTTACCGTACTGAGAGATTCTGAGCTAAAGGTTCAGGTAAACACTCCTTACGTTACAGAGCTGACTAAACTGGAAGAGAAATCACTGGTAAATTATATATACATTGGTAAGCCAGTAAAAAAATATCAGGCTCTATATGGTACAAAGCCACGTATGCAGCTGGGGGATAAGTTCGCCACTGTAGCTGATATTCCACTTTTCCTAGAAAAGCACAAAATTAAAGTGCCTGAAGTTCAGCGTCCAAAAATTACTTCTTCATTACGCGTTGACGGAGAAGTAACTATGGGGATCGTTCAGGATATAAAAACTGAATTGAGAAAGGCTGGTCAGTTAAAAGTTAACTACTCAGCTAAGAAAGATCCAGACTCCTAGAAGGAGCTGATAAAAAGATTACTTATCATTAGTTATCGCAATAAAATAAACTTTACACCCCACCGGCGTAAAGTTTATTTTTTTATCTCAATCTATCCATTGATTTGACTAGTTCTTCATCTTTATTGATATTCCTATTGGCCAGGTAACCCAGAATAATAGCTAACAATGGAAGTAAAAGACCTGCCTTTATGTCAATCCCCGGAAAATCATCGAAATTGATCAGGTTAAATACCGGAATGCTAATGGCCGTAACCAAAAAGCCCAGCGTATAACCAATCAACCTCATTTGTGATGACCGATTGTTAAACAAAAATATGGTTATAAAAAGAAGCAAGGCAGCAATACCATAAATAGCCATCAACCCCATATCATCGTAGATATTGTATATCCCATCGGTAAAGAAATCTTCTTTTTCTTCAGATGAGCTCGCTGCAAATGGCAGCAGGAATACTGCTCCCGCACTCAATGACGCCAATAACAAAAAAATCGTTTGAATACGTTGTATCATTTTAAGTCGCTTTGTAATTAGGAATATCCAGTTGGATCAAAAGATGCTATGTTAGCATCCAACCCCGCTCTTTGAGATGAGGAACTACAAAAATACCTATATTTATTCTATTTAACCATAAATTTTGACTGTCTTCCATTCGGGGAATTTATCTTTGAACAGGCAGGAACAAGAGATGGATAATACCATCGGTTGGCCTGGTTATTAAAGCATAAAATGACAACAATTTGAAATATAATTTTAGTTTTTGGGAAAGGGAGGCCTTTTTAGATCATATTGATTTTATAGTTCTGGGAGCCGGGATTGTAGGTTTGAATGCAGCTCTTGAGCTTAGAAAAATACATCCTGCTGCCAAGATTGTAGTACTTGAAAGGGGGACATTGCCTATCGGTGCAAGTACAAGAAATGCCGGTTTTGCATGTATCGGCAGTATCTCCGAATTGTTAGATGATATGAATACGCTGAATACCGAAGAGGTGAAAGAGCTGCTATCCATGCGCTACAAAGGATTGTTACGCCTCAGAGAAAAACTGGGAGATGAAGCTTTGCGGTATGAGCATCACGGCGGCTATGAAGTATTCAGAAACTCAGATAAAGAACTCTTTGAGCAATGTAAAGCACATTTGTCTATTTTCAATGATATGACCCGACCGATCACAGGACTCAGGGAGACTTATGCCATATGCCAGGATACCGAGCGCTTTGGCCTGAACGGTATAAAAGAGATAATAACCAATAGGGCAGAGGGCCAGTTGCACCCCGGTACAATGATGAAACAGCTTATTAAACTTTGCCAGCAAAATGAAATCGATATACGTACGGGCTGCGAGGTCGAAGCAATAGAGCAGGGAACGAGTATTCAATTGCAGCTAAAAACAGGAGCAGCCATAACGTCTTCCAACCTCATCGTTGCCACTAACGGTTTTGTCCGGCAGTTTTTTCCTCAATTACCATTAAAAGCAGTCAGGAACCAAATACTGCTAACCCGGCCGATTAATGGCCTTAAGCTCCGTGGTTGCTTCCACTATGATAAAGGTTATGTTTATTTTAGAAATGTCGGAAATAGAGTCCTGATCGGAGGCGCGCGGAACCTGAACCATCAAAGGGAAACAACTGCTGAGTTGGGAACTACCACGACTATCCAGGAGTACCTCCACCAATTACTCGGCAGTATGGTTATACCTCAATACGACTTTGACATAGAGCAGGCCTGGAGCGGTATTCTCGGAGTAGGAGAAGTCAAACAACCCATCATACAAAAGCTGCAACCTAATATCACCGTAGCTGTTCGGCTCGGCGGGATGGGAGTAGCTATAGGTACACTTATCGGTGAAAGAGCAGCTGCAGTTGCCTCTGGGCAAGAAATAGCCCAAAGTTTTTGATCCGGCAATTATTTAATTTTTTTTTCACAGTAAGTTTACCAATTAATAAATATTTTTGCTCCCAATTAAATCGTCGTTGTGGAATGAGTATTTCCTTTCGAAAAATTTTATTTCCTTTCTTATTACTTTGTATTCAGACTTCCGTTTGGGCACAAAATCCCAATCAGGAGCAAGAGGCTAAAAATGTCGACATTATTTATTCGGACTCTTCCAATATTGTCCAAAAAGATAATAAGATGATACAGCGACTGCAGGGAGATGTGCAGTTAAAAATGGATTCTGTTTACTTTTACTGCGATTCAGCCATCATCGAGGATGACGAACGGGTGAGGGCTTACGGCAATATCATTATTCAGCAAACTGATTCTATCAGTGCTTTTGCTGATTCTTTAGTCTACGAAGTACCGATCAAGACGGCTAATTTGATGGGAGACACCGTCGTCCTGGTCAATGGCCAACAGGAGCTTTTTACGAATGGGCTGACTTATCAGTTGGATGTGAGAGTGGCCACCTATACCACAGGAGCTACCATGTACAGGGGAGAAACACAGTTAAGTAGTAAAGTAGGCTACTATTATATCGAGCAAGATAAGGTCTACTTCAAAGATAGTGTTATTGTTATTGACCCTGAATTCAATCTTAAAACGGATACGCTGGAATTTGATGTGCAATCAGAGACTGTATTCTTTGTAGATTCTACTCTTATTACAAGTGATACAAGTAAAATCTATTGTGAGCGGGGCTACTACGATACCCAAAAAGGTTTTGCTGAGTTTACACAAAACGCACAATTTAAAAGAGGAGATCAGCTGGGTAAGGCCGAACGAATACAGTACAACCAGAAAAGCCGGGAATTTTTGTTGTTGGGAAATGCTTGGGTGAATGCACCTGACCAGGATGCCCGGGCAGATACGATTACTTACAGTGAGCTCAATGAGACTTTTGTACTTCGTGGAAAAGCTAGATTTGAAGGGGATGGTCGGTTAGTACAGGGACAGGTGATTAACTACGATGCCAGGAATAAGACTTATTCCACAGCTGGTCGGTCATACATCAGTGAGCCTCCCCAAATACTGGAAGCCAACAAGGTGGATTTTGTTGAAAAAACTGGCCTTGGCATCGCCATCGGAAATGTAATTTGGCGAGATACCTCCTCCAACCTGACTATCTTCTGCGATACAGCTAATTATAATCGAGCGGATGACTTTCTGGAAGCTACCGGCGGTACTTTTGGCCGGCCATTGATGATTACACTCGTGGAGGGAGATACTTTATTTTTGGCTGCGGATACCCTGCTGGCCGTACGAGCTAATTATTTTGAGAAAAAAGATATACTATCAGCTGATTCCCTCTCGCAGGTTGATTCCTTGTCACAGTTGGATTCGACTCAGGTAGTTGACTCAGTGGCCGTTGATTCAATGGCTGTAGCTCCTGAGCTACTCAGTCCTGTTACAACTGACTCTACCAATGATAATTCTGCTAATGCGCCTGAAAGGTTCTCTACTTCCGGTATTTCCTCTTCCGATACTACAACGATGGATAGTCTGGCTATGGATAGCACCACAGTTGACAGTATGGCATCAGATACCGCTTTAGTCGATTCAGGGCCTGATACCACGCGTTATTTACTGGCCTTTAAGGATGTCAGAATTTATAAAAGTGATTTACAGCTCCTCAGCGATTCTTTATCCTTCAATTCAAGGGATTCTATTTTTACCTTTTTCCAAAATCCAGTAATGTGGTCGGATACTTCTCAGCTATCTGGAGACACCATTAAAATATATATGAAAAATGGAGCGATAGATAAAGCATTGCTAAATCAAAAGGCCATTATCATTAAGACCACAAAAGAGGGGTATTATAATCAGATTAAGGGACGGGATATTACTGCCTATTTCAAAGATGATGACATATACAGAATGCTCGTTGAAGGTCAGGCAGAATCGGTCTACTACGCCAAAGATGAGCAGGGCGCTTATGTAGGAGTCAACAAAACAGAATGCAGTGAAATGCTTATCTACTTTGTAAATAATGAAATAGACCGGATCAAGTTTTTTGATTCTACAGATGGAGAGGCTAATCCTATGAAAAAAGTAAACCACCGATCCATGCAATTGGATGGCTTTAAATGGATCTACCAATTGAGGCCCAAAGGGCTGGAAGATTTATTCATACCTAAAGATCAACTGGGTACCGGGAAGGTGCCAGATCAAAACGAACAACAGAACCAGTAGTTATGCACAAACGGATATTGATTATGATCTTAGCCGTCTTTGCTTTGTGGCAAACGGCGATGGCGGAAAAGCCTAAAGAGTTATTGGCAAAAGCTAATGCGGCGCTTGAGAATAAAAATACCGGAGAGGCTATTCGCCTTTATAATTCTCTCCTGGAACAGGGATTTGAATCTGTTGCTCTTTACTACAACCTAGGTAATGCCTGTTTTGGAAAAGGTGATCTGGGCCGGGCCGTTCTTAATTATGAGCGAGCCCTAAAGATCGCCCCCAGGGACAAAGATGTGCTGCACAATCTAGAGGTTATCAGAAAGCAGCATTTGGCCAATAAAATTGATCGTATCCCGGAATCTGCCATAGAAAGATGGTGGCATAATTTTTTATTCATTTTTAGTGCGGACACCTGGGCAGTATTGACCATCCTCCTATTTTGGACTTCTGCTGTAGGCTTTTTCTTTTGGTTGAGGGGAAAAAGCCGACAAAAGCGAAAAAAGGGATTCATCCTGGGGATGGTGGCTTTTTGCATCAGCCTGCTTTTTTTAATCCTTACGAATAATCGGGGAAGTGTAGAATCAGCAACTTATAAGGCTGTTGTCATGAAAATCAATACCATTATGAGAGTGGCGCCCGATGAGCAGAGCAAAGAAGAAGAACAGCTCTTTCCGGGTGTAACAGTAACTCTTGTTGATGCTTTTGGAGAATGGTGTGAAGTGAGGCTATCTGATGGAAGGAAAGGCTGGATAGCTTTTAGTAATCTGGAAAAAGTATAGAACGCTTGGGCAGGTATCAAAAATGCTAGAAGCAATTTTTGATACCCGCTTAGATATGCTTGGAATGATCGTTATTAATCATTCTTTTCTTCATCAGGTAATCTACCACCGTCAAGGCGGTCCGTCAGGTCGTTAAGTTCATCCCACTTACCTTCAACGGCTAATTTCGCCTGATCTGGCCATGTAGTTGGATCAAATGCTTTGTAGCGATTGCCAGCAGCAGCCAGAATTTCTTTTAACTGATCGGGAGTGGAATCGGCAAGTTTCCTCCAGGTGTCAACACCTGCTTCCGATAGGATTTGCCCCATCTTTGGACCGATCCCTTCGATCATTTCTAAATCATCCTGCTTCCACTTTTTACCACCTACTTTTATCACCTTATCCTTAGAAGCGGATTCATCAGTAACTTCTTTTGCAGGCTTGATTTCTGCAGGAGTAGCCGTATCCGTGGCAGCTATTACTGGCGCTTCAGGCTCAGTAGCTAATGGCTCGGGCTTTTCTGTGCCTGTCTTTGGAGGCTCCGCTACAGCTGTTTCGAATGGTGATACTTCCACAAAAGTTCTGTTTTTGCGACCTCTTTTAAAGACAACCTGGCCGTCCACCTGTGCATGAATAGTGAAATCCTTGCCCATGTATACATTTAAACCAGGATGGTACTTGGTACCTCTTTGTCTTAGGATAATATTACCAGCTTTTGCAGATTGACCACCGAATAGCTTAACGCCCAGGCGTTTGCTCTTACTATCTCTACCATTATCCGTACTACCAACCCCTTTTTTATGTGCCATGATTTACTTCTTTTTATTGATATTAAAAACGAATCCTTTAAACAGCAATGCTGTCAATCTTTATTTGGGTAAAACGCTGACGATGACCGTTCTTCTTACGGTATCCCTTTCTTCTCTTTTTCTTGAAAATAATCACTTTGTCTCCTTTGTAATGGCCAAGAACAGTAGCCTTTACAGAGACAGACTTCAAAAAGGGCTTTCCAAGATCAATAGAACCGTCCTTGTCAACGAGTAGTACCTCATCGAAAGTGAGTTCATCACCTTCCTTTGCCTCAAGCTGGTGGACGAAGATATCCTGACCTTCCTCAACTTTAAACTGCTGACCAGCTATTGAAACGATAGCAAACATAGTTTATAATTTAAGCTTACTGAATAACTCTTTAAAATCGGATGGCAAAGGTAAGATATTTTTATAATAATACCAATGCCTGAGGCTATATAAGGTTCCTGAGCTGGAACTTTTTCTTTATTGTTGTCCCATCTCTGATAATAACCAGCCGCGTTACCTTACCTATTTTCTTTTTAAGCCGTCTGTTGATCCCTTGAAGCGTCAGAAAAATATAAGGAACACCATTAACCCGTCTAATCTCATCTCCGGGTCTGATATCAACTTCATCGGCAGGAGAACCCGGGATAATATCCGAGACAATGTACGTTCGGAGATCCCTTCCGGAAGCAATTACAGTTATACCGCTCCTGTCAAATTTGAATTTTTTATTCAAACGCCTGGTAGCCTTAAAATACCCCTTACCTTTGGTATAGTCCAGGTAAAAAGTAAAACGTTTGAGCAGCTTATTGCCCAAAATACCGTGACGATTGAATATCTTATCCATGTCAAAATCCCCTCCCAAATCCTGGAAGTTGGTTATGATATTATTGATCTGATACCCCGAAATGTCCAGCTCGTCAATTCTGCCCAAGTACCCTTCCAGCGCTCCGCCCAAACCGATGGCAATAGTGCTCTTAATGACCTTTGGAGGGATACTGATAGAGGTATCAGAATTCGTATAGAGCAAAAGCGGTAAGCTAGCACCTGTATCGAGCAATAGCTTGGCATCCAACTGGTTTTTGTTTTGAAAAATAGCCCTGGCATTAACATATGGCTTGTGGCGATGGATGTCGATATCTATTTCCTTATAACTTTTATTACGCGGCGGGTCAAAATGCTCCGGATCATGCAAAGTTATCTTCCTTCTGCGGTAATCAATTTCCACTACAAAACGGCGAAATATATCTGAGCCAAGAATGCCCTGAATATTGTAACCCGTCATTTCTTCGAAGTTGAAATAATCCCGCTCCAACACTAATACGGTGCGATTAATAGCATCGTAATTATTGATATCAAAACTAACACTGGTGGCAAGGTAGGCTGTAAGTCTTGTCTTAAGATCAGACCCATAAAGCGTGATCTCTTTCTGATAGTTCACCTGCAAAAGGTCCGTAATCTCTTTTTTGGTGATAATAGTGTGTTCTGCGCCAGTGTCAAAAATAAACTTCAGAGGCAACAGATTATTAAAAACCAGATTGACAACCATGAAGTCATTCACATACTCAAACGGTAGGTCAATTTTTTTGACCCCCTTCGGTATACGAATGTCTGTAACCTGTCCTGAAAGGCCAGCAGTTATCAGCAGTAAAAGGAAAATGTTGAGCAATCTTTTCATAGAAAAATTATTAACATGAAAGTAAGGAAAAGTTAACGCTCATCTAATCTGTATAAATGGATGGACTCCAGTGGGTTTCTTACTCTCATCTTCCATTTAAAGCTATTTAAAACTTTATTTTGAAATTTTTTGTAACTATTCAGCAAAGCTGAAAATTTAGGAAAATAATATTTATTTTTG
>CAZVOD010000099.1:0-14102 GCA_964628385.1 uncultured Saprospiraceae bacterium
TTCGTCGCCTTCCGCCCCTACGGATAAAAAGCAGAACGGCAGACTGGAAAAAATCGCTTGAAATCATCAATTTGATATATAAAAATCCTTTAAAAAGCCCTGTTAAAAAGTGTTAAAATTTTTATTTTTGGACAGCTAAATAACTGATTGTCAAAGATATGCAAAAAAAACAGAGTCAGAGCAGATCATCCATTTGAACGAGGATTAAGATGAGAGGGATAGAGCAAAGCTTTGGCTCCGTTTTCCAGTGAATGGAGAATATTTTGAACAAGTACTAATATTTTAGAGCTGCATTTGATAAAAAACAGCTGTACGGAGCTTATAAACCTCATTTCGTTGATATTTCTTTTTTTGTACAAGGGTAAGGCAAATTGCCCCCAAAAATTAAAGGCCAACTACTTCGTAGCCAGCCTTTTTTGTCTTTTCAGGGACGCCCTACTTGAATACCCGCGAAATAGCAACTGCAAGCTATAAGCTCATTGCTTTGGAGCAACAACTTATAGCTTACATTAATCACTCACTCTTAAGAGTTCTTATCTTTTTTCTTTTTATCCAGTACAATAGCATCCACTGCATTTTCCTTTACCATGCGATTGAACGCAGAAAGGTCATTACTGCGGATTTTTTCAAATTTTTGAATTTCTGCATTAATAGCTTTAGTCAGTTCATTTTTAACTGTAATGGACTGTTGAGTAGGCGGGAAGTTACCTCTACCGTTCAGACTGTTTAGGTGCGCTAACTTGTTGGTTAACTTGATCGGATAGTTGAGCGGATCTTGTCCACTTCTATTCTTTGTCTGGTAGAGTGTCTCCTCAATCTCCGTCATAGACTTGTTGATCTCTTTTGCTTTTTCAAGTAGTGGCTTTTTGTCTTCATCGCCTTTCCATTGATCGCTCAGGTGATTGAGTTGATCTCTTACCTTGCGGATATCAATGATGACCTCGTGTGCCTCACTCACTTTTTCATTAACTTCTGATAAGAAATCGAATTGCTGCTGAAGGCCTTCTATAGAAGTTTCAGAACGTGGATCTTTCAAAATTTCAAATTCTCTTTCCTGGCTCTGATCACCAACTGTCAATTTCACTTTGTATTTGCTTGGAACCGCTGCTGGGCCAGCCATGGAGCCTGACCATAAGATCATTCCTTTGAAGGAAGTAGCGTCGGGATAACGCATATTCCAGTTGAACAGGTTACCACTTTCTTTCACTTCTAGCTTTTTGTCCCTTTCAGTGGCTGTTGTGCTGTACTCTTTGATTAATTTACCATCCATTTCATGGAAAGAAAGCTTTACTGCTACTGAATCTGCTGGTTTTTCTTTCATATAATAATGCACCATAACACCTCCCGGATGATTGGTACCGGAAGTTTTACTACCCTTTCGCTGACCACCAGACATTCTGTAAGAAGGCATGGGCTCATACAGGTAAAAGTCAGAGGAGCTAACCTCTTCACTTAACTGGTGGAGAGGGGTAAGGTCATCGATCATCCACAGACTACGCCCCTGTGTTGCCGCGATCAGATTGTCATTTTTGATAGCCAGGTCGGTAATCGGAACAATAGGCAGGTTTAGCTGGAAGGAAGACCAGTTATTACCATCATCAAAAGAAACGTACATCCCTGTTTCGGTTCCGGCATAAAGTAAACCCTGACGCTTGGGATCAGCTCTTACTACTCTTGTGAAGTGCTCTTCATCAATGCCTTGAGTAATCAACTCCCAGTTTTTACCATAATCTTTTGTCTTGTAAAGATAAGGGGTATAATCACCCAATTTGTAGCGAGTACCAGCTACATAAGCACCACCTTCCACAAAAGGATCCGGGTCAATACTGTTGATCATCATCCATTCCGGCATATCTGGTGGAGTCACATTTTCCCAGTTTTCTCCTCCGTCGCGTGTCACATGAATCAAGCCATCATCAGAGCCTGTCCAGATTACGCCTTCTTTATAGGGCGATTCTGTAGCAGCAAAGATTGTACAGTAGTATTCAACTCCTGTATTGTCTTTGGTGATAGGACCACCTGAGGAAACCAATTTGTCAGGATCATTACGAGTTAAATCAGGACTGATAATCTCCCAGGATTGCCCCTGATCGTAGCTGACATGTACATGCTGAGAAGTCGTATACAGCTTATTTGGGTTGTGAGGAGAAAAGAAAATAGGGTAGTTCCATTGGAAACGATACTTCATACCTTCAGCACCATAACCCATAGGATTGTCTGGCCATACATTGATCGCCTGCGATTGATCTGTTTCGTGGTTAACGCGAGTCATCAAACCACCGTAGCTACCGCCATAAACAATATCGTTGTTCTCAGGGTCAACAGCCAGGTGGGCACTCTCGCCACCAGCCGAAGGTTCCCAGTCTCTCTCAGTGATGGAGTAACCATCTGTGCGATGAGCGATCCTGATCGTAGAATTATCCTGCTGAGCTGCATATAAGCGATAAGGGAAATGATTATCTGTTGTCACGCGATAAAACTGTGCCGTTGGCTGGTTGTAATAAGTACTCCAGTTATCTCCTCCATCAAAGGAAACCTGAGCTCCACCATCATCAGCAATGATCATTCTTTTAGAATCTTCCGGTGCTATCCACAGGTCGTGATGGTCACCGTGAGGCGATCGGTAAGATTTGAAAGTACGGCCGCCATCTGTCGATTTATGGTAGCTTACGTTCATCACATAAACGACATCTTCGCTTTTTGTATCTGCATAAATCCTGGAATAGTACCAGGCTCTCTGTCTTAGGGAACGGTTGGAATTGACTTTCTGCCAGGTATCCCCTCCATCACTGGATCTGAAAACCCCTCCATCATCTGCTTCAATAATAGCCCATACTTTCTCAGAATTCACAGGAGAAACAGCTACACCAATGATGCCCAATGTGCCGTCTGGCAGGCCTGGATTTTCGGATATATTCGTCCAGTTATCTCCACCGTCTGTACTCTTCCACATGGCAGAACCTTCCCCACCGCTTTCAAGGCTATAGGGCGTTCTTTTGATTCTCCAGGTTGAGGCATAAACGATACGTGGGTTATTAGGATCAAGTATTAGATCTACAGCGCCGGCATTTTCGTTGGCAAAAAGTATTTTTTCCCATGTTTCGCCACCATCCATACTTCTATAAATGCCCCTTTCTTCGGTAGGCTTGTAGAGGTCTCCCAGTACAGCAGCGTACACGACATTGGGATCTTTCGGGTGGATGCGAATACGGGGAATATGTCTGGAATTTTCCAGGCCTATATGTGTCCAAGTTTTTCCGGCATCTACAGATTTCCAAACGCCGTATCCATAGGAAACATTTCCCCGGACGGTTACTTCTCCGCCACCGACATAGATAACATTGTTGTCGGCCTCAGATACGGCGACAGCACCGATAGAACCACCGAAATAGCCATCAGAGATATTTTCCCAGGTTTGGCCACCGTCTTGAGTTTTCCATACTCCACCACCGGCAGCTCCAAAATAGTATAGGTTAGGTTTACCGGTAACACCGGTAACGGCGGCGGATCTTCCACCGCGGAAAGGGCCTACATTTCTCCACTCAATGGAGTTGTAGAGCTTTTCTTCAAAGGAAATATCTGACTGGATCTGTGCCTGACCCAGCGAAGTCCTTTTGTTTTTATTGCGTTGTGATTGCGCAGGAAGAGCCATTACAACAGCTAACAGCATTAATAAAAATGCCTTTGAAAATTGGCCTAAATTCATTTTGTACTTTTTTGTTTTTTTCAACTAATCCAAATTAAAATACATATTTCTTCTTAAACTAAGAAATAAAAAAGCTATTCTCATCAGAATAGCTTAAAAAATTAATAAAAACCTTACTTTGCTTCGATTTTTAAGCTTACAGCTCTATCTCTTATTTTCGGATAAGGGTAATTTTTTGGGTAATTGAGCGGTCTTCCTGTTTAATAATAAGGTAATAATCATTGGATTGGTCTGCTACCAATGTGATCGTATCTTCAAACTCTCCTAAAAAACCGGCCAGCTCATAGCCATAAATAGCCCTTCCTTTTTTATTGTATATTTTGACAGTGGTATTTCCTCTGGTTGGTAGATTAAAGACTAGCTTGTAGAGGTCTGCGTCTTTGGTAAATACAATTTTAAGATCTTCTACATTGAGCTGATTATCAATAGGAATCGAGGTGTTTCTATTAGCATTAAAGGTACGAATATCATCAGCTTCGGCGGGAGCCATAGACACCACCAGCTCGGCAATATTATCACGGGATGGAATGAAAATAATGGCAGATTGAGATTTACCTTCTTTTATAGCTTCCGTTTTACGCAGTATTTTTCCTCTAAAATTGATGCGATCGGTACTTTCAGAATCACAGCCAGAACCTAACGGCTGGCTATTCGTCTTTTTTTGTCCCTCTTGCAGATAGGTTACTGTGATTTCCTGGCCTACTTTCATATTATCCAGCATAATAGAAATATCGTCCCAGTCTATCATAGTCTTACCATTGATCTTGAGTATCACATCCTTATCCTTCAGACCGAGCGCCTGTGCTGTGGCTCCTTTTACCACCTCTATTTGAACACCCTCAGGTGTATAGTTGCGATAGTTAGGCCGTACGCCCAGAAAGGGATCTTCACACGGTGGTAGAGATGGGGAGTCATAATCTATTCTTTTTCCAAACTTAATTGTTGTGCGTTGAGGCTGGCCATTTCTCATAAAATGAAGAGTAGCGGTTTCGCCCGCTCTATATTTGCGAAGTATTTGCGATAGAGTCTGCCCCTGGCCACAGCGATATTCATCCACTCCAAAGATATAATCAAAGACCTTAAGGTTAGCTGCTTCGGCAGCGGTCTGAGGAATGATCTGCGAAATATACAGGCCTTGGTTATTGTCGTATCCCAGTTTTTGAGCTTTTTTATTGCTTACGCTTTTTGAAAATACGCCCAAAAAAGCCGGAGAACTACTTTGCTGTTTACTTTCTGAGCGGGTAGCTTCGTAGCTTTTCAGGGTACCCGAAGCAGTACGCTCGTAGTCTTCTCGTTTATATTGGATGCTGATGCGGGTACCGGGAAGCTCATTATCCAGAATAGTAGAAATATCATCCATATCATAGATGGGATATCCGTTGATGGCCGTAATAATATCACCGTCTCGTAGGCCTATGGCTTCAGCTGTAGAATTGCGAATAATTTCCACCTTTATTCCAATTTCGTTGACCGGACAGGAGCAAGCATCGCTAACACCAAGAAAGGCCTCCTTTCTATCAATAGTCACAGCTACCTGATACTTTTTTCTACTTCCCAGTTCTATTTGTATCATACGCTCCTGGCGCTTGCGCACAAAATGAAGAATGACCGTCTGGCCAGGTTCAAAAGCCCGGAGCAGATCATTAAGATCTTCGGAAGAGGAGGTTCTTTCATTATCAATACCATAGATATAGTCAAAAACTTGTAGACCAGCTTGCTGGGCGGGTGTTCCTGCAATTACCTTTGTGATATAACTACCATATATATTGTCGAAGCCCAAAACCTGAGCCTTGGTTCTGGATACCTTTTCAGAGTAAATACCTAGATAGCCAACTTCTAGTTTTTCTGGTTTAGATGTTCTTGCTTCTGAAGAGAAAAAAAAGAGCACCGCAAAAAAGAGCAGCGAAAACGTTCTCATTACTTTTATTTTTTTCTTAAAAAGACTTGGCTTAATAATATAGGTTGCTTAAATTTTATTCAAATTTTCTAGCATTCAAGCGATGGGTAAAGAATAAATAAGAACTTATCCTTATATTTTCCAAAAGGTACATACAGGTTCACTCCGGCATCGATGTCATTAATCTCAGTGTAGTCACTTATACTTTCTATTCTATAAGTATCTATTTCTCCAGTTTTTTTATCGTAAAAATTCCAGTGTAATTTTAGATCATAGCTGAAAGATGGTGTTCTGGGCAAAGTTCATTACAAAACCATGGCAGATTTTTTTCTATAACTCGCCAATTTTTTCTTCAAATTCTTTAAGTACTTCTTCCAGGTTCTGGGGCGTAATAGGTTGAAATCTTAATCGATCAGGTTCTTTGTAAATGATATAATGAAGGCTTTCCATCTGGTTGATAAAGTTATAGGAAACTCCACTTGGATCATGAAAGCTTTTTACATTCGAAATTTTTGACCTAAATTCATTAAAGCTTAGCTTGGAATCTGTTACCAAAATCACCCCCAAACGGTTTCTGGAATCTACCCTTTTGAGTTGCCATTCAATAGCAGTCAGACAGCCCCCGCACCCATCTGCATGTAAAAAGAAAAAAATAGATGAACCCTCAATTAGTTTTTGGTCAATAGTGAATTGGCGAATATGGTCTTCGAACAGTATGACTTGATTTTTATCTTTGCTGCAAGAATGAAATATCATCATTATGGAAAAAAGTTGAAACAGCTTGAATGGAAGAAAATTATTCCTGAGCATATTATTCTAAACTTATAAGCTCAAGCCTTGTAAAAGACAGGGCATCTTCCGATAAATCTTCATTTGCAGGATGGGCATTGGAAAGGTAAAGACCATCAGGAAGGATTAAAAAATTTCTCACATTGAACTTCCCCTTAGGCAAAACTATTTCTCCAATTTTACTCAGATTGTTATCTGTAATTATTATTGCCGCAGGCCTTTGAGCATACTCTTTCATAGCTTGTAGAATGTTGTTTTTATCTTTAAGCTGACCCCCGTATCTGTAAATTCGATAGTAAACATTTCTGTATTTGTCAAATATGATATTACTATAAGCTGCGGACTCAACTCTGTAACGCATATCCTGTAATTCATTTTCTGCATTATTTTTTTCCCATTTATCAGGAACCAGATCCCCTTTAAGGGTAAATGATCGAGTTTTCTTGTATTTATTTCCTTCTGAGGCAAGATAAACTTCGTGATCAATGGCATTGCCTCCGTCTCTTCCGTGTCGGGGCAGGCACAGGGGCATATCAACGTTCAGCTGGAAAAAGAAGCCTCCGTCGACCAGTCAAATAAATTACTGGATAATGGCTTGGAGGACGTCCTTTCCACCCTCAGGTCGTGTAGGGCGAAAAGTGGTGAGGCCAAATTGGCTAAACAAAAGCCATTGACTATTACCTAGAGTATGATGATCGAATGCAATACAAGACGTATCGCGAACAGGGATTAATGATTGGATCGGGGCCTATTGAGGCGGCTCATCGAAGTGTTATACAACAGTGCTTGAAGTTGTCTAGCCAGAAATGGTCGATCTCAGGAGCTCAAGCTATCGCTGACCTCAGATGCTACAAGCACAGTGGTGCCTGGAGCATCATCAAGAAAATTATCGCAGCCGCTGCTTGAATATGCAATTTGTTATACACACCATTAAATAAATATGGATTACTTTTATGTTGGTAATTCTTCTGATATAGAAAAAAGTCGCTCTAAAAATATTTGATTTTTCATCAACTCAAAAAAGTTTATGCCCATGCGCACTATAAGTGATAAGTTAATCCTCATTTTGATTATATTTCTGGCCGGATGTGGAAGCACTAAAAAATTGGAACGTCCTGTTGAAAAATATAAAGAGCTGAACTTGAAAGAAACATCATTTTTAAATATCCCGATTGAAATAGATATTGCTGCCTTGGAAAGCTCCATAGAAAAAGATATGGGCGGTGTGCTCTACGAAGATAAAGAAATGACCGACGATGGCGTTATGCTCACACTGCGTAAGCAGGGTCCCCTAGATATCCAGGCGGATACCAACAATTTATTCTATCAGCTACCACTGGAAGTATACATTAAGTACGATGCGGGTCTTACAAATGTAGAGGGTAGAGGAAAAATAAAGCTGGATTTCCTTACTCAATTTGATATCGACCCTACCTGGAACTTAGTTACTTCCACTAATATAGAACGTTTTGAATGGATAGAAAAACCCCGGATCAGAGTAATGGGGGTTAACCTTTCAGTTGGCTTTCTTGGTGATTTGATTCTTAATAATACAAAAGGGGTGATCACAAAAACTATAGATGACCTTGTAGTGGATAATCTGCCCCTAAGAAATATGGTACAACAAGCCTGGGTGCAATTACAGGAACCCTATTTGGTGTCAGAAGAATACAATACTTGGCTGATGGTCCATCCCAAAACTATAGGTATGACGCCGTTGCAGACTAATAACCGCAAAATTGAAAGTAAAATATTTATAGAGTCTCGTCCGCAAATTCGGGTAGGCGACCGGCCAGGGCCATCAGGAGGGTCTTACCTATTACCTCCTTTTGAATTTGCAAATAGCCAATCTGATGGGTTTGCGTTGTATGTGACAGCTGAGTTAACCTACGAAGAAGCTGAGCGGCTGGCTCGCGAACAAGTCGTAGGTGAGGTTTATGAATATGGTAAAAAATCCTTTAAAGTAGAAAATATTGATTTCTTTGGACAAGATGATGACTTGGTAATAGATGTGCTGTTATCTGGCAGCTACAATGGGAACATATATCTTACAGGACGGCCGGAGTACAATGAAAGAAGAAATACCATCGATATCAAAGACCTGAAATATACCCTTAAGACCAAGAACCTGCTTTACAAAACAGCTGGTTTTATTCTTAAGAGTACTTTTAAAAACAAAATAGAAGAGACGCTCAATTTCTATCTTACTTATAATCTCGAAGGAGCAAAGCAACAAATCAAAGAGCAGCTTTCAGATTATAAAATCACTAATGGCGTAAGCCTGAAAGGCGATTTAAATGATCTGGCGATTCAAGATGTTTCGCTTACTCCCGTGGGAATGCAAGTAGATGTATTGCTGGATGGGAAATTATCTTTGGAGGTAAAAGGCCTTAATTGATCAGTGCAGGTTGAGGGCGTTGAGTAACAGCATGCCTTCAACCTGGAAAAACATCAGAGCCAGATTTCAATCCCACCTATTCGCCAGTAGTCGGAGCTGCTTGCCGGGCTAGTTTAAGCTGCCTTTCCTTGCCGTTTTGATCCATTCTGATCAGCAAGGTATCCTCTTCCATTCTGATAATTTCTACGATCTTTTCTGTGGAAGCTTGGTTAAGGGTGTCTGTTGTATAAAGCATATCAGATTTCAAATAATAACTTCCTGCTTCTCTGTAATTGAGGGTACTGGTAAATTCATAAGACTGATCATCAGTAAAGTGAAAAGAGATTTCCTCAAGGTCGACCTCCAGTGGTTTGTCTTCTTCTGTAAGCTTTACGGCTTCCCAGGATCCGATTATTTTAGATGGTTCTTCTTCATTGCAGGCCGTGCAAAAAAAATAGATCAATCCGGCTACCATGCCATATTTTAGAAAAATTATTTTCATCAATTAAACTTTTAAAACATCAGTTGGAACAGTTATTTCATTGAATAATCACAATATGCCACTTCTTGTTGAAAAAAAGCATCGTATTTTAAAAAACAAAAGTCGTGAGCACCATAATACCCACGACTCTATTTTTTAGGTGGCTAATAACTTTTAGCCAAATATCGGATTCATCAAAATAAATGCTACTGCTCCGGCTAAAAATCCAGAAAGAGCGAGTAGAGAAATATTTTTTAAGTACCAGATAAAGTCTATTCTTTCCATACCCATAGCTGCTACACCGGCCGCTGAACCAATAATGAGCATGCTACCACCTGTACCAGCAGAGAAAGCAATAAAATGCCATAGTTTATCATCCATCGGAAAGACATTCATCGGATACATACCCATAGAGGCCGCTACCAAAGGTACATTATCAATGATGGCCGAGAGGAAGCCAAGAATAATGACGACCATATCCTGATTGGGGATCGCCGCCTGGAGTTGCTCGGCCAGATTCATCAAAAAGCCTACTTCACCGTGTGCTCCCATTACTGCTACTGATTCTAGGGCTGCAACAGCCATAAGAATACCCAGAAAGAAAATAATACTGGATAATTCTATCCTGGAAAGTGCAGTATGCGCTGAATATAAATGCTTACGCTCTTCGGTAAAGTCCTCTTCAGGGTGAATGTATTCAGAGACCAGCCATACCACGCCCAAAGAGAGCATCATACCCATGTATGGAGGAAGGTGGGTGACTGATTTGAAAATAGGAACAAATATTAAACCGCCTATACCTACCAAAAGCATCGTCCGGCTGCTCAACAGCTTTTCTTGCTGCATCTTTTCATCCTGACTCTCGTCATCCGAATCCTTGGGCGTGATATTACCCTGGAATGGTTTGAGGAAAGAGGCAATGACTACAGGCACAACAATACACATGATTGAAGGCAATACCAGCCTGGTTACCAGCCCTAGCGTACTCACTTTTTCACCAATCCAGAGCATGGTGGTAGTAACATCTCCTATAGGAGACCAGGCACCGCCAGCATTGGCACCGATAACCGCCATTGAAACAAACCATATCCTTTCTTCTTTAATCGGCACTAGCCGTCTGAGTAGGGATACCAATACAATGGTAGAAGCGAGATTATCTAAAGTAGCTGAAAGGAAGAAAGCCAGGATACATATGAGCCATAACATAGACTTCTTGTTGCGCGTTTGTATCCGGTTGGTAATGACCGCAAAACCTTTGTGTAAATCAACGATTTCTACAATGGTCATGGCACCGATCAGGAAAAATAGAATCTCTGCTGTCTTTCCCAGGTGATGCAATAATACTTCACTAGCGGCAGCTACTTCGTGATGATGATCTACTACGTGCAAGTGGCCTAGTGAAATTAGTGCCCAACAAATAGAACCCATTAAAAGAGCGGGAACGGATTTATCTAATCGAAGGGGATGTTCAAAAACGATTGTCAGATAACCAAGAATAAAACAAAGAACGATACCAGTCAGCATGATGAAAATTTGTTGATAAAATTGTTTCTTTCCTTACAATTGAAATGAATTTAAACAACCGAAGTTATTTTTTTATAATGCTTATTCAGAACCGGATTAATATCAATTCGGTCATGTGTTGTACGTTTTGAAGGTTTTCAGGGTGGTAAAAGCCGCACTTTTGTCTCATTTACCATGGTAGAATCCTATAAAAAGCGGTTCCAGCATTCGGAATAGGCCGAATATACTAAGAGCCTTAAAATATGCCAAACAAAATGTAGCTAAGAAATTTGGACAAAAGATAGCGTGACATTTTTGAAAAAATAAAAATAAGGAGGAATTGTTGATTTTTTATTCTCTAAAAACCAAAAAAATGGAATTTTAACGCTAGCATTAAGATACACGTTAATTTAATAGCTGAGTTACCGAACTATCAGAGAAAATAAATTGTAGCCATTTTTGGAACATTCAAGCTCAGCGGATCATCTAAAATTTTGTAATTTTGCGTTCTGGCAATTAAAAACAGTAATATAAAGTAAGACTCATGGTGAAAATAGGCAATGTAGAACTTGGAGAATTTCCGCTCTTACTGGCACCCATGGAAGATGTTAGTGACCCTCCATTCCGGGCTTTGTGTAAAGCTCAGGGTTGTGATATGATGTACACTGAATTTATCTCTGTAGAAGGGCTGATTAGGGATGCCAGCAAAAGTGTTCAGAAATTGGATATATACGAGGAGGAACGTCCTGTAGGTATACAGATATTTGGTGCAGAGATGCCTTCTATGATGAGAGCTGCCGAAATTGTCGAAGAGGCTCGTCCTGAAGTGTTGGATATCAATTATGGCTGCCCGGTAAAAAAAGTAGTTTGTAAAATGGCCGGTGCCGGTATCCTTCAGGATATCGACAGGATGGTTGAGCTCACCAAAGCTGTTGTCGATGCTACTTCCTTGCCCGTTACTGTTAAAACACGCCTTGGCTGGGATGAAAGTACTAAATATATAGAAGATGTGGCCGAACGCCTTCAGGACGTCGGTATCAAAGCACTGAGCATTCATGGACGTACCAGAAAGCAAATGTATAAAGGGGAAGCCGACTGGACGCTAATCGGAAGAATTAAAGAAAACCCAAGAGTTCATATTCCTATTTTTGGTAACGGCGATATCGATAGCCCGCAAAAAGCCAAATTATACAGAGAACGATATGGCGTTGATGGGATCATGATAGGGCGTGCTAGTATTGGTTACCCATGGATATTTAGAGAAATTAAACACTATTTTAAAACCGGTGAAATATTGCCAGCACCAGACATTTACGAACGGGTTATGGCCGCTAAACAGCACCTGCAGCACGCCATAGAATGGAAAGGTGTCAAACTAGGCGTTTTGGAAACCAGAAGGCATTATACCAACTATTTCAGAGGGTATCCAGGAATTCGGGAATACAGAAAAATGCTGGTTACAGAGGACGATCCGGCCGCTTTGTTCCAAATTCTGGATCAGGTAGAAGAAAAATATGCAGAGTGGGAATATGCACAATCCGTAGCGGTTTGAGTATAGCCTTTCCTTTAATTGATAAATGGTAAAAGTTAGTAAAGAGTGGTTTTCAATATTCAGGATCATGAACGGCAGGTATTCCGGCTGATAGGAGAAGTAGCTGCACAATTAGAGTTTCCGGCCTATGTCGTTGGTGGATATGTACGAGACCGACTGCTGGCCAGACCTTCCAAAGATATCGACATTGTTTGTGTGGGTAGTGGTATCAAATTGGCACAAAATGTTGCCAGCCGCTTGCATCCCCGCCCCCGCATAGCAGTATATAAACGTTTTGGTACTGCTATGCTCAAGTATCAGAATATGGAAATAGAGTTCGTCGGAGCTCGCAAAGAATCGTATCGCCATGATTCAAGAAAGCCGACCGTCGAAGAAGGTACTCTTGAAGATGATCAAAACAGAAGAGACTTTACTATCAATGCTCTAGCTGTAAGCCTTAACACCAACGACTATGGTAATATCATAGATCCATTTAATGGGCTTCATCACCTGGAAGAAAAAATTATCAAAACACCACTAGAGCCCGGTAGAACCTTTTCGGATGATCCATTGAGAATAATGCGCGCGGTGCGCTTCGCCACTCAATTGGACTTTGCCATTGCACCAGCTACCTATAAAGCTATCAGCAAATTCAAAAGCCGTATCGGCATCGTTTCTAAAGAACGGGTCATTACGGAACTCAATAAAATTATTGCGGCTCCCAAGCCCTCCCGGGGTTTCAAGCTGCTGTTTGATACGGAATTGTTGCACTTGATCTTTCCTGAGCTGGCAGCCATGCAGGGAGTGGAGGTAGTCAATGGAAGGGCACATAAAGATAATTTTTATCACACTTTACAGGTATTGGATAATCTGGCCAAAAATAGCGATAACCTCTGGTTGCGCTGGGCAGCTATCCTCCATGATATCGGCAAACCCAAAACTAAAAAGTGGGAAGAAGAAATAGGTTGGACTTTCCATGGTCATGAAGCAGTAGGCACCAATATGGTGCCCAGAATATTTCGTCGTATGCGCTTACCAATGGACCATAAAATGAAGTTTGTGCAAAAAATGGTGGCCCTTCACCAGCGCCCCATTTCATTGACAAAAGAGAATATTACAGACTCCGCCCTGAGACGACTACTCTTCGAAGCCGGAGATGATATTGATCAGCTCATGCTGCTTTGTGAAGCTGATATCACTTCCAAAAATCCCAATAAAGTAAAACGCTATCTGGAAAATTACGAGATGGTCCGGGAGCGACTCAAAGAAGTAGAAGAAAAAGATAAACTCCGCAACTGGCAACCTCCAGTATCCGGAGAGTTAATTATGAGTACTTTTGGCATTCAACCTTCAAAAGAAGTAGGAGTCATAAAAAATGCTATTCGTGAAGCTATTCTTGACGGAGAAATTCCAAATGAATACGAAGCAGCGTTTAATTTTATGATACAAAAGGGAAAAGAAATAGGCCTGAGCCTAGATTGATTTCTAATTTCTTTTAATTTAAAAAATGTAGATCGATGCAAGTACAGCCTAAAAAAGTGAAGATCGTTTCCGTGAAGCCACACAAAGTGATTGTAGAATTTATTGAAACCAATATTCGTGTAATGTTTCCCAGAAAAGCATTTGAACAGCGTCTTGAGATAGGGCTTTTCGAATTGGTAGGGCCTATTCAAATGCCCAGCGTACTGTAGAAAGTAAGAATGAATTGAATAAAGAAGGTGCTTCCAAACATTATATCAAGAAGCACCTTTCAATTGCCAGAGCGGATGACGAGATTCGAACCCGCGACCTCAACCTTGGCAAAGTTGCGCTCTACCA
>CAZVOD010000100.1:0-13594 GCA_964628385.1 uncultured Saprospiraceae bacterium
GATAATTCTATCGTTTTTCAATTAACCAGCACGCAAGCGTGCTGAATAGTTACCTGGGCGTTTCTGAAAGTCCAACCTCTACCTTACCCATGTTGATTTTTGACAAAAATGCTTCAAAGATTATTCTAAAGGATGAGGCCTACCCATAGTATCCTCTTCCGGTCTGACTTTACCTGTTTCTGAAAGTATAATGGCCAAATCTTCAGTTTGCGGAAACTGAGCAAAAATAATAATCATCATAACCGTGATCGGAACGCTCAACACCATTCCGACAACTCCCCAGATAGCTCCCCACATGGTAAGCGCAATAATGACTACTAGTGGACTGATATTCAGTGAATTCCCCATAACTCTGGGCTCCAAGAAATTACCAACAAAAAGTTGTATAGCTCCAACAATTACAAGAACGTATACCGCCGGCAAAATTTCTCCAAACTGAAGGAGGGTGACCAGCACCGGAAAAGCTGTAGCTATGATTGATCCGATATTAGGAATATAGTTAAAAAGAAAGATGACGATAGACCACAATCCGGGTGAGTCAACTCCCAATAGTAAGAGGGCGAAGTAACTCATAATTCCGGTAAGAAAACTTACAAAGGTCTTTAAGGTGATATAGCTACTGAATGAAGCATCTATTCGAGACCAGATTTTTAAAAATCGCTTTTCGTCTTCAGGGTCTTTCTGTAGTATTTGATTGAATTTCTTTATAAAAATAGGTTCTTCAATAATCAGAAAGATCAAATAAATAATAATAATAACTCCATTACTGACCAGGGAGGTCAAAGAGTTCAATATAGGTTGGACAATCCCGGCCAAATCGTAATCACCAGAATATTTTTTCAATCTATCCAAAAGGTCTATATCAAAGCGCTCAGCAATATTTTGATTGAGTTCCCGGAGGTTATTCTGGTAGTCAGGAAGGACTTTGGTAAAATTTTGAATGCTATTGATCAATAACTCAGAAACTCCTACAAGGCTGAGCAACACAACGGAAAAGACGATAAGGTTTTGGAGCCAACTTGGAAATTTGCTGCGGATAAAATCACTCTTTCTGATAAACTCCCGGATGACGCGTATCAAATACCAGATGACCAGGGCTAGTACAAAGGGGAGAAGATAATTTTTGGTCATCACCAGGATAAATACTGAGGCAATGACTATCAAAAGGATGTTGGTGGCTCTCGAAAGGGACATTGATGTGGCTTTAAGTATTTACGTTTCGTATTCTTCTAATTCGAGGGTTGCATTTTCCCATTCTTCCATCACCTCTTTCAGTTCTTTTTTATGCTTTTTATAGGTTTCCATTTTTTTATCAGCATCCGGTGAGGCATAAAACTCCGGATCAGCCATCAGTAGTTCAAAATCAGCGATTTTACTTTCCAGTTTTTCGATTTTCTTTTCAGAATTACTGATCGTGCGCATCAACCTTTTGCGATCTTCATAGCTGATTGTCTTCTTGGGAGTTGCTTTCTGTTCCAGTGCTTTATCCCGAAGTTCTACATCGCGCATGTTGTTCATGGCCCGTTTTTCCAAAAAGGCATTCACATCACCAATGTATTCATGTAATTTTTTATCTCTAAATTCTACCGTTCTGTTGGTTAGGTCAGAGAGAAAGTCTCTATCGTGAGAAACGATAATCATTGTACCATCATAATCCTTTAGGGCATTTTTTAGAATGTCCTTGGAGATCATATCCAAATGGTTGGTGGGCTCATCAAGGACTAAGAGGTTGAAAGGGCGCAACAAGAGGCAAGCCAGCGCCAAACGTGCCCGCTCGCCACCGGACAATACAGATACTTTTTTATCTACATCTTCACCACTAAACATAAAGGCGCCCAGGATATTCCGGAGCTTGGTACGCATCTCGGGGGGAGAATAAGCTTCCATAGTTTCTAATAAAGTACGGTTAGCATACAGCGTATCAGATTGATTTTGGGCATAATAGCCGACGCTTACATTATGGCCCAGCTTGTGTTCGCCCTCAGTGTGATTGAGCTCATTGATCAGGATTTTGGCCAAAGTGGTCTTTCCCTGTCCATTCTGCCCCACAAAAGCTACTTTGTCACCTCGGTCCAACTTGATATCTATATTGTTGAGTACAGTTTTCTGCCCATATTTTTTTACTAACTCACGAGCCTCTACCACCACCTGACCGGACCTCGGGGCGTCGGGAAAGTTGAGCTTCATACCGTCTGTATCAAAGGTATCTATCTCGATACGCTCCATCTTATCCAATTGCTTTTTCATAGATTGAGCCATTTTGGTTTTGGTAGCTTTAGCCATAAACCGGTTGATGGTCTTTTCTTTTTCAGCGATTACTCTTTGCTGGTTTTCGTAGGCTGCCATTTGCTTCTCCCGCCGCTCTGCTCTAAGCTGAACGAACCCGCTGTAGGACGCTTTATAATCAAAAAGGTCCCCCAGTTCTATTTCAATGGTGCGCTCCGTTACATTATCCAAAAATTCTTTATCGTGAGAAATAGTAATAACTGCTCCTGGATAAGTACTCAGAAAGTCCTCCAGCCAGATAATAGACTCGATATCCAGGTGGTTAGTGGGCTCATCAAGCAATAAGTAATTAGGCTTCTGAAGAAGCATCTTAGCCAATTCAATACGCATTTGCCAGCCACCGCTAAACTCATCGGTCAAGCGCTGAAAATCCGCATCTGTAAAACCCAGGCCTTTGAGGACCTTTTCCGTCTCTGCTTCCATACTTTGGCCACCAACAATCTGGAACCTTTCATTGAGCTCGGAGAAATCATCGAGTAATTTGGCGTATTCCGGACTTTCAAAATCTGTTCGGGCTGCTATCTCCTCATTCAGTTCCTTGATACGCGTTTCCAGTTTTTTGATGTGCTCAAAGGCTCCTAAGGCTTCTTCTTTAACTGTTTTGCCTTTTGGAAGATTCATTTCCTGATGCAAAAACCCCAGTGTTGAGCTAGTAGGTCTCGAGATATTACCTTTTTGAGGAGAGATATGACTGGCAATAATTTTTAGTAGGGTAGACTTACCGGCGCCATTTCTGCCCACGAGCCCCACTTTATCTTTCTCGCCAATAACAAAATTGATATTATTCATTAAAACGCGCTCTCCATATTGCATATAAATATCAGATCCCGTTATCATGTACTATTTCTTTCTAAGTCGTTTAAATTTAAATTTTGAATTTTTATTTAAGCCTTTTCAAGAGTAAAACCAAAAGTTGAGCCAAGGTTTGGTGTACTTCTCACATTTATAGTCTGATTGTGAGCTTCTACGATATGCTTGACTATCGAAAGGCCCAGGCCAGAGCCACCCTGTATGCGCGATCTACTTTTGTCAACGCGGTAGAAGCGGTCAAAGACGTGTTTCAAATGTTTTTTGGGAATGCCTATTCCGTTATCAGCTACCTCAATGAGGATATTTTTATCCATATCATAGAAGCCAACCTTAGTACGGCCGTTTTCCTTTCCATATTTAATGGAATTGCTGGCGAGGTTAATCAAAACCTGCCGGATACTTTCCCTGTCTGCTTTAGCTTTATAAGACTGAGCCGCTCCATCCTTAAAACACAGGTTAATATTTTTTTCTTTGGCCTTAAACTCTAGCTCATCAAAAACTTCCTCCACCAACTCTTTGAGATCAAAGGTCTGCAGCTCCAATAACATTTCTCCAGATTCCAACCGGGCGATGGCTTCGAGATCCTCAACAATAGTTTGCAAACGATCAATATTACGAGCTGCTTTTTCCAGAAAGCTCCTGCTGTACTCCGGATCATCAATTGCACCATCTAATAAAGTGTGAATATACCCCTGAACATTGAAAATGGGGGTTTTTAATTCGTGGGAAATGTCCCCGACAAATCGCCTCCTGTATTCTGCCCAGTTCTTATAACGGTCCAACTCTTTCTTTTGACTATCAGCCCATTCGCCTACTTCTTTTTCCATTTCTTCAATGATATGAGCATCCAGATCGATGCGTCTGGTCCTTTCTTTGGCCTCCGGTGAGAGCTTCTCCTGATGTATCGTTTTATAGATTAGCTTAATTTTGCGGTAAATGTACCTGCGCAGATAGTAAATCGCTACGGAGTAGGCAATAACAAATAATACCACTCCCCACAAAGCCAGGCTAACAGAGCTGGATAAGGTAATATTGGTAAGTTGTAAAACAGCATAAATAATAACTGCCAACGAAGAAATAATAAGGGCAGAAAAAAAAGCAATTTGCTTTGGTGTCGGATTTTTAAGCATTAAAACTCAAATTTATATCCTATTCCCTTGATGGTTTTGATATAGTTATCACCAATTTTTTCCCTTAATTTTCTGATATGTACATCGATCGTACGGTTACCCACAATAACATCTGTACCCCACACTTTATTGAAGATCTCTTCTCTTGAAAAAACCTTCCCGGGTTTAGAGACCAGCAAAGATAGCAGTTCAAATTCTTTTTTAGCCAGCTCGATATTTTCATCTCCCTTTTGTACACTCACTTTTTCTTTGTCAATAGTCAGGTTACCAACATTAATCGTATCAGAATCGCTAACGGCATCATCGCGATCCGAACGCCTTAGCAGGGCTCGAATGCGACTGAGGAAAACTCTTGGGCGAATAGGTTTGGTTATGTAATCATCCCCTCCAATATCCAAAGCAGCAATCTGTGAATAGTCCTCTTCCCGGGCTGTCAAAAAGGCAATGACCGTTTTTTCAAATTCGGGTTTACCACGAAGATTTCTACAGACTTCTACACCATCCATCTTGGGCATCATGATATCTAGGATAATCAAACTGGGCTTCTCATTTTCCGCAATCTTAATACCTTCTTCCCCGTTCGAAGCTGTGGATACTTCATAGCCCTCTTTTTGTAAATTATATTTCAAAAAGTCTAGAATATCAGGCTCATCATCAACGATGAGAATTTTGGTTGGATTTGGATTCATTATGTAGGAATCATTTGTTTGGACCAAATTATGAAAATAAAATGAAATATTGAACCTCCAAAAACGATATACAATGCTTTTCAATAATACACCGAACAAAAAGTGAATTTTTGTAATCAATATTAATTATAGCCGGCTAAAATCTATATTTTTAGGGGTGAAAATTACAAGTTGCACTATCGGGCATCAACAATCTATAAAAATTAAATCCCGGGCGCTTTCCTAGAAGGAGCTTTTAACAGCTTAGTCCGTATCCCAACAGCTAAAGAAATTTAACATTTTCATGGCCGACTTTTTTACCGGTTGTGATACTAATTTTAGAAGGGAATGACTTAAAATAATTAAAACTGTATGAATCATGTCTATATATCTAAAGCAACTGCTGGTTTTGAGTTTGTTTTGGAGCACTTATGCTACTGCGTTATGGGCTCAGGACCCTTTTTTTATCCATTTCTTCAATAATGAATCCTTTTACAACCCGGCAATGGTCGGCTATAGAGGAGCTATGACTATCAATTTGAAGTATAAGTCTCAATGGGGTAGTAAAGAGCTTTCGCCATTCCAGTCGGGCATTATTTCTCTTGAAGAGAGTATGCCTTGTAGTTTTTTTGACTACGGGCTTAGTTTCCGCTTTGATCAAGAAGGAGAAGGACTTTTTAACACTTATGACTTTGGAGGTCGTTTTGCCGGAACTATACCCTTCCTCGTAGGTAATTCTTTGCATAACCTGAGGGCCGGAGCCTCTTTTCAATGGACACATAAAAATATCGATTTTAGCGGCCTGGTCTTTTCTGACGAATTGGATCCTAAATATGGCCAGTTTGATCGGTTTGGGTTTGACTTACCTACAGGATTCGTTCCTCCTGAGGGTGCTGGAGCCAGGTGGTTCTTTACGCCTTCCGTAGGCTTTGCTTATAAAATTATCTCTAATGAAAATGGGACTAAACCCCTAACTTTTACGCTTGGCGGTAGTGTACACAATGCTTTTTCGCTTGGTGCAGAAGAATTTGGGGACGTAGAGTCTATACTGGGTTTGGAAGCCAGAATTCCCCCCAGGTATAATGCTTTTTTGCAAACAGAAATCATTCTCTTTAATAATAATTATCGCTTTGGGGCCATCACGCCTTCCATTTTTTATCAGAACCAGGAAGGCCTTGATTATTTTGAGCTAGGTTCAAAATTTTCTTTAAACCAACAATTAACTATTGGCGCGTTTTATCATCATTCTCCTAATGCGCTATCTGGAAACCCTACAGATTGGATGACTTTCATGTTGGAATGGGGGGGCTTATTTTCCAATGACGAGAAACGATTTGATCTGGGATTGGCCTATTCCAATAATACTACTGGATTAAGAAATTTTGTAGGGCCAATATTTGAAATATCCTTATCCATCCATCTTCGCAAAAGTTGGGGGTGTAGTATGATGGGAAGATCAGATGAAGTTACTTATAGCAAGGGAGCAAAATGCCCCACCAAGTCATTCTCGAGAAATAGAAAAAAGATTTACGAAAATATATGGTATCAATAGATTGCTAAATACTAAGCATCTTCAATTATGAAAAAGCTAATTTTTTACATTATAATTATCAGTAGTTTAGTCCTTTTTAAGGAAAACCTTGATGCTCAGGATTGCTTTCCTACGCCAGTAACCTGTAATACCGATGATTGCGGTTTTGGCGATGTAAGCATAGCCATTAATGCGAGTGGTCAGAATACATTTTGTGAAGGTGAAGAGGCTTTTATCGAAATAGACCAGGCTAATTCCTCTTCTTTTGATTTTTATATCTATTATTGGTGTGATGGAGTTGTTGATACACTGCTTCCGTCGCAAAGGCCCAGGCATGTTTACAACATCGCCGATGAAGATCGATGTAATGCCTCCAGAAACGATTATTTTGTAAGGGTAATAGGGGTGAAAGAATGTGCTGAAGGGGTAACCTGCCGAACTACTGGAGCTTCGGTTAGTATAAAATATAAGCCGGTAGCCAACTTCACCATTCCCAATGAAATTTGTGTGGGGGAGGAATTATCTGTTAGTGATGCCAGCTGTAATGTTATCGACTATGAGTGGGACTTTGGGGATGGAACAGTTTCTACGGAAGAAAATCCTTTGCATCAGTATAGTACGCCCGGTACTTACACTGTTACCTTGAGGGTTTTGAATGATTGTGGTAATGTAGGCGATACCCAAACTCGTCAGATCCGAGTGGTAGGTCTTCCTGATGCTGAGTTTGGATTTACTTCTGATCCGGCCAATAACTGTAGGCCGGTCAATATCGATTTTGACAATCAATCTAACCAATTCAGTAATACAATCTGGGAGATAAGCCCGGAGGAAGGCGAGGGATGGCAATTGCGGGATACTAGTATGCGCTTGAGCTCAAGAGACATAGGACTGAGGTTCACCACTCCCGGAGAATATACTGTCAGGCTCACAGCCTCTAATGTTTGTAATGAACCAGATGTAAAGGAAGAAACCCTTACCATTTTTCAGCCCGGACGTGTTAGCGTTGATACTCCCGGAATATTTTGTGACGAGGTTACGCTATCTTCTGCCGACCTAAATGTTAGGTATTCCGGTGATATCACTGATATTACCTGGACATTTGAAAATGCCAGCACTAACTCCGTCTCTGGAGAAGATTTTTCGGGAGTGACCTTTAGGCAGTCTGGAACGGCTACAATTCAAATTGATGGCCCCTGCGGACAAATACAAAAGACAGTACCAATAACTGTTGCCTCTACTGATGCAATAGTGATTGATGGTAATACGCCGGATCGTCTTTGCCAGAGTAATGATCCGATAATGTTGTCAGCTACTCCGGCCGAAGGGATTTGGAGCGGTTCGGGTAGTGCTAATAGCGCTATTAGCAGAAACGGGCGGTTAGATCCTTCGGGGCTAAGTGCCGGCACTTACACTTTTACTTATGCCACCGGAGGTACGGCCTGTCCAAATGACAACAGTGTAGATATTGAGGTTTTAGATAGTATAGCTGTTGGATTGGGAGCTATTGACCCACAATGTGAGTCCCTCACGCTAAATACTGCTGATATTTCCAGTTTTTCAGGCAATATTGATACTTACAACTGGACATTTGAAAATGCGAGTTTATCCAGCTCAGGAGAGGCCAATCCATCCGGAATCATTTTTTCGACTCCCGGAACCTCTGACGTGATTGTAGAAGTGAGCGGATTTTGCGGGACCAAAGGAGATACTACTCAGGTAATTATTAATGCTCCCACTGATGTGATAATCGAACCCATAACAGCTCCCTTATGCTCAGGATCTTCGGCTGATACCCTTCAGGTGAATGTTGACGGTGGAGAATGGCTTGGAGAGGGAATAACCAATTCTACTTTAGGTATTTTTGATCCGGGAAAAGTAACGGCAGATCGGACTTATACTATACGGTATCGTTTACTGGATGGCGCTTGTGCCAATGAAGATGCTATTAATATCGAGGTGGTTTCTTCTGAAGCAGTCAATGTACAGGATGAAATTGTATGCATAGACAGTGAGCCTACACAGTTGACTGCCAGTCCATTGGGAGGGAGCTGGTCAGGAGAGGGAGTAGATGAAGCGGGATTGTTTACCACCAATGGCTTACAGGCCAGGGAGTATACCGTTAATTACTTTTACATTGACAATAATAATTGTGAAGTCAATGCTTCAGCTCAGATCACTGTAGAGGCTTTACCGGTGATCGATATACAGGATACCGTTGAGGTGTGCCTGTCTGACTTTGCCAATGATCTTAATGAAGCCCTGAGCCTGCAAATTACTCCGCAGGGTGGGACTACAAGCTGGAGTGGCCCTGGAATCACGAGTAATAACGGTACTTTCAACCCGGGAAGTCAAAATCTTACTGAAGGCATATATACGGTTTATATTTCCTATAATCGCAATGATTGCATGGTGATGGATAGTGCGGTCGTGCGAGTGGTAGAAGCTCAGGCTCTGCGTTTGTCACCAGATACGAGTATTTGTATTTCTGATAACACTCTACAGCTTGGCACCAATTTACAGGGGGGTACGTGGTCGGGTCCTGGCATTGATGCGGCAAGTGGATTGATAGACCTGGCTGATGCCGGAGGCGGTGATTTTAGCTACAGTTACGTCTTTGGTTCCGGCACCAGTTGTGAACAAGAGGGGACTGTGCAGGTAGAAATTATTGACTTGAGTAGCGTGGTGAATGCAGGCGACGATGTGGCCATCTGTGACGGACTTTCTACTTTTACACTTTCCGGCCAAAGCCCTGCTGGCGGTACCTGGTCCGGCCCCGGCATTGTGGATGCCACGACCGGGGAAATTGATCTGACATTGCTTCGTCTGGATGAAGCTTTTACCTACTCCTATCGCATTGAAAGTGAGGAGGTTTCTGCTTGTAGTGCCATTGATGAGCGCTCTTTTATTATCAATTCTAATCCGGAAGCCAATTTTAGGCTTGAAGGCCTGGCATGTGTGGAAGAGGAGTTTAGCATGGTCAACCTTTCCCAAAATTCACAAACTTATAATTGGGATTTTGGAGACGGCACAACCAGTACAGAAGAAAGTCCTTCGCATACTTTTGACAGGAGAAGTACCTTTACAGTGACCCTGGAAGCTGTATCTGCTGAAGGTTGTACCGATACTTACTCCGAAGAACTTTTCATAACAACACCGCCCAGAGCTGACTTTGACCTTCTAGAGAGAGAAGGTTGTGCTCCTTTTGAGTTGCAGGTAGCTAATAATAGTTCTGGTGATGATATTTCCCACAGTTGGCTGATAGATGGTATGACTATCGATACACTGGAACCTGAAAATCTGCTTCTCGACGGGATAACCAAAGATTCGACCTTCCTGATTCAGCTGGAGGTGAGTAATCTGTGCGGAACGGTTAGTCAGCTGGATAGTGTACGGGTACGGCCATATCCAATTGTAAGTTTTGGCGTTGACGAAGATGAGGGGTGTTCTCCTTTGGAAGTTACATTTTCTAATACTACTCTGGGTGATCCTGATCAATTTCTGTGGAATGACGGAAGAGGAAATACTTCTACAGATACGCTTTTGGAGCCGCAGTCTTATTTCATTCAGGATTCTACCGTTACCAATTATATTGTTTCTTTGATTGCTTTCAACGAATGTGGTGTGGATACCTTCCAAAAAGAGTTGACAGTATTCCCACCGGATGTGGAAGCGTTTATTCAATTGGATACTATCAAAGGCTGTGAGCCGCTGACGGTCACATTGAGAAGTTTTTCAACTCCAGGGGCTGTGGATGGTTGGCGTTTCATTGATCCACAGGGTAATTTAAGTGGAAGTAATTTAAAAAACCCTACGGTTACTTTTGATACGCCCGGCAGGCATACCATTGTGTTGTTTGCTACTAATTGTGGGACAGATACAGATACGGCATTTATTGAAGTGCTGCCGGCTCCGGAAGTAGCATTTGATCACAGCTCTTTTGTCTGTGCCGGAGACACCATATTGTTTTTGAATGAATCTGTTGATATTGGGGCTACGCTTTGGAATTTTGGTGATTCTACCTCATCTGTCGCCTATTCTCCAAAACATATTTATTCAGCCCCCGGAACTTATACAGTATCGCTGACGGGGAATTCACTGCTCAATAATTGTCCGGCTACTTTTGAAAGTGAAGTAGAGGTGATTGAAAATCCAGTTGCCAGTTTTACGCCTTCCGCTCTGAATGGATGCAGCCCACTGACGATCAACTTCGAAAACAACAGTACTGGTAATGGTCCATTACAATACATTTGGAATTATAATGATGGTAATAGTAATGATTTTGTAGCAACGCCTACCCACACTTTTACAGAGCCTGGCGTTTATGAGGTAGAGTTGGTGATTTTTGATGATTTTAATTGTTTTTCAGACACCAGTATAGTCAATATTACGGTTTATGATGATCCTGTGAGTCGTTTTACTTTTGAGAAAGATGAATTTTGTTTGGGAAATGAAAACCTTGAACCTATTAATGAATCGACAAATGCAGTGGCTTTTGAGTGGTTCTTTGATGGACAAACTTTAGAGCAGCAAAGTCCGGTTTTTGAGCTTATGCGCCCCGGTGTCTTTGAAGTGCAACTTATTTCCCAAAACCAATTTCAATGCCGGGATACTTTTACCAGAAATGTGACCATCCTTGAATCGCCGGTAGCTTCTTTTGAAGCTGACCGCAGGGAGGGCTGCGAGGATTTATTGGTAAGCTTCAACAACTTGGCGAATTCTGCAACTGGATATACCTGGAACTTTGGAAACGGTAATACTTCCACGGATCAGAATCCGGCACACTGGTTTAGGCGTTCGGGTAGCTTCGAGGTGGAAATGATTGCGAGGAATTCTAATGGATGTCCCAATGATACGGCACGTTCGTTGATAGAGGTATTTCCCAAACCTCTGGCGGACTTTTCATTTGATAAGCCCAATATTTGTGGAACACCTATTGACGTTGCCTTTACGAACAATTCTGTTGGCAATATAGACAATACCTGGACTTTTGGTGATGGCAGGTCAAGTGAAGAGACAAATCCTATTCATGAGTATATGGACATTGGTCCTAAGGATATTCAGCTTATCGTAGCGACTGAGTTTGGTTGTAGGGATACTATTACGCGTTCTTTAGATATTTTTGGTAAACCGCTGGCCAGTTTTACCCCGTCGCAAGATAGGACCTGTGAGCGTTTGCAAGTATTATTCAGTAATAATTCTATGGAGGCTAACAGCTACATTTGGAATATTGAGGGGCAGGAGCAATTATTTGCTGAGCAACCCACAGTAGTTTTCGAGAAAGTAGGTAGTTATGATGTGGAATTAATAGCTATTTACAATGAATTTTGCCAGGATACGGTCTTTTTGCGCAATGCAATTAATGTTTTCGGATCACCAATCGCTGATTTTTCCTACGTGCCGGATATTCTCCCTAATATTATTGGTGATGTTCGCTTTTTCAATAACTCTTTCAATGCGGACCGATATCGGTGGGATTTGGGAGATGGAAATACTTCTACGCAGACGGCCTTGAGCCATGAATATGATATTAATGGTCCTTTGGAAGTCCAGTTAGTTGCTTACAATGACAATGGGGGGCTTTTCACTTGCACCGATACGGCTACCCGGGAGGTTACTTTAGAGACATTGGCGGCTTTCTATGCTCCTAATGCTTTTTCACCTGATTATGGGCCGGAAGGCGTACGAATCTTCAAACCTGTAGGCATCGGGATTGCGGAGTATGAGATCAGTATATTTTCTAGGTTTGGTAAGCTAGTCTGGTATTCGGAAGCCCTAACTGAGACTGCCAACCCAAAAGAATACTGGGATGGCATGCTTAATGGTCAGCCCATGCCGCAGGGCACTTACGTTTGGCTGGCCAGGATTACCTTTGAAGATGGCAATGAAGTGGTGCGTAAGGGTAAAGTGACGTTATTGCGCTAGTGCAAAGCTGGAGAAAGGCAGCACATCTCTTCCATAAGCAGACATGTCATTTTTAAAAATGACATGTCTGCTTCAATTTTATCTCCTGCCTTAAAGTGTTTTTGTAAGCAATTGATTACCAACAGGTTTTAATGCTTTGTGAAAACTTTTTGAGAGATGTCATATCTAGATATGACATCTCTCAAAAAAAGGACATGACATATCTAGACATGACATGTCTTGAGGCAATAAGACAAGACTACACAGCAGCCTAATCAAAGTATAACTCAATAGGATCAGACACAGAGCCCCCACAAACACAAAGACCAATTGTGAAAAAAAAAATTATATCCCGAAATCATAGTGTACGACTGGCAAGGCGTTTAACCTAACTAAGAGATTATAGCGTCAAAAAAGGAAAGTGCTGGCCTGGTGGTTCCTTATTTGTTCACAATGTGTTTTTGAAGGAAGTTTTAAGAGCGTAAGTCGCTGACAACCAAATGGGGGAAACTGATTAAAAGTAGCCCCGTTAGGAATCGAACCTAAATCTCAGGCTCCGGAAACCTGCATTCTATCCGTTGAACTACGGGGCCAATCATAAAATTATGAAAAGCCAAATTTAATAAAGTTCCCAACTGTATGCAAGCTCCTACCGCTTTTAGTGACCAGATAATCCTATAATTTTCTTGCAATTTGAAAAAGAAAATTGAATTTAATATCGCAACTCTTAACTTTATTTAACCTTATATTCAGTTTCATTAATCTGGTTTCGGCCTCATTGCCCCTATCTTTACAAAAAAATCAACAATGAGATACTTTTACTTTTTTCTTGTGGTATCCTTCCTGGTTGGTGCAGCAAAGCTTAAGGGACAAAATGATAAGATAGATATCAAGGAAACAGTAGTGGATAGCGCCCAAGTACCACTGGTAGGAGCTACCGTTTTACTGACCAACTCTAACGATTCTACACTTGCCTCTTACAGCGTAACAGATGCAAACGGAAGTTTTGAGCTGCCAAATATCAAGAAAAACAAATATTTCATTCAAATCACCTACATGGGGTATTGCCTCTTTAGGTAAAATATTGATTGGCCAGATGCCGCACTCCTGGAATTTGGAAATATACAACTGATACCCGGCAGCCAAAACCTACAAACGGTAGAAGCAGCCGCCGATCGCGTCCACTTTGCGGTTTAAAAAGGATACTGTAAAATAAGTAGTTTTACTAAATAAATTGGATAATAAATTTTAAAATATTAACTTCGGCA
>CAZVOD010000101.1:0-13460 GCA_964628385.1 uncultured Saprospiraceae bacterium
ATGCAAAGTACGAAACGCTTCTACTTAACATAATAAGTCTACAATTTGTGTTGCTTATTTTCAACAGGGTGCTTACGTAAAGTCCTTTCTGTATTGGATAAATAAATAGCACCTCGCTGTTGATTGGTTGATCCCGGATGTCAAAGAGCAGTTTTAGTGTACCATTAAGTACGATATGTTTGTTACCTGACGGCACGCTTTCAGTAGAGCAATAGCACTAGGTTATCATGCATTTTATAACACAACTATTCGCTAACCTTACTCAATGATACGGAAAATTTAGCAAAACAGAACGCAAGTTGCATCAAAAGTCTGGCAGAAATTAAATCTTGCTATATAAGCAGAGGATTCGCCATTACTTCTGTCATAGCCGGGCCGTCGTGAGCCAATATTTTTTGGAATGCCGCGTCGAGATCTTCCGGGCGTTCAACGCGGATGCCCATAGCCCCGCAATTTTGGGCATATTCGCTGAAGTTCAGGTTATGGAGTTTGGTTTTCCAGACGTCAAACTCTCCGGCTCGCTGCTCTTTTGATATTTTACCCAATTCATAATTATTAAGCAAAATATGCTTGATCGGCATATGGTATTTCACCGCTGTCATCAGCTCGCCCATATACTGGGCAAAGCCGCCATCGCCGGTCACCGCGAGCACTTGCCGTTGATCACCCACTGCGGCCCAAAGTCCCATTGCTGCGGGATAACCAAAACCAATGGACCCCAGGTAACCAGACATTACAATGCTTTGATCTTTAGGCTCAAAATAACGGCCAAACGAGTAGGTATTGTTACCTACATCCACGGCTATGGCTGCATTTTCATCAATGTGACGGTTCATCGCCTCAAAAACAGCGATAGAGCTTACGCCTTTTGCATTATCTTCCTGAAGGCGCCGGGCTTTTTCCGCTTTCCAGATACTCCAGCGTTCGGCAATGATGGAGGTTCTATTAAACAAAACCTTTTGTGGCCGGCCACCACCGACATTACTCTTTCTTCTAGTAGTTTTTTCGGATTATCCAGCACTTTATGCCAGACGATAGACCTATTTGACATGGTAAAAAGAAACAGACCGAAATGTCCTGATGGAGTTATTAGGGTGAAAAAAGAAAGGAGAAATTATTTTTTTTCGTCAAATTACCATGATACCTGCCGTAGCGCCGTTCTTAAACGCCATTTCCCTTGGTGACGATGATTGGGTACTCATCCGTAACAACCAGGGTATGTTCATGCTGGGCAACAAAGCTATTATCGCGAGTTTTCATTGTCCAACCATCAGCGGTTTCGTAGACGTATTTCGCTTTTGTAGAGATAAAAGTTTCCAGAGCGATCACTGAGTTCTTTCTGAACCTTGAGCGGTTGGTTCTGTCCCGGAAGCAGGGAATCTCGGTAGGGGGCTCGTGGAGCTTCCGGCCGATACCGTGGCCGCAGAGGTTTTTCACCACCTGATAGCCTTTTCGTTTGGCTTCTTTTTCAATCAAGCCTCCGATGTCCGAGATGCGCACGCCTCCGCGTATTTTGCCGATGGCTTTGTACAAAATCTCTCTCGAAGCCTGAATAAGTGGGTCAAAGCCGTGGATATCATTTCCCAGTACAAAAGAACAGCCATTATCGCCATAAAAGCCATTCAATTCGGCAGAAACGTCAATATTTACCAAATCTCCTTCTTGCAATACTTTCTTTTCGGAAGGGATACCATGGCAAGCTTCATTGTTGATGCTAATACAAGTATGACCGGGAAAATTATAGTCTTTTTTGGGCGCCGAAATAGCGCCAAATTCCTGAAGCACTTTTTCACCATACTCATCCAGCTCTTTAGTACTCATACCGGGCGCTGCATAATCCATCATCAGCTTGAGTGTCGTAGCCACGGCGTTGCCCGCATCGTGGATACCTGCCAGATCTGATCCAGTTTCGATTGACATAAAATATTTTTTGAGCGTTTATCAAAAGGATGACCAACCGCAGTTGCTCCCTCTGAGATTTAAAATACATAAAGGAAAGGTTAAAAAGTGAGGTTCGGTTCATGGATTGTAGCACTTGTTTGAAGTACAGCAAAATTAGACCAGCCCAAAGCCTGATAAAATACGTTTTTTGGAAAAAAAGTTAGCAGGAATCCAGAATACATCGGTGGGCCGCAGTACACTTGCGTTTTTTTAAGAAAAAAAGGGTAAGCTATAAGCCCTGCGCCAATACTATCCAAATGACTCCTTGCCCAAAGCTTACCCTGATCGAATTACTTAATCGAGTATTTGATTCCTATTTTTTCCAGTTTGTTGATGAAGTTTACATCGGCATGCACCTTTCGTTCTTTGGCTATAGCTTGGACTTTGAGCCGATCCTGCTCGTCGACGAGTTCTATGCGCAGGCGATGCTTTCCGTTACTCTGAGTACAAAGCCGATCAACAGTATCCAGCAGAACCTCGTCTAGTTTATGAATAGATAGGCGCAGGGTAATCGAATTGATCAGGCTGGTACCGATACCTTCCAGCAATTTGACATCTGACAATTTAAACTCCATATCATCGCGCCAGCCTTTTTGGAATTTTCCTTTAAGGTAAAGGGCTTTTCCCTCCTCCAGCAGATGTTTGAATTTTTGATAATCCTCTCCAAATAAGCGAAACTCCAGGGAGCCGTTGTAGTCCTGTATTTCAAAAATACCCCAGCCATTACCGCTTTTACTGATCAGGTGTTTGGCTTTGCTGACCATCCCCGCTACCTTAATAGCTCCATTGTGCTGATGGTCATTGACTTTATTGAGCCCACAGGTAACGAAATTTTTAATTTCAATTTTATAATCATCCAATGGATGACCGCTAATAAAAATACCGGTTACTTCTTTTTCCCGGTTTAATTTTTCCAATAAACCCCACTCCTCTCCTTCCGGCACGTTAGGATCCGGTATCATCACTTCGTTTGTACCACCGAACAGGGAAGTTGCCACCTGTGCTTTTTGCAATTCATAGGCATTACCGTAGCGCAGCAGGTTTTCAATAAAGGTATCGTACTTGTCGGTAGGCATAAAATACTGAGCGCGCTTGATATCATCAAAACAATCAAAGCCACCACCCAGGGCGAGACTTTCCATCACCTTTTTGTTGACCGCTTTAAGGCTCACCCGGCGCATCAGGTCAAAAATGCTGGTAAAGTGCCCGTTTTCTTTGCGCTCCTGCAAAATAGCCTCTACCGGGCCTTCGCCAACGCCTTTTAAGGCGGATAAGCCGAAGCGGACATGGCCATCCTTATTAACTGAGAAGTCCGATTCTGATTCGTTGATATCCGGCCCGAGTACCCTTAGGCCCATTCTGTTGCATTCAGAAAGGAAAAAGGTCACCTTGGAGATATCGCTTTTATTGTGCGTAAGCACCGAGGCCATAAACTCTGCCGGATAATGAGCTTTCAGGTAAGCGGTTTGGAAAGCTACAAAAGCATAACAAGTAGAGTGTGATTTATTAAAAGCATAAGAAGCAAAGGCCTCCCAATCTTTCCATATTTTATTGAGTATTTCTTCGGAGTGGCCATTGGCTGTCCCTCCTTCGATAAATTTGGGGTGGAGCATATCGATCAGCTTCTTCTTTTTCTTACCCATGCCCTTACGCAACATATCGGCCTGGCCCTTGGTAAAGTTGGCCAACTTTTGCGACAGCAACATCACCTGCTCCTGATAAACGGTAATCCCGTAAGTATTTTGCAGGTATTCTTCCATTTCTGGTAAATCATAGGTGATCTCCTCCCGGCCATGCTTTCGGTTGACAAAAGAGGGAATATACTCAAGCGGGCCGGGGCGATACAAGGCATTCATGGCGATGAGATCATCGAATTCCGAGGGTTTGAGCTCTTTGAGGTACTTTTGCATACCAGTACTTTCATACTGGAAAATACCTACTGTTTCTCCTCGCTGAAAAAGCTCATACGTTTTCTTATCATCCAGTGGAACCAACTCCGGATCTATTTCCACCCCGTGGGTTTCCCTGACCATTCTTACCGCATCCTTGATAATGGTAAGCGTTTTCAGCCCAAGGAAATCCATTTTTAACAAACCAGCCTCTTCAGCTACACTGTTGTCAAACTGAGAAACCAGCATGTTGGAATCTTTATCCAGCTTTACCGGAACGTATTTGGTAATCTCATCCGGTGTGATCACTACGCCACAAGCATGGATACCAGTGTTCCGCACTGATCCCTCCAGCTTCATGGCTGTTTTGATCATCTTACCGATGGTATTCTCCTGTTCAGCCAAATCTCTGAATTGATAGGCTTTTTCTAGGTCATCAGAATTGAGCTTTCCCTTCAGGTCAGGGTCTATATCTTCTTTTGCCAGTACGTTTTTGAGGGAAGCCTTGAGGTGAGTAGGAAATGTCTTGGCTACCTTATCTACTTCCGGCAGTGGTACATTCATCACCCGGCCTACATCACGCAGCGAGCTCTTAGCCGCCATAGTACCGTAAGTTACTATCTGGGCTACCTGATTGCGCCCATATTTGTCGATTACATAATCAATAACTTTCTGACGGCCCACATCATCAAAATCAATATCAATATCCGGCATAGATACCCGCTCCGGATTGAGGAAACGCTCAAAAAGCAGGTCGTACTTAATAGGATCCACATTCGTGATACCAGTACAATAGGCTACCGCTGATCCGGCAGCCGAACCCCGGCCCGGTCCCACAGATACTCCCATTTTGCGGGCGGTATTTGTAAAATCCTGAACGATCAGGAAATATCCCGGATAGCCAGACTGCTCAATGACCGAAAGCTCAAAATTCAATCGTTCTTCAATCTCTGGAGTGATCGTTTTATAGCGCTTACGGGCTCCCTCAAAAGTCATTTTGCGCAGCAACTCATCCTGTGTCTTTATGCCCGGAGGTAAAGGATAGGCCGGCAAGAGCACATCCCGAGCCAAGGTGAGCTTCTCTATCTTGTCGTGGATGTCCAGGGTATTATCCAGCGTTTCGGGTACGTCGTGAAACAACTTCTCCATCTCTGATTTGGTTTTAAAATAAAAATCAGAACTTGGGAATTTGAAACGCTTTTCTTCCTCAATAAAACTATTGGTATTGATACAAAGTAACATATCATGCGGCAACCAGTCATCCTCTTCGACGTAGTGAGAATCATTGGTCGCAATAGCTTTGACCTTGTATTTTTCAGCCAATTGCAGGAGCTGCTGGTTGATATCTTCCTGGCTCACTCCAAGGCCATCGATATTTTCAAGGCCTCTGTGTCTTTGCAGCTCTATGTAAAAATCATCTCCAAATACCTCCAGCCACCACTTTAACAGTTTTTCTGCCTTTTCAAGCTGCCCATTCAAAATAGCCTGTGGTATTTCTGCACCGATACAACAACTCGTAGCAATCAGCCCCTCGTGATGCTGCAGCAGTATTTCTTTGTCAATTCTGGGAAACTTGGAATACAATCCATCAATGAAGCCAATAGAACAGAGTTTGGAAAGGTTTTCGTAGCCTTTTCTGTTTTTGGCCAGCAGCAACTGATGATACCGTACATCTTTTTCCCCCTTTGCTCTAGAAAATTCCTTGCGGTGGCGATCTTCTACGAGATAAAACTCACAGCCGACGATGGGCTTCAAGTCTCTTTTTTCGGCTTCCGCAACAAATTTGAAGGCACCAAACATATTGCCATGATCGGTCAGGGCTACTCCTTTTTGTCCGTCCTTTGCAGCTTTTTCCATCATGGCCCCTATTTCTGAAGCGCCATCCAACAACGAGTACTGAGTATGACAATGTAAGTGAAGAAAGTCTGGCATTGTGGTATCGTAGTTTTTATTTCAGGTTGTGTTATAAAATGTATGATTACCTGGTGCTATTGCCCTGTTAAGGGCAATAGCACCAAGCAGAAGAAAATTGTATCTTACCCACATTCTACCCCTAACGGGTCGGCTTAATTATCACCATACATTTTATGACATGACCTTATTATCAATTTAACTCTTAAATTACCACAAAAAGTTTAAGGGAGTAGTCAAATTAACGAGGTTTTTTTCCACAACTTGTTGAAAAGGAAGCAGCCATTCTTCCGCGAGCAGCGGAGAAGAATGGCCAGTAAGAAAGGAATTAAACCTTTGATTTACGTCTCGCCGGTTTTAGATTAAGCAGCGAATCTGGTAACAAAGTAGGAACTGGCATCTTGCACGGTTCTTATCTTTTCCACCTGTTCTGGTGTAAGATAAATTTCAAATTGCGACTCCAGTTCTGCAATGAGTATCAGTTTATCGAATTCATCCATCAACAGATCGTCAGCAAGATCAGAGTAAGGATGTATAGAAGCAGCTGGAATCTTTGTATTCCAGCTGATAAGGTCAATGACCCGTTGTTCTATCGTCGAGTAGGATGTTTTACTTAAAACCACAGTATCGAAATTTTTGATGAAAATGCTTGATTGATTCATTTGGCTGTTTATTTTTTGGGTCTTAACGAATTTGAAACAGGGTTGTACTTTATAACCCTACTTCAATTGATCTGCATTCTTCTTTTTTGAGAAGGTACCAAACTTTAAATTACCTGGTTATTAAGCTTTTGGGTGAGTTCAAGAGAATGTTCAATACAATAGAATCGTTTGCTTTAAGATCACATTAATCTTATGCAAAACGAAATTAGCTTTCAATACGCTTCCTGTTGACTCAGGAATATTTGCTTTTTCTTCGATCTTTGCTATTTAGTCATCGGCCGTAGTAAAGGAGTTGTTTAAACAACTTCCAGGTAAAATGCTGGTTAATCAACATTTCTTTAGTGTCATAAAGAATAATTGGGTCTTAATCCATTTTGTTGTTGGTCATAGAAATTATTGATCAGGCGAACTACTTCATTAGGTTCATCAATAATGGGCATCAAATCCAGGTCTTTGGCGCTGATATTTTTCGCCTCTTCATAAACCGTTTGCTTCATCCAGCTTTTGAGGCCTGACCAAAAGTCGGAGCCCACCAGAATAACGGGAACGGCTTCTATTTTTTTGGTTTGTATGAGGGTAAGTACTTCAAAAATTTCATCGAGGGTGCCCATACCACCGGGAAGGACCACAAAAGCCTGAGCGTATTTTACAAACATCACTTTACGCACAAAAAAGTAGCGGAAGCTCAACACTTTATCTGTATCGATGTAAGGGTTATGTCCCTGCTCGAATTCCAGTTCTATATTAAGTCCTACAGATTTGCCACTGGCCATGGAAGCTCCTTTATTGCCAGCTTCCATTATACCCGGGCCTCCTCCGGTTATTACGCCGTAGCCTGCCTCTGTGAGGAGCTTACCGATTTCTACTGCTGTTTGATAGTAGGGATGGCTCGGCTGGGTACGGGCAGAACCGAAGATAGACACACAGGGGCCGATCTCGTTAAGAGATTCAAACCCTTCAACCAATTCAGAGATAACTTTAAAGAGTGTCCAGGAATTCTCTGCTTTGATTCCCTTCCAGGTTTTCATTGCATTATTTTGCATAGGCTAAAAATTTGACACTCCAAATTAAAGGAATTTATTTGGTGATAGCCCAGTACCCGATAGAAAAGCATAAAAAAGTTGAGGGCCGATCCAGGATCGACCCTCTATGTTGGTGGTAACGGTGGGATAGCGAGATCGATATAATTGCAGGATAAGACTTATTTTTTGAATTAAAAAACACCTATCCATGAAGGTGTTGTTTTATTCCATTTCACTTTGAAACAAGTCTGTTCTCTTTAACTTTTTGGTATTCCTCAGCAATAAATGCCTGAAGGGATTCCAGCGAGTCATACTGCTCAAAAAGCGTTCGATACTGCTCCAGCGGCGAGGCGCTGGTAGGAGCAACAAACTGCTCAACTTCGCGGGGGGTCACAACCGGACCGCTCAGGATAATAAGTCGCTCCGTAACGTTGCGCAATTCCCGGATATTGCCTGTCCAGTTTAATTGCTGAAGCGCTTCCAGTGCCCCCTCGGTAAAAGTCTTGGGATGAGTACCATACTCCTGACAGATCGCCTGATTAAAATGATCGATCAATAATGGGATATCCTCCCGCCTTTCGTTCAGAGAGGGTACTTTTATGATGATAACGGCTAGTCGGTGGAATAAATCTTCCCGAAAACGACCGGCAGCTATTTCTTTTCTCAAATCTTTATTGGTGGCAGCGATCACCCGTACATTTACTTTGATCACTTTATCACCTCCTACCCGGGTGATTACATTTTCCTGTAGCGCTCTGAGTACTTTAGCTTGGGCGGAAAGGCTCATATCACCGATCTCATCCAAAAATAATGTACCTTCATTGGCCTGTTCAAACTTTCCGATCCGTTGCTTTACGGCCGAGGTAAATGCCCCTTTTTCGTGGCCAAAAAGCTCACTTTCGATTAATTCTGCAGGGATAGCAGCACAGTTGACCTCCACTATCGGTTGTTCTCTTCTGGGGCTTTTTTCGTGTATCCACCTGGCTACCAACTCTTTGCCGGTACCATTGGAGCCCATTACCAGTACTCTGGCGTCAGTAGGCGCCACCCGGTCTATCGTTTCCTTAATTTTGGCGATCCCCTCCGAATCGCCCACTATTTCCTGCACTCCTTTTTTGGAAACCTTGCGCTTGAGTACCTTCGTTTCATTGATCAGCGAGGATTTATCCAGTGCATTGCGCAGCGTAATCAACAAGCGATTTAAATCGGGAGGTTTACTAATAAAATCAAAAGCACCTTTTTTTACTGCATCCACTGCTGTATCAATGTTGGCGTGCCCTGAAATCATGATGACCGGTGTATCCGGCGCCAAAACGGGGAGACGTTCAAGTACTTCCATACCATCCATTTTGGGCATCTTGATATCCAACAGGATGATATCGAACTTTTTCTGCTTCAACTGGACCAAACAGTCCATGCCATTAACCGCTTCTTCGACTTCATACTTTTCAAACTCAAGTATCTCGCGAAGCGTGCGTCTGATGCTTTTTTCATCATCGACAACTAAAACCTTAGCCATAATGTGTTGTGTAATTTTATGTGTATTCAATCACCCACAAAGATGATTTTTATTCATACGTTATCTTTTAATGCAAGTTTCGAATTCCTATTGCCGACAATCAATATGCTGTTAAATATATATATTTTATCTTAAATAAGATAATTAAAAAATGAATATTTGGCTAGTTGCCCAGCTCTCTGAGGGCCAGCCAGCTCATCAGGCCGGTACTTAGGGACAGGCAGCTTTCATCTACATCGAAAGTATCTGTATGCACCGGAGACGTGATACCTTTTGATTTATTGCCAGTGCCCAGGCGATAGAAACAAGCGGGCATTTCCTGAGAGTAGTAGGCAAAGTCCTCGGCTGTCATCCGTATGGGTAAATCTACAACATTTTCTGCTCCCAGATAATCTATTGCTGCTTCTTTAGCCCGTACCGTTAGGGGTTCATCATTTTTCAAAAAAGGATATCCCCTTTCAATGTGTAGGTCACAAGCTCCCCCCATTGATCGGGCTAGGGTAGCACAAAGATTTTCCATCAGATGATGGGCCTCCGCTCGCCACTCTTCGTTGAGCGTCCGGAAGGTACCTTCTAGTTTTACTTCGTTGGGAATCACATTAGTTGCTCCTCCTGTAGAATTAATTTTACCGATGGTCAGTACAGAGGGAATCAAAGGATCTGAATGCCTGGAAGTCAATTGCTGCAGGGCAGTAATCAGGTGAGCACTAATCAAAATAGGATCAATACAGTTATGAGGCAAAGCACCATGCCCTCCCTTTCCTTTTACAGTGATATATAGCTCATCGGCAGAAGCCATATAGATGCCCGGCCTCACCCCTATTTTACCAACTTCTAGGGGTGGATGCACGTGCTGCCCAAAAATAGCAGCCGGCCTTGGTTGCTCCAGTGCTCCTTCTTTTATCATTAGGGAAGCTCCTCCGGGTAGTTTTTCCTCAGCGGGCTGAAATAGTAGCTTAACGGTACCAGCAAATTCCTCTTTCATATCATTGAGGATTCTCGCTGTTGACAAAAGTGAAGAAGTGTGTACATCATGCCCACAGGCGTGCATCACCCCTTCCTTTTCGGATTTATAGGGTACTTCGTTAGCCTCTTTAATGGGTAATGCATCCATATCCGCACGAAGTGCCACGATTTTGTCTGAGCTTTTTTCCCCTCTAATAATAGCCGTAACGCCGTTTTCTGCGATGCCATGCTGGCATTCAATGCCGTACGACCTGAGTTGCTCTGCTATAAAACAGCCCGTCTCCTTTTCTTCAAAGGATAATTCAGGATGTTGATGCAAATGTCTTCTCAAATGAACGGTATCCTCAAAATAAGCCTGAGCCAGTTCTTTTATTTTTTCTTTCAACATTATCAATTTTAGTTTTTTTTTTGATCAATCCTAACTCAAAGTGTGCCTTCAAATAACCAAGGCAATATAAACTGTGCCAGCAACGCAATGGATACAATAGCAATTATATTCAAAAGGATGCCCACCCGGGCCATTTGGGCTATCTTTAAATAGCCACTGGCAAAGACTATCGCATTCGGCGGGGTAGACATTGGCAACATGAAAGCACAACTGGCAGCTAGTGTTACCGGAATACAAAACAACAGCGGGTTCATATCCATCCCTAATGCAATGGCCCCCACGACAGGTAAAAATACGGTAACCAGTGCTAAGTTGGACATGACTTCTGTCAAAAATAAAGAAACAGCTGTCAGCCCCAGAATGATTAACGGGCTCACCTGCTGTACACCGGAGAATTGATCTCCGATCATATTTATAATGCCGGTAGCCTGCAGAGAACCAGCCAGACTTAGCCCGCCGCCAAACAACAGTAAAATTCCCCAGGGCAGCTTCTCTGTATCTTTCCACTCCAGAAGAAATCGCTTTTTATTCCAGTCAAGTGGCACTAAGAACAGGGTTACAGTTGCCAGCATAGCTATACCAGTATCAGTGATTTGGAAGTCCGGCAGAGCTGCATTGACCAGCCTGTTGATGCCAGTCCTAAAAATCCAGAAAAGAGCGGTACCGACGAATACGACCATGGTCCGTTGTTCGGCTATTGTCAATGGGCCCAATTTTCTGAGCTCCTGCTCTATCAGTTCTTGGGCTCCTTCGAAGCGGCCCAGATTGTTAGGATACATAAACTTGACGGTTATCCAATAGATGAACAGTAACATGACAGCGGCAAATGGCAGGCCCAGTATCAGCCAGCTGGCAAAATCCACCTGATAGTCAAAGGTTTCCTGGATATAACCGGCAAATACAACGGTTGGAGGAGTACCGATAATAGTAGCAGTGCCTCCAACATTGGCGGCGTACGCAATACCGACCATTATACTGATGGCAAAATTATTCATTCCCTTTTGATTACGTTCCTCTTTAGACTCTTGCGTTAGTAGTTCTATCACCGAAAGTGCAATGGGTAACATCATGACGGTAGTCGCCGTATTACTGATCCACATGCTGATAGAAGCGGTGGCTAACATAAAGCCCAGAACAATTCCGTTGGCATTGGTACCTGTCAACCTTACGATGTTGAGCGCAATACGCCGGTGCAATCGCCAGCGCTCCATTGCCAGCGCAATCATAAAGCCACCCATAAAAAGAAAAACAATGGGATTGGCGTATGGCGCAGCGACCTCCTGTATACCCAACTCTTCAATCCCTAACAATGGGGTGATGACAATCGGTAAAATAGCTGTTACCGGAATCGGAACGGCCTCGCTAACCCACCAGGTCAGCATCAGTGCAGCCATCGCCACTACGCGCCAGGCTTCTTTTGATAATGGCCCCGGAGTGGGTAACAACAAAATCAGAAAAAAGAATAGAGGCCCCAGGATCAAGGCTATGCCTTTATAATCTAATCGCATACTTCTTTTCTTTCCCAGTTAAAAATATAAATACATACATTAGCATACCAACATTATCATACGAGCGTATTTGGATTTTACCCCTTGGCCTGCAAATACATTTAGAATAGTGCTTCCCGCTTTCAGCGGGACAAGATATTTCAGCTTTTTTTCGCTCCATAGCCCTACTATGGAATGAGTCAATAATAAATTATACATCTTTACTTATTCTTTTGCCGCCCAGTTTCGCCTGCCGGCCGGCCGGCAGGTTAAAAAGCCTCGTTGATTCCCAGAGTAGACGTATCAATGATGATCTACTCCTTTTTCCTGACTAAATAAAAGGCCTTACCATTGTCAAGTACGCCGGCTTTGGCCTCTATCTTTCCATCCATAGAGTACAATGATGTGATTATGAGGTTTTCTTTTTGACAGGTTACCAGCATCATGGCCAGTAAAACGAAGACTATATTTTTCATGCTCCGACAATCTTTCTTACCAGTCTTTCACATTTCACCAGCAAGACTGCTTTTGTCAATTGGCCGGCATCCGTTAAGATGCTTGTTTCGATAAAGTTATAAAGAAAGTGAAAAGAGCAAAATGAGAAGACTTTTCTTTTTATTTGTCTTATTAGATTAAGGATTCCTATTTCGGTCTGTGCGCGCAATAAAAGAGAATTTAATCGCGCCACGATTACAAAACACCGTACACAATACTATGCTATGGAAGGTTTATTTACAGCAAAAGACAATCAACAACGATGCTGGTGGTGCCGGGGCAATGAGCAGTATATCCAATATCACGATGAAGAATGGGGACGGCCGCAGGCCGATGACCAGCGACTTTTTGAAAAGATTTGTCTTGAAGGCTTTCAGTCGGGTTTAAGCTGGCTAACTATTTTAAAAAAGCGGGAAAACTTCAGACAGGCATTTCATCAGTTTGACTTCCATCAGGTGGCCAGATTTGATGAGACAGACCTGGAAAGGCTCCTTAATAATGCCGGAATCATCAGACATAAGGGTAAAATACAGGCAACGATCAATAACGCCCAAAAGGCAATTGAACTTATCTCACAGAAAGGCTCCCTGGCCAATTACTTTTGGGCGTTCGGGCCAAAAGAAGAAGAGCGCCCCACTGTTATGACGTACGAAGCGGCACAAAAACTGACCCAAACATCAAGCTCTAAAGCGCTGAGCAAAGACCTGAAGCAGAGGGGATGGAAATTTGTAGGCCCAACCACCATGTATGCTTTTATGCAATCCATGGGCATCGTCAACGACCATCTGGAAGGTTGTTATAAAAGAGCGGAGGTAAATCAGGAAAGAAGTAGCTTTTTGCAAGCTTGAGTTAACAAAAGGCGAAGAGCCTTAAAACTTTTCGCCGCTATCGTTTCATACATTACGAAATCAATTTCGAATGTTAATAAGTATACAGTTGACCCTTAGTAGGTTAATTTAAAGTTATTTGACTTTTGAATTCTACTTTTCTGCGCTTCTATTTCTATTTTCCTGATTGTAATAAAAATGTTAAGAACGAGCTGAAATAGCTTTTTAACATTGTTAAAGCTCTTAATTTACTTCAAAATAACCAATAAAAACGAAAATAATTCGCATTTAAAAAAAATTGTAACTATTCAGCACGCTTGCGTGCTGGTTAATTGAAAAACGATAGAATTATC
>CAZVOD010000102.1:0-13247 GCA_964628385.1 uncultured Saprospiraceae bacterium
GTACGGGATCAAGCCATAGGTGACCGTCCCCTTAAAGTCTCCGAAATCCAGCTTTACACCGGCTGCCGTCCCCATTGGGTTGCCCAGCAATTGCTTTACAGAAAAAGTGGGGGAAACCTCCTCCGCAAAATATTTTTCTCCTTCGTGCGCAAAATACAATTGCCCCGTGAAATCGTAGGCCAGATTGGAGTAGGAAGCCGGGATCCTTGGTTGTTGGGCTAGGGCGACACTCGTTGCCAATAATGCAACCAACAGAACGTACATTTTTTTCATAAAAGGCGTAAGTTGAACTCTAAAAGACTATTTATATAAACGTCTCCGAAGGTAACGGTTAAGATTGAATTGTGTATTAAATGGGTATTAACTTTTGTCCCCGCCCTGTTGGCGACGTGTACTAAGAGGCCGGAGAAAACTACGCTTAGGGGTCGCGCAACAATAACTTTTCCCTTGCGATTCCACTACCAACAGATAAGCACCGGGTGATAATCTGGTCATGTCGATCCCTTCCCGGGGGTGGGTATCTCCCTGGTGAAGCAGATGACCGGCCGCCGAATAGATCTGAAAGCGGAAGCTGCTTTCCGGGCTGGTTGCCGGGTCGAAATATAGCCGGTCGCGAACGGGGTTGGGGAAGACCCGCCAGGGCCCTTCACTGTTCAGTTCGCGCACGTGAGTGAGCGCTCCCCCTCCGTCGGCGGCGCTACCGCCCCCACCCCCGCTGAAGTGGGCTACGGGCATTTCCGCGTAGGGGATTCCGTTGAGGTGATATCCCAGGACCCAGGCGGATTCCGACGCCTCCGGACCATGTTCGTATTCCCAGTATCCGTCATTGCCAAGTGCGGACGCTAGTGCTTTGTAACATAAATTCCTATCGATAATTTCGGCCTCTTTTGATCTTGGCTTTCGTTGCTCCCCGACCCTTCGGGTGCGGGGCAGGCTTTCGGTCACGTCCGCACGGATGCTCCCTCATCGCGCCTCGGCCAAAACCAAAATAGCCTCGAAATTCTTCAATCAAACTTATGTTACAAAGCACTAGTAATTCCACACCTACTCCTTTCATCAATAAAGTGTATTTCGTCTAGGGCTGTTTATAAGCACCTGCAACATACGTTCTTTCTGATCTTGAGTAAAAATACTCATACATTGATCCTCCGTATAATCCATGTAATTCTCTATCATATCGGGTGTACCACAGGAAAAATGCTCTGCACAGGTGTAGTTAGGTTCGTCAGATCGTGGTGTATCTTCACAGAAATCATCTACTAGACAATCCCCATCACCCCAAATGTGGCGCAGGCCCAGCCAATGTCCCACTTCATGTGTGAGGGTTCGGCCCTTGGCGTATGTCTCATTTAAGTCTGGGAAATTACCTTTCTCAGAACTTCCAAAATATTTATAGCCTATAACTACACCATCCGTTTCGGCAGGTCCTTCATCTTCATCCAGACCCTGCAACCCTGACCCCGAGGGGAATTGAGCATATCCTAATAAGTTTCTACCCACAAAACCACCAAAATTCACAGTCCATATATTGAAATACCGATTCGGATCCCAAAACGTTGCTGGCTTTAATTGAGAATCTACCGTGGTGGCAAAACCGGTAGGCCATATTGGTAAACCTCCATTGATCCGATCTATACCGGGTTCCGTCAATGTGTTCCCATTTGGATCCGTTTCTGCCAGATAGAATTCGATTTTAGTATCCACCCCGTTTGTATTAAACCCGTTTGTACCTTCTTTTCTTCGAAAGTCTTCATTAAGGACTTCAATCTGTGATTGCACCTGTGCTTCTGATATATTAGCTCCAGATCCCACTTCCTCGCCATTGTGTACCACGTGCACTACCACCGGAATTCGGTAGATGGTGATGGTCTCCGTCACTTCATCATCATCTGAACAAGAGGCTATCAACAAAAGCAAAGAAAAAAAAACAATATATGAGCGTTTGAACATTCTTAAATATTTCATTTTTGCAATAATTTATAACACATTCACAACTATTCTGTTGGCTACTGAAGAGGTTCTACATCACCTGTATTCAAATCAATTTCATATCGTTCACCGGTGGAAAAGGTTGCAATGCAGGTGTTATCAGCCTGGAATACGATTTCACCTTCGTATGAAAAAGGATCATAGACCGTGCTCGTGCCTACTAGAGAAAAAGTAGAAGTGCCCTCAAATATGACATTATCATCTTTATTTGCTTTCACGTCCGTGTAGACAAACGAACTCGTCACATTATCAGTATGGTTATCTTCCAGATTGTAGGTCCAGTCCCCGCCTCTTGAATAAATTCCACTGTATGTATATTCAGAAGAAGATGACTCTACCCCACCTACTGTCCACGACCCCAAGATTTGAGTGTCCGAGTCCAAACGTTCAGAGGTTGTCATTTGATCTACAGTAAAAGTGTAGGTAATCACTTCGGTGTCACCAGAGCATGTGCGCGAATAGCTTTCGGCGATAGTCGAGTTTAAATTGATACCCCCACCACTTGAGGTCTCGGTATTGGTTCTGGTATCACTTTCAGATTCGTTGCAATCTATCAGTCCAACGATTTGCTCAGCCACGTAATCCATGTTGTATACTGCACCGTAGGTCGCAATAGCCATAGATGCCGCAACATACTCCGCAGCATTATCCACTGTGATGGGAACAGTAACAGGATCACTATCATCCTTCTCACAGCTGAGGATTGTTCCAGTTAATAAAACCAAACCGAGTAGTAGAATCTTTTTTAATTTCGAATTCATGATGATATAATTTTTTTTGAAAAAAATAAACTAAATTAATCTGCGATCTAATTTACAAAAGACAAGAAATCAAAGCCTGGGTATATTCCAAATCGAGTACCTCTTCAATTTCATTATCCTGAAAATAATCCACTTCGACTAACCGATTGTCATCGGTTCAGAATGTGGAACTGCTTATTAAGTGTATTGATCCCACCATCATCGGAACAACTCGTAAAAAAAGTGAGTATTCCTAACATGGTCAACACTCGTTCTGCCCTTCCTAAGTCAGAAAGGCCAATTAACTTTTGGGGTTCAGTAATCTTGGTACTACCATCTTCTTCTAACAGCTGATCGGGTGCGAACTGTTGCTCTTCTTCGAGTGGCGGTACGCACAGAGGGCGCCACTACAACCCGAGGACGGAAATACGCAGGATAATAACCATAACGGTATGGCGAGATCCAAATTCGATAAGAAGGTCCCCAGAACCAAGTTACTACTGGTGGAACGCGCCTGAAAGCCGGTACGATCACATAGTTTTTGCCGTAAATCGCCTCATCACCAACCACCTCAACATTTACTTCATTGTTCTTATCTTTTACCACTACTAAAGAAGCTACATTTTTATACGTATCTTCCGTTACTGCGGCTTGAACATAGACTGTGCGCTTATCCCCTTCCTCTTTTTCCATTACCCTCAAATAATCTACTTCACCGTCTCCGTTGAGATCAAGATTCGAAATCTCACTTTCAGGATTGTTAAGGCGTTTTTCAAAATCTTCAAGGTCTGAAGACTCTCCGAAAATCTCTGCTACTACCTCCAGATCCAAATTTTCTTCTGCCTCAATAATTTCTTCCTCGCTTAAGGTGTTTTCCTCACTCATTTTGATTTCCTGCGAAAGCACAGAAAAACTCAAGAACATTCCGAATACTAATAAGAAAATTTTCATGTCAATAATATTTAAATTAAATAAAGAATAATAAACTATTGAACCAATTGCGGGTTTGGTCTTTGAGCCGAAAATTAGCAATTCTTTGATTAGACAAGGCGCGAAAACCGGAGTTCCCCGATAGCTATCGGGGTAGCTAAATAAGGATTTTCGCAACGAATTATAACCAAAAAAGTGCAATTTGGAGGCCAATTACTAAACCCGCAATGGGTTTATCTATAGCGTTAGCAGTAAATTCATTCTCAAGAATTAATCTTCCTCTTTCTTAGGTAAGACCAATGAAATACCTACTTGAAAAAAAGCGCCATTTTCAAAATTGAATTGTTCATTTTCAAATGTGTCCCCTTGGAATTCTAACCTGCGGGCTACTACCAAGCCTCCGGAAGCCTCCAGCTGGAATATTTTTCCGATTCGATATTTCAAAGTTGGCCCAACCACAACCCGTGTGTACCCCAAGCCAGAAACCAGCTCTGATTCGTTGTTATCATTTACGCGGTAAAAATTGGAGTTATAGCGCGAACCATCTACGGCCATTTGCAGGCCCGCTGTCAGTTTACCATAAAACCGTTCATAGGTAATCCGATTGGGCAAGATGATTCTTAATTCGCTTTTCGGCTGAGTAAAAACGAGCTGAAGCGCTGGTAAAAACATTGGATTACCAAACCTGGAAGTAAATACAATTCCACCTCCGTATGAAAAACGTTCTGATTTTTTCTTGATAAACTGTAACGTTCCGTTAAAAAGAAAATCATCACCTTCTAAGCCTGTGTTAAAAGTGGAGGATAGGGAAGGGTTTGCCAATAACAAAAACTGCCAGTTATCGGCCATTTGGTGTAAAAATACCAACTTGTAACCAATAAAATGCAAATTTTTCCGATTGCCAGTTATCAAATTAAAGTCATCTTCAGAAGAAGGGGTCACTAATTTATATTGTAGTCCATTGATCAATACTGTCTTATCATTTTTTAATTTCTTCGGAAGGTTCAGAAAGAAATTGTATTCACTTAATTCAACTTCCTGATTTGAGGGGCTATCTTCAATTCCCGTACTTGGAAAACGGCTGTAACTGAAACCAGCAAGTTCTAATTGCCCGAATGCGGCAAAGTGAAGGCTAAACGCCAATAAAAAGAGCATTAAATATTTAGGCGGTTTTCGGAGAGTCTTCATTCGATCAGTTTAGAAATATCCTATATCAACTGTTTGTTCTTAAAAGCAACAGCTTGAAAATTACAGGTACGAATATCAGTAGGATAAAAGTTGCAAAAAGGAGTCCGAAGATAATAGTAATAGCCATTGGTGACCAAAGGGCGCCTCCACCCGTCCAAAGCGGAACCATACCGCAGGATGTGGTAAGTGTGGTAAGCAAGATGGGGCTAAATCGGTCGTTCGCTGCTTTTTTGATACTTTCCAGCAATCCTTTTCCTTCTTCTAGCTCGCTACCGATTTTATCTACCAGAACGATCGCGTCGTTAATGATAATTCCTGCCAGAGAAATAATACCCAAAAACGCTGTGAAGCTGAAAACGGAGCCCGCCCCCAGAAGGCCTCCTGTAACACCGATTACGGCAAGCGGAATAGTCATTAAAATGATGGTTGCTTTCCGAATTGAATTAAACTGAATGACCAGCAAGAGAATGATGATAAAGAAAGAAAGGGGTAAATTCTGCGCCACCGCACCCATGGCATCATTGCTACCTTCTGCATCACCTCCAAATTCGTAGGTGTAACCACTATCCCATTTTTCGACCTCTTCCTCCATCATTGGACGGATCACTTCGTCCATGATCTCACTGGCCAGGTAGCCGTCTGCCACGCCTGCCTGAATAGTCAAACTTCGTTTAAGATCGCGTCTTAATATTTTTGAATACTGCCAGGGTATTTCAATTGCTGCTACTTGCGACAATGGATTGCTTGTCCCTCTGGATTGAGAAAACACATTCAGGTTTTCAATATCTGTATAAGCCAGGTTCTCGCTTCCTTCCCGTTTCATAGTAATAGGGATGCCTTGATCGTCATCACGAAACTCCCCAACCTCAAAGCCATCCAAAGAGGTTAGCAAAGAAATCGCAACATCCTGATTGGTGAGACCCGACCTTGATAGTTTGTTCTCATCAATATTTACATATATTTTTTTGATGCGGGCCCCCCAATCATCTGTAACATTGATAGCACCTGGAGTTTGAAAGAGCCTGGTTTTGATTCTATCGGCAATCCTGAATAATTCATCCGGTTCATCTCCGGTAATTCTTATTTCAATTGGCGCTTCAGCTCCGCCTGATCCAACTAATCGATTGATTTTAATTTCGGCATCAAACAAATTTCTGCTTACAAAATCCCTTAATTTATTGATTACTATATCATTTGCGTAATCCGAGGTGGTATTCAGCAGCATATGGGCATACGATGAATTCGGTTCACCGGGAAAATAACCTAAATCATAAGCCTCGGGCCCTTTCCCAATGTAAGATGACCAACTGATAATTCCTTCCTCCATATTTTCATTAACCTGAAGGCTATCCTTTATATAGCTTTCAAGGAGCGCTACTTTTGAATCAGTTGTTTCAATCTTGGCGCCAGGCGGATAATTTATATCTACCACTACCAGGTTCCTGTCATTTGGCGGCATAAAAATGCCTGGAATGAACGTATATCCGTAAAGAGAAATAAAAAACAGCAGGGCGATGACTATAAGAGTTAACGCCGGTTTTTTCAAGGTCCAATTCAGAAACCGATTATATTGGCCTCTCAGACGATCAAAAATCGTTTTATGCTCCTCTGCTCCTTCAGTAACTTTCAAAAGTGAAGTCCCGAAAAGAGGAATAATGGTAAACGCGATCAGCCAAGAAGAAAGCAATGCCATGGTGATGACTAAGAAGATATTTCCCATCATATCCCCCATTGGGCCATCCGCTAAATAAAAGGAAAGAAAGGCCGCACAGGTGGTTAGTGAAGAGATCAACAACGGAACCATGAACTCTTTGGCCGAATTTACGGCTGCCTCAAACCTTGATTGACCCTTTTGTAGTTTTTCAAGCAATGACTCTACCATCACAATGCCATTGTCAACTAATAATCCCAGAGCCATAATCAGGGATGCAAGTGTTACCTGATTAAGTCCGACGCCGAACAGTCCCATCAACAAGAAAGTAAGGATCATGGTAGCGGGAATCAAACTGGCTATGATTACACCGGCTCTCCATCCCAGAACAAGCAATATAACGAGGAGAACAATGACAATACTTTGCAGTAAATTGCCTACAAATACATCGATTTTTTTCTGGACTTCTCTATCTTGAGAAGCTATACGGATAGCATTGATCCCGAGGGGTAATTTTGTCTCGTTATACGCCTTTATCAGATTATCAACATCTTTACCCAAATCAATTAAATTAGCGTTTTCTTTTAAAGAGACGTATAAGGCTAGCGACTGATTTCCGTTAATTCTTACGATGGACTCCTTAGGGGAAACATATCCTCTCTTAATGTTTGCCAGATCTCCCAATAGAATGGTTTCTCCTTGTTGGCCTACGGGTATTACCAAATTTTGAATGGCCTCGATGGATTCAAAATTTCCGGATGATTCAAGAATGGTTCTTTCTTCGCCAAGATTGACCTGTCCAGATGGGATGATAATATTACTTTCTGAAACGATATTTTGTAGCTGACCAGCAGTAAGTCCGACTTGTGCAAGTTTAGCGTCGTTGTATTCTACATAAATTCGTTCTTCAACCGTACCGCCAATGATTACTTTAGCTGCATCATCAAGCGCTATGAGGTCATCTCTGAGATCGTCGGCATACGCTTTGAGCTCACTGTATTCGTAACCATCGGATTCCAGGCCAACGAAAATACCATACACCACACCGATGTCTTCGTCATTTAAATTTGGACCATAAATTCCCTCGGGAAGGTCACCCCTGATGTTATCTATTTTTCTTCTGGCTAAATCCAGAACAGATTGAAGCTTACTTTCAGGAACATCGTCTCGGATGATCATTTTTACGATTGAAACGCCTGTTCTGCTGGTACTCGTTATTGTTTTAACTTCAGGTATTTCTTGTAAAACCTTTTCTACTTTATCACTGATGAGTGATTCGATACGTTCGGGGCTAGCTCCCGGGAATTGGGAAATCACTGTTGCAATACGTACTGTAAACGGCGGCATGCTATCCCGTGATAAATTCCCGTATTCCACAAGTCCCAATAAAATTACCACAAGCAGTGCAAGGAGGGTAATCCGGTTATATTTCAGTGAAAGTCCCGTTAAGTTCATAAGAATTATTTTTCTAAAAGTTTCACTTTTATCCCATCGTATAATGATCTAAGCCCGACAACGGCAACAAGATCCCCCTCACTCAATCCTTTTTTGATAGTATATCCGTCTTCGGTGAGGGAACCCAGCTCTACATTAACCATTTTTGCTACATAAACCCCGTCTTCTTTATCAGGAACCAGTTTAAAAACATAATTTCCATCCGTTCCACTCGCAATTGCTTTTAAGGGAGCAACGATCTTATTTTCTGTTTTTTTTATATGATTACCGACAGTGAAATTGACTTCAGCGGCCATTCCCGGTCTTATTTCCTCTTGTGGCTTAATAATCTTTAGGGTGACTGGGTAGGTGGTTGATTTTCCTGAAGCGAATGCTATTTCTTCCACCTCTGCCTCAAATAATTGCTCTGGCAAAGAAGGAAATTTGATAGTCGCCCGTTGGCCTATTTTAAGTTTATTAATAAGCACTTCAGGGACGCCTACTTCAACTTCCGGACGGCCAAGCGAACTCACCTTTACAATCAACGTACCTGCATTAACCACCTCGTTAGCCTCCACCTGAACCTCCGTAATGACTCCATCCATAGGAGATACCAAGCGGGTATAGCTCACTTGGTTATCTGCGGCCTTTAATTGTTGGTCTGTTGTTTTGATTTGCGAATTTGCTGCGTCATATTGTGCTTTTGCGGCATCAAGTGCGGCCTTTGCCTGTTGGTATTCACTTAGGGATACGCTATTACTTTCATAAAGTTGAGCGATTCTTTCGTATGTTGCTTTCGCACTGATGAGTTGGGCTTCAGTAGCTTTTGCATTGGCTATTGCCCCTTCTTTTTGCGAAACAGCCTGATTGGTTTGGATGGTATAATCCGAAGGATCAATCGTTGCAATGAGCTGTCCTTTTTTAACTTGGTCACCCAGGTTAACCTTAACAGAACTCAAGATGCCCGCCACTTTAAAGCTGAGGTTGGTTTCATTTTGAGCTTTTGCTACTCCTGAAAAGGTGTACGTTTCTACCCCGGTAGATAACTTAACTTTTTCATACTTGATTGGCCGAATTTTTATTCTCGTTTCCGCTGATTTTTCCTCACAGGATGTAAGTGAAAGCACCAAAAACAATAGTGCAAATAATCGCATAATTATTTCGTTTTAAAATTTAGAAACCGTTGTAAAAACTGTACTCTTTGCGCTTCGGTGGCCAAAAAGGTATAGTTGCCGATGGAACGCTGCAATGAAAAGTAGTCTATCATAAATTGATAAGCTGCGTTGGTTGCATTGATCTGCGCTCCCAACGAAGCGTTTTGTGCATCGACCAAAGTGATCACATTCACTTGTCCGGATTGATATAAATCCCGAACGATTTCGACGTTTTTTTCTGCTGCGTCTGCGGCACTCCTAGTGAGCCGAATGTTATTATAAGTGGCCTTGACCAGTTCCATATTCGCCCTTACCTGTAATTCGAGTATATTGTTGATATCATTTTGTTGATCTTGTAATTGGTACAAACCCACTTTCGTTTTTTCCTTCTCGAATTTTCTTGAACCGCCTGCAAACAGCGGTATCGAAATATTAAAAGCAGCATTCCAGGTTGGATTATTATTTATCTCAACTCCGGGAATGGGGAGCGGATCACCTGGATTTACCGTCTCAATAGGATAGTCATAGGCTGCTCCAAAAGCTATGGTTGGCAAATAAAAGGAACGCCTATTTGATTTCAGTAAGCGCTCTTGAGCGGCAATGGCCAATTGGATTTGTTGTATTTCCGGAAGGTTCTGTCGGGCTTCATTGACCATGAAATCAGCTAACTGGTTGAAACTTAGCTGGTCTTGAATCAGGCCCCCAAGTATTTGATCCAATTCTTTTACGAATTGACTGATACTTTCCGATGAATCAATGACGAACACTTCATCAATGGGCCGGTTCAAGGTTTCATTCAATTGATACCCTGCTGCCTTTAACTGCGCATTGGTTGTATACAAGTCCGATTTTGCCAGGTCCAATTCAGTTTGCCACCTGTATACATCACTTGATCCGCTGTAGCCCACTTTTTCTTTATTCTTGGCAATCGTCAAATTTTGATTGACTGCCTTGATGTTATTATTCTGCAGTTCAGCTACGGAGAATACTTGCATATAACCGAAATAGCGTTGAGCAACCTCCAGGATTACATCCAACTCTGATTGCTTTTGTACTTGTTGTTGGCTTTCAAACAGTAATTTTTGAATGGCAATGTTGGCCAAAGCTGGTTCTGATAAAATCAATTGTGAAAAAGAGGCGCCTGCTGTCCAATTGAAACTCCCCAGGACACCGAAAGAACTATTAACGGAATTTTCATCCAGGAAGAAACCAGTTGTTTCTACATCCAGCAGAGGCAAATAATTGCTTTTTGCCAAACTCAGATCTTTAGCACTTATTTGGGTTTCCTTTGCTTCAATTTGGTAGCCCAAGTTATTTTGAATGCCTTCTGCGATAGCAGCTTTCAAACTTAGTACACGTGTCGTATTCGGCCTGTTAATATTAACCAGTAAGGCATTATCCAAAAGGGTCCAGCTTGGATATTTTCCAATCTTGTTGACCGTCTCCATATTGACGACTAGTTGATTGGTAAAGGATTCGATATTGACTGGAAAGTCTTTTGGATTTTTACCTTCTGCAATCTTCTCTATGCTCATTGCAATTCTTCGCGGTATCTTATTGAGGTTATCGCTTACAGCAAAAGCAGCATAGGCGCCTTGTTTCAACATAGGAGCGTCCAACAAAGAAAAGGAAGGCAACTTTCGTTCAATTAATTGATCAAAAAATCTTTTTATTTCTTCGGAAGAATAGGAGGACAAAGGAGACAGGATATATATCCCCGCCACATCATCCGGGATTTTGGTTACGGTACTGCTTAGATCAGCTTCAAGGCTTAACCATGCTATCTCGGTCTCCCCGTCGGAATAGACGTCTTCCATGCTCACTCCTATTGCGGAAAGATTTGGCATAGTAAGCACGGCAAGTTTGTCGCAACGGCAAAATTCCTTCAATGCTTCAATGCCCTCTCCCAGCTTGAATGGTGATTTTATATAGGTAAAGTTGGGGATTCCACTAACCGTATTTATGGGTGTAGGATCCGTATTGAGGTCATCAATTAGTTGAATAGAGGCAATGGTGGGTATAGGAAAGGAACTTTGATCGGATAGTAATTTACTGGTAACTATACCTACACCAATGAGGGCATCTGCCTGGTTTCTGGCATAAACATCTGCTATTTCATCCTTGACTTTTTCTACATTCCCGCTAGTATAAGCCTCCGTAAAACGCAATTCGAATCGCGAAGCAAGCAAGGCGTTTATTTCCGCCTTTATACCCTCTTCAAAGAAATGGCGCTCATTTTCGGCTGCATCAGAAATAATGGCAACCTCAAACACTTGTTGGGCGTGAGCTTGGAGAAATAGAAACAATAAAAAAATGATACTGTAAATTTTTCTCATATCTCTTGTTGAGCATTAGGTATTTAAGACTTGTTTAAATTTCATTTAAAGCGTTGAAAATGTCCTGCCGTCAATCAGAAAGCGCAACACCCCAAATCGAAATCGCATATTCTGCCGGATTGATACTCACCACCAAATCTTCTTCGGATAAGTCCGGGCGGTATTGTCGGATGTTGCTGAAGGCTTCAATGCTTTGCGCTTTGTTCAAGAATTCCAGTACCGTTTGAATTTGAACGGGCAATAGCGCCTGGACGGAATCGGATCTTTGCATTTTGATTTCGTTTAATTTATGTAACTATTCAGCATACGGGCCGGCATGCCCCTAAAGCAAAATTTTGCTTTAGGGGTCGCGCAATAATAAGTTACACAGAATAGAGAAAGTTATTTTGTGCGCTGGTAAGGCGCCAAACGTAGGCATAGCCATAGCTACGGCGAGGCTTGGCAACGCCGCCAGCGCGCAAAAGAACGACTCTAAATGAGTAAGTTATTTTTGCGCGACCCCTTAGGGGCTAAATCATCAGGATGCTGAATAGTTACTAATTTATTTACAAAGGTGGCTGGCTCTCCCAAGAGCAGTGCATAAAATTTACATTTAATTCAATTGGACTACTCCTTCTGCCACTCCAGGGTTTGACTCATTATACCTGCTTTAACCGTCACCAACAATTTACTTTCTTTTTCTTCCAGCACCGCATTGTACCAATTGTTTCTCTTAGGACTGTACATTTTCCCTTTCCATTTCCCACTAACCAACTTGACCTCTTTGAGTATTTGATTTCCGATTTTAGCATCGGTATTATCAGAAGATACTATTCTACCTTCACAGACCCCGTTGTCTTCTGTAATTTCAATTTTGGTGTTGTCTGTTCCCATGTTCCAAATGCCCACCAATGACGTTTGTGCCTGCATTGAGATGGCTAAGCAAAGCATGCAGCAAGTGAATACCGTTTTCATTTTTAAAATTTTCATGATTGAATAAATTAATTTGTATAGATGAAAGAATTTTCCTTCTCTGACAATTTTTGCGGGAAATGTTTTCGCGGAAAGAAATACGACCAGAGGAAGTAGGGCTTTTCGCGAAAACATTTGCATCAAGGCGCAAAAATTGTCAGATAACCATAATTTAAAGCTTGAAGTGATACAGGAACTACCATTTTCCATTCCCGCGTTTTTCTGCTCTTTCGCGTCTATCTTCTTTTCGTTCTCTACTGTCTTCCGCAGCTTCCCGTTTATCTTCCGCAATTTCTGCTTTGGTAGCGGCGATATCCGCCTCCATAATAGATGCAAATTCTTGTAGCAAGGCTTTATGGGCAACTACTTTCTCTTGCAGGGAGGGATCAAATGAGAAGGTAAATGCCTGAAGGGCCGCATAAATTTGCTTTTGGCGATTGGTACGAGCTACTTGCTGTTCCAGGTCTTTTTTATCATCCTTGGTGTCTCTTTGGTCGTCTCTTTTATCCCGACGGTCATCTCTTACATCATAGGCATCTTTGGAATCATTATCTATCGTTGCTCTATCAAGGCGGCTACGGTTGAGTTCTCTACTAGAAGCAGCTACTTCCGACTTGTTTTGATTTAATTCACGTTGGTCTTGTGCAATTTTCATTTCGCTTTGCTTAATTTCTCTTCGCATAGCGTTCACCAATTCTGTTTTTAGGGCTGCTACTTTTACAGCATTTTTATCGGCAAAAGCGGTCTCGAATTGAGTGAGTTTCGCCTTAAAGATGGCTAATTCATTAATGTCTCTTTCCAATTGTGCTTGATTAGCCGCCATGGCTTGCTGATTTTGATTAGCTTCAGCAGCATTTCTTCCTGTTTGAGCTAT
>CAZVOD010000103.1:0-13165 GCA_964628385.1 uncultured Saprospiraceae bacterium
TGCATCGCGGGAGAGTAGGTCGCTGCCAACATTATTTTATCCAAATCAGCCATGTCTAATACATGGCTTTTTTTTTTGGCCCCTCTATTAATTTTTCTTTCCTTCATTAATTTTCCAACATTTATTAATTCTGTACTTTTAAATCTTGTTTTGCCGCAAGGCTTTTTTAAATTTATATTTTGATAGAAGTTGTTTGAGCATGTGGATTTATAGTTGAAGGCAAAGGCTTGTGCAGCAAGGCGAAGCGCTTTTTGCTTTGCGTAGCCAAAGCTACGGAAAGCAAAAAAGCTGAAGTATGTGGTGCACAATGTTTTATCTGCAAACATGAAACGACATTTTTAAACAACTTCATAATAAATAATCCTTACCGTATTAGGCATCGAGCATATTAAAATTTATTTTTGATCAAATTTTTAAGATTTTTTTAACCTTAAAAGTGTCTTTCCATTGAAGAAGACGTCCCATTAACGGAAACAAGGTTAAGAAGACTCTAAGGCTTGAAAATGACAAGTTATGAGTGCTCAGAAAGTGAATTGTAATAAGAAAATGCCCGACCTTGAGTTAATAAAAACGTTTTTAAAGCATCAGGCTAATCCATGCTTTAATCATATCTATAATCGCTATGCGACCAAGGTCTACAGCAAATGTATTGCACTGCTCAAGAATGAGGCTCATGCCAAAGATGCCACTCAGGAAATTTTCATGAAAATTTTTCTTAATCTCTCTTCCTTCAGCGGACGTTCGCAGTTCTCAACATGGTTGTACTCAGTCACCTATAACTACTGTATTGATTTCATTAGAAAGAAAAAACGTAGGGGCGATATATTTTCTGATGAAATGGAAAAGGCCGAAGGTGCTGAGGATGATGAGGTAGATGATAAAGAACTGCTGGAGATGAAGGTGGAACATTTGAGGGAAGTTCTTAGCCGAATAGCACCTGACGACAGATACGTCCTCCTGATGAAGTATCAGGAGGGTATGTCAATTAAGGAGATAGGAGAGGTACTGGATAAGTCAGAAAGTGCTGTAAAGATGAAAATCAAAAGAGCTAAGAGTAGGGCTAAAAGCACCCTACAAGAAATTATTGCTAAAACAGAATTAATTTAGAAAAGAAATGCGGTAGGTATTTAAATTTAATGAAGATGCAGAACTGTTTTAAAGAATTATATGAAGAAGATGCTAAAGAATTTAGAGAAAAACATGAAGTATCTGTTAAAAAAGAAGTTAAAAGTTCAATTAGTATCTATAAGTTAGTAGGAGAAGTAGCTGAGATATATCTATCAAGAGTAGTAGATGTGATTTTGTTAGCTCTGAGTGACAAGAAAAAATAGTTTTCATGTTGTTACAATATTAAAATTACTTAACCTGATATTTTGTTTTTAACAACCCTTATCGAAATTAATCGGTACTAAACTGTATAGATATGCAGATAATTTTACTCCAAACTTCCTTTCTGGATCAGCTCACCACTACTCTTGGTGAACAGTCTGCTCTGTTTATCGCTTCCTTGCCTAAGTTTCTGGGAGCCATTGCCTTACTTATTCTTGGGCGATGGTTTAGTAGATTAATCAGTCGCCTTATCAAGAAGATGCTGGAAAAAATTGGAGTGGATAAATTGGCCGACCGCCTTAACGATATTGATCTAGTGAGTAGTTCAAAAATTGATATCCGCCCTAGTGCTGTCATACAAAAGATAGTCTATTATTTACTGTTTTTTGTATTTATTTTGCTAGCTACAGATATTTTGGGAATGCAGCCAGTTACAGATTTGATCAATAAAATATTAGGCTATATTCCTAATTTGGTTTCCGCATTTATCGTGTTTATCATTGGTTTGCTATTAGCTGATTTTCTGAAAAAGATAGTATATACTGCCTGTTCTTCATTGGCTATTCCGGCAGCGGGTTTGATTTCTAAAGTAGTCTTTTATTTTCTCTTCCTTAATGTTACAATGATAACGCTTGCGCAAGCAAAAGTAGAAACCGCCTTCATTGAGGAAAATTTATCCATCTTGCTAGGAGGGGTTGTTTTGGCCTTTGCTATCGGGTATGGTTTTGCTTCCAGACCCATACTGGCCAATTTACTCACGGCCTACTATAGCAAGGACAAAGTAAGCATTGGGGACCAGATCAATATTGACGGTGTTCAGGGCGAAATTACTGCGATGGATAATTTTTCTTTCACAATAGTTTCAGAAGACATTACCACTGTGGTACCGTTGCATAAATTGTCAACTGAGAAGTACCAAATTATCAGGAAGGTAGCTGACGAAGAGGAGAGTTAAAGCTAAGCTTATTTTTGAGCGTTCTTGGCCAGAAGATAAAACCCCGGATGGTCGCATCAGGGGTTGCTAATATTGTATTTCCACACACCCTTATTTTAGTAAAATTCAAAAACTCACTAGGATGAACAAAGTAATTTGCTTTTTGACAACAATCTGCTTGAGTCTTCCATTGTTTCTGATTGCACAAGAAGAAACTGCCGAAAACAATAGTGCCTGGGAAGCTGGCGCCAGCTTTGGTGTCGATTTTTCACAGCTTTTTCAGCTTAACCCCCGGCAAGGGGCCGGACAGAACAGGATGGGCGTGGGTACGGCTATTTCTATATTTGCCAAATACGCGAAAGATCGCACCGCCTGGGATAATTTAGCTTCCTGGCAGTTTGGTATTCAGCGACTGGGCTCCGGATCACTAAGCAACGGCGCTAAAATTCCCTTTCAGAAGGCCATCGACGAACTGAGGCTTAATTCAAAAATCGGTTTTAAAACCTCTGAAAACTCCAAATTTTTCTACGCTGCTGATTTCAGCTTTCTGAGCCAAATTACACCTACCTTTGAAGGTACAGAAGAGTTTCCGGGCAATTTTCTAACCAATATTCGTCAGGAAGATATAGCTCCTTTGTCAAAACTATTCTCTCCAGCAACGATAACCATCTCGGCAGGTGTTGATTTTAAGCCACTGAATAACTTATCTATCTACTATTCTCCTCTCGCTGGTAAATTTATCATCGTGGGGGATGACGAGATTGCTGCAAGGGGCGTTCACGGTAACCCGGTAGAGCGCGATGCCAGTGGTAATATCATTAGCTTTGATAATACCTTCTCCCAAATGGGTTCTTTGATGCGTATTTCCTACACTGATAAATATGTAAATGACAAAATTACATTCGCTTCCAATATGGCGCTTTACTCTAACTACCTGCAGAATCCTCAAAATATTGACATTGACTGGACTAACGAGCTGGGCTATACGATTGTCAAAGGGCTTCAGCTATCATTGACACTCAATATTTTCTACGACGACGATGTACTGGTACAGATCACAGATTACGACTCCTCTAATGGTGTTTCGGGTCTTGGTAAGCGTGTTAGTTTAACACAGCAATTGTTGATAAAATATAACGCAATTTTTTAACTCAAAACAAAATGTTTTATAAAACACTGATAAAGAGCGTGTTCCACATGAAACAGGCTCTTTGTCATGTAATATTGACATGTTAATATCTTTTTCCACAAAAAGATACCTATAAACATTGCAGCTGGTTATTTCTTTCCTTTATTTTCCTTTCGTATTTTTAAAAAATATCATCTAACTTAATCCTGCCTTCCTTAAGAGGGTTTTGATAAAAAGATTAAAGTCACACGTATGTCAAAGAAAAAGCTGTTTTTGCTTGATGGCCATGCTTTAGTATACAGAGCGCATTTTGCTTTTATTTCCAGGCCACTCATTAATTCCAAAGGCTTAAACACTTCTGCTATTACGGGTTTTACAAGAACGCTTTGGGATTTGATGCGCAAAGAAACCCCCACGCATATTGCGGTTGCTTTTGATCCAAATGGAACGACTTTCAGGCATGATATGTACGAAGCCTACAAAGCTAACCGGGAAGAACAACCTGATGATATCAGAATAGCACTTCCCTACATCATAGAAATCGTAAAGGCTTTTCACATACCTATAATCACGGTTGATAATTACGAAGCGGATGATGTGATTGGTACGGTGGCCAAGCAAGCGGAGCGCGAAGGCTTTAAGGTTTATATGGTGACCCCTGATAAAGATTTTGGACAATTGGTTTCAGAGAATATCTACATCTACAAGCCATCAAGGCAGGGTAATGGCATTGAGATTATGGGGGTGAAAGAAATTTTGGAAAAATGGCAGGTCAGCAAAGTTGAACAAGTCATCGATATGCTGGCCTTACAAGGGGATAGTATCGATAATATTCCGGGGGTTCCTGGGATAGGCCCCAAAACTGCGGCTAAGCTATTGGCCAAATACGAAACCGTAGAAGGCCTGATCGAAAATGTAAATGAGCTCAAAGGAAAGCAAAAAGAACAAGTGGAAAATAATAAAGACCAGGCCATGCTTTCAAAAAAGCTGGCCACTATCAATGTGGAGGTTCCTATACAATTTGATGCTAAATCCTTTACGCGGGATCCTTTCGATGCAGATCGTCTGACCGAATTATTCCGCGAGCTGGAATTCAAAACTCTAGCCAGGCAAATACTGGATGACGATCCCTCTGGTGAAAGTAGTACAGATGATTCTTCTGCCAACCATTCGGCTATTAATACGCCAGCACCTCCAGCTCACTCTGTAGCGGATAAGAATATAGAAAATACAGCCCATTCTTATCATCTTATTGATACGGAAGAAAAATGTAGAGAGCTGGTCAAAAAACTGGAACAAGAAGAAGAGGTCTGTTTTGACACAGAAACTAATAGCCTTGAAGCCACCGAAGCCGAGCTGGTGGGTATTGCTTTTTCTGTTAAAGATAAAGAAGCTTACTATGTACCTCTGGATGCAGACAGAGCTCATTGTCAGCAGCGCCTGGATTTGTTTAGGGGTATTCTTGAAAACCCACGGATTACCAAGGTGGCCCAAAATATCAAGTATGATGCGCTGGTTTTAAAGAATTACGGCGTCAAGGTCAAAGGATACTGCTTTGATACTATGATCGTGCACTACCTCCTGGAACCAGACCTCAGACACAGTATGGATTACCTCGCTGAGACTTATCTGGGATATCAGCCAGTAAAAATAGAAACACTTATTGGCAAAAAGGGGAAAAACCAGCTGACCATGCGGGATGTGGAGCTCGAAAAAGTCAAAGAATACGCCGGAGAAGATGCGGATATTACCCTACAACTCAAAAACTACCTCAAGCCAAAACTGGAAGGAGAAGGACTGACAGAGCTTTACGATAAGATAGAAGAACCACTCATTAGGGTTCTGGTAGATATGGAGCATGAAGGAATTAACCTGGATGTCCCTTTTCTGAATGATTACTCAGAAAAACTGGGAGGTGATATAAAAAAATTAGAGCAGGAAATTTATGAAGTAGCCGGGACAAAGTTTAATATCGGTTCGCCCAAACGGGTAGGTGAAGTGCTGTTCGATAAAATGAAAATCCCGTATCGCTTTCGCAAAACGAAGTCTGGTCAGTACTCTACCAATGAGGAAAAACTTACGGAATTGGCCATGGAGTATCCCGTGGTAGAAAAAATACTGGAATATCGGGGGCTGACCAAGCTAAAGTCAACCTACGTTGATGCCTTGCCCAAGATGGTAAACCCTAAAACCGGGCGTATTCACAGTTCTTTCAATCAGGCACTGGCCGCAACGGGCCGACTGAGTTCTAATAATCCCAATTTACAGAATATACCCATCAGAACACCGGAAGGAGCAAAGATCAGGAATGCTTTCATTCCACGGGAAGAGGATTATGTATTGTTGGCTGCCGATTATTCTCAGATAGAGCTGCGTCTCATTGCTGAGATCAGCGGCGATGAGGCCATGGTAGAGGCTTTTAGTTCAGGTCAGGATATTCACAGGGCTACAGCTGCCAAAGTGTTTGATGTGCCTTACGACGAAGTAAACAAGGAGCAGCGATATCGCGCCAAGACGGTCAATTTCAGTATCATATACGGTGCTGGGTCTACCAACCTTTCCAGACAACTGGAGATTAGCAGATCCGAAGCTAAGGAACTCATCGATCAGTATTTTCGGCAGTATCAGGGATTGAAATCATACATGAATAATATCGTAGAACACGCCAGGAAAAATGGCTATGTCAGTACTTTGCTGGGACGGCGCCGGTATCTTAGAGATATTAACTCTAAAAGTTCTCTGGAAAGAGGTAATGCTGAACGGATTGCAATCAATACACCGATCCAGGGCTCTGCCGCTGATATGATAAAAATTGCTATGTCGGGGATTCATCAAGAACTAGAAAAGCGTAATTTTAAAAGCAAAATGATTTTGCAAGTACACGATGAATTAGTATTCGATGCCCATAATTCTGAGATCGAAGCACTCAAAGAAATGATCGAAGAAAAAATGACCACCGCTATTCCTAACCTAAAAGTACCTATACTAGTAGAGATGGGTATGGGAGAAAATTGGCGGGTAGCTCATTAAAGTACCTGTTTTCACTCGATTAGCTTCAGGCATTCGATCGAGTGAAAACAGCTTTTTTTGTTTATTCTTCAAAATATTCAATCTCGTTTCTAATAGTCTTGGTATAGTCCCCTTCTGCCATTCCATACAGCATAGCGTACAACCCCGTTCTGATATAGCCAGCCATTACCACATCGCCTTTTTCATTGAGCTCAAAGCTTGTTTCCTGTATTAATTCGCCACTATAAGTTTCTTCTACTCTGCTAACCAGTTGATTATGCTCATTATAATTAAATTTGAGGCGCAATTGGTTATTATAAGATTCGTATTCTTCGATCCCTTCCTCTACCAATTGCCCATTATCGTAAGTATAATAATGTCTGTTAAGTAAATGCCCATCTACATCTTTAGCTTCCTCTAATGCTACCTTGCCATCTTCGTTGTATGTCCAGTAAATTGTGCGATTTTCTTCATCATCGAGAAAGATTTTCTCTTCTATCAGTTGGTTCTTTTCATTATAGAGGAAATCATGACGTTCAGAAACAGCCATATCGTGGTTCTTGTAGGTCAGAGAATCTATTTGACCATCTTCTCTGAAAGTCTCTATCGTCTCTTCAGATAATGCTCCATCCGGATGAAAACGCTTCACCAACTGCTTGTTATCAGAAAGGAATGTCTGCTCTTTTTGCCCAATATCTTCACCGTAATAAGTCGTCTTTGTGAGCTCCTTTTCGCTTTCTCCGTATTCATAAATTACTTTCATGGTAGCGCCACTATCTTCTCCCTCAATTTGCTCCAGCTTTAACCTCCCTTTGTCATCGTATTCGTAAGTGTTTTTGGAAATTTGCTGCCCGTTCGAGGCAAATTCTACTTCCTCAAGCGGCTGTTCTTTTTGATTGTAAATGGCTGAATAGACGAGTACGTCTTCATCTTCTTCAGTACAATCGTATCTTTTTATAGCTTTAACGTTCTTCATTGGGTGATTTTATCCATTTTGGTTTTAGAAATATTTTGAACAACGCCCAAAGCTAATCATAGAGAAGGACTCGACCCAAATTTGGGCGGCGTTTAGCGATGTGTTTTTTTGACCGTCATCTTGAACTGGTCAAGATCATTTTTTCCAATAATTAAAAACTCAGCTTTTGCCTGTCTTTTCATTTCAACCTCGTAACCCCCCGGAATATCACCAAGGTGCTCGAGTTGCCTATCGGAGAAGCAGAGAAAATAAATGCTAGAACTTACCGAATCGTCAAAAGGGTCCTTAGTTTTCAACAGTATCCCTTCTTCCCATTCGAGCATAGGATAATCAAAATAATAATTATCAAGTTCTTTAATCCTGGGATGGGCTTTCATTTGATATGCAATAAATTCATTGGTGGCAAGATCATGAGCTAGCTCAGGGTGCTTACTTATGTATTGATCAAGTGCTCCATTCCAGCGCTTGTATAGTTGTAAATCAGGTTTTTGCAGGATTATTTCCCATTCATTTTCCAAAACCTCAATAGTATCTGTAGAATTAGCTTTATTAGGCCTGAGCCACACCCATATAGCAACCAAAAAGGTAAAAGGAAGGGCCAGGATAGCAAGTGACACTATGGAAAGCCCACCAATCCACTTCAATAGCTGTTCTGTATATGTTTTGGAAAAAGGTCTCTTTTTTTGCTCAAAAGTTGTTTGAAATGTGGTCAAATTTTCCCGATTTTAGAGTAGTGAGAAATTAAAACCTCCCCTACTTAGTTCAATACCTAAGGATAAGCAAGTCTGATGAGCATAATATGCCGTGTTCACTTTCCCACTGAATTTGATCAAAGAAGAAAGCAACTACTTGCAAGCTTTATTTTAACTGAGTTTTTTAATTATAGTTTTCAAATCAAAAAACTAATACTATGAAAATAGTTTTTTGAATCTTGACATTTCTTTTTTTTGGGTACCATAGCGTTCGGGCAAGAAGCAACCAGTTTGCTATGTAGGCAAGCCCTGATTGTGAATGTTATACAGGCAAGGGCGTATACATATTCAAAGAAGATAACGGCAATATTATTATCAATATGGTTAGTGATGAATGTAAGTCCCGGCGGATATCCGGTCCAATGACGCTTTACAAAAGGTAATAATCCCCCGAAAAGAGAGACTCCGGCTCTGGACGTCTCTCCAATTTTTATGAAAAAAGTGAGAAAAACCAACCCAAGCAGCCTCCAATCACAACGATCCACAATGTGTCAAGCTTCCTTTCTTTTGGCAGAAAAAATTCGTGACCAATTGTCAATCCTAAGATGATAAATGCAGGCCAGTCAGTAAGGGTATCCCTGCTCATCTTTAAAAGTACAGCAAGCATAACGGCTACAGCGGCTATATTTACGCTGTCTAGGAAATAGGATAGGATGGTATATTTCCTTAGTTGGTTAACTAATGGATTTACCAGCCAAACGAATAAGAAAGAGGGCAAGAATATGCCAATAGTTGCAGCTATTGCTCCCTGTACACCTCCGAGCTGATAACCGATAAAAGTAGAAGTAGAAAGTACCGGCCCGGGAGTTAGCTGGCCCACTGCGATGGCGTCAATCAATAAATCTCTGTCAATAATACCCGGCGTGACCAGCTCTCCCTCCAGGTAAGCAAACAAGACATATCCACTGCCATAAAGAATAGAGCCGACTTTTAGAAACGTCAGGAATATTTTGGTGGTACTCAATTGGCCGATGGCTGCGGTCGTGGATTGAAATAATAAAATAAAGGGGAAAAAGGCTTTTTGTTGTTTGTCAGGATGACGCAGATAGAAGAAGCCAGCTCCCAGTATACCCGACAAGAGTAGGGTTGTTATTTCATTCAAGCCCAGCAATGTAGCTAGCAGTGCCAGAATACCAAGAATACCAATTTCAATACTTTTCAAAGCTTTCTTTCCTAGCTTATAGATAGCAGCCGCAATGATAACCAATACAGCTGGTTTTATTCCTTCGATCACAGGATTAACCTGAGGTAACTGTCCAAACTCGGCGTACAAAAAAGCCAGAGTAGCCGTTATCAAAGTAGCCGGAAGGATGAAGCAAATACCCGCTACAAAAAGGCCCAGGGGGCCACCACGCTCAAACCCAACGTGCATTGTCATTTCTGTAGAATTGGGGCCGGGAATGAGGTTGGTCACACCAATCAGGTCAAGAAAGCGCTGTCGATCCAGCCATTTCCTTTTATCAATATACTCTTTTTCCATCATGGCAATATGAGCCGCCGGGCCGCCAAAGGCAATCAATCCTAATTTGAAAAAAGAACGTGCTATTTCCGGTAATCGATTATTGGATGCAGGCATATTCACATTTTTTCAATGGTCGAATTTTTAGCTGTGCTCGTAGACAAATTAGTGCTGAATCGTTAAGGCATTGTTAATATAGGACCTAACTGTAAGAAAAAATTATCTACAGTTGACTAACAGAATAGTTGACCGTCAGTTGTAGTTGAAAAGCAAAGATTTGTAGCTTTTATATACTTTAGATTCTGGAACACGCTGAAAAAACTTCACTATGCTATTAACATTGCTAAATCATGAAATAAAGTCTAAGCTCAGGGCTCGCCTGCTCCAAAAGGGCATTGCCGTGACTATCATCTTAGGCTTATTTGCAGTCTACTTTCTACTGGTAGCTATTGGCCTTGGACTCATCTTGCCAAAGTTATTTGAAGAATCAGCACCAAACCTGACGCCCTTAGAGGCTATGAACCAGGTGCTGGCCTACTACCTGATATCAGATATTGCCATAAGGTTCATGCTGCAATCCTATCCACTTATGTCAATACAACCCTATTTGTTAATGCCAATTTCCAGGAATAAGCTGTATCATTTTTTGATGGTTCGATCCATTCCTGATTTTTTTAATTTATTCCCCTATTTTATCGTTATTCCCTTTCTTTTTACCGGAATTATTCCCAACGAAGGTGCAGCGGCCGCCGGGATATGGCTGGTTTTTGTATCCTGTATGATATTCTTTAATCACTACCTGGGCTTTTACCTGAAGCGCTCTTTCAATATTAAGCCACTATTGACTATTGGTCTGTTAGTTGGGCTTGCCGCTTTATATTATGTGGATCAACAGGGCTGGCTTCCCTTATCATCAAGCTTTGGTAAAATGGTTGATGTCCTGATCACCCAACCATTGTGGTTATCGATTCCCATAGCTGCCCTGAGCGGCATATATGTTTTTATGGTCAATCGGTTGAAAAAATATGCCTACCTGGATGCGATGGATGGAAACAGGAAAAAGGAAGTAAGTACCCAAAATTTTGAGATACTCAATCGCTTCGGTCGCATAGGAGAAATGATACAACTAGACCTGAAATTAATCTGGAGGAATAAAAGGCCAAGAACCATGACTGTAATGGCTGTTTTCTTCATCATTTATCCGCTTATTTTTGATGATAACCTGACTCAATATACCTGGTTTGTCATTTTTGTAGGCTTCTTCGTTACCGGAATGGCTATGACTAACTACGGGCAGTTCATGCTGTCTTGGGAAAGTAGCTTTTTTGATTTGCTAATGTCTAGAAAATGGTCGATCCATGACTATTATGAAGCCAAGTTTTATTTGTTTGCTGTGACAAGTGTGGCATTTTTATTGATCTCCTCTTTTTATTATTTCATTGATCCTAAGTTTCCGCTCGTATTTTTTGCCGTTGGAATTTATAATATTGGTATCAATTCATTTTTGCTGATGTTTTTTTCCACTTATAACACAAAAAGAATTGACCTGGGAAAGCAGGCTTTTTTCAATTACGAAGGGGTGGGAGCCTCACAATTTGTAATGGTTTTACCCGTGATGGTATTGCCAATATTGGTTTACTTACCATTCGGCATTTGGGGACAACCCAACTGGGGTATAATAGCCATCGCAGGGCTTGGAGTTATTGGTATCTTACTCAGACAATACCTGATTAACCTGGTTGTCAAGCAATTTGAAAAGCGGAAGTATAAAATTATTACTGGTTTCAGGGAGCGTTAGTAAAATGAAAAAAGACAGTTATTTCAATCTTAAAACTTAAAAACATGATCAGCATAAATAATCTATCCAAAAAATATGGTAACACTACAGTACTTCAGGTAGAATATCTGGAAATTGGAAAGGGAGAGCGGTTTGGTTTGGTAGGAAACAATGGAGCTGGTAAAACCACTTTATTCAGCCTACTGATGGACCTGATTCGGCCCAGTTCTGGCGAAGTACTTTCAAAGGAGGTCAATGTAGCTCATTCTGAGTCCTGGAAAAATTATACCGGAGCCTACCTCGATGACAACTTTCTGGTAGACTTTCTGCTTCCCGAAGAATACTTTGATTTTGTTGGGAAATTATATGGCATGAACAAAGCCGACATCAGTAACTTTCTTTCTCAGTATGAAAGCTTTTTCAATGACGAGGTTTTGGGAAAAAAGAAATATATCCGAGACCTATCAAAAGGGAATCAGAAAAAGGTAGGTATCGTGGGTGCTATTATGGGCAACCCTGAGATCGTTATTCTGGATGAGCCTTTTGCCAATTTGGATCCCAGCTCTCAGCTGAAATTGCGCAGAATTATCAATGACCTTCCTGCGGAAATGACCGTCCTGGTATCGAGTCATGATTTGACGCATGTGACGGAAGTTTGCCGCCGGATTGTAGTCCTGGAAAGAGGACAGCCCATAAAAGACATAGATACCCACAAAGATACATTGCAAGAGCTGGAAGCTTACTTCACAGCAGGAGTGGATTAGTTATCTCTGGTGTTTTGATGTGGTACTTTGGAGGTTAAATATCGGCCACCGTCTATATCAAGGGCCTTTAGCCCATGCTTGTCACAAAAATTGATGAGTGCGGCTTCAGGCAATCTATCACCAGTAATACGTACAATAACAGAATCTATGGGATTTTCTTCACCAAGAGAAAATTCCATAGTATATTCCTTTGTTTCGTACAGGCCCCACGAAGGATCCCCCCAACTGATATCTGGGAAGTCATTAGAAATCCATTCGATAATAATTGCCCGATCTCCTATTTGAGGCAGCTTGATATCGTCTTCTAATTCTTCTATCGGGATAGGAGTATCCATCTTCAGTAGAAAGACATCCCAGGTCATATTTAGATTTTTGTTTGTTGTTATAGCTTACGGTCGTAAATTATTACAATCGGCTGTAGTAATTGTAACGCCGATATCAAATAAAGAAGTTGTTTAAAAATGTCGTTTCATGTTTGCAGACAAAACATTGTGCAGCAAATACTTCAGCTTTTTTCTTTCCGTAGCTTTGGCTACGCAAAGCAAAAAGCGCTTCGCCTTGCTGCACAAGCCTTTGCCTTCAACTATAACCCCACATTCTTAATCAACTTCAATATGAAATTTCAAATTAATATATTTTTTTCTCTTTTTTTCCCATAATTATCACAAACGAGCAACTATTTTTTAAATCTCCACTAAGGGCGAGTTCTAAGCTGCCTAAGCAGCCATCCCGGAATGATTCCCGACAAGTCTTTTGTATATTTTGATCAACACAACGAATGGGTAAGTGTGTCATAATGGCGCTAAATGCCTCAAAAAAAGCAGAGGTATTTGCCTATGAGCAGGAAAGTCTATCAAAAATTATAAGACTAAAAATCCCAGGATCATTATTTTTGTATTCAACTAAGTATAGAAGTTGTTTAAAAAAGTCGTTTCATGTTTGCAGACGAAACATTGTGCAGCAAATACTTCAGCTTTTTTTCTTTCCGTAGCTTTGGCTACGCAAAGCAAAAAGCGCTTCGCCTTGCTGCACAAGC
>CAZVOD010000104.1:0-12819 GCA_964628385.1 uncultured Saprospiraceae bacterium
CCCCAAAATAAATATTATTTTCCTAAATTTTCAGCTTTGCTGAATAGTTACAAAATGGTTATTTAACAAAAATGGGAAATAATATATTTAAGCTTCCGTTTTTTTATCAACATACGTTAATAACTATCCGTATTGACATTCTAACATAGACAACTACGTAACTTTTATGAGGAAATTACCAGCTTTGATTTCATTCTTTTTACTGCTAGGCATGAGCGCCAAAGCACAGGACCAGCAGTTCAGCCAGTTTTTTGCTGCTCCTCTGACGCTTAATCCCGCCCTAAGTGGTGCTTTTAGCGGTACTTACAGAGTAGGCTTAATTTACCGCAGCCAATTTCAGCAGCAGCTGGAATCCCCTATGGTAACCTATGCAGCAGCAGCTGATTTTCGCTTCAAATTTAACAGAACTGGAAAGAAGCGGCAGGATCATATCGGTGCAGGAATGCTATTTTATGCAGATCGATTTGGAAATACTGGTTTTTCTACTAATCAAATGGCCGTTTCGGCTGCCTACCACAAGTCACTCAGCAATTATAATGATCAATATTTATCTTTTGGAGCGCATATTGGAATTGCTCAGCGCAATGTGAATTTTGAAAATATATTTTTCCAGGATCAATTCAATGGCACTACCGGCTTTACCGATCCTACGGGGGAGTTATTCCCGGAAAACAACTTTACTTTTTCTGATTTTGCAGTAGGGCTAAATTATTCTGTGACAGGTTCAAGAGGCTTGGCACTGTACGCCGGCGGAGCATTACATCACATTCTGGAACCACAGGTTACCTTTTATCAAAATGCTGAAATCCCGGAAGACAATGGTGATAACCGGCTACATCGCAAGTATACGGGCTATGTTGCCGGACAAATCCCCCTGAATTCATCCGTACAGTTACATCCCAGAGCGATGATTCTTACTCAGGGTCCCCACATGTCTATTAATGCTGGAAGTAATATCCGATTTTTAGTGAATGAGCTAAGTGGTGTAGCTATTCATACCGGTGCCTGGGCCAGGCCGGTAAGAGACCAGGAACAACCTTTCGTAATGGATGCAATAGTGGCGGTGGCCGGTTTTGAATTTAACAATATTCTGCTTGGCTTTAGCTACGATATAGGAATGAGTTATCTGGAGTTAGGTAACCCCAATAACAGGAGCGTTTTTGAAATTACCTTAGCATACCTTGGTAATTACGATAATTCCTCTGTTTTGTGTCCTAAGTTTTAGGATTGTAGAAGATACTATTATACCTTCAAAAAGATTAGGACAAGTCCTGACCTTTTTGAAGGTGAAATAGGCTTAAGAGTATCAAAGAGTAACGGTGTCTACAATTTCAAGGCCATAGCCAACCAGGCCGATTCTCCGGCGCGGATGTTGGGTAAGCAACCTCATTTTTGACACGTTCAGATCACGTAGTATCTGTGCCCCCACGCCAAAGTCTCGCTGTTCATTATCCACCTTAGTGCTGATTGCCTCGCCATTTTCAATACTACTTCTATAGCTGCTTAGTCGATGCAGTAATGTCTCTTTTTTTTCTCCATGCCTGAGATAAATGATCAGGCCATTTCCTTCTTCCTCGATTTTTTCCATGGCTTTATTGAGCTGGTTGCCGTAGCCTTCAAATAGCGTTCCAAGGATTTCGCCGGTTTCGGAATAGGAGTGCATACGGACCAGCACTGGCTGATCAGAACTCCAAGAGCCTTTTTTGAAGGCCAGGTGAATATCACCAGAAGTGATCTGGCGATAAGCAATAACTTCAAAATCACCAAATTTGGTAGGTAGTGTTACCGATAACTTTTTTTCGATCAGTCGCTCATTGCGCATGCGATATTCTATAAGGTCTTCAATGGCAATAAGCTTCAAATCAAATTTCCTGGCTATTTCTATCAATTGAGGTAGACGAGCCATAGTACCATCCTCGTTGAGTATTTCTACCAGCACGCCAGCAGGTGAAAACCCGGCCATTCGGGCCAGGTCTATAGCGGCTTCAGTGTGCCCGGTTCGGCGCAACACACCGCCTGTTTTAGCCCTCAAAGGAAAAATATGCCCGGGACGTGCATAGTCACTAGCTTTAGTGTTGGGATCAGTCAGTGCAAGGATACCAACAGCACGATCATGAGCGGAAATACCTGTAGTACAACCATGACCAAGCAGGTCAATCGATACCGTAAAGGCTGTTTCATGTAAAGCGGTATTAGAGGAGACCATCATCTGTAAATCCAGCTCATCGGCCCGTTTCTCATCAATAGGCGCACAGATGAGGCCACGCCCATGAGTAGCCATAAAGTTAATGATCTCAGGAGTTACACATTCAGCGGCACAAATAAAATCCCCTTCATTTTCACGATCTTCATCATCAACAACGATAATCACTTTACCAGCTCTAATATCGGCTATGGCTTCCTCTATGGTATTGAGTTGCCATTGGTTATGTTCTTTTTGTGGGTTGCCAGACATTTGTTTGTATTCCGTTTAAAAATTTAATGAACCCTTCCAGTAAAGCCATATTCATCAAGATGAAATATCTCAGGCCACGGAAGACTTTTATATTGATATTAAATTGCGCTAATATCCAGTCAATCAATGGTATACATACCAAAACAAAAACAAGAGTAGCACTAAATAGTTGGAAAAAAAACGTTCCTGAAGCCGCCAAGACAAGACTTGACACAATTATTAAAATCAAGAAGAATGGTCCCCACCATCTGAGCACCTTATGAGAAAAAAATGCAAAGGATAAAGGTTTGAATGGTGGCCACCAAAGATGTGGAAAGGTCAAGAGATTCTGATAATTGCCGGCAGATATCCTGCGTTTTCGACTGTATTCTACAGCTAATTCATGCGAAACAGCTTCAAAGCAATGCGCATCCATCTCATTAATGGCATTAGCGCCCTGCTCAAAGACTTTCATGGCTATATAAAAATCATCAACCAGGAAATTACCTGGTATCCTCCTGAAATGGCTGGCTCTTACGGCATAACAGCCGCCAAACGGACCGATCATTTTCCTCCAGATGAGGCTTTCCCAGTGTTTTAGCCGAACTTCCGCAGAAATATACCGATCTTCGGCTTTGGATATCCCGTCATCTTTCATGCCCGTATGTATCATTCTGGCATCGACCAGCCCAATGGATTCTTCCTTAAAATGCTGCGCCAGCTTTTTAAATACATTTTTTTCCAAAATTACATTAGCATCAGTTATGAGATAAATATCCCTGGAAGTCGGCTGAAAAGACCGTTCAATTCTGCAAGATAATTCATTGATCACTCCTGGCTTTCCTCTTCTCACCTCAAAGGGAAAAAATACCACCTGAATGTGTGCTGCAGCATATTTGCTTACAATAGCATCAGTTTGGTCACTAGAACAATCCGAACCTATAAAAACGAAAAACTTGTAGGGATCATAGTTCTGTTGGAGGAGGGAGTCTAGCTTTTGAGTAATAACTTTTTCTTCGTTATACAAAGACATTAAAACAAATATCCGGGGCCATTCCTCTGAATCACTGTAAACGACTTCATTAGTCTTTTTCCCTTTTGACCATCTCCACAAAAGGAATGGATAGAAGAGGTAGGTATGAAAAAATGCCAACAAACTGATCCAGAAAATAATTATCATGTATTAGTTGATCATTGAATGGTACTTATTTTTTAAAAACGCGCCGATAGCTAAGCTATCAAACTGTTCTTTTATCAACGCTCTGGCTTTTTTCCCCATTTTAACAGCGTTATTATCTTTTATCAGAAAATGCAGTGCCTCAGCATATTCTTTTTCATTTTCAGCAATTATTACTTCCTCGTAAGATTGAGCCTTTATACCTTCCAATCCTATTGACGAAGTAATAACAGCACGTCCCAGTGCCATTGCCTCCAGGATTTTCACGCGCATGCCGCTTCCAGACAAGAGAGGAACGACCATTATCTGGTGGGCATTGATAAAATCAGTAGCCCGATCCACTTCCCCCAACACTTCCACATTATTCCATTTTCCTTCTGCTAGCCAGCCGGGCGTATTTCTTCCGGCTATATAAAATCTCAAATTCGGAAATTTATGATTTAGGCGGGGCCATATTTCACACAAAAACCAATCAATCCCTTCCGAATTAGGCATCCAATCTAAAGAGCCTATAAAAGAAAGCGTCGGCATTTTGTTTTCGCTATGATAATCAGGTTTATAAGCAGCGGCGTTGATTCCTATCGGAACGCTTGCCCCATCACCGCTATATCCTAGCTTCCTGTGTTTTTGCTGATCCCGGCTGCTGATGGCCAGTAACAAATCGTAGTGCTCAAACTGGCTCAGTTCATACCTTTTTAGTTTTTGGGTTAAATAAGCCAAATAAACTCTTTTCAATGGATTTTGCGTATTTCTTACTATGCGTTCCCAGATTTCTGATTCGATATTATGGGCGCGCATCACTATCCTGGCGTTGCTGTTTTGCCGAATGACTTTGATATATGGTGCCAAAAACAATGTTTCTAGCTGAATGATATCGTAGCCGGTTTGGCGCAGCAAAGTTATTAGTTTATTTGAAAAATTATTGGAAACAAATCTACTGATATGGTAAGAATCAAGAGAAAAAAGATTCAAAAAAGCATCTTTAACTTTCAGACGATTATCGACTTCTACTGCATCGATGCTTCCGTAGTGAGAAAGCGCTTCTGCTTTTTTATTGACAACGACTCTATGGCGAACCGTATTCATAGCCAATAAGTCTACCTGACAGCCATTTTCTGCCAATGACTTGCCAAGATTAACTATAGCCAGGGATTCCCCGTCTTTTACAGGATACGGGAATTTTTTACACAATTGAAGAATTTTCATTGGCCAGATATGTGGTTGGGCGGGCTATTTTTATTAGACTTATAGTTATTCATTTTCAAATACATTATTTTCTCTATTTACGTCAGCCATACCAATATTTGGATCAATTACAACCGACTGAATCTGGTCGGCGACTACATCAATAGTAAATTCGTATTCGGGGTGCGTCCAGGGCCAGTCTTCAAGCAGGGTCATATTTTCCCCCATTGCCTTGTGACCTCTCATGATACGCAAAGGAATATTGTACATTTTTTTACTACCGTCTTTCATAGTTACCTCTACATCCAGGGGCATAGGGAAGTACCCTATTTTTTCAAGCATTACTTTAGCTTTTTTACCATTAGCTTCCACTCCCTTCACGGCATAATCCACATTATGTGTAGTGTTGACCATATATTCTTTGTACCAATCCAACTCAAGGCCTGAGACTTTTTCTACTACCCTTACAAAATCATTGGCATTGGGATGTTTGAATTTCCAAAGGTCATAATATCTCAGCAGACTCTTACTAAGTACTTCTTCTCCTACTATATAGTCCAGCTGAGAGAGGAAAACAGAGCCTTTCGTATAGGAACCAGCTCCGTAAGCACCGTTTGTGATAAAATGATCAGCGTGTGTAGAAAGTGGTTCTTCGCGACCACTTTTCGCAAAGCGGGCCCAGCCAGCAATGGTATTTGCATGTACGTTTTTCCTGTCATCTCCTGGGATAAGTCCTTCTTTTCTCAGGAAGTTCATGGTCTCAGAAGAGGCGTAGCTTGTGAAACCTTCATCCATCCACGCATAAAGAGCTTCATTAGTTCCCATAAGCATCTGGTACCAGCTATGCATTAATTCGTGCACGGATACTCCTACCAAACTTCCCAGACTTCTTTCGCCGGTTATTAAAGTTCCCATGGGGTATTCCATACCACCGTCACCTCCCTGGATGAAAGAGTATTTTTTGTAGGGATATTGTCCAAAATTTTCTTCAATAAAATCAAAAGCCCGGTCCATTATCTCCGGAAGCATGGCCCAGTTTTCTTTTGTTCTTTCGTTTTCCTTATAAAAAAAGTGCAACACATTACCGTCTTTACGGGTCAATGTGGTGTGCTTATACTCAGGATCAGCTGCCCAAAGAAAGTCATGAACAGTGTAGGCTTTGAAGTGCCATTCATTTTTTTCTCCCGCTACAGGGGTAACTTCCATGCCCTCTTTTTCATAGCCCATTCCTATCTCTGCGGGATTCTGCAGGTAGCCAGTAGCAGCTAAAACATAAGATTTATCGATAGCTATTTTAACATCAAAATCTCCCCAAATACCATAAAACTCACGCCCTACGTAAGGGTTAGGATGCCAGCCCTGATAATCATACTCACACATCTTGGGATACCACTGGGCCATGGAATAATCGATTCCTTCCGCATTATTCCTCCCTGACCGGCGAATTTGTACTGGCACTTGTGCATTGAATTCCATCTCAAAAACGACACTACTCTTTGGAGCGATAGGCTCGTTAAGAGTTACTTCCAATATGGTTCCTACCACTTCAAATGCTACCTCTTCACCATTTTGTTTGAGAGAAGTAATTCTTTGGTAACCAATCTCTTCCTCATTAAGCTTGGAAATCCGATCTCTTACCCTCCTGTCAGGATCAGCAATAGTTCGCGAACGCATATCCATCATACTGTTAGGCTGGAAAGCATTAAAATATAGGTGATAAAAAACCTTATTCAGTTCGTCTGGCGAATTATTGAAATATGTTAACTTTTGAGCACCTTTAAATTGATGCCTCTTTACATCAAAGTCGATATCCATTTCATAATGTGCTCTTTGTTGCCAGCGTTCAGGCTGCGCAGTAAGGCTAAGGGTAAGAAATGCTGATAAAATGAAAAGGGTGAAAAACCTCATCTGATCTGTAAAGTTTTGTATTTGGAAAAATAAGCACATACTTTTATCTGTACGGGCCACAGTAAAAAAACTAAATATAAGAAAAGGGAAATAAGATTGACAACATATCGCAGGGAAAATAGACATAGCACTACCCTGGCTTTGTTTCTTCGGCTTTTTTAGCTTTCTCTTCGGGGTATTCAATTCTGACGTGATGGACAGATTTCATTACGGCTTTGAAGACGTCTTTACAAGCCTCAAATTCTTTGAAAGTCATATGGGAGCTATCCATTTGCCCATTGGCAATTTTACCGCCTATTACCTTATCGATAAGCCCAAAAAGCTCTTCCTTGGTAGGGTTTTTTAAACTTTTACAGGCAGCTTCTACTGAATCAGCCATCATCAAAATTGTTTCTTCTTTAGAGACTGGGCGGGGTCCTGGATAGCGAAACTCCGATTCATCAATTTCGGCATCCGGATTTTCTTTCAGGAAGTTCCGATAGAAAAATTCTGTTCGGGTAGTACCGTGATGCGTTCTGATAAAATCTATCAAGAGCTTGGGTAGTCTGTATTTTTTGGCCAGCTTCACACCTTCTTCTACATGGCCGATGATCACTTTGGCACTTTCCAGGTTCGACAATTCCTGATGAGGATTGTCTTCGCTCTGATTTTCAATAAAGAATTCAGGATTAACCATTTTACCTACATCATGGTATAGGGCTGCCACTTTCACCAATAGTGGATCGGCATCTATTTCCCGGGCTGCCGCTTCCGACAAGTTAGCCACCTGAAGAGAATGCTGAAGCGTACCCGGCGCTTTAAGGGCCAACTCCCTAAGTAATGGGCGGTTCATATCCGACATCTCGATTAGGGAATAAGAAGATGTAAAACCAAAGAAACGTTCTAGAAGGGGTATCAGGGGAATAGCCAGTAGGGTCAGGATTATATTCAGGAAAAACCAGGAATAAACCTGCCAATCTACCGCATTTAGATCACCCTGTTGAATTAGGGATAAGCCCAGAAAGGTAGCTGCGTAGGTAAAAAAAGTAGCCAGCATAGAATAGAAAAAGTTATTTAACTCTTTGGTATCCACATTTGATAGAAGGATAACTATTCCGGCCAATATCTGTATAACTATGAATTCGTATCCCAATGACGATAAAACACTGGCAATCAGGACCACTATGATATGGGTAAAAAAGGCCAGCCTGGCATTAAAGAAAGTATTTATAACTATAGGAACTATACAAAAGGGAATGATATAAGCACTGATCTTCACTTTGTTTTCTACCAGATAAACCAGATAGCTATAAATAGCCAACCAAAGCATCACAAAAAGCAATTTGACAGTGCTCTGGTATACTGGCCTGGCATGAAAACGCAGGTAAAGTAAAAATACGCCGACAATAAACCCGGTAAGGATAAAATACCCTAAAAACAGCATTTGACGCGGCTTGTTAGAAACCAGCTCCTTTTCGTATTGCTCTTTGAGTGAAAGTATTTTCTGATACGCTTTGTCATCGATCAGCCCATTGTTGGGGATGATCAGCTCTCCCTTTTTAACTTTCCCCTTTTCTTTAGAAATACTGGCCATTTCTTCTTTTCGTATCCGCTCTGTCAAATCTGGAGCAAAAGTCAGATTGGGAATAATAGCCTCATTGAGAATTGGTAGCAAAACATCGGGTTCAGAAAGCTTACTGTAGGGCAATTCGTCACTTAGCAGACCTCGGGCGTCCTGCACAGTAAGAACCGTTTCCAGTGTTTTGCGGTACATGGTATCTTCTACCGTGATGTTAATGACAAAATTTTTATCTTTATTAAGGTGTGCCGGCTCGAGCTCGATGACTCCTTTTTTATAGATTTTATCCAGCATTCTTTCCCCGTAGTTCAAGTACTTATCAGGGTCATTTTTAACATCACCAAATTGGGGATCATTCTTTATGGTGCTCAGTTGATCTTCAAATTCCGCTTTGAAATTTGCCTTCTGCCGCTTTACAACGCCACGATCCAGCTGGTAGTACGGTACAAAATAGCGTTCAAAGACCTCCATATTTTCCCGGAGCTCTTTTTCTGTCTTTTTTATGGCGAAATCAAAAGGGGCACTCAGATCCTGGTATTGCCAAGTTCTTCCCCTTTCAAAATGGTAAGTAAACTTCAGATTATCAGGAAATAGAAAACTGATGAAAACGATTACCCCCAATACCATGAATACCCTAAAAATACCGGGTAATTGCTCTATGGCTGCCTGAAATCTTTTCATACGCAAAATAATAAACTTAAAAAGCCTTTAATAACAGCCTTTTGAATATAAGCAATAAATGGAACTGGCGGCAAGTATACGCAGCATTCCCTTTAGTATTCAAGTTAATTTGAACACTGCTTTATTGCTGGTTTACTGTTTTCTCGGAACCCAAATGACTTCCTCGGCTCCAAAGTCTTTACTTATCTTCCTTGCTAATATAAATAAATAATCAGATAAGCGATTTAAATACGTCAGAATTATATTCGCTACCTTTTCTTCATTGGCTAATGCAACTACCAAACGCTCGGCCCTGCGGCATACTGTTCGGGCAATATGACACACTGAGACTGCCGTATGACCACCGGGAAGAATAAAATTCCTAAGAGGCGGCAGTGCTGCATCCATTTCGTCCATATGTTTTTCCAGCTCCTCCACGTCAGTAGGTAGTACATCCGGTGTAGGAAGCTCTTTTCCCGGATCGCTAGCCAAATTAGCGCCTATCGTAAATAGTCTATCCTGTATCTCCTTCAAAAAAGTTCTGATCGATTCATCCTCAGTAATATCTCTTAAAAAACCTATATAAGAGTTTAACTCATCTACTGTACCATAAGAATCTATTCTCAAATGACTCTTACTTACTCTGCGGCCTCCAAAGAGTGAAGTACTCCCCTGGTCACCTGTCTTGGTATATATTTTAAATGACATCTTTCTAGATATTCGGTAAATATGTAATATTTTTCAACAAATAAAAAAAGATAAATCCTTTTTCCGGTTAATAGAAAAAGGATTTGAGCATTTGGTTAAATACAACAAGTACCCTTTGTTTGTTCTATTTAATTACAAACATATTATGAACAAGGCCCTAGTTTTTCCTGTAGAAGTGCTCGGGATCATCAGAGCGGACGATATTTTCATTGAGGATATCGCTCTCTACGACGCCATCTCTGAGCTTTACAATACGGTGGGCGTGAGTAGAGATTTCGGGTTCGTGAGTAACCAAAATAATGGTGTTACCCATATCATGGATTTTTTCAAGAATTTCCATAATCTCTATAGAGGTTTTGGTATCCAGGTTACCGGTAGGCTCATCGGCCAAGATAATGGAAGGGCTATTAACCAGGGCTCTGGCAATAGCTACACGTTGCCTTTGCCCTCCTGAGAGTTCATTGGGTTTATGATCCATACGATCGCCCAGGCCTACATCAGTGAGTACCTCAGCGGCTCTTTCCGATCTTTTGCTTTTGCTTACGCCGGCATAAACCAGCGGTAAGGCCACATTTTCAAGGGCTGACAAGCGAGGCAACAGATTAAAGGTTTGAAAAATAAACCCTATTTCTTTATTTCGGACTTCCGCAAGCTCATTATCACTCATGGTAGCTACATCAATATCGTTGAGGACATAACTGCCGGCAGATGGAGTATCCAAACAGCCCAGCAAGTTCATCAAAGTGGACTTTCCAGAGCCGGAAGGGCCCATCAATGCGACGTACTCATTTCTGGATATATTCAAGGAGATATCCTTTAAAGCATTTACCTGGGTGACTCCCATTATGTAGGTTTTCTTCAAATTCTGTACTTCAATGATTGGCTGCATAGTTTCTTATTATAGATCAATTATTTTGGGCACCTTAAAATACGTACCATCTGTGTCAGGTGCATTCTTAAGAGCTTCGCTTTGGCTCACCTGTCCTTTGACATCATCCGGTCGCAGTAGTTGGCTTTCTTCTAAAACATAAACTAGAGGAGCTACGCCTTCGGTATCCAACTCTTCCAGTTTATCTACCATTTGGAGAATTTGCTCCAGCTCGGTTTGCAAAGTCCTACGCTCCTCAACAGTCAAATTAAGTTTTGCTAAGCGCTCTAGCCTTGAAATTAGTTTTTCATCTATATTCATTAGAAAAAAATCGAAGTTAGGATTAATTTATTCGTCTAACGGTGCTAATGTATTTATCAAGGTAAGATACAAATATCAGTTTTCTATAAAACCTTTACCAGAGTTTTAATATTTTCGCATCTAGAAAAAAAACTTACCCGGATCTCAATCGCATCCAGATAAAAAAGAATTGGAGTAAGTTATCAAAGAACATACAGTGAAAACTATCAACCTTAATTCTTATAATTGAGATATGACAGGGCTACAACATTCTTCTATCAAACATATTGCCATTGCCGGTAATATAGGTGCCGGTAAAACAACCCTTTCTACCAAACTGAGCAGGCACTTTGGCTGGGGCGTTTGTTATGAACCCACCGAATACAACCCCTACCTCAGCGATTTTTACGAAGACATGCAGCGTTGGTCTTTTAACCTTCAGGTTTACTTTCTCAACAGCCGGTATCAGCAAGTGCTGGATATCCTCAAAGGAGATCGCCCGACTATACAGGACAGAACTATTTATGAGGATGCTTACATCTTTGCTCCTAACCTGAAAGATATGGGCTTATTGTCAGAACGGGATTATGAGAATTACTTTATGTTGTTTGAGACTATGTCTTCTCAAATCCAACCTCCGGATTTGTTAATTTACCTCAGAGCTAGCATTCCCACGCTAGTTGCTCATATTCACCACAGAGGAAGGGAATACGAGGGCAGTATGAGCCTTGACTATCTCAGGCGACTCAACGAAAGGTATGAATCCTGGATCAGTAATTACAATGATGGCCGATTGTTAATCATCAATGCTGACGATATTGATTTTGAAAAGGATCCCGAAGATCTGGGAAAGATCATCAATATGGTAGATGCTGAATTACATGGCTTGTTTTAGGGCTGTATTTTTTCTTTGAATTGCTCCCCTGACCAGCGTTTCATTTCGTTTTGAAGCTGCTGCTGCCAGTCTTTGTTACCGGTCGTCAAAATGCCTATTAAGAGCAAAAGATGTATCAATAAGGTGATCAAAACGGCTTTCGCTTTTATCCATGTATAGCTTCTGCTGGCTTTTCTGGAATAGTGGTTAGAATTCATAGTAATTTGGATTTGAATTTACAACGCTCACCGTGCAACTACTATTTTGAGAGATTTGATAAATGAATTGTTGTTTAAACAAATATCGCTGTTAAGCTATTTAACAGATAAAAGGCAAAGAGAATCATGGATACTTATACATCAATCAAGCATTTTCAGGATATTAAAGAGGAGTTGAACAGCCGCCGGGCTACACTAGTGGCAGTATCGAAGACAAAACCCAACGAGATGATTATGGATCTTTACGAGTCCGGTCAGTTGGATTTTGGAGAGAACAGGGTTCAGGAAATGGTACAAAAACACGAGACACTCCCCAAAGACATTAAGTGGCATGCTATCGGCCATCTGCAAACCAATAAGGTGAAGTATATTGCTCCATTTGTTTATCTTATCCATTCGGTTGATAGCTTCAAAGTACTCAAAGAGATCAATAAGCAAGCACGGAAAGCTGAGCGGGTAATCGATTGCCTACTCCAGTTTAAGATCGCCGAAGAAGATACTAAATATGGGTTTGATATAGAAACAGCCAGAGCCATGCTCGACAGTTCAGAATTTGAACAGCTGGAAAATACTCGTGTCGTGGGTGTCATGGGAATGGCTACTTTTACCGAAAATGAAAATCAGGTTCGCTCCGAATTTAAAAACCTGAAGTTTATTTTTGATATTATCAAAGAGCATCATTTCGGTGGTCGGGAGGACTTCCAAGAAATTTCCATGGGCATGTCCGGCGATTATCACATCGCACTTGAAGAAGGCAGTACTATGATTCGGATTGGTAGCTTGCTATTCGGAGCCAGAGGATGAAACAACGCCTATCGATCAGCGGTGGTCAAAATAGATTGACTACTGCTAACTGATTTCATTAGATTTATTTCGAAGTTGTTTAAGAATGTGGGGTTATAGTTGAAGGCAAAGGCTTGTGCAGCAAG
>CAZVOD010000105.1:0-12617 GCA_964628385.1 uncultured Saprospiraceae bacterium
TTGAATTTTTCCAAATATTCATTTTAGTTATACTTATTTTTGAATCATTACTTATCGTAAATTTGACATATCTCTTACCAGGATCTTGCCTCTATTGAAGTAAATAAGATCAGTCTTTTTGAGTTCATTCAATACCAAGGTCACTGTCTGGCGAGAGGTACAGGTAATGTTGGCAATATCCTGATGCGTTAAAGAATGCTTTAACAACATCTCGAAGCCCACTCTTCGGCCACGCTTATCTACTGAATCCTTGATGAATTCAATGATACGCGTACGGGCATCTTTGAAAATCAAAGACTCCAGCTTATTTTCTGCTCTTACCAGGCGATCGCCAAAAGACATCATCACTCTGTTACAAAGGTCAAAGTTATTTCTCATCAATAATTTAAGAGCTTCGACTTTCACTGCAAAAACATGTACCTCTTCTTTTAATACCCGTGCAAACTCCAGTCTTTTTTTCTCACCAATTAACCCTAATTCACCAAACATGGTCTGAGGGTGTATGATATTTTTAATTACTTCTTTCCCATCAGCAGAGTGGGTACCCACTTTTACAGCTCCTTTAGCCAGGAAAAAAACATAGTCTGATGGTTCATCGGCAAGGTAGATGAAGCTGTACTTAGGCTTGATTCTGAGCTCCATCGTTTCAGAGAGTTGCTCTCTCTCGCGTTGAGTTAGATAATTGAAAAGGGGGAATTGATTCAGGAAGGCTTCTTTTGAAGAAAGTTCAAATTGACGCCTTTTTCCATTCATTAAATGATCTTTCATAACAACGAATTTTGTCGGTCCGCAAATTTTAATTGGATACTCACTAGTCTACATCACTTTTTTGTATGCAATATCTATGACACCAAAATTGAATTTCACCCCTATGAGAAGCTGTTAAAATTTAATACTTCCGTTAATATGAGGCTCTTTTCCAGCCATATTTCGTTACCAAAATCCTCATTTAGCGCTGCTAAACTCCGGTTTTGGCGCCTCCTCTGGCAGAAAAATAGCCCTCATATTATTCAAAAAACTAAATTTTAACAGCTTCTGAGGAATTCAATTTTTTTATAAAGTTATCTAAGAATGTAGAATTATAGCTGCATGGAAAGGCTTATGGATGAAGACGAAAACCCCTATTCTTTTTGTAGCGTAAGCTACGGGAATAATAAAGCTGAAGTATCTGATCCATCCCATTTAGCAGGAAAGTATATTTCTTATAAAAAATGGAGAAATGAAAGATTTATCTTCTTACCTCAATCGTATCGATTGCTACACTATAACCGGCAAAGATGCCCTGCCCGTTTTTGATATTATTGTACAATACGACGGGTTCAGAAAATGGAGCACCGGGATTATTTTGCTGCTGGGTTAACGACCTTTGATACTTGTAATAATCCGCTGAAACCGAACGCAGTTCGATGATCAGGTCTCCCAGCATGGTTTCCGGGCTTTCAATAGAATAGTTTATAGGAAAAGAATAGGATACAAAATTCCCGTTGAATGGCGTATCCTCAAATAGTACCCCTCCAACCTCGCCGGCGATGATAAAGTTATTGTCATCTATATTTGTGAAGGGGATTTTTTGCAGGGGTTGTTCTTGAATGGCTGTATCTTTTTCCTGAGCTTCTTCCAGAAAAGGCTTATGAAGAAAGTTAAGATGATAGTAATTATTTTCATTTTGGGGATCCTCAAAATCCAGCGTCACGGTAAAACTATAATTGACGATTGCTTCGAGAGTCCTTTCTATGACTAAGTTGGCGAGCTTCGCCCTTTTTATGTCTGTAACCCCAGGAATTCGGCTTTTGGCCATCACACTTTCGAAGCCACCAGCTTCCACCATGATGGAATACGTTGTGTTGAGAAGGGGCTGGAAGTTATTGGTTGTATATTTGGGCTTGCCACCTGTGTCTTCTTCCAGCGATAAATTACTAATGAAGGTTTCTCCTTCGTATAATCTAACTACGGCATCATAAATAAAGGGAGCAGCTTCCAAAGAGAGCACAGAACGCGTTTGAAATATCTGAACAGTGATATCTTTATTGGCTTCAAAGTTACTAATGACGACCAAATCGGGCTCTTGTTCTGTGATATTGATTTCCAATGGCCGTTCACAGGTGGCCGACATAGAAACTAAACCGATAAAACAAAAGAATGCCAATCTCTGCAACTTCATATACTATATATTAATCAATCTTTCCCTTGCAAGATAATAAATTGTGAGCTAGAAAGAAATAGCATAACTCAACGATGGAATTAAAGGGGCCAAAGGAAACTGCACAAATTCTTTGTATTGTGTTAAAACGCCATTTTGGGAGCGCACCGAGGTTCTCAGGTCATAATAGAGCGGATTCTGGCGGTTGTAGATGTTATAAATTCCGAGGCGTATTTTATGGCGCAGGTTTCCAGTTTTGAAAGTACCATTCAGCCCGACATCCAGCCGGTGATAAGGAGGCAGCCGGTTTTCGTTTTTACCATTAAAAACCAAAGCAGTGATAGGTTCGCTATCCAGTTCGCTAAATTGAAACTCGTATTTGCTGGAAGGAAGGCTGAATGCCAGTCCTGTGCTAATTGTCCAGCCCACACTCATATTGAGCCACCTAGTAAATTTATAATTCATAGCCAGGCTGAGATTATGCCGACGATCATACTTAAAGGGGAAAGGTTCGCCCTGATTGACATTCTCAAATTGTCGGTCTGTATCGGAAAGTGTGTAAGAAAGCCACCCCGAAAAAACGCCCCAGCGCTTTCTAACCTGCGCTTCAATACCTCTGGAAGTGCCTCGTCCTCTGGTAACATTTCTTTGCCAGTTACTGAAATAGCTGACCCCATCAGAGTAAGTAATCAAATTTTCCATCTGATTATAAAATCCTTCCACATTCAGTAACCAACCCTTTTGAAATTGCCATTCAAAGCCAAGTACTGATTGCCTGGCTTCCTGTGGCGGAATATTCCTGGTACTGGGTACCCATAAGTCTGTAGGGAGCCCAAAATCAGAGTTAGATAAAAGGTGTACAAATTGATAAGTCTCGCTGTATGAACCTTTCAGCCTTAGTGTTGGTAAGGCTTGCCACTGTATATTGACCCGAGGCTGTAAGACCCTGTAGTTCCGAGTACTGACCCCTAATATAGATGCTCGTAAGCCCAGATCAATAAAGAGCTGATTATCAAATTGAAACCGATTCTCAATGTAGGCTACATACTCCCGAGAACGCATCTCATTCTCAAAGATCACATCTCTGTTTTCTATTTCATCATTCGACTCTTCCAACTGAAAAGCACCAGGCGTAAACATATGATGATTGTAAGAAATGCCAAAATAGACCTGATAAGTATTACTGGCATTAAGCTCAAGGTCCAGCTTTCCTCCAAAATCTTCTATCCCGGAATAAAATCGATTGACAGTAGCCGTCCTATCGATAGCCTGATAGGGAAAGATTCGGAACAGGGAATCCCTGCGCGTGTATCCGATATCGACCCAGAGTCTACTATAGGTGAGTGTTGTATTGGCGAACAGCTTCGGGCTAAAAATATGATTCCAGCGCAGTGCTGCTACGGTATTCCCCCAGGCTATGGATTCATCAAAACTCCGGTCAAATTTAAAGACTTCCACTCTTTCATCTTCGTCACTACTGGCAGTAAAAATATTGGAACGCGTTCCACTATTATTAAAGTCGTCGTTATTGGAGTACAAACTGAAATACACCTGGTTAGAACTATCAATTTCATAATTTAACTTCACATTGTAGTCGTGGAAGTCATAACTGGTATTCCGAAGGCGGTTGTTACTTTGTACAGTCCCCTGCAAATAGGGTTTCAAAAAAAGATTGACCAGCGACTGCCGCCCCGAAACAAAAAAAGATGCCTTTCCCGGAATAATTGGACCTTCTGCGTAAAATTTGCCGGTTAAAAGGCTGGCTTCCGCCTGTGCATGAAAATTATGTAAATTTCCTTCTTTTGTTCTGATATCCAGAACAGAAGATAGCCGGCCGCCGTACCTCGCCGGTACATTACCTTTTATAAATTCTGCACTTCTAATAGCATCTGTATTCAAAATAGATAGCAAACCTGCGCCGTGAGATAGACCATACACCGGTACATCATCAATCAGAATCAAATTGTGTCCTGGATTCCCCCCTCTGACAAACAAACCACCAACGCCATCTGCTCCTGTTTGTACACCAGGCTGGGAATGCAAAAATCTAATAATGTCAGTTTCCCCTCCTAAAGACGGCATTTGATCAACTTCCCCAATATCGATCACTCCGCTGGTATTCCCGCGTCCGTGTATTGAACTTTTCAGTACCTCTGTACTTGTAATTTCTATCTCATTCAGAAAAATTTTGGTCACCAGCTTAATGCGCAGCTTGGTATTACGCTTTAGCTGAATGAGAATCTCCTTTTTATGGTAGCCCAAGTAAGAAACAGACAGGTCGTGTTGTCCTTCTGGAAGTGCTAAAGAAAAGAAACCATAAGCATTAGTGAATGTACCTTTACGCTGCTCCTCAGTCCAAATACTGGCACCTATAAGCCGCTCTCCGGATTCTGCATCAACAACGTAACCACTTATGGTATAGTCCTCTGGTTCGTATCGATAAAGAACAATGCTCCTGCCCACTATGCGATATCGCACATAGGTACCCTCCAGAATATTGATCAGGATATCTTCAAGGCTGAGATTTCGAAACTCAGCGTTTATCTTTTTATTGGGAAAAATACTGGCAATAAAAGTGATATCAACACCGCTTTTGTTGGATAGCTTGTCAAGTGCCTCCGGATAGGATAAATTCTGGAATGATATAGATACAAGCCGATCCATTGCAGCCTGTGCCTGCAACGTAATTATACTAAAACAAAAAATAATAAAAAGGCTTGTAATTTTTCTCATCATCACATATGTAAGCTGATTTTATATCTCAACGGATCATTATAACTCGAATTAGTAATTCAATTATCTAACGTTTTGTTCGTCTACAGGATATGACTTATATCATTTTTAATAAAATACTAACTACCTGGATATCAGGGCACAGCCGATCAGCTTCATTAGTAGACTCGTGGTGTAGCAGTAACAGATAGAGTGGCACTCATGCTCTTTTAATTTCCGAATTGATCACAAAACAGTTTTTTAAAGACGATAGTACCATTCTCGTTCATTTCTACGGCATTGTTACTTATAGCTTTAAGCCGTTCTACTATAGAGTTTACTGTATCGTCTTCATATATGGTAAAACTGATTTTGCAGTTATCATCGTAATTATTTTCTACTTTCATAGCCATCTCTTCTTCCAGGATGGTAATAATCTGGCTGAGCGGATGCGTATTAAATCTGGCAACGATATCATCTGTGAACCAATTGGGGACATTTAACTGCTCTTGCTCTTTTTTTACCATCTCTTGGCTGAGATGCCGACAAATTCCCACATCATTACCCTCCAACAGAGAATCACTTTGATCATCAGAAAAGGAAACTTTTCCTTCAATAACCGACAGCACAGTAGAATCTTCCGTTGGTATAGCTCTAAGATAAAATGAAGTACCCAGAACTGTGGTAGTGGTTCTTTGAGTCCCAATAATGAATGGTTTCCCGTCAATTTTGGCTACTTCAAAGCAAGCCTCTCCACTCAATGTCACCTCGCGTTTATTATTAGTAAGAAAGCCATTATTCACCATTAACCTGGAATTTTCGTTGAGTGTTACTGTTGAACCATCTTCCAGCTCAAAGCTCCGAATCTCACCCGCCATAGTTTGGTAAACTTTTCCGGTATGCTGTTGATTGGTCATGTACAGGGCCAAGCAAAGACCAGCGACCAGTGCTGCTGCTGCCAAAGGTATAAGGTAGCGAATTGCTGTATTTCCTCTAATATGCTCTTTCTTTTTTTCCTTAGCCATTTTTTCCCTAAGCCTACTGAGCCCTTTTTCAGTATCAGGTCTATAAGAAACCTTATGCTGCTTACTCAGCTCCCATATTTTTTTATACTCCGAATTTTTTTGATGCATGGCTATTTGTTCCTTTTCCTTTTTGACGAAATACCTTAGCAAGTGTTTCGTCTTTGGCATAATCCATATTGATACAGTTCTCTTTAGCAGACACTGCTTTTTCTCTTTTCCCCTACTAGATACCCAAATTTGGTTTTTCAGGATGCATTATATTTGAAATACGTCAGATAACTGACATGATATTGTGCGTTCTTGTTGTCTGAAATACACGAACAACTTTTTTTGATACTCCGTTGGCTGTTACCTTTTCAAATGTAAGGTCCGAGTATTTGTCTCAATAATCTTAAAGCTTTAGAAATTTGATTTTCCACTGTTTTTGTAGAAATATCTAATCTTTCGGCAATTTCTTTATAACTCAATTCTTCAAAACGGCTGAGCATAAAAATGATCCGACACTTTTCAGGGAGGTGATCTATGGCTTTTTGAATGCGTTCCTGCAATTCTTTGGCTTCCAGTTGTTCGCCGGCAGAAGCTTCTTTGGCTTTAAAAAATGATAGCTGCTCCTCGCCTTCTGATTTTATTTTATGGTCTCTTATAAAATTCAGTGTTTTATTGATGGCTGCTCTTTTGAGGTAAGCCTTCAACGAGGTTTGTATGTTCAGACTTTTGTGCTTTCGCCATACTTCCATGAAAACTTCCTGCACCAGGTCTTCGACCGTTACGGGATCGGGTAAAATCCTATAAACAGCTACACACAAGTATTCATAATATTTTTGAAACAACCGCTCTACTGCCAGTTCTCCATCTTGGGGCAGCAATGCCAGTAGCTCCTCGTCAGTCCAGTTTTCTTTATTCAAAGCGGAAGTTAGTTAAACAACAAAAAAATCTCCATCCAGCTCCCTGTGATACTTTTACAAAGGTTAGTAAAAGTAGTAATAAAGCAGGTTATGGTCATATCACAGGACTTTCCTGCAACTAGTCTGGATTGATTGATTGAACGCTCTTTCAGTTGTAGCAACACAAAATTTGTGGCTATTATCTCGTAAAGCAGTAAAATAGATAAAGCTGTCTAATTTTTTACTAAAGTGTTAATATTTATTGGGCTTCACAGCAGGATTCGAAATTAAAATTATATTCCTTTGAATAAATAAAAAGAAAAAAATACCTTAACGTTCATTTTTTTAAACTTACCTCCTGTACTTTTTGATTGCTCATTTTTACACGTAAAGCAGGTAAGCACGTTAGCGAGAATAAATAACTAAAACTTCTTATGAAAAAAGTACTATTACTGTTTGCATTGAGTATTCTGATGCCAATATTTGCCCATGCGCAGAAGACACTGGACGAAAGAATCAACGAGATTTTTGAACCGATCACAAATGTTATTGCCTCCATTGTATTTTTTGAGGTAACCATCGCCGGATTTACCATTCCCTTCGTTTTGATTTGGCTGATTTTCGGAGCTATGTTTTTTACCGTTTACATGGGTTTTGTCAATATTACGGCCTTTGGTACGGCGATTAATGTAGTTAGAGGTAAATACGATAACCCCGAAGACAAGGGGGAAGTTTCTCACTTTCAGGCATTAACTGCTGCCCTCTCCGGAACAGTAGGGGTGGGTAATATTGCCGGTGTGGCAATAGCCGTCTCTTTGGGTGGCCCCGGGGCTACTTTCTGGATGATCGTAGCAGGAATATTTGGCATGGCTTCAAAGTTCGTGGAGTGTTCTTTAGGCGTAATGTACAGAAATATCAATGCAGATGGAGTAGTATCCGGAGGGCCTATGTATTATCTTAGCAAAGGATTCGCTGAAAAGGGCGGTATCTATACGCAGGTAGGAAAAGTATTGGCCGTCTTGTTTTCTATTGCCTGTATCGGTGGTTCTTTTGGTGGTGGCAACATGGTACAAATTAATCAGGCCACTCAACAGCTTACAGCAGTTACCGGAGGCGATGCCAGTTTCTTTGCCGGCCGTGGCTGGATATTTGGCGTAACCATGGCGATTATTGTAGCCTTCATCATTATCGGAGGAATTCGTTCTATCGCAAAGGTTACCGACAAACTGGTACCCCTGATGGTAGCCATGTATGTAGGTGGAGCGCTCTTTGTACTCATTGCTAATGTCACGGAAATTCCTGCTGCTTTCAGTACTATTTTTGGAAGTGCTTTTAACGCGGATGCCTTGTACGGGGGCTTCATCGGCGTCTTAATACAAGGGTTTAGGCGAGCTGCCTTTTCTAATGAAGCCGGGATTGGGTCCGCCTCTATTGCTCACTCTGCTGTTAAAACAGACGAGCCTATTTCTGAAGGGGTTGTAGCCTTGCTAGAGCCATTTATTGACACCGTTATTATTTGTACCATGACGGCCCTGGTCATTGTCATTTCAGGATATGGAGATATTGGACAGCAACAAGCCTTTGAATCCTTCTCTTCCGGAGGAGGAAATGACGCTGCAATCGCTCTGACTTCTTCTGCCTTTGAATCCAGTATTTCATGGTTCCCCGTGGCCCTGTCTATAGCAGTCATCCTCTTTGCACTGTCTACTATGATTTCCTGGTCTTATTACGGCCTGAAAGCATGGACATACCTCTTTGGAGACAGCCGGGCCAACGATATCGCCTACAAAGTGATTTTCTGTATCTTTGTAATTATCGGTTCTGCTATCTCTGCAAAAAGTGTATTCGACTTTGGTGATGCCATGATATTTGCCATGGCCTTCCCCAACGTACTCGGACTTTACTTTCTGATACCTAATGTCAGAAGAGCCTACAGAGATTACATGAGAAGAATAAGATCTGGTGAGCTTGCCAGAACTAAATAAATTTACAATCGGTGATTAGTAGCTATTTTTTATCAGATTAGCTACTGATCACCTTACAATACCTTTAGCTGAGGGGGAATAAAAGTTGCCCGGGCTTCCAAAGAGTAAAGCTGCTCTCTCTTGTAGTATTTGAAGGGTAGCAATGTGGACGCCCATTCACTTGCCAAAAAGCTGTCCAGCAATTCCTGATAGGATAATGATTTATTTTGAGAAATAAATTTTTTCATTACCATCAACCAAAACTGAGTCAGAGTTTCGTGGTACCCACGTTCGGATGAGTTAGGAATGCCAGCAACCGTATTGTAGGCCATCAGCCGAGTGCGCATTTCAATTAAAGCCGCGTTATACTCTAAATTCAAGGCATACCACAGCCCTACCTTTAGATGCGTTTCGTGTGTCCACCAATTGGGAGGAAGCGTCTTTCGCTCAAAAGCTTGTACCCAGTATGGCAAATCACTGAATCGATTAGTAAAATTCTCAGGCTGTAGCCGGAGTATGATCAAATCAGAAGCCCCTCGGTCATAACGAGCTTCCAGGCGACCTTCTGCCGTGAAGCCCATCTTGTGAAGTAACTTTAGAGAAGCTGGATTGTCAGGCTTTACAAAAGCCTCTACCCTGCGCAAATCCATCTTGGTAAACCCCAGCGTCAGAATCTGCTCTAGCACCTCACTCATATATCCCTTGTTCATATAACGAGTTTCTCTCAAACCATACCCTACTTCGGCTACTTGCTGTAAATGATACCAGCGATGAAAACCACAATCTCCTATTATCTTTCCCGATGCTTTTTCGATGATTAGCCAATGCTTAAAGGTTTGGCGATTGTTGTGAATGAAAGGTTCCAAAAACTGAGCCCGCAGGGCCAGGTATTCCATAAACCCCTTTCCACCAAAAAAATCTATCTGCTTTTTCTGAGGACTACGCAGCAGCTCCCGCTGTAAGGTAGGATTGTATTCTTTGAGTAGTAAACGCGAAGTTTCGATGTATGACATAACACTTTTGGTCAGAATCATTTACGGTTCAGTAAAGAACGTTCGAGCCAGGGCTTTTTCCATTGTTCCTGCCAAAGAAAAATAACTACTGCCAGCAAAACGCCCATAATACTGCCCAAATATACATCTTTCAAAAAGTGCTGTACCAGATATATTCTCGAAAGACCAACAATGAGTGCAAGGAGCAAACAAGTAAGGCCCCAGAATATGCGTTTGGGCAACAAAAAGGCCATAAAACTATACAGAGCGAACCCTGCCATGGTGTGGCCGGACGGAAAGCTGGTAGCGCCGCTGTGTACCTCTACCCCTTCCACGAGACTTAGCTGATCTTCCAGACCTAATTTGATAAAATAAGCCAGCGGCCGATCATGAGCAAAAATAGATTTACTAATAAAACTCACCAACATCACCAAAATCCCGAGTAGCGGCACAGCGATAGCGTAGCGATAACGATAAAATATCAAAATCAGGGCCACCAGGCCAAATAGTACCCCTTCCCCCAATTGAGTTCCGTAAATGAATAAAAAATCAAAGACAGGCGATCGATATTGCCCCAAAAGTACAACCCAGTAACCTACCCCGGTAGTGAATAAAGCGATGGTAGCCAGGAGTAAGAAAATGCCAAAGCCGGTAAAAAATGCTTTATTGAGTGCCCATACCTTTTTCAAACCCTTTGTTTTTGAAAGCGATTGATAAACTTCTTTATGCCTGAGAGATCCAACCCCAGGCGAACCTTGGCGTTATTCATGGCTTTAAAGGTTAAGAATAATCCTATAGGAAACATGATAAAACAAGGTATCCATGGCCCGAATGCTGCAGGGTAAAAAAAGCTTTCGCCCAGTTTTCTAAAGAAAATCAGCATGATAACAAAAAGCACAAAAAATATGATGGCTATTAAGATAGGATATCCAAATCCTCCTTTTCTAACAATAGCTCCCATTGGCGCTCCTATAAAAATGAAGATAATGCAAACAACCGCCATGCTGTATTTGGCATGCATGTCATAGGTGAATTTCACCCGACTAACTTTGATGTCTCTGAGATAATGCTTGTCTGCCAGTGCCCGGTTTTTGATGCTTCTGCTAAAAGCCTTTGCTTTATTCAACAACCGGGGACGCTCAATCTTTTTAAAGCCCAGAATAAAGGAATTGGTCTCCTGCATCCGCTTTGAATCCTGCGTTACAGGACGCCCTCCGCGGCGCTGACTAACAGGCCTCTCTTCTTTATTTAAAGTCATAGCAACGGGTTTGTCTTTATTGCTATTGCTTTTGTTGGAAACCGTACTTCTCAGCGGTTGAGCCTGTACAGCTTCTTCTTCTTTTTCCATAAAGGTACTATCGAGAGCTATGAAGTTGAAATAAGTGCTAAGGTAATTCGAGAAAGTTACCTCGCGAAGATTGATCTTGTAAGTAATAGAATCGATACCATCCTGAAGCCGGGCGGAACTCATCATAGTCCTGTTGTGACGAAACATCTGCTCGTCCGTCCGGTTGAGGTCAAATTCACTGAGATCAAACAATCGTTCCCAGGTTTTAAACTCCGACCTGATAAAGGGATAGTCTCTTTGGGCCCCTACCGCTCTTTTGGGCCGGGTTTCCACGTATTGGCAACCATCTCTGAGGCTCATCACAAAGTACTGTCCTTCGGGAGTCTCAATAGTATACATTTCGCCTTCTTTGGCTACTATCTGAGTGAACTGCCCCTGACTCTTATAGGAATGATCATAGATAATTACATCTTCTATAGACTTGCCGTCCGCTCCTTTTTTGCCAATATGAATAGCAAAACCTTTAAAATCGTAATTGAAGATGCCTGCATCAAGGCGAAGAGTGGGTTTCTGTTTGGAAATGTCGTACATCCTTGAGCCAAACTTTAGGTTGGCTTCCGGAATAACGTAATCAGCACACAGATAAGAAATTAGGGCAGCAAAAAAACCAAAAAGGATCAATGGCCGCATGATGCGCATCAAAGGGACACCCGCTGAGTTAAGGCTAGATAACTCGTAGCGTTCTCCAAAATTCCCCATCACCATCACCGAAGAGATCAATACCGCAATAGGTAGAGCCAGCGGCACCAGGCCTACTATCTTGTAAGCCAGCAACTCCATGATGACAAAAAAGCCCAGACCTTTACCCACAATATCATCTATATATAACCACACCGCCTGCATGAACAGCACGAATATGGCTATCAAAAATGCGGCCAGGAAAGGCGGCAAAAATGACTTTATGACGTAAGAATCTATTTTCTTCATTACAACCCCCTCTTTGTTTGCGTTCAAATATAAAATGAAACTCCATTTTTCAATAACAATCGCCAAGAATAACAACATTATTTTCCTCTCAAAAGATTCTAACAAGTCTTTCTTGTTCTTTTCCCAATATTGCATCGCGCAATCCAGCGGTCATTTTACTACGCTGGAAACAAGTCTATTAAAAAAGGGAGATAGCCTTTACACTTTCTCCCTTTCTACCGAAGTTATTTAAAGTTTCCTCGCTGGGCTGCAAAAATGTCTTTTATGCCCATTTTCTTGGGACGAGTTAATCCAGCCCCTATTTCTTTTTTTTCGTATAATCTGTATTCATCACCCGGATGGAATCCTGCTTATCATCAAAATAAATTTTGTATCCTTTCAATATATAAGCCTTATCCAGACTGTCTCGCTCAAAGTCAGTGGTTGCACTTTCTTGTTCATCTATATAGGCTGCTGCCAGTTTTCTTCCTTGCGCAATCGATTCCAAAACACTATCTCGCTTTTCGTTGGTAAAAAGCATATCGATATTTTCGTCTATCCATTTTTCGTAATTCTCTATATCCTCCTCAGTCCATTGCTCTATTCTGGCACGTTCCGGAAAAGTTACCCGTCCTTCCAAATCATA
>CAZVOD010000106.1:0-12220 GCA_964628385.1 uncultured Saprospiraceae bacterium
ACCACCAATTTACCTATTCTCTCAATTACTCACTTTTTTGTCCTGTACTTAGGTATTCAACATAAAGTGAAATTTTAACATAAAAAGCCAGGTAAGGTTGAATATTTTACGGCCTAGCAAAGAAATTGTTAATGATTGGTTTTTGTGTCTATTGGCGGACACTAGACCAATGTTTAAACTTCTATATTTATAAAAAATCCAACCACACATGAGACAAATTCTAACAATTGCTTTAATCGCTACATTGACCTTGAGCCTAAATGTTACAGGTCAAGCACAATCTGGAATGGAAATGCCAAAGCTGGATGCCAGCCCGATGGATATGGCTTATTTTCCTCAAAGGTATACTTTCAGAAGCTTTGGAAAGACGGAGGAAGAAAGAAATATCGAGCCTGTTATGCGTGTAATTTATTCAAGACCACAAAAGAAAGACCGCGATGTTTTTAAAGATGTTGTAAAAATGGATGAGATTTGGCGAGTGGGTGCCAACGAAGCAACAGAATTGATGCTGTACAAGGGCGTAAAATTTGCCGGAAAAAAGCTAAAGCCTGGTAGATATACAGTTTATGCGGTTGTAAAAGCAAATGAGTGGGAAATCCACATCAGCGATGATCTTGACAGATGGGGGCATTATGCATTCAAGCCCGAAGAAAGCACAGTAGCCAAGATGAGTGTTCCTGTTGAAAAAACACCCGATACAGTAGAGGCATTCACGATAATGTTTGACGAGGTGGAAGATGGTGCACATATGATAATGGCTTGGGATGAGGCTATGGTTAGGGTACCTTTTGTATTTTAATCCTAAAATTATCAAGTAAACAACCCGGGGAAACTTTCTTGCAGACGGCTTCCCCGGATTTGTTAGAATATTTAGAGTGTTTTGGGATGCTAAACTGGCATTTCTAACTCTTACAACCCACTAGAAAGAATGTTGCGTTCAGTAAGGTGGGTCCAACCAGCCAAAAAGTCTGAAGCAGAAGAAGCAAAAGCACCTCTATAGAATACAGGCGTAAAGATATAATTTCCTGCTGCCCTGTCAATCCGGTTCCGTTGCCGATGTAAGTTACATTACTGATAGTAGGGATAGATAGTGGTTGATTGGTAGGAAAACCAATAGACCCTCGATGATCGGCTGCCTGATCAGTTCCCGATGCTTCAGCTCCCATGGCAAACCAAAACTGACCATTAAAGGTAGCCCCCAAACTGATATCAAAAGCATCATCGGCGGAATAAGAAACAGCAGCGTTCTTTACATTACAAATACCTCCCAGCCACTTTATACCATCATTACCGCTTGCAAAAACTTCGATCTGACTCAACTGCGTCCCACTTCCCGTGGCAGCCAAAGTCAAAGCTCCCAGGTCGTTATTGTCTCCTACAGCTGCCCCGGCATGTCTTATAGAGCAAAATCTCATTGTAACTGAAACATCCGTATTTGTATTTCCCCCAAAAGAACTGGCAGGTATATTTTCGAGATTCTACGTAGTCTCATCAGTATTGAGATCAGCAAAACCTAAAATATAAACACCGCCCCATAAGCCCTGATCGGCCACATCCAAATCAAAGAGATCGTTTAAATTGTCATTTTCAGCTGTGAATATAATAGGATCAGAAGCAGTACCCCGGGCAATTATATTTCCGCCGGGTGAGATGATGAGGGCACTACCGGCATCTTCGTTAGAAGGCGCAGCTGCTCCCCTTATCACTGTACCGGATTCTATATTTAGGGCCACGCCAAAATTAACATATACAAATCCATCCAGGATATATTCTCCCCTTGCCGGGCACCAGGTCTGATCTTCCGTAATTTTACCGGAAATCCTTATTCGAACATTGTCCACGAGAGCTGCATCACAGGTATTGTTGGTGATGACTATTTCATCTCCAATCGCATTTTCCAATACACTGTTACCTCCAAACAGGACATCTGTGGTCAGCTCATTATTAGAAGCAAAATCAATGGAAGCATTTCCAAGATCTCTTGCTCTGAAAGTTACTACAAATAAGGTGAAAGCTCCGTTGGCAATACTTACAAAACCTTCGTAGGAATACCTGATGGTGCCCGCTTCATTGTCAAATCAGTACCAGCCTGTACCGACCTTACTTCAACAAGTGCAGTATCAAACTCCAATAAGACATTGGCAGCATCCACCGGCTGGCTGTTAACCTCGGCTTGCACAATAACACTTATATCATTGCCAATTTCCGTGATTGGGTTCTCAGGGTTTTCGGTCAACGTAATCTGAGCGTACATTAGCGAAGCATTCAATAAAATTAAAAGCACTAAAAAAGCGCTGAATTTTATAATTCTCATACTGGATAGAAATTATGTAAATGTTTAAAAAATTGGCTGCTGCAATTTCATTACTAGCAAGCTGAATAAAAGCAAGTGGTAAATTATTAAATGCAGTCAAGGCATAGTTTCTCATTCGGCAGTATTTTGGTTTACTTGTATTGGTTTGGTTGATTTGCACAACAAAGTTGGTCCAAATAGCCGGATCAAAAATTTAATTATGCTCCAAATCAGTGTAATATTGTTTTTAAAAGATTGGCTTTTCCTTTTTAGAGAGCAATTTTCTATTGGCTTGAGTAAGTTAAAGCTACTTCGGCACCTTTCCATCCCGGGCCTACCTACCGAAATCAATAAAAAAGAGATACCTACTACTCCACTCCATCTTTAGGTTGTGAAATAGAAAACCAAAACCCTTTCGAAAAAAGACAGGAAAATTGTAATTTTAGGATCCTAAGAAAATACCGACAACAAAAGATAATGGACCATATACTAGACAATGAGTTTGCCTCGAGTAACTACGAAAACTATCGCGAATTTTTGAGTAAGGATGAAGCAGTAGCATTTGGTCGGTGGCTCAGAGAGCATAATATAGATCTTAAAATTGAAGAACCTTCTACACTGATTGATGAAGCTATTGTAGGGACAGCGATGATACCTAAAGCAGTAGTTAAGGTCAACGCTAATGATTTCAGTAAAGTCAATCAATTACTTTCCCGCCAGGCAGAACAGGAAGAATTAAGTAACGATCATTATCTACGCACATTTACGGACCTGGAGTTATTTGATGTCCTTAAGCTTTCGGATCGTTGGAATATAGAAGATCGCATCTTTGCCAAGCGGCTTTTGACCGAACGCGGTTATGAGGTGCCGGAAGAAAGAGTCAGGGAGCATGAGCGTCAGAAGTACCAGGAGCTTAAATCTGGCAAGCCGGGCAATCCTATCAATATGATCATCTATCTGTTGAGTATTATTTTTGGGGTAGTTTTTTTTCATCCACTATTTTTTCTCGCGGGTATTGGCATGGGCTGGTACTACTGGAAGGATACCAGTACAGATCCCAATGGAGAACTTTTCTATACTTTTGCTGAATCTACCCGATTGATAGGTCAAATTATCTTCTTTACGGGGATTCTATTAGTTCTAATTTTTGGAGGTATTTATTTAAGTATGATGATTTAGGAAAGCTCAGTCACCTGTTTACTTTTCATTCCCCAAAATTTTTAGCATCACATGAAGTCATTTTTGGTTATTCTGCCCCTGCTCATCTTCAGACAACTAGCTTTTGGACAAGAAATTGATACAAGCCTGCATATGGACTTTAATGTACCACAAAAATGCTTTAAAAATCATTCCGGGGTTGGATGCCAGTTTATTTGAATAGGTTACAGCTATGGTTTTTCTTCGGGTACAGAAGCTGCCAGCCTAAAAACCAGGTCATAAACGCAGTAAGTGGGCTCAAAAATAGGCAGGCGATATAGAATACCGGTCTTTTCTCGCCACCAATTACAGTAGTCCTGGGCACCATACCAGCTCACTCTGACTACCGGATGCTCCTGAAAGCCACCGATAACTTCATGGGCGCCATTTTTTTAACGAAAGGGAGACTTACCACCCTTTTCTATCTTAGGGTATAATTCTATCCACTTTGTTCCGTCCTCGGCGCGGTCTTCCCTGGTATTTAGAAAAAAGCAAAATTCTTTGTTGGCAACCTCATAAGTTGATAAGGAAAACTCGGACAAAGCTAAACTTTACATCTTCTACGAATTACTTTTCCAAACAAATTATAAAAAAAATAAGCTGACGCAAAATACGTCAACTTAAGTGGTTGTTTTGGGGAATTAAGATTTTAGGCTTTCAGGCTATTGCAAATTGAGCATGTTATCCAGCTTTTTGTGTAGATCTTCAGACTTCTTACGAAGTTCATCCCGGATGGCTTCTTTGGTAACTTCATTAGCCATCTTTTGATTGTAAGCGATGCGCACCAATGATTCAACATTTCTTCCCTTATCGCGGTAAGCTTCAAAGAGTACGATCACCCGGCCCAGCTTTTGGCTGATGATATTTTTAGCTGCCGTAACGGTTTCAGTGATTGAAGCAGCTTCTTCTTGTGTAAGCTGTTCATTGGCAATACTTTGCTCAGTAAGTGCAGCAATATTACTTTCAATTTTACTGGCTAATTCTAGCTTTGCAGCTTCCATAGCCTGATTTTTGGCTGCAATCTTTGTTCCTCCAATGGCAGCTGCTTCTCCAGTGATGTACAAAGGATACCCCTGATCATCCGTCTTGAACTGCATCTGATAGCTCTTTGTTAGCGAAACTTCCATAGGAAGAGCTCCTGGTGGAACATAATAGCCTTCCTTTTCCAATTGCCTGGCTTCTCTTCCGGCATCTTTTTCTAAAGACTTCATTGTGGTGCCGGTGCTACCACAACTGCTCATCCCCAAAGCTGTAATAAAAGCAAAAAATAAAAAGGTGGCGTTCTTCAACATGTACTGTCCCATGATTCTAATTTTTTTTGGATGTTTTAATTTCATTTTGGTTGATGGTAGAATAAAAAAATCTGAAAAAACTTTTTTTTCCTTTGCTCAATTAGTGCATTTCAATCGAGGATGGTACACAAGCAGGTCTTAGTTTTTTTAAAAAAATCAGAAAATTTATTTTTCAACAAAAAGAAAATAATAACTGAGTAAAAGTGACTACTGATAAATAAATTAAAATTTCAATTTTAGATATTCTTGAAAAATTTAAGTTGGAGATAGAACAAAAACTTAGTCAGGATAATGGCAAATGTTACACTCTGATACTAATATGACACAAACATGGTTATAGATATCCAACAAGAGAAGTTTTTTTTGCGTTATTCCAAGGTAAATCAAAAAAGATAATCATGAAAAGTCAAAGCTTTACTCGGATTAAGATTTTTTGTATATTCCTTAAAAAACAAAAAGACACTAGCGAATGACATTTCTAGAAGCAATTACTTGGGACTATTTACTAGTTGTAGGTATCTCATTTTTGATGAGTGCCTCTGTGGTTTACTATCGCCTGTTCATTTCTACGGGCTACTCGAATCCAAATGATGATCATGACGATGATGGAGGATTTGACAGAGATCCGAAGGATCCAATCTTAGATTTGCCAGACGGCGTAACAACACTCGATGAATGGGAGAAAGAGCATTCCAAAGACAAGGAATTAGCAGGGGCCTAGCGTCCAAATTTAGTGGATTATTGAGCTTTGAAGAAATAATTTGATATTTCTTCAAAGCCCTATAAAATCAAAAGCTATGCAATGTTAGTAAATACTGCCTGAATGTCGTCATTGTCATCGAACTTATCTAGCATCTTTTCTATTTCTTCCATTTGTTCATCTGTAAATTCCACAGGGCTGGTCGGATATCTTTTTAAAGACGCGTTTTGAACATCGATTTTTCTTTCTTCCAATGCAGTATTCAGAGAGCCAAAGTTGGTAAAATCACCGTACACATAAACATTACCCTCATCATCTTCATCAATTTCTTCCAACCCATCGTCGATTAGTTCTAGCTCTAATTCTTCAATGTCTATTTCGTTTGTTTTCAAAAAATGGAAAACAGCTTTCCTGTCAAAAAGGAATTCTAAAGACCCCATAGGTACCATACCTCCTCCGGCTTTGCTAAATATAGCTTTTACATCAGCAACGGTCCGATTGATATTATCAGTAGCACATTCTACTATCACTAATACGCCATGCGGCCCTTTACCTTCGTAGTGCAACTCGGTGTATTCAGCAGCATCTTTTCCGATAGCTCTATCAATAGCTGCCTCTATATTAGCTTTGGGTAAATTTTGAACTTTGGCATTCTGGATAGCAGTACGCAACTTGGCATTCATTTCCGGATCGGGACCTCCTTCTTTGGCAGCTACAGTTATAGCTTTAGCCAGCTTAGGAAATAACCTGGACATCTTTCCCCAACGCTTTTCTTTCGCCTCCCTACGATATTCAAATGCTCTTCCCATTATTTTACATATTAGTAGTTATCCAATAAAATTCTATAATTTTAAATTACCATACGGCATTTTTGTTTTCCAGATTGCAAAAGTATTAATTTACTAATAACTTTTCCAACAGAATACCAGCTTTCCGCTGATGGTTTCGTCCCGCCAAAAACAACTCTTTTTTCATCATCAATACGTCTGGTGGTAGACCAACAAGTGAAAAGAATCTGACCCGCCGTCAGGAAATTAATGTAAGCAACCATCACATAGCATACCTAATGGCAGACCTACCTTTTTCACCTAATTTTTTCTGTTTCTAATCTGCCCCTTCGAGACAGATCTATTATTTAATAATAATAGTAGTATCTCCGGTAAATTCATTGGAGATATTTACCTCCACATTACCCAGCTCTCCGATATGCCCCTCTTTTAGTAAAAAACCTTCGGCATTACTGTAGAATACTTCGTAAAACGTTTCTAGATTTCCCGAGGGATTTAATTCACCTAACCAGGCTTTAGATTCTTCAGGGTAAAGCCTAAAAAGAATAACATCGCCATCCGAGAATAGCCGACCTACTTCGAAATATTTAAACTCGAGATTATACGGCTCTATGGAGTTATAGGATTTTTCTTTCCATTCGGCTTCGCTTAAAGCACAGAAGACGCTGATACTGTCCGTTAGAAAACTTTCAGTGAGTGTCATCGGAAGCGGCATGTAAGTGCCGTTGCAAAGATCTATCATCGGAGGACTGCCATTCTCCACACCGGACGTGGTCTCTTTGGAGTTGTTTTGGCAGTAACATAAAATAATGGTCAAAAGAAGAATTATGGAGATTGTACCAAAACGGGTTTTCATTAATTTTTCCTATAAAAATAAGGATTATTGACATAGGATACCAGACTTTTTTCCCACGACAATAATCCGCTAGAATAGACTACTAAAACGCTCTTCTGTAAGCTCTTCTAAACTTTTTGTAGCGTTTTGTTCTTTCATTGTCAATTTTATAACGCTCCAATGGCTCCCTGAAACTAACTCTTCCAAAGGTATCCCGGTCTGCTTCGGCTAGAGCAGAGGCTAAATCCATCAAAGCTTCTTCGGAGTATTTCTTACTTTTTATCAGGGTCTTAAGCAAGCCACTGACGAAATCTAACTGGTAAACATCATAGGCATTGTTGATAATAGCGAAGGCATAAAAGCGATAGTCTTTAAGCTTCATAATTTTCTCCTGGAAAGGAATCATATCCAAATCAAAGCCTCGGTTTATCACGCTATCCTGATAAAAAGAGAAGATATGTTTATACTCCCGCTCGTAGAGATCAAAATCAGCTTTTTGCCAGCTTTTTAAGGCTTTTTTTTCCAATGCTTCAAGCCGTTCTGAGTGAGACAAAAAATTTGCAGCAGCCTGATATCTCTTGATTTGCGATTCGGCTCTTTCAAATACCAATTGACATTCTAGTGTTTCAAGAGCAATTTCCACTGCGGCCTGATAAGCCCGAACTGCTTCTCGATAATTATCCCTTTGTAAAGCTGCCTCCGCTTTCTTTAACTGATCGTAAAATGTGGCGGTATTTCGATTACAAATGGCTTCAAATACTTCATTTTTAAGCGTTTGTAATGCTTCTGCCTGTTGGGAAGATAAAATTAATTGGTTTTGAGTAATAAAGTTTTGAATACCCCTGAAATCGTCTATTCTTTGCTCTTCAGAAGTGCTGGTCCTGATTCTTTCTGTGCTTTGTGTCAAATACATTTGTGTGGCTATTTTGCTATAACGATTAAGACTATCAGCGTAGCTTTTAGCACCCGAAGGAGCAGGAGCAAAATCACTGTACTTGGCGGCTTCAGAAAAATACGCTACCGCTTTTTCAAATTGGGTCCCGGAAAGATAAAACCGGGCTTTTTTATAATTTTCCAGAAACGCTAAACTTCCCATGGTGCTTTTATGCAACTGATTGCCAATGTATTCAGACTGATTTTCCCAAAATATGCGGAGATCTTGCTTCTCCTCTTCTATCTCTAAACTTCCGGCTCTGAGCTGATCAAAAGCCCGCTGAGCGTATTGGTTGTAAATTTTTGTGTAATTCTCTCGCAGTAGCTCATCTTGCCGATTTTTTTCGAGTAGCCTTTCTCCAATAATCTTATTTTTCAACAAATTCAGTTGCCGCCTCAAATCTGAAAGATCTGCTACTTTGGAAATATTCTGATTGATAGTAATCAATTTTTTTCGGTAAAAAGATTCAAGTAATTTTTGGGTCTCTCCCTTTAACTGACCCATTAAGGAGTGGGAGTCATTAATATTTAGAAGCTGCTTGAACTGAACAAGAATATTTTCAGCAGCATTCCATTCATTGGTTTCAATGGCCACTTCAATATTACTTTTACCAGCCTCAACGATGGGCTGGAAAGCTGCCTTTAAACGCTGTAAGTACGACTCGTCAAAATGCTCAGGGTGGCCGGCGTAGAGCTCATAGGCTGACTGCCAGTAAGGCAATTGATCCATTGCAACTCTTCCTACGGATCTGCTTGTTGCTCCTTCAACCTTTTGCAGTAAAAAATCAAACTCAGCTCTATCTATCTGTCTCATAAGCTCGACTGTACCGGGATTTCCGGGAATAATCCAGTTATGTTCTTGTTCTAGCTCCTGGGCCTGCTGTACGACAGACCTAGAGGCAGAGAAGTGCTCATCCACCCTTAGCTGACCGGCCCGTTTGATCAGATGATTATAAAGACGCTGGTAGGCTGTTGTTATGGGCATCTCTCTGGAAAGCTCGGTACTGTAATTGCGGTACAAATCATTGGCTTCCTGAAGTTTAACTCTGGCATATTCTATCTTTTGCTCCTGAGTAGACTGGTTTACTACATCCAGTAAACCTCTGTATTCCTCAACAACCACCCGCTGTCTTTCCTGAACAAGTAAATCACAACTATTTCTATCCAGAAACTGACCGTATTCCTGGCAAAAACCCAGCGCTTGATTGAACCCAGCTATTTTATCATCAAAGTATAGTGCGGTAGAGGCTTTTCTGTAAAGGAAATTGTATTGATGCTTGAGCAAGTTATAGCGCTCAGTGCGAACTTTGTTAGTAAGGGTAGTATTTGAACGGCCACTCGTGTAATTAGCCAATTGTAGGGCATTATCAATACGGCGAAGCCTATCCTGAAAATCACCTCGTGAATTATATAGCAGTTTGTTGACCTCACTGGTTACTAGATCATTTCTTCTTTGATTAATCAGGTATTGATATTGACCGTTGAGGTATTGCCGATTGATTTCCTCGGCTGCAGAAATATTCTCTATTTGATCATTAAATGCTCGGTTTTCGCCATTTACAAGTCGCTGTATTTGCTGGTAATGTATCTTTTTCTTTAAGGAATTGATCTCTTGCCGCTTTTGCTGTGGCAGCTGTCCTTCATTAACCAACTGCTCGCTTTCTTCTACCCATTGAATTTGCTTTTTATAATCATCAGTTCTTTTTATTTTCAGTAAATTATTTTCGTAAGCTTTTTCGTATGCTTCCTGGCGAGCGGTTTTAAGCTCTGCATCACAACTTACAGGAGCAAAGCGAATACCACAGTAGGAAGCTGCCTGGTTAATGTAGTCCATCCGATCCTCAAATGCCACTGCATTGCCTCTGGCCTTCATGAGCAAACTGCGAAAAGCATTAGTATAGAAAGCCGACATTGCACCTCCTACTTTTTCAGTCCACTCCGGGCCCAATTTTTTTTCAGCAATATTTAGTGCCTCTTTTAAAATAGACTTTTTCTGATTGAAATCCTGCTGGTATCTGGATTTGTCCAGTAAAACTTCAACGCGGTTTTGATCGATAAATCGCTCGCAATTATCCAGCACAGGAATGGCAGCACAAACCTCGTACGCACTTCTGTAATTCCCTTTCCGGGAAGCCTGATCAATTAGCTGCCGGGCTTCGACCTGGTAAATTTGGTCACAATCGGATATGCCCAGAATATCAGCGTAGTTTCCACAGAATGTATATGCAGCTTTGGTGTAGATAGTTCTACGATCTATATCAGTTGATTTTGCTCTTGCCCTGTCTAAAATGTACTGGTAGGCTTTTTTAAAACCTGATTGTATGGCGCTCCACTTCTCCTGTGGTGCATAAGGACCGTCACAAAGCTGCCGGGCTTTTTCCAGCATCTTTACACGATCCTGAAAACTATTTTCCTTAATAGCCTCACCCAATAATGCCTCGATCACATTTCCGTAAGCAGCTGTTAGAGCAGTTTTCCACTTATTTTTTTCAGCCAGCCTTTTGTTATTTTCCAGAATAGATACAGCATCTTTCAAACTGGTAATTCTTCGGTCGAAGCTATTGGAGTTTTCATTGGCCTGCTCGACGGCACGATCAAAAAGGACTTCAGCAGATGCTTTCTCGCTCTTTCCGAGCTTTACTTCTTTGCCTTTCACCCGAATATTGGAGGTATCCATTTTAGAAGTACGCCTTGCTGGTTGTTGTGCAAATGCAGCACCCAAAAACAAACAAAATATAGTAGTATAAATAAATGAAGTAGTAGATTGCATGGGTAGTTTGGTTTTGGTTAATCGAAAAACTTGGTTTAATAATTCTACTAATAATACCCGTTGGCAGCAATACCAAAGCGAATGATTAACAGCAAAATAACTAAGCTGGCGAACTTTTCAGAGCGCTTATTAAAAAATTAACAATTTGAAATCATCAAAATATAGCTATTTAAAGATTTTAACAAACCCGATGGAAGCCCTGTAAACATTGCAACAGACTGTTAAGTAACCATGATACTGCCACTTTTTGAACTATTTAATCTAAGGAAGAATCTAATGTGCTGGAAAGAGTCCTTTTGAGAAGAGCGATATCCTGATCACTGAGGTATACAGCTTGCTCAGGTGCCAGGTGCGCATAAATTCTTTTGACGATACGAAGGCGGTGAGTATATGTCCCTATTTCCTCATTAAAAATACCGAAGTGGTCAACCTTATCCACCCGAACCCTTCCGTAGGCGTGCAAGATGGTATTGTTTTCCCAAATGAGGCCCACGTGATTAATACGGCCGTGGTTATTTTCAAAAAAAGCCAGATCACCGGGTAGGGTTTGTTCTATAAAGTCAATGCTCTCCCCGAAATAAACTTGTTGATCAGCTGTTCTGGGCAGGTAATTGCCGGTTATCATGTAGATCATTTGGGTCAGGCCCGGAGCATCGATACCAAAGGTAGAGCGCCCGCCCCACAGAAACGGAACGTTGAGGTACCTTCTGGCTACTTTTTTCAGGAAATTGATGGGATCTCTGATATTTTCGGAATATACAGCTTGCCCGCTGAAAGTAAAATAATCCGGGCCTATTTTCAACCTCAGTCCGTCAAAGTGAGGGAGCTGAGCCCCCAGTGGAATAGCCTGGAAAGTTGTTGCCCCCATCACCGCTTCAAAAATTTCAAGGCTGTAGGAATGTTCGGCTTTTAGCTGTTCGAACTCCCTTTCATTTATAAAGCGAATTTCTTGCGTACTGACGTATCCGACAACTTCATCCCAATAGCAACAGATTTGTAACCATTCTTTATCTTTACGTTTTAGTATCTGGAAAACTTCTCCAAAAAGTAATTGGGAGACCATCTCAGCTTTGTGAGAGCTGGTAGAACGGATGGGCACCACACTTTGAGGACAAATACCAAATTGCATAAATAGCCGCTTAGGTCTCTTTTTTTTTAGTTTTGTGAAATACGCTACACGCAGCCTAGGAATGAGTCAATAATAAATCATACATCTTTACTTGTTTCTTTGCCGCCCAGTTTCGCCTGCCTGACGGCCGGCGAAACTGAACAGCAAAACACCTGCGTAAATCCTGTACACCGTATTAATGCCCCATTCCGTAACAACTTACTAACGATACTAAATTGATAAAAATGGTGTAACTATTCAGCACGCTTGCGTGCTGGTTAATTGAAAAACGATAGAATTATCC
>CAZVOD010000107.1:0-12138 GCA_964628385.1 uncultured Saprospiraceae bacterium
CTGCACAATGTTTTGTCTGCAAACATGAAACGACATTTTTAAACAACTTCCATATCTACAATCTTCTTATTAATTTAAGGAATGAGAAAAAAATAACTCATCATTTTTGACGGGGGCTTTTGCCCCAATACTTCGTTAGAAAGCCTCGCCGACTTCAGAAAGGGGCCCCTTTTATCCCCTTTCTTCGTGTTGCATTGCCTACGCCTTCCGGCCGGCAGGTTTTCTGCCTTGTCTTGGAACAAAATCCCCTCGGTCAAAAAGTGCGATCTATTTATTGCTTATTCCTAAGACAGTTACAGAAAGGCCTAAATACTGGCCTTTTATTTTATATCAATAAAATAACAAGCCCAACTTGTAATGCCGGATAAAAGAAAACATCGTGGAGCTAATCCTGCCGACGAACGGCTATTTGCTTCTGATCAGCAGCATAAGATGGCTATAGCAGCAAATGATCTGGCATGGCTATTAGGTAAGGGATATGGTGATAAAGCATCCTTAAAACTAGTAGGTGATCGATATCGGCTCAAGCAACGGCAGCGTTTGGCCCTCTCGCGTATTGTCTGTACGGAAATACAGCGGATTAATAGAAATGATAGGGCTTTACAACCCGAAGCCTTGGCCGGAAAGTTGCTGCTTATTGACGGCTTTAATTTATTGATTACTATTGAAAGTGCCCTTTCCGGAGGTTTTATATTTGAAGGCCTCGATGGTTGTTATAGAGATTTGGCCAGCATACATGGCACTTACAAAAGAGTAATAGAAACGGATCAAGCGTTAGAACTGATCGGAAGAGTACTGTGCCGCCTTAATGTTAAAGAAGTAACATGGTTAATGGATAAGCCCGTTTCTAACAGCGGCCGGCTGAAATCCATACTGAAAGAATTGGCAGAAGAACAGGGTTGGGCATGGCAGGCAGAGTTGGTTAACAATCCAGATACTGTACTGATTCATTCAACTATACCTATTGTCTCTAGTGATAGTCTGATCCTTGATCTGACAGCGTCATGGTTTAATTTGAATAAATACATCATCGATAATTTTGTACCTCAGGCAAGGATTCTACACTTCAATCCCTAAAAAAAGCAAACTAGAGTAACTTCCAAGTTACTCTGGTTTTATTTTTAAAACTTTTCAGTTTATTATTATTCCTTCAACACTTCTCTGGAGATAACCAGCTTTTGAATTTCTGAAGTTCCCTCACCGATTGTACAAAGCTTGGAATCTCTGTAAAATTTCTCAACAGGAAAATCTTTCGTATATCCATAGCCACCATGAATTTGAATAGCGTCTGTAGCTATTTCTACAGCAATTTCAGATGCATAGTACTTGGCCATAGAAGATATTTTAGTCACTTTTTCTCCTTTATCTTTCAGCTCACCTGCTTTGCGGGTCAATAGCTCTGCCGCCTCAATTTTAGTAGCCATATCTGCCAGCTTAAAACTGATACCCTGGAAAGACGAAATGGGCTTACCAAATTGGTGACGCTCTTTTGAATACTTTACAGAAGCTTCGTAAGAGCCTTTTGCTATTCCTAATGAAAGGGCCGCGATGGAGATACGTCCACCATCTAAAATTTTCATGGCCTGAATAAATCCTTCTCCTTCATTGCCCAGCATTTGACTTTTGTGAATTCTACAATTATCAAAAATCATTTCTGCTGTTTCTGAAGCGCGCATTCCCAGCTTGTTTTCTTTCTTACCAGCAGAAAAACCCGGAGTGCCTCTTTCTACAATAAATGCCGACATACCGTGGCTATCCAGTAGATCGCCTGTACGGACAATGACAACAGCTACAGCTCCGGATTTTCCGTGAGTAATCCAGTTTTTGGTACCGTTGATAACGTAGTAGTCGCCATCTTTTTCGGCTACACATTTCATACGGCCGGCATCACTACCTGTGTTGGGCTCTGTTAGTCCCCAGGCACCTATCCATTCGCCAGATGCTAATTTGGGTAAGTATTGATGCTTTTGTTCTTCAGTACCAAAAAGGAGAATGTGATTAGTGCATAATGAATTATGAGCTGCTACTGACAAACCAATGGAACTACATACTTTTGTAATCTCTTCAATAATGGTAATGTACTCATGGTATCCAAGCCCTGTACCTCCGTATGTTTCTGGTACTAATACGCCCATAAAACCATATTCTCCCATCTTGTGAAATAAATCAACAGGAAAATGTTGGCTTTCATCCCACTCCATGACATGGGGGCGTATGTAATTCTCTGCAAAATCCCTGGCACTTTCTTTGATGAGTTGCAGGTTATCAAGTGTCTCTACAGTCATATTCTTAAAAATTTATCTTTTTACGGCTTTCAACACCATCAATAATACAAAAAAAACTAGCTTATGTTGGTTTTTTTAAAAAAAAATAACAAAGCCAAGACACAGCTTTGTGTCTAAGCTTTTGTAGATCAAGCTTTGGAAGGCTTGTGAAAGAAGAGGTTTGCGAAAGGTACTACGATAAAAAGCAACACAAGGGCTTTGCAGCGGATGAAAAGGACGGCGTCAATTTTTATTGCTAATTTTTGTCAGCAGTTACGGGATCCAACCAGCCTAAAGCCTGCTGCATTTTGAAATAGATTTCATTATTTTGGTAAATGCCTTCAAAAAGTTCCGCTCCGGGACCGTAGGCAAAGATTGGTACCATTGATGCAGTGTGGCCGGGAGTAGTAAATTTATACTTCATTCTGCCCATCTTTGAATGCTCATCGATGGCCATACCGCCGCATTCGTGATCAGTAGTAACGATAACGAGCGTATTGCCCTTTTTTTCGGCAAAATTTAATGCTTCTTGTATGGCCCGGTCAAAGTCAAGTAGCTCAGAGATGGCGTAGTCGCCGTCATTGGCATGCCCGCCCCAGTCTATCTGGCTACCTTCTACCATCATAAAAAAGCCTTCCTGGCTGCGCTGTTCCAAAAAGTACATGCCTTGCCTAGTGGCAAAAGAAAGGTAATTTCTGCCGGCGCCCACCGGAAGAGGCTTGGTATCGGCTGTGAAATAAGCAAAGTTCCGCTCCGGGTCGGGAGAAGCACCTTCCATCTCCCGGTCGAGGAAATCAGCAACTAGGTATTGCTTGTTTTCCAGTTCTTTTATCAAATTCCTTTCATCACTGCGGCGGTCAAAGTATTTTTTTCCACCCCCTACAAAGTAATCTATCTCTGTATTCAAGAAGTCAGCAGCGATAGCTTCATTTAGTACTCTGTTGAACTGATGAGCAATAAAAGCGGCGGGTGTAGCATGTGTGATTGAAGATGTAGCTATTAGCCCTGTTGAAAGGCCTTTTTCTTCTGCTTCTTCTAGTATACTTTTTACCGGAACAGAATCCAGGTCCACGCCGATGGCTCCATTGTAAGTTTTTATGCCGCAGGCGAAGGCCGTAGCACCCGCTGCAGAATCGGTAATCAGGTCATTGGCTGATTGCTGCTTGTGAAGCCCAACTACAGGAAACCTTTCAAAGGATAATGGCTTATTAGAAGAATATACGGCCGCTGAAATTTGGGGCAGACCCATTCCATCGCCTATCAATAATATTATATTTTTTGCTTTTTGCCCTGGCTCGACAGCTCTAGGAGCTACTACCGCTACTTGTTGGCTTGAACAGTAGGATAGTAGGAAAATTATGATCAACAGTCCGATTAGCGTTTTTTTCTGCATGTTTTATCAATCTATGATTCGATGAATGATTAAGTAGCCAAATAAAATACTGTTAATAAAGAATTTGTATCGGTATGGTGGAATATTGTTTTGTTTGCCCGTATTTTTACTTTTAGATTTCAGGAGTGCCAGAAGCCTTTGTGAACATCTATTCCGGCAACCCTTTTTCTATAATTTACGCTTTAAAAAAAGTACAGCATTCAGAATACAAGACAACTAATCACTTAAAAGGGGGGTATTAAAGGTGTATGCTTTTCTTTAAATAATTGAATGACAATGTTTTGAGCATGTTTATCCATAAATGATGGCTTTTTGTCTTTTTTCTTTCGATTGATTTACAAACTAATTTAGGCTTGTTCCATAAAACGCGCCAGCAATGATTTACAAATACTCCAAAAATAACTTCTTAATTTTAAAACGCAATTTACAAATGATTTACAAATATCAGAAACTCATGGTAAAACCGAGTATCATTATATCCACTATTCTGTTTTCACTGCACGCAATTGTGGCTTGCTCTAGCCCGCAGGTGTTTTCTAATGCAACCTATCAAAAGACACTTAACAAGAATAACGATCCGAAAACGATTTTTGATGTATTAAATGCCGCTGATGAAGTGTTAAAAGTAAATTTAAAACTGAATTTAGCGCCATTGCTGGAAGATCGTGCTTTTGATGGAGAGGAAGAGGGAATATTATCTTTCAGGAATGCTGACAAGCAAATGGTTCAGTATGAAGTAGATGTACAACTGCGAGGCAAGTACCGTCGTAAGGTGTGTCAATTCCCCCCGTTTATGCTGAAGTTTTCAAAAGATAGGCTGGAAGATGAGGGCCTTGGTGACCACAATGATATTAAGCTGGTGACGCACTGTCTGGCTGATAAAATAATCGGTAACGAAAATGTTGCACAGGAATATTTGCTATACAAAATGTATCAGGAGCTAACTAATAAAAGCTACCGGGTTCAGTTGATAAGAATAACCTACGAAGATAAATTTGGAAACTACCCCCAAAAGAAGCGCTACGGATTTCTAATTGAAGATACCGATGAAATGGCCGAGCGAATAGGCGGTTTGGAATGTGAAGATTGTATCAATTTGCCTGCTGATTCTCTGGAGTTGAAAACGGAAAATCTCATGGCTATTTTTCAATTTATGGTGGGCAATGCCGATTACAATGTAGCTATGAACAGAAATATAAAAATAGTAGATCCGGGTAAAGGCGTCAAAAAGATACCTGTTCCTTACGATTTCGATTTTTCTGGTATTATTGCCGCTTCTTACGCTATTCCCAATAATGATTTTGGGTTGACTTCGATCAAAGACAGGGCTTATCTGGGTATGCAAGCCAATAAGGAATATTTTGAAGAAAATCTTGCGCTATTCAAGAAAAAGGAGAATGACTTCAAAAATATTATTAGAAACTCTAATCTGCTTAGTACAGAGACCAAAGATAAAATGATAGTATACTTAAACAGTTTCTATGATTTCCTGGATACTATTGACGAAGCTGAAGATATATTAAAGCAAATGCGTGCTCATGGTGGTGACTTTAGCGGACCTGCTGCGCAGTTTTTAAACAACTAACCCGGCCGTTTTAATACTTTCTTTTTTCCCATCGGGAAGATAGAAACTGCCTGAGTTTTTCTTCAGAAGCATTGTTTTGAGGAAAATAAAGCTGCAGGTTTTGTAGTGTATCTGGAAGGTAATTTTGAGAAACAAAATGCTCGGGAAAATCATGTGGATACTCGTAATCACCACCGTAATTGAGGTCTTTCATCAGTTTAGTAGGGGCATTGCGTAGGTGAAGCGGTACATTTTGCCGGCCCGTTTGCCGAATGGTACGCTGAGCCTCGTTAATGGCGAGGTAAGCCGCGTTGCTTTTGGGAGAGCTGGCTAGGTAAATAACTACCTGAGAAAGAATGATACGTCCTTCTGGCATACCTACCGCCTGCACGGCCTGAAATGCTGAGTTGGCCAGTAATAGGGCGTTGGGATTTGCTAGGCCTATGTCTTCAGCTGCTGAAATAAGAATGCGGCGAGCGATAAATTTTATATCTTCTCCTCCCTCCAGCATCCTGGCCATCCAGTACACTGCCGCATCCGGGTCACTACCTCTGATGGCCTTTATCATAGCCGAAGCAATATCGTAATGTTGATCCCCACCTTTGTCATAGCTCAATTGATTATTCTGAAGCAAGCGCTGCACCAGCGCATTGTCGATCACAAAAGGCTGTTCTTTATTTTCGTTGTAATTGGTCACTAACTCTAAAACATTGTACAACTTTCTTCCATCGCCACCGGAATACAGTAGTAGTGCATCATATTCCTCAACCTCAATGTGCTGCTTACTCAACAACTCATCTTTTTTGATCGCTTTATCAACCATTTGTATCAGCTCTTCCTTATTCAGATGATGCAGTTGATAAACCTGACACCTGGAAAGCAGAGCCGGAATGATTTCAAAAGAAGGGTTTTCGGTAGTAGCACCAATTAAAGTGACTGTACCCTTTTCTACCGCTCCCAGTAGAGAATCTTGCTGAGATTTACTAAATCGATGGATTTCATCTATGAAAAGTATAGGGTTGGGGCGATTGAAAAATTGTTGCTTTTCTGCCTTTTGAATCGTCTCCCGAATATCTTTTACACCGGAGTTAATAGCACTCAAAGTATGGAAAGGGCGCTTGAGGTCATTAGCGATAATATTAGCTAGCGTAGTTTTGCCGACTCCGGGCGGCCCCCACAAAATGACAGATGGCAGGGTATCGGCGTGTATGGCCTGGTGAAGCACAGTACCCGGTCCAACAAGATGTTGTTGGCCGATATAATCTTTAAGTTGTTCAGGGCGCATTCTTTCGGCAAGCGGTCTCATATCTAAATTTAATCAGTGAACGTAATTTGGGTTTTAATAAAAAGATAAAATATATGGAAATATAAATTCTTTTTCCTCTTTTTAATTTTTTAAGGAAAGCGTTATATTTGATTGAACATATCTTGGCAAAAAATGCGCTCCCTCCTGAATGCATTTTCTATTTTATGCCGTATAAGAAATAACATACTATGAAGAATTGATTTTGGGATGAAGATTTATAATTATTTATCATTCCCCAAACTTGCTTAGCAAATTTGGGATTACTATTGAGAAAACTAAAGAGATTATGTTATCAGGTTCTTCTCCAAATACGAGAATTGTTTCAGGAAATCCTTACTTAACGCTAGAGGAGTTTTATAAAAAACATCAACTTACTCCACAAGTTTTTACTGTTGACCCAACCCGCAGGAGCACCATCGTCGGGGAGCAAGGCACAAGAGTAACCATTATGCCAGGTAGCCTGGTCGATTTTTCGGGTAATATCGTCAGTGGAGAAGTACAAATACAACTGATCGAGGTTTTTTCTAACCACGATACGATCGTCTCTAATACGCTTACCGCTTCCGATGATCAGGTACTGGATATCAACGGTCAGTTGTGGATACAAGCCGTTCAAAATTACTTTCCATTACAAATTTCCAAACCTCTTCCTATCGATATGCCTGTTCAGGATAGTGTAGTCAATCCGGTAGGCATGAAACTCTACAGTGGGGGCGTCGCCACTACCCATCCATTTAGTGAACAGCCTTCTTTTGAGTGGAAACTAATAGCCTCCAAAAAATTACCCATTAAAAAATTAGGTAGCAAAAAGTATTTCTCTTTCTTTTTACTGGATTTCAATTGGGTAAGCTGTGCCGTCGGGTTAAGTAAAAAAAAGAATGGTACCATGGTTAGTGCCAAGTATGTCAATGCTTTCGGCCAATTGGATGAAAGTGTTGCTCTGCTTCATTTTAGAGGCCATAAAGCGGTGGTGAAGATGCATCCTTCCGGCCAACGGTTCAGTTTATTCAATGTCCCTTTGAAGGCCACTCCCGTGGACCTGATTATATTCGGATTGCAAAACGGAGAGTTTTTTGCAGGAGTACGGACCTACACCCAGTTGCGCAATCAGCTCTTGAGGGTAGAAATACAACCGGTAGAAGAGGTTTCCCTTCTTGACCTTTTTCAGCAGTTGGACACAGAATAGCATTTAATGCTCTGCTAGCCAGTTATTTTCAAGACCTCAGGTAAGAAGCACCATTCACGTCAATTATTGTTCCGGTAGAGAACTCCGAACCTTCAGAAGCCAAAAACAGGACTGCATAAGCCACCTCCTCGGGCTTCGCTACTCTTTTTAGCGGGCTTTGTTCCTTTATTGCTGCTCCCTGTTCACCAGTGAGGAGCTCGGCGGTCATATCAGTTTCTACAAAGCCGGGAGCAACTATCCCAACATAGATGTTATGAGGAGCCAGTGCCTGTGCTAAGGATTGACTCATGGCGTTTATGCCCGCTTTGCTGGCACCGTAGGCCGGATGTTCGGGCTCTCCGCGGAAAGCTCCTCTGGAAGAAACATTGACTATACGGCCACTTTTTTGTTCCATCATATGCTGAGCAGCACAATAACAGACATTGGCAGAGGCAATCAGGTTGACATCCAGTGTCTTTTTCCAGGCATGCTGCCAGTGTTCGTAACTGCAGTCATCAATGGGGTGGGATTCAAAAATGCCAGCGTTATTGACCACAATATCTAGGTGGCCAAATTCAGCGATGATATGATCAAAAATACGCTCCACTGCATCCGGATTGCTTATGTTGGCTTTTACAAAAATATGGCCTTCTCCTTCCAGCATTTTGTAAGTTGCTCTAGCTGCTTCATCGTTGTTCCTGTAATTGATTGCCACTCTGGCACCGCGTTTGGCAAAAGCTATTGCAATAGCCCTGCCGATTCCTCTTGTACCTCCAGTAATAAAAACAGTTTTTCCCGTAAAATCCATCCTTTATTTATGTTTGAACAAATATAACGAATTCAGAGACTTGTACAATTACTAGGTTTTATGACTTTCCGTACACTCGGTTTAATAGTTCTTCTTTATAAGCTTTACCTACAGGATAGTTTTTGCCATCGATATGTACAAGATTACCTTCTATGTATTCGATCTTTGCCAGATTGATCACATAAGAACGATGAATACGCATAAATCCTTCTTCCGGTAATTGGGCAGTCAGCTTTTGCAAGGTTTCTTTGGGTAAAATTTGTTTTTCTGTTGTAATTACTTTGACATAGTCGCCGTAAGCTTCCAAAGCAAGCAGCTCGCTGAGGTTTATCTGATAAAGCTTCCTATCGGCTTTGATGAGTAGCTTGCGAAAGTCTTTTGGAAGACTTAATTTTTTTTCATTATCTAGTTCTTGTTTAACCTTATTGATACCTCTCAAAAATCGATCAAAAGAAAAAGGCTTGAGCAAAAAATCAGTAGCCTGAAGTTCAAAGCCCTCTAAAGCATATTGAGAATAGGCGGTAGTAAATATCACTTTTGGGGCTGAGGTTAGCGAACGAAACAATTCCACTCCCGATAGCTCAGGTAAGTTGATGTCTAAAAACAGCAGATCAATAGATTCACTATTGAGTATGTCTATGGCCTCAAGTGGATTGCTGCAGATGTAACTAAGCTCCAGATTGGGCAGCCGCTTAATATATTTCCGCAGTATTTCTACAGCTGGGGGCTCATCTTCTACTATCATTATTTTCATGGACCCTTTATTTTGAATTAGGGAAAATGGTTAGTGCTACTTCAAAAAAATCTGTTGTCTTTTTTATTTCAAGCTGGTGTTGTCGTGCATAAAGCTTATCCAACCGCGATTTTACATTTTTCAAACCAATTCCACCTTCCGATTTCGGTACTCCTTTGTTCTTTTTTTCTTTGAAGGTATTTTTTATAAAAAAATGAATAACGTTGGCCTTGAGGCTCAAACTTATCTGAATGATTGACTTCCCATTTTTACTGCCAATCAGGCCATGTTTGAAGGCATTTTCTACAAAGGGTAAAAATAGAAGTGGAGCTACCGGCTGTTCCGCATTCTCTATTTGATGAGAGAAGAGAATATCAACCTTCGTTTCATCTAGTCGCATTTTTTGGAGATCGATGTAGGTTTCCAAAAAGTTTACTTCATTTCCTAATGGCACTTCCTGCTCATCTGTGCGATAAAGTACATAGCGCATGTTGTCGGCCAAACGCAGCAAGGCATCGCCAGCTTTTTCGGAGTTATCTAATGTCATATTATAAATCGCATTGAGGTTATTGAATAGAAAATGAGGGTCGATTTGGTGCTTCAGCGCAGCTAATTCTGCTTGCAGTTTTTGATTTTGTAAAACTTTTATGGTTTTATCTTTCTCATTCACCTCAAACCACGCCCGGGAAAGCTTCAATAAGGTACTTATGGATAGGTACACTAACATGAATTGAGTGAGGTCCCAAAAATTATAGTAAGAAATAAAATAGTAACCTGGGAATAGCAGATCTGACAAGAAGTTGAATGTCAGAAAATTAATGGCTATACCGAGTAGTAATGTCCCTATGAAGGTCAACCCATAAATGCCATATTTCCCCTTTTTTAAAAAAAGCGGTATTAATAAAACGAGGTTCAAATACACGATTATCAGTAATGAAAAATGAAATAGAAAAGTGTAGACATAGTCCACTGCGTGGGATGGCGGCTCATAAAGAAATACCCGCAGTAAAATATAGTAGGAAAGGCCCCAAAACAGGCCATGCTGAACAGGCCTGCTTTGAGGTACTGATTTAAGGAATTCCATTTTTATAATTTTCTCAAATATACATCTCCACCATCAAAGGCCTCTGGGTCGTCAGCATACTTCTGTATGAATTTTTGTAATTCTTCACTGCTGGCCGTAAGAATGATATCATCACCCACCCGCTCATGCTTGATGCGTATTTTCCTTTGTTCGAACAATTTCTCCAGATAATCACCATTAAAAAAGTACCATTCCATATTGCCGTCGTTCATTTTTAATCGGGCAAAATTGTGAGTAGGGTAGTGGTAAGCAAAACTAGTGGCAAGGCCTTCTTTGCCTAATGGTTTATAAAAATCCGCAAAGTACTTACCTCCCAATTCTATTATAACAAGTTCGTGTGTGGTCGTATCCCCCTCTTCGCCGTACACGCTTAATTCATAGCCCTTTTCCTGTCTGGTAATTTCTATGTAGTTACCTTGTAGCTCTTCAGCCGAATCATCTAACCATTTTCCTTCGATGCCTTCCAGGTAAACAATGGTATCGTCTGTGTAAAGCGGATGTAAAGACATAATTACACAGGATTGTACCAATAAAAAAATTAATACTAATAAGAAAGAGATTCTTTTCATTTGATAGTGGTTTATGTAGTGATTAAATTCACAACAAGTTTATTATCAAATGTCAAAAGGAACAACAATGGTCGTTGAACAGCGAGGTTTGGTCGTTGAGTAGCCAGCCTAAAGCAAGGAGAATAGGAAAAAGTAGGAGCTACACGAGGCTGGTAACTACACATTGTTGTTTATTACTCATCGCTCCTACTTTTGCTAACGATAGAGGTAGACTTTTCTCGTAGGATTAAAATGGGAAAAGCAGCTAGTTTCAATCTATTACAAAACTCTCGAAGCAGGCCTACTATTTATCTTCCAGAATCTTCCTTTTTTGCTCGGTAAATTCCTCATTGGTAAGGATACCCTTATCCCTGAGATCCGCTAGCTGCCGAATCTGTTGGAGTAACTGATCCGTTTTGGTCTTATTGTCCAGGTCCATGAAGGTATCCTCTGGTAAGTCATGATCGGCTCTAAGCTGCTTGATTTGACGATAACCATTGTCTACAAACTGGCGGAACAAAGGTAGCGAACGAATATAAGCCAAAGCATGGTGATTGTGAATCTTATTAATATCATTGAACCCATGTCGTACAGCCTCTTCCAGGTGATACAGGGAGTTGTAGGCATCTTCTAACATAGAATAGGTGCAAGCCAGATTAAAATGCAGGGAAGGGTCTTCTGGATCGATATCCAAAGCCTCCAGAAAGGCCATTCGAGCTCCTTCAAAATCATACTCTCTAAACAGTATGATTCCCTCTCGTTTGATGGTATCTAGAGCTGCGGTTTCGGCACCGTAGCGATCTTCAACACCGTATCCGAACGGCGTTTCTCGTTGGCCGTTCATTTGTTTTCTCAAAAAGCTATTGTAGCGTTCGTCAAATTCATCCTGAGGCATAGCAAATAAGAGTACGGCATCTACAAAACCTACCAGCGCCGGAATGAAAAACAGGGGAAAATCAGGGTCTTCAGAAACGGTAATGATAAAGGTGAAAAAGAAGACGAACATGTGAAGGATTCCCTGAAAACGCTTGCCGAGGTAAAATCTATGAACACCAAAAGCGCCAAAGAATAGCGCCAGCATTCCTGCTACTGTTTTATTTCTCATCTTATAACTTTTATCTTTCTGCCTTTCAAATATTATTCAAAAGCTCTCTTTCTCAAGATTATTGACAAGTAAATTGCCCGGTTGGTTTCAAAAAATATTTATATTTGTGCAATCCATTTACTCATTTATCTATATTAACGCATCTGATAGGCTAACGGTCTTTTTTAA
>CAZVOD010000108.1:0-12127 GCA_964628385.1 uncultured Saprospiraceae bacterium
TAAAGTCCAAAATATTTTGTTTTGAAATGTCGACTATAATTTTATATATTTAATCTTTCTTAACATGAAGTTGAGACTTTCATTTTGCCTATTTCTAATGTGCCAGATATTACTTGGTCAGGACTTGGCCTGTACCATAATAACTGAACAACAAGAGCCCTTGCCGTACGTAAATGTTTACAATGCTGACTTGGATTATGGTATTGTTTCTGACCTCAACGGCGCGTTTTTATTACCCGCAGAAAAAATAAAACTTTTAGACAGTATCCGTTTGAGTGCTATCGGCTATGAATCATCCACTTTGAGCCTGGCCGATTTGGCTGGAAGCTGCCAAATAGTTCTTAAGGCCATCAACTATAGCATACAAGAGGTTGAGGTAACAGCCGAAAAAATCAGGTACAGAAAAAGAAAAAAGGGCGTTAATCCCGGGATCATTAATGGCATGACGGGGTTTATGACCATAGAAAAAACGCTGGGTTACGAAATAGGTACTATTATCAGCAATGACGAGTCCTGTTATTTAGAATCTTTATTTTTTAGATTGGTGACTCTAAATTGTGATGAGGCGAACTATGGCATCAATATTTATGAATTGAAAAATGGACAGCCCACCCAGAACATTAATCGTGAGGAATTGCTAATGAGTTTTGATCAAAACGATAAGAAAAAAAAGGTAGAACTAGATCTCAAAGACCGGAGGCTAAGAGTTGACACTGATTTTTTGGTTACGCTGGAAGTACTGAATATCCCGCCGGGTGAAAGTACTTGTGGAGGCTTATTCATCAGTAAGATTTGGGGTCAACAACTCATGCAAAAAGATGGCCGAACCGGAGAGTGGAAGGTGGATAAAGGCCCCTTGGCTATTTATGCTACTATGCGTTGTGAAAAGTAAGTTGGAAAACCATTTCCAAAATAAAAAAGAAATAGCTAGAAGGGAAAAGTCTGTGTCCTTGTCTTCATCTCAGGCAGTGTAGCCCACTTAAATGTACAGGTGTGGCTTTTGACATCAATTAGGTTGAATGAATTATCAAAAATACGATAAGTTTGTGATCATAAAGTAAACACTTCCAAGCAGCAGCATGAATCTGAAATTAGAGGATTTTTCTTACGAGCTACCAGAATCACGGATCGCCAAGCATCCACCCAAAGAACGGGGAACGTCCAGACTGTTAGTGTACCGGCAGGGAGATATTCAGCATTACCGATTTGGTGATATTCTAGATCAATTATCCGCCGATACACTATTGGTCTTCAATAATACCAAAGTCATTCCGGCCAGAATCATCTTATACAAGGATACAGGAGCTCGGATAGAAATATTTCTACTCGAACCTCTAGTCCCTTCTAAAGTACACGAAGAGGTGATGAATAGCCAGCATTCTTGCACCTGGAAATGTCTGATCGGAAATGCCAAAAGGTGGAAACCGGGCACTGCTCTGTCTAGCAAATCTCTCGCCTTTACAGCAACTCGTACCGGAGAAGATGAAGTAACTTTCGAATGGGAAGGGATGACTTTTAGTGAATTACTTACCGAAATAGGAAAAATACCATTGCCTCCTTACATTCAGCGTGAGGTAGAACAAGAGGATCATGATCGTTATCAAACTGTTTACTCCAAGATGGATGGAGCAGTGGCAGCGCCTACAGCAGGATTACATTTCACTAATAAGATTATTGATAATCTGGAAAAAAAAGGTGTTGCTATAGAATACGCTACGCTACATGTTTCGGCAGGAACCTTTCAGTCTATCAAAACAAACGATATCACTAAGCACCCTATGCACAACGAGCAAGTGTGGATACAAAGGCAAACGATAAAATCGCTGCTTTCTTCTCAACAGACGGTTGCGGTGGGGACAACTTCCATGCGGACACTGGAGAGCCTTTACTGGTATGGGGTAAGACTTCATTATGGTCACAGTGACTTTTATATCCCAAAAGAAGATCCATACGAGCTGGAAGCGATAGATAAGCATACGGCTTTGCAGAATGTATTAAACTATATGGACGAGAATCAATGGGATCAGATAGGCGGCCAAACCGAGATATTCCTTTACCCGGGGTATTCCTTCAAAATGTGTGATGGGCTAATCACTAATTACCATATGCCGAACTCTACCTTAATTCTCTTGATTGCTGCTTTTATTGGGGAGGACTGGCGGAAAGTTTATCGGGCTGCATTGGATAATGACTATCGCTTTTTGAGTTATGGGGACAGCTCACTTCTATTCCCTGCCAAAGGTGGGTAAAAGTCAGGCTTATTTCGCGAAGGTAAGAAGCTGTTTAAATTTATAAAAATTGATATATAAGAAGAGCATTCGCAGAAAGTCGTATACTTGATTTGTGACGAAAAAATACACTTTTTCTCTGACGAACGCTCAGAAGCTGGTTGAATTTGGTTTTTGAAACCTGTTAGGGTGGGTTTTGCGACTAATTGAGGCGCCAAAACCGGAGTTTAGCAGCGCTAAATAGCCTGTCCCGCAAAGTGGCGGGAAGGATTTTGGTAACGAAAAGTAGCCGCAAAAGACGCCTAACAGGATCGAAAGATTAAAATCAAATAGCTTCTCAGTGGCAAGTTATTGAAAATAGATAGCCTGAGCAAATGGTCAAGCGCAAACGAGCTTATCCATTGCGTTCGATCTTTGATTCGATTTTCTATGTGCTAAAAAATAGCTGCGGATGGCGGGATGTTCCAGGGGATCTTCCACCTTCTAGTATTGTTTATTACTATTTCAAAACTTGGCGTGACAATGGGCTTTTAGCCTTTCTGTATTAAGAACTTGGGGGCGGTTACCGAGAATTAGTTGGCAAAGAACGTTCTCCAAGTGTGGGTATAATTGATGCCCAGTCCATTAAAGGTACAGCCGCTTATTGGCTTTTTGTCAGAAAAGACGAAAATCTTAAGACTTTCAACGTCTTGCCTAAGCGTTGGATCGTCGAAAGAACTTTCGCTTGGTTGGACAATTGTCGGCGACTTCTTAAGGATTATGAGCGTAAAACCTCATCTTCCGAGGCTTTTATCCATCTGGCGCAAATACGTTTACTTGCTCTCAGATGTAAAAAAAACTAAATTTAAATAGCTTCTTACGATCAAAACTTCCATTTTTCGCAAAACCCATTTAATTTTATTTTTGAATAAATGATCCATCCATGAAGATTGCTATTGTAGGAGGAGGAGCTGCCGGATTTTTTTCCGCTATACACGCCAAAAGGAACTATCCGGAGGCTGAGGTGGTGATTTATGAAAAGAGTAAAAAAGTACTATCTAAAGTAAAGATATCAGGAGGTGGCCGTTGTAATGTTACAAACAACTGTCCGAGCCTGAGTGATCTGGCTAATGCCTATCCTCGAGGTGGTAAAAAGCTCAAAAAGGCCTTTAGGGTTTTTAATAACCAACATATGATGGCCTGGCTGGAAGAACGCGGAATAGATTTGGTCGTTGAGGAGGGCAATCATGTATTTCCGGCTACCCAAAGCTCCCAAACGATTATAGATTGTTTTTTGGATGAAACTCGTAAATTGGGAATACTTGTTTTGACGGGAGTAGGAGTGAAGTCCATCCTTGCTGTTCAGGGAAGATTACAAATTCATTTTATTGACGAAAAGAACAGCCCTCGATCTTTTGATAAAGTAATTGTCGCTACCGGGGGGGCACCAAAGCGTCGGGGGCTTGAGTGGTTGGAAGCATTAGATCACAAGATTGAAGACCCTGTTCCTTCTTTATTTACCTTCAACATGCCCAGGGAATGTATAACTGACTTGATGGGGATTGTTGTAGAACCTGCTACAGTCAGTATTCAGGGCACAAAGTTAAAAGCTACAGGTCCGCTACTCATTACACACTGGGGAATGAGCGGGCCAGCCATTCTGAAATTATCAGCCTGGGGCGCCCGCCTGCTCAGCGATATGAATTACGAATTTAATGTACAGGTGAATTGGGTAAATGAGCCTAATAACGAACTGGTCAGAGAGGCACTTCAGGGGATTATTAAGGCAAATAGCAAAAAACTACTGAGCAATTACAGGCCTTATTGTTTGCCGGATCGCCTTTGGCAATATTTACTTCAAAAACTGGAGATACAGCCGGAACGGCGCTGGGGGGAGCTCGGTAAAAAAGGCCTCAACAAGCTCATCAATACGCTGACCAATGATATTTATGCCGTAAAGGGTAAAACAACCTTCAAGGAAGAGTTTGTCACCTGCGGAGGGGTCAGTCTTGAAAGTATAGATTTCAAAACTATGCAAAGTAAAGTTTGTAAAAACCTGTATTTCGCAGGTGAAATTCTGGATATTGACGGGATTACTGGGGGCTACAACTTTCAATCGGCATGGACAACAGCCTACATCGCTGCCGCCCTCAATTGACCTTAATAAATCCCTGGCAAGCCTGACTCCTAAGGCTAAAACCTTTCTTAAATAACTTTTCCATAAGAAATTAAAAATCAGCGGAGGCGTTGGAATGAGCGGATATATTACCTAGAAAGTGATTTTTGTCAGTGACCTTTTGCTGCTTTGAAGCACTAATAAGTCAAAAAAACCTTTTCACTCATGACACACTTATTTAGTTTCAATAATCAAATAACAACAATAATTACCCAATTATTGACCGTACTTATCTTCCTGACTGCCGGTTTGGAGGCTCAGGCCCAACAAAAGATGCTGGGTCCATTTGGCGATGGCCAAGAAAAAAGAGAACAGGTAGCACAAGAAAAATGCCTGGAGGAAAGCGACAGAATACGCATACAGTCAATATTGAGAAAGCGCACAGATAGCTTGATTGGTAGAGGATATATCTTCCCGCAAAAAAGTAGCAGAAAGAATATTATCCGCTTTGATTGGCCACTGCGCCAGAATGCTAATTTTAATGACCCCGGCTACTATGTATTAAGTAATTATGTGGATCACAACGAAAAATTTCCGGACAGATTAACAGATTACAACTGTGGACAGCGATCGTATGATACGCCTGAGGGATACAACCATCAAGGCATTGACATTTCCCTTTGGCCTTATCACTGGGAAATGGTAGAAAAAAACCAGGTAGAAGTGGTGGCGGCGGCTCCCGGAACGATCATTGACAAATATGATGGTAACTATGACCGGAATTGTTCTTTTGGAAATGGCCAGTGGAATGCTATTTATATCCGGCATGCCGATGGTTCTCAAGCCTGGTATGGGCACCTCAAGAGAAATTCCCTGACCAGCAAGAGGGTCGGCGCAACGGTAGCCAGAGGAGAATACCTGGGGGTTGTGGCAAGTTCCGGAAATTCTACCGGACCTCATTTACACTTTGAGGTATACGATGCCAACAATAATCTGGTTGATCCTTTTGCCGGTCCCTGTAATCGAAGGAACGGGAAGGTCTCCTGGTGGTTAGAACAAAAGCCTTATCAAGAGTCTGGCATTAATAAAATCATGACACATCATTCTGCCCCTTACCCTTATGATAATAAATGTCGAAAGGCTGAAACCTTCGAACAAAATGCTTTCAATCCTGGGGAGCGTGTCTACATAGCCGCTTATTACACAGGTCAATTGAAAGGCCATCAAAGCGAATGGAGGGTCTATCGGCCAAATGGACAATTATACACCAACTGGACGCATACCAGTCCTCAGAATTATATTTACAACTCTTACTGGTACTATTATTTTGATTTTCCATCGGACATAATGCCTGGTACCTGGCGCATAGAGATTGACTATCTCGATAAAACCTACAGGCAAGCGTTTTCCATTAATGGGAGGTCACAAGAAAATTGTCAGTGCGTTGATCCGTTGGCAACAAATATTTGTGAAGATTTTGAATCTTATAAGGTCGGAGCTATTAGCCCTCAGTCTGATTGTTGGACTACCTGGTCGGGTGCTCAAAATACAGTAGAAGAAGCGATTGTAAGTGCTCACGCTGACAATCAGTATTTAAGTTTTTTTAGAGGAGGACAACAGGACGCTGTTTTAAAATTGGGAGAACGCTCCAGTGGGAAATATAAACTATCCTTTTTGATCTGGACATTTTCCGGTGACAGGGCCTATTATAATATTTTACATAAATTCAACCCTGGTGGGTATTACGATGAGGAATGGGCTCAGGATGTATTTTTTAATGGCGAAGGCCTGGGCTATCTTAGAGCAGGAGGAAAATATACTACTTTTGGATATACTAAAGACAGTTGGGTAGTGGTTGAGCAGCATTTTGATCTGGATAATAATTCCACTACTTTATTTATTGATGGAAAAAGAGTTAGACAGTGGCCATTTAACTATCAAAATACCGCCACTTACGGATCAAAGGAGTTGAGTGCTCTTAACTTTTATCCAATCAATAAAGCATATGAATTTTATGTGGAAAATATTGAATTTAGGCGAGTGAATAGTTTTTCAGAAAATAAATCACTGAAAAAGCCTTTGGCTTACGGAATGCCGGGGCCGGTAAAAAATGATTTACCGCGTAAAGTAAAGGTAGCCGGCAGCGGTGAAGGTCAGCCTATTAATATTCAGGTTTACCCTCAGCCTACAACGGGTATTGTCTTCGTTGAGACTGGTTTTGAGCAGCCAACGGATGTCACATTAGAAATTGTTAGCATGATGGGAAGCGTTTTGTTTAGTGTAACTAAAGAAAGGGTGAAAACGATCAAAGAAAGAGTGGACCTTTCCGCTTATGCTAACGGTATTTATCATATTCGATTAAAATCCAACAATACGCTGACCACAAGGCAATTGTCTTTGATGAAATAAATCTGGATCAAGAGAAGTACTGGCGGAGTTGATTTGACTCCGCTTTTTTTATTTCCGTAGCGCATGCTACGAAAAGTAAAAAGCGTTTCGTCTTCATCCGTAAGCCTTTACCGTCGGCTATATATCTACCTTCTTAAACTACTTCAATAGTAAAAGTGTAACATAGGATATGGAACTTAAGCAAGCGATATCATTGATAAAAGAGGGCGTCAATAGCCCTGCTGGTACCTGGGCTGATATAGGGGCAGGAACGGGACTATTCACGTTAGCGCTTACTCAATTGTTAGGTGCTGAAGCTCGTATCATTGCTGCCGATAAAAATCCACATGCTTTGTATCGATTGCAAGGAGAAGTAGAGGTATCTTTTGAGATCGAGGAAGTGGATTTTACACGAGATATGAATTTACCGATTTGCGATGGGATAATTATGGCCAATACGCTGCATTATGCCAAAGAGCCCTTAAAAGCATTGCAAAATATTCTGGGTCACCTGAAAACAGGAGGGCGTTTTATTCTGATAGAATATGATACTGATCGCCTGGTCCCATCCTGGGTGCCATATCCTGTGAACTATAATAAGTTTAAAGAGCTTTCCAAGCAGGTTGGCCTATCTGCACCCGTTTGGCTGGCAGAAACGCCCAGTCGGTATGGCAATGGTATGATCTATACAGCTAGTTGTGATTATGTCAGGTCTGAGGCCTGAAGATTTGATTACAACACTCTAATAAAAGGGATTTATTGTAGTAAAGACAGGGCTTTGCCCATAGCGAGGTCGGCAGCTGTTTTGCCTTCTTCATTCCTGGCATTGGGGTCAGCCCCATTTTTCAGTAACAATTCTACTATTTCGCTCTCCCCTTTGTGAGCTGCGGCATGAAGAGGGCGAATACCTGCTATTTGTTCGGCATTGGGATTAGCTCCATTGTCCAAAAGTAATTTGACAATAGCCAGATGGCTTCCCGCCACAGCAGAATGAAGTGGCGTAACTTCAAAGCCATTTTTGGAGGCTATATTGATTTGCGCTCCTTTTTTTATCAAAAAATCTGCAATTTCATGGTGCCCAAAGTAGCAGGCCAGGCCCAGTGGGGTAAAGCCATCATTAGAAAAGCTACCTAGCAGCCCGGGGTTTTTCTCGATCTGTTTTTTCACGGCATTTATCTTCCCGATAGCACAAGCTTCAAAAAGGTCAAGCTCTTTTTTATGGTTTAAGAGCAGCGATGTAAGTTCTTCATTTTTTAGATAGGCGGACAGTTGAATAATGGAAAGGCCTGAAGGGGTTTGTATTTCTGCTAATTGAGGTTTTTTATTTAACAGTTCTCTTACCCTGTCAATATCATTGTTTTGAATAGCTTCTATGATTTGTTGCTGTTCCATCTTTGACGAATCCTTTGTATACTTATCATGTCCTTACCAAATTTAGCAACAATTATTAAAATTATGCCCTCAGCAATGTTAAGTATTTTTCAATAAGTTAGTGTATAGTGCAAGTATTTCATTGCTAGGTGTTTTTTTATTATGAAAAAACGGGATATCTGAGAGCATATTTGGATGCTAACATAGCATCTCTAAATTTGTAAATACAGCATCGTTTAGTAGGGATCGACATCGATATTGACTCTTACGCCAGAAAGGCCTTCATTCTGGCGGAGTTGATGCATTGCATCTACCACAGCTTCTTTGGTAAATTTCATCTTTTGTGGATGTCGTTCCATTTTTACCAAAAAGTCAACTAGATAGTAATTTCTTATTCTGGAAATGAATGGCACGGCGGGGCCACGCACGGCATCTCCCAGCTTATGCTTGAGTAGTTTGCCATAGATATTGCCTGCTTTGTTGATGATATCTGTTTTTTTATGCTTTAAAGTCACCCGTATTAATCTGTAAAAAGGAGGGTATTTGAAAGTTTGTCTTTCCAGGATTTCGCGCTGAAATAAGGCAAAAAAATCGTGATCCCGTACTTCCCGGATCACCGGATGATCATTTTGCAGGGCCTGAATAATTACCTTTCCTTGTTTGTGCTTACGGCCGGCTCTACCACTAACCTGAGTCATCAGCTGGAAGGCCCGTTCACTAGCCCTGAAATCTGGAAACTGAAGCATCTGATCAGCGCTGAGTACGCCTACGAGTGCTACATTTTCGAAATCCAGTCCTTTAGTGACCATTTGTGTGCCGACCAGAATATCAATATTGCCTTCTTCGAAGTTTCTGATTATTCTGGCATGGCCATCTTTTGAGCGTACCGAGTCAAAATCCATTCGGCTGATTCGGGCATCCGGGAAATAAATTTTTACTTCATCCTCAATTTTCTCTGTACCTATTCCTTGTAATTTCATTTCTTTACTGCCACAGGCTGGGCAGTCGGCTCCCAATTTACTTTGGAAGCCGCAGTAATGGCATTTTAGGGCATTAAAGCCTTTGTGGTAGGTGAGGCTGACATCACAATAGCGGCATTCGGCATGCCAGCCACAAGTTGCACAGCGATAAAGGGGAGCAAATCCTCTACGATTTTGAAATAGGATAATCTGTTCTTGGTTTTTCAGTGTTTTTTCCATCTCCTCTAAAAGTAAGCTAGAGAAGTGTTTCTGACTTTTCCTTTCTTTGAGGTCCGGCTTCAGGTCAGCGATAATAATCTCAGGCATTTTGAGGCCACCAAAACGGTCAGGCATTTCAATCAGCCCATATTTACCTTTTTTTGCATTGTGGTAAGATTCTACAGATGGGGTAGCGGTTCCCAAAATAACTTTTGCACCAAAGAGATGCGCTAGGTAAATCGCAGTATCACGACCCTGATATCTTGGGTTGGGCTCAGATTGTTTGAAGGAGGGGTCATGTTCTTCGTCTACGATTATCAATTTTAGTTTTTGAAAGGGTAAAAAGAGAGCAGAACGGGCTCCTACCAGCACTGATTTTCCATTCAAAACACTATTCCATAATTCTACTCGCTCGTTGTTATTAAGGCGGGAGTGATAGACGGCGATATCATTGCCAAAAATTTTTTGAAGGCGAGTGATTAGCTGGGCAGTCAGGGCTATTTCCGGTAGCAGATACAGTACTTGTTCTCCTTTTTTAATAGCTTCTTTAATAAACTCGATGTATACGCGTGTTTTTCCACTGCCAGTTACGCCATGCAGCAGGGCTACTTCTTTTTCTTCAAAAGTATTTTTAATCTCTGTGATCGCTCGTGATTGTTGATCGGCCAGGATATGAGTTTCCAGGACGTCAGATCCGTAATCTATAAGTCGGCTTATTTCGCGCTCGTAAATTTCGAAGATCTCTTTTTTTTGTATGGCTTTAATCACGCTATTATCAGCATTAGCTTTTTTGATTAATTCAGATTGGCGGATGTATTCTTTTTGGCCTTTCATGGTGAGGAAGGCCATGAGGGCTTCTACTTGTCGGTTGGAGCGGCTAAGTTTTTCAAAAGCTTCTTCGAGCGTGCTACTATCTGAGGCATAAGGCTCTTGCAGGCGTACGCATTTTATTTTTTTGGGGCGGTATTTTTCTTTGAGATCCTCTTTTAAGAAAACGACTTTTTTTTCCAGAAGGCTTTTTACATACTTATATACGGCTTTTTGGTCCAGTATTTTTCGGATTTCTTCAATGGGCAACTCATTTTGGAAGGTCAGGGCTTCGGCTATGAGATATTCCTTATCGTTGAGTTCACTGAGGTGGGGTTCGTACTCAGTATTCAGGGTGATAATAGTTTCGCTGGTTAATTTCAGATTAGCGGGCAGGGCAGCGTTCATGACTTCTCCTGTTGTACAGCAGTAATAGTTGGCAATCCAGTGCCAGAGTTTCAGGTGTATTGGCAGCAGAATAGGTTCTTCATCGATCACAGAGATAATATCCTTGGGCTGATAGTCCTTTGGTGGTGTTGCTGTTTTTTCGATTGCCAGAGCGGCATAGAGTTTATTCTTTCCAAACTTTACTTCCACACGTACGCCAAATTTGACATTGGCGACCAGGTAATTGGGTATGGCGTAGGTGAATGATTTGGGTACGGCCAGTGGTAGAATCACTTTGACAAATTGCCCGGAAGAAGGAGTGGGATGGAGTGTTTCCACAGCTAAGTATTTGTTTGAAAGATGAAGATGACTATTTCTTTTCAAACAAAGAAAGTGTTTTTGTTAAGAAAAGGTTGAATGTGGAAAAAGGGACTGAAATTGGGGTGGGCTACGATGATATTCCCTCAAGACATGTCATGTCTAGACATGTCATGTCAGTTTTGAAAGGACTTAAAAAATGTACTACATTGAGCTATACACAGTAGGGAGAAGCTAATTTTTACAAATGACATATCTATAAATGACATGTCTGTTTTTTGAAGAAATATCTTGGTTTGTTCCAGTAATAACATTTTTTACTATTTTTATTTTGCATCTTTCACCAAATCAAAATAAAATTACATCTAAAGAAAATTCAAGGCATGAACCATAGCGACGCCAGCTGGCAGCTTCAAACACTTGATTCACCCACAGCACTGAATCCATATGTTTTACAAATACATCATGCGGCACAATTTGTAGCCAGCATGGGCAATTCTTACCTGCCCCAGGAAAAGGATGATTCCCAATCTAATATGGCTTGGGTCAGCAGTAGGCACGGAATGATCAGCAGAGAAATTAAATTTGATACTTCTATCTGGATGGGACTTTTGTATCACCCCTTTGAGCTGCATATTTTTGATGCCAACCTGGATACTATCGCTTATCTGAGCCTCGGTGGGCACGGTAAAAAAGAGGTTCAGGAGTGGCTAATCAACGAAATTACAAGGCTGGGAGGCGACCCAAAGTTGTTCAATATTATTGATCACTACACTATTCCGCATCACCCTGTTAATGATGGTCAGCTTTTTGAGATTCAAAATCCGGTTTATCACCAAGAAATGGCCAGATACCGCTCCAATGTGGATTTGGTTCTAAAGGAAATCGCTGATGCTTTTGATCATTTTTCAACCATAAGGATCTGGCCCCATCATTTTGATACCGGAGCCGTTATTTTTGCTGGAGTAGATGAGCAAGGAAACGCTACAAAAACAATAGGCGTCGGTATGTCTATTCCGGATGAAAATATTAATGAGTATTATTATTATGTTAATCACTGGTCCAAAGATAGTAGCCCTGATTACAGTGACTTGCCAGAATTATCCGCAGGGCATTGGGTCATGGAAGGTTGGGTCGGCGCCGTTTTACCCATTTCTACATTACTTTCCGCTAATAGTGAATCAGAGCAGCATCAGGTAGCTTATTCTTTTTTCAAAATAGGAATTAATGCCGCTTTGAAATTATTGGATGAAACAGCACTCCTACTAAAGTAATGCTATATTTATTTTTGGTATAACTTCTAAGTAGTTCGCGAAATTAAGATATATAATAAGGTTCGGAGAACCTGATATTGT
>CAZVOD010000109.1:0-12016 GCA_964628385.1 uncultured Saprospiraceae bacterium
GGAACAAAATCCCCTCGGTCAAAAAGCGCGATCTATTTATTGCTCATTCCTAAGTATATTTTTTGGATGGTTTTTAAAACAAAAAACTAAATAACGCTCGATCAATGAAAAATACTATTTACCTGGCCGTTGGCCTCATCATTCTGGGCATCATTGCCTTTTTCAGTACAGTGAACTATCAGAACAAATTTGTAGATCTGGATGAAAATGCCAACAAAGCATTTGCTGATTTGCAATCTGATTACCAGCGTCGTGCTGATCTGATTCCTAATCTGGTCGCTACAGTTAAGGGTGTAGCTGATTTTGAGCAAGAGACTATTACAGCAGTTACAGAAGCTCGCGCTCGCGCTACAAGCATAAATATTGATCCATCAAATGTTACGCCGGATCAGTTGGCGGCTTTTCAAAAAGCACAAAGTGGTCTTTCCAGCTCATTGGGGCGTCTTCTGGTCGTGTCTGAGAACTATCCACAGCTAAGGGCTAACGAAAATTTTAGAGAGCTGCAGGTACAGTTGGAAGGTACAGAAAACAGAATCAAGGTAGCCAGGAACAAGTACAATGAAGCCGTTACAGAATACAACAAAGCGGTGAGGAGTTTTCCTGGGAATCTATTCAGCGGCCTTTTCGGCTTTGATCGCCGGGAGCCCTTCCAGGCTGACGAGAATGCCCAAAATGCCCCTACCGTTAATTTTGATTAAATAATGCTACGGTAGTATTCAAACAAGCCTTTAAAGCGAATGCCAGGCCCGTACAAAACGTTCAGCTATAAGATTCCAGGAATGGACAGCATAGCTGAATGGACTTATTTCGCAGGCATACCGTCTTGCGAAATAAGTCTCATAATTACAATATGAATCATTGAATGACAGATGCCGATGGTGAATTTTTTTTCAAAAGAACAGGAACAAGAAATTATTAAAGCTATAAAAGCTGTAGAGAATAAAACCTCTGGTGAGATTCGGGTCCACTTGCAAAAAAAGTGTAGGGGAGATGTGATGGAAAAAGCAAAAGAAGTCTTTTTTAAATTGAAAATGCATGAGACAGCACTAAGAAATGGAGTACTTTTCTTTGTTGTTCCCAGGGATCATAAGTTTGCTTTGCTGGGGGATGCCGGACTGGATGAGGTGGTACCGGATACCTTTTGGGAACAGACCAAAGAAGAACTCAAGGCTTATTTTAAGAGGCAAGAATTTACAGAAGGGCTGGTTTACGGCATTCAAAAAGTGGGTGATTATTTGGCCACCTATTTTCCTTACCAGCAAGATGATGAAAATGAACTGCCTGATGAGATTTCTTATGATGAAGAGTAATGTGGTCCATTAATCCAATGAAAACTATCAAACTTGTCAAAATGAAGAGCTACCGGATTTTACTGATCAGCATTTTATCCCTTTTGTATGTTGCAGGGCTACAGTCAAAAGAAATTCCTCGCAGGCCTAACCCGCCGAGGTTGGTCAATGACTATGTACAAATTCTGGCTCCCGTTGAGCGGGAAGCTCTGGAGCAAAAGCTGGTTGCGTATGATGATTCTACTTCTACCCAAATTGCCATTGTGATTGAAAGGTCATTGGAAGGAGAGGCTATTTTCGATTATTCCTACGAGTTGGCTACCAGCTGGGGAATTGGTGGGCCAGAGGATAATGGCCTGCTCATCTATGTAGCGGTAAGTGACCGAAAAATATTTATCCAAACCGGTTACGGGGTAGAAGGTTTTTTGCCAGATGCTATGATAGACCGGATTATTAAAAATATTATTGTACCTGCCTTCAGAGAAAACCGTTATTACAAAGGATTAAATGAGGCAACCGATGTAATTATTCAGCTGGGCAGTGGCGAGTATAAAAATGAGAATCCCGGTCAGAAAGGAGAAGGTTTCCCACCACTCGCTGCTTTGATTATCATCGTAGTGCTCATCATCATTATCTATTCATTGTTTAACAATGGTGGTGACGGTGGTGGTTACTACGGAGGCGGTCGTTATGATGATTATCACAGAGGTCGGGGCGGCGGTTGGATCTTTCTTCCGGGTGGCGGCTTTGGTGGCTCCAGAGGTGGCGGCGGTTTTGGTGGTGGTAGCAGTGGCGGCTTTGGTGGCTTCGGAGGTGGTGATTTTGGTGGCGGTGGCGCTGGTGGTGAATGGTAGTATTCCTTATAATGAAGACTAGAAAAAAGAGATAGAGATGCGTTTTACGATAGTGATTTTCTTGTTACTGTTTATAGTGGCTTGCGGTGTACCTGTAGATACAGTTACCCAGCGGTTTATGACGGAAGAGGATGTTAGTTATTTGGAAAATGATCCTGATGAAGGTCAGAATAAGAACATTGCAGGGAATTGTTTTGGAAATGATGCTTACATTCCGGATACTAATCATCTGGAACTTTATCCTGTAAGACAAATTCGCGTTAATTTTCACTATGTCAATTCCTCTGATAGCAGCAAGAACTATTACGGGCAGGAAGCCATAGATTTTACGAAAGGCTTACTCGTATCGGCCAATAAAGATTTGAGGCTGAATAACAAGTTGTGGTTTCCTTACAAGAATGATATTCCGGTCATACCTCCCCGGCTTGAGTATCGGCTTACTCCAGGTACGGATGCGCCTAACGATGATGGTATTTATTTTCACTTTGATGATGAGTTGTGCTACTATATCCATCGTGGGCGCAACAGAAATTTGTACGACAGGACGATTTTTGAAAAATACGGCGTGGATACTGATTCTACGATGAATGTCTTTATCATGCCACATCATCCCGACAGCGTTATTTCAAAGACCTATAGTGCAGGTACAGTTGGTGTTGCTTTGGGGAAGCACGTAAAGATGGCCGGAATGTTTGAAGATAGAGGGCCGAGCTGGAAATACAGAGGAGTTTTAAATCACGAAGTGGGTCATGTTTTTGGTTTGATTCATGCCTGGACACGCAATGATGGCTGTGATGATACACCACCGCATCCTAGCAATTGCTGGAATAAGTCTGATGTCCCGCCCTGTGATACGATGGCTACGAATAATATGATGGATTATAATGCCCTGCAAAATGCGCTCACACCCTGTCAGATTGGCCGTATGCACAGAAGTATTGCTTCTGAAAAAGGGCACACCAGAGCGCTTGTAATCAACAATTGGTGTGAGCTGGAAAATAATACTCCTGTAGTTATCAGAAAAAATACAGAGTGGAACGGCGAAAAAGATATCAATCGACATCTGATTATCGACGAGGGCATTCATCTAAAGATCAATTGCCGGGTTTCAATGGCAGCCAATGCTACTATTACACTTAGGCCCGGAGCAGAGCTCATTTTGAATGACAATGCCCGGTTGCACAATGCTTGCGAAAAGAAGTGGCAGGGCATTATTGTACAGCGCCGTGGTACCGTTCAGGGGAAAGTTACTTTGATTGGCAATGCCAACATTGAGAACACTTCGGAGGCAGTGAACAACCCTAAAACGCGCTGAATCTAAAGCTTTCAGTAACTTAAAGCTAAGCGGAAAGCTGTTCTATCATGCGCTCATACTTTCTTACCTGGCGTACTTCTCCGTATACGCTTCTGAATGGCTTGTATGGAATACCAAGCTTATGGTTGGCTCTTCCAATTTTATAAACTACAATCCAATGCTTGAGGATATCTTTCAAAGCGCCAAAGTAAGAAATCTTCTCAGGGTCATAAATATGAGTTGGCTCGGAGGATACTCCGTTGATTTCCAGTATTTTAAAAGCCAGGCCTTCCTTCAACTCCTCAAAAGAGTTGCAACGAATATCAAATCGACCGTAGAAAAACCCCGGTATTTGAGCCGCAATCTTATCAAAAGTCTTGATCAACTGCTTGTCAATGAGATGATTGCCATTTATAAAACGCGTACCTTTAGAGTGATTGCCCACTACCCCTAATTTTATCAATTCTTCTTTCTTAGGTATAGTAGCTAGCAAATGCTCATAGTTAGCCTTTATCCGGTCTAATTGTAATAAAGCCCGGGGCGACTCAAAAATAAGCGCTTCAACCGTCGAGATACCGTCACCTGTAACGTGCAAAAACTCCTTAAGCGTAACAGAAGAAATAGTTCCCTTTTTTTTATTGGGTAGCCGGTAATATAATACGCCAACCTCCATCGGATATTTTATGTACTCCTGGATCAAAAACTTTATGGGATAGCGCTCGAGGTAGGCTTCCAATTCTGCCTGCGTATCCATCTTTTTTACCAGTAGGCCTCTGAATCCTACATCAGGCTTAGTAATAACCGGAAAGTGAATACCTGACGCCCTCATTCGCTCCATAACCTCCGCAATCGGAGTATTCGGCTCAATAATGATGGTCTTGGGCCGAAGTTCGCAAGGGAGCTTCTGGATCGTTTCATATTTAGACTCAACCCCAAGTCCACCAGACTGAATACCCGGATTGGTTGCCGTAAAAAAACATAAATGCCTGGATCTGATCGCCAGAAAAGGAAAAAAGACATACACCGGCCAGTAAAAAGCATTAATTGACCAGTATTCCCAATTGAAAAGCTTGATAAAGTATGGATTACTCGCTTGTTTTAACATAGCATTGAACAAGTTGATCCAAACAAATTTAACAAAAGAAATCAAATCTTTAGTAAGGAAGTAAAATTGTGCTAAAACAAGTCCGGTTTATTAATGGCTATATCGTCGTGAATGGCCATTTAAAAGGTCATGATAGCGCATTTCCAATACCCCTCCACTACGGATGATATTGGTAATACTTACGGTACAAAAGTTATTGGACCTGGCCATGAGCACACCATTGGCCCGGTCGCCATCTCCTGCAGTAGTGTGAAACTTCATGATCTGGTCCAGACTTTGAGTATTCGATTTCGCTTGCCAGGCTTCGAACCAACCCTGTCTTTTTTTCTTTATAGCATTATCATAAAGTGTAGAAGAGGACCAAATGTGGGCAACTTCGCTATTTGGCTTATTGAAAGTTACTTTCTCACCATCCCAGATGATCTCATATAGTTCTACTCCTTCGCAGGCAATCACCGTAAAAGGTTCCATATTATTAAACTGGTACTGATCTACAAATTTATTGACAGATGGAAAAGCGAAAAAGTCCAGAGCCATCAATCCTCTACTACGTCGGTAGGGCGGCTTTCGGTGGTGGTTTTGAAAAGCACCATTCAATATGCAAATCACCCGATCTGTATTGGACACTGCAATCCAGGTGCCCCCGGCTGTTTTATCCCGGGGAAATACCAGTTGAGTATCGCTTACATATTGAGTAGACAACTCCTCGGGAGAACGATGGGTAAATTCGTCTCTGTTAGAAGTCAGAATGTAGTTATTGTTGTCTTGTGGTATGAATGTTACTGTACACATTCGATTTTTATTTGCAAATAGTTAGGTAGATGGCTACTTCGAGGTAGCCTAATGAGAACTGCAAATTAATGAGGTAAATCATTAATTAAAGTTATAATCAGGACATTTGGTTAGCGGCGTTCGACAAGCGTTTATGGAATTTGCCCTTTGGCCGGTAAAATCCATACACGCTATTTCCACCGCACAGGCAGTGACATTGAAGATAAGTTTATGGGGTTGAAGTAGAAACAGGTAGCACTTTTCCATTAAAAAAATGAGCGCCGGTAAGTGCAAAGTTAGCTACAAAATCCGCCATTTCTTTAGACTTCATAGGGGGTTCGAACCCGGGAAATGCCTGTTGCAACATCTCGGTTTGTACGGCTCCGAGTGCCAAAGCATTTATGGAAATGCCATCTGATTTAAATTCTTCGGCCAGTAATTCCGTAAGATTACCTAAAGCCGCCTTACTGGAACTATAAGCCGCCAGGCCCGGGAACTTGGAGCTACCCTGAAAACCACCCATACTGCTAATATTAACGATGTGGGCTTGATCGCTTTTTTTCATCATGGGCAGACATAGCTGCATCAACCGTACCACACCAAAAACATTGACATTATAGCTTTGCTGCCAATCTTTTTCGGTTAATTCTTCAAAAGGTTTTTTGATTAATAAGCCAGCATTATTGATCAATACATCTACACTATCCCAACGCTCCAGCCATTTTTCCAATTGCTGCGTATCAGATGATGCCAGATCGTACTTCAGGTAATGAATCTTAGGAGACTGATTGGATAGTTCTTTTAGCTTGTCCTGGCTTCTTGAAAGTACCAGAATTTCATGGATATTATCCTTTGCTAAATTAAGTGCTAAATCTCTGCCAATGCCTCTACTGGCTCCGGTAATTATGATATTCATTGTGTGTTTTTGAAAACTCGCGGAACGCCAGGCTCATAGACTTTCCGGGTTCGTAAATCGGGAATCGCACAGGATCACTTAAAGCCTGCTAAGAGATTTCCTCTAATGCTTGCAGAACAGTCCTGTTGAATTAAAATACTCTACTCAATAATGATCTACCCCATAAATTTGTTCTGTGTGTACTCAAAATCTAAATTCTTTTCCACAATTTAGGATATGGGATATGAGTTATTTTAGGTCACGTTGAGAAATGTATGACTTGGGATCGTCCTGTCAGGAGTTGGATAGGAGTTAGAAAAATAAGGTAAAAAAGACCGACCTACTATTGGGTACGCAGTTCGGCTGTTCTTTTATTAATGGATAAAATAATTGTAAAAATGGAATAAGCTTTGTTACTGCTATAAAAGTGAAAGAATATTGATCATTATTGCGGCTTTAAAAAACAATCCTTATTTCTTGTGTGTATTTTTGAAGTCAGCTTACTGCCAATAAAAGTTTTTATGAATTTAAATATCCTATACCATTTCGGGCGCTACCTTCTAATGATGAAAAGCGTCATTTCCAGACCCGAGAAGTTTTCTATGTATTACAAAGAGACTATGCGCCAGATGGATGATATCGGCGTAGGGTCTGTTCCCATTGTCACCCTAATAGCGGTGTTTATTGGGGCCGTTACCGCTGTACAGTTTGCTTATCAATTGGATGGTACTCTTGTGCCAATCTATTATATTGGATACATTGTGAGGGATTCGATGATTATCGAGCTGGCTCCTACCATAACTTGCCTGGTACTGGCCGGTAAGGTAGGGTCCAACATTGCAGCTGAAATTGGCGGAATGCGGCAAAAAGAGCATATTGATGCTATGGAAATTATGGGGGTAAATACAGCTGCCTACCTGATTATGCCCAAAGTGCTGGCTGCGCTCGTTGTTATTCCTTTATTGGTGGCGATTGCAGCCTTCGTCGGTGTATTGGGGGGCTATATTGCTACAGTATTGCCGGGCCTCATGACTGTTGATCAGTTTATTATGGGGGTAAGGTCTTTCTTTGAACCTTACAACTTATTCTTGATGTTCATAAAAGCAGTGGTGTTTGCTTATTTGCTTACCACTATACCTGCATATCAGGGGTATCACGTAAAAGGTGGAAGCATAGAACTGGGCGTAGCAAGTACCAATGCAGTAGTTTTTAGTGATGTAATGATACTATTGATGGATTATCTCATTGCTGTTTTATTGACTTAATTGACCTTAGAAAATGATCAGAACAGATAATATAATCAAATCATTCGGAGAAAACGAGGTGCTCAGAGGAATCACCACAGAGTTCTATAAATCCAAAACCAATTTGATCATAGGACGAAGTGGTGCAGGAAAAACCGTTCTCCTAAAATTGCTGGTAGGCTTATTACAACCTACCTCAGGTGATATTTTTTATGATGATATCAACTTTTGTAAGCTGAATAAAAAAGAGGTAAGGTCCCTTCGTATGGAAGTAGGGATGTTGTTTCAGGCCTCTGCATTATTCGATTCTATGACAGTAGAAGAAAATATTCGTTTCCCGCTGGATATGTTTACGAATATGACCAAAAAGGAAAAGTCAGACCGGATCAACTACTGTTTGGAACGGGTAAACCTCGAAGGCGTAAACGAAAAATACCCTTCCGAGACTAGTGGGGGGATGCAAAAAAGAGTTGGTATTGCCAGAGCTATCGTTCTGAATCCAAAATATTTGTTTTGTGATGAGCCTAATTCAGGTCTGGATCCTAAAACGGCCATCGTTATTGATGAACTGATCAAAAGTATTACGGAAGAAAATAATATTACCACTATTATAAATACCCACGATATGAACTCTGTGATGGGTATTGGTGAAAATATTCTATTACTTTATGAAGGGCGGGCGGCCTGGAGAGGGCACAAATCAGAAGTTATTGACAGTAATAATGAGCTGCTTCAGGACTTTATCTTTGCTTCCCCATTCCTCAAAGACCTCAGAGATGCCGCCGTAAAAAGCGAATCTTAATGAATTACCCCATCCCTGTATTCCTGATCAACGGATTCGAATAATTCAATTTTATTCGCTTACAAACTTGCACGCAAGCCGACTAATACCTTATCTTTATGTTTCTATCATTGATTGCAATCTCTTAGCCCGGGTGCTGGAATTGGTAGACAGGCATGGTTGAGGGCCATGTGTCCTTTAGGGCGTGCGGGTTCGACTCCCGCTCCGGGCACTTCTATTACCTTTTTTCCTCCGGTTTCTTTACATTTGGGTTAACTTGATAAACCAGGTTGCATCGTGCTTGGATAAAGCAAGAAAGCTATCGGAGCGCCTGACTCATCTCAATGAGCAGTAACTCAGGTTCACTTATCTTTCAGCCTCTTAGCATGTATAGCAACGCTAATTTGCTAATAAATGGCGAATATCATTCTTTTTGATAATGAAGCTAGAGAAAACCTGCTTCCTCTTACGTACACCAGACCCGTTTGTGAGCTAAGGGTTGGTATTTTGACTATTAAAGAAAAATGGGAAAAATGGCTGGGCCCCGATCACCAATATGCCTACATCACTCAGGACTATTTAGCCGAAAAATACCCGATAGATTTTGGGCAGGAAAACTTTGTGATCAATGGTTCTGTATTGCCTTCAGAACAGCTAGTGACGCTCATGAAATATATGGATTACAATCAGGCTTACCTCAAGGACGATGAGTTGATTGTAGCCAAACTAAATGAGCGACAGTTTGAGCGACTAATAGCAGATGAAGAAATCGAGGATCTAAAAGGGTTCGATATAGAAAATACAGAATACCTCAAGATTGACTATCCCTGGGATATTTTCAAGTCTAATGATGCTGCCTTACGCATGGATTTTGAGCTGCTCACCAAAGGACGGCAATCACAGCCTATTAGTGTTACCAATACCATTCTTGGTCAGGAGCAGGTATTTCTTGAGCCCGGTGCCCAGATGGAATGTTCTATACTCAATGCTACGGCCGGGCCTATATACATTGGTTCAGGAGCAGAAATCATGGAAGGCTCCATCGTCAGAGGCCCCCTGGCCATGTGCGAACACAGCGTATTGAAAATGGGCGCTAAAATATACGGTGCTACCACCATCGGTCCGTGGTCAAAAGTGGGAGGAGAGGTGAATAATAGTGTTATACAGGCTTATTCCAACAAAGCTCACGATGGCTTTTTGGGGAATTCAGTAATAGGCGAATGGTGTAACCTCGGCGCGGATACCAATATTTCCAATTTAAAAAATAATTATGCCAATGTAAAAGTTTGGAACTACCCCGCTGAACGGTTTCTGGATTCCGGTCAGCAATTCTGTGGCCTCATCATGGGAGATCACTCTAAATGCGGAATCAATACTATGTTGAATACCGGTACCGTCGTAGGCGTAGCCTGTAATATATTCGGTGCAGGGTATCCTCGTAATTTTATTCCTTCCTTTTCATGGGGTGCTGCAGGTAGTATTATGACGCATCGCACAGATAAGGCATTTGAAACGGCTGAGCTGATGATGAAAAGACGCAAGGTCGACTTTGATGTACCGGAAAGAATCATTTTGCTGAGAATATTCGAAGACACTGCCAGGTTCAGACCTTGGGACAAGAAAAAAGAAGCATGAGGCAGCCGGGGTGGAAAAAATGGCTGAGCTATTTCTACGAATGGCCAATAGAAACCATTAGTAGTGACAAACATGAAATGCTTCAGGTATTGCTGATTCAGGGGCAGTATCAGCTTGTCAGTCCAAATGCGATTTATTCCTACGGTATTTTGTATACCAACTTCCTTCAGGCTTTCAAAAAATTAAATATTGAAACCTTTAAAGGAAAAAAAGTCCTCGTCCTGGGCCTGGGTTTAGGCAGCATACCACAAATGTTGGAGACCCGATTCCAGCGGAAATTCCAATACACCATTGTGGAGTTTGATGAAGCCATCGTTGAGCTGGCACACAAATACGTTTTACAATATTTGGATTCAGCAATTGAAGTTATTCATGCGGATGCCTTTGCCTTTATTGATCAGCAGGAGGAGACCTACGATATAATTTGTATGGATATCTTTTTTGATGATCTTATACCTTCTCAATTCGAGCAAAAAGATTTTTTATTTAAAATAAAATCTCTCCTAAATCCCGGTGGTTTATTTTTGTACAATCGACTGGCATTGACCATGAAGGATAGAGAAAAAAGCCAGGCATTTTTTGATAAAGTTTTTCTGAAAGTTTTTCCAGAGAGCCAAAAGTTGAAAGTAGGGCGAAACTGGATGCTGGTAGATAAAAACAAGGCAGTCTGACAGAAGAATCGCCCTGAGGATATCTTATTCTGATACCAATGGAGTGGCCATATCTAAACTGTAAAAACACATAGAAGCTAAATCATTCAACAACCATGAAACACCAAAATTAGAGACACTTGTACAAAAAACTGAAGCCGCTCCTCAGACAATTAAAGATAATCTTACTCCGCTTTCCGCAGCGCAACTGAATTGGCAGCCTGAGTCTGGCAAATGAAGTATTGCACAATTGATTGAACACCTTATCAAGACGGCATCTTCTTATTTTCCGAATCTTGAGGCTGCCCGTCAAAGCGCTCATAAAGCGCCGCTGCTCTCTCGTTTATCCTTTCCTTTAAAGATATGTCCTAACTTTCAGGGGATCAACATATTTAAATTAAGAGATGTGGACATAGCATAAAAGTTATCGTGTAGCTTTACACGGATGGCAGGGGGTATTTTACTACCCTGATCCTGGTATTTAGATAATTTTTTAGCAGTGGCAAGCCCCGACTTTCCAGGCTTTTATTACATCATCCATTAGTAATTCTCATCCAATAGTAGATTCTACTTTTCTGGAACACTATAATTTTATATATTTGCATACAGGCAAATAAAAGTATCTATTTCGCAAATAGATATAAAAAGTTACCTTGTAATCCCATTTCGGCAAAAACTGCTCTAAGTAAAAATTACCTATGAACATAAATAAAGAGCTTTTGTCTTTTTATATAGCACAATAGTGCAGTTACAAATACTAGATAAGATAGACCTAAAAAAAGGCTTGTAAAAGTCTTGTAAATAAAATCAATCGGCACTTGTTGATATAGTGTCACTAGGACGGTTGAAAATAAAAGTAAAGGTAATTTCATAATCAAATCATAATAACATGACTAGAATTATTTCTACTCTTTTTCTTTTGATGATGGTCTGTTCGTTTTCCTTCGGGCAAATCAGTCAAGACTTCAGTGATTTAGACTGCGATCGTGCAAACCTTCAAAGTGTTTGCTGGTTTTTTTCCACTACAACCTTGTATGATGGATCGGGCGCTATAGATGGTTGTAGCATCCGAAGTGGTCAGCTTTCTAATCCTGCTGACTTACAGTACGTTGTTAGAACACCTGCTATTCAAGCGGGATCAGGTGCAGTATTAACATTCGACTATGCTTTTTCCAATTTAAGTTCTTCTCCTGAACTTAAAGTATACCGGGAAGACGCTAGTGCTTATGCGCCTAATCAGCCTGTACAGGCTAGCGAATTAACATTGATAACCACTGAGAGTGGGGTTTCAACGCCTACTGCTGTTTCCGTGAACTTACCAGATGGTGTTTACAGAATCGTTTTTGAATTTACGGGAAATGGCGGTCAAAGCAGAGGTCTCATTGATGAACTTGAGATCACTAACGCGGAATTCATAGAAACAGGAGATTGTGGTAGTGTTCTTCCATGTGCTAACGATACAGAAGCACCAGTCCTTGAGTGTGAGGACATTACCGTT
>CAZVOD010000110.1:0-11536 GCA_964628385.1 uncultured Saprospiraceae bacterium
CCATCTTTTTGGGACTAAATATAACTTATATTTTATTTTGAATCAATACTTAGGATTAGGTTATAGGTTGAGAAATGAAAATTTCATATCATTCGAAATGATCGAATGGTATGTTTTTTCATGAGCCCTTAGTTAATTTATAAATCGCTAATTTTTACCCAATTATTTTTTTCGGCATCTTCTCGCCTTACCATCAGCGCATAAGTATTATTGAAGCCAATAGCTGGCAGCCATTCAACGCCGTAGGCCTCCAAAAACTGCTCCTTCACATAATCATAAACGGCCTCGGGATCATCAATGACCTCATCTACCAGTTGTTGATCCGGCGATAAAATAACCTGAAAACCAGTACCAGTATACTCTGCATACATATCCAACTCATCGTTTTTGAGGGCTTCAAAACAAATCTTAGTACCTCCCAGGCCCAGTTTTTTATCTACATCCAGATCGGTGTAGCCATCGATAAGCTGAGCGTAAAGCGCCACCAGAATATACTGCTCTGTAAAGATTTTCGAGCCAATACTAATCTTAGCTCCACCCTGCGCCCGATCCGGGCGCCAGAGCTTTTGTTCCTTCAGAAAGGTAGTAGCTACTTCTTCGGGGGAGCGTTTTAAGTTATCAACCTGGTAATTTAAGTCTATCATTTGGCGATCATCAATCAAGCCTGTTAGTTTTTCAAGCACTTCGACCACCTCCGGGTAGTCTTTTCTGAGGCCTTTACGGATAATAGGAGCGCAAAAGTAAGGAGGTAATGCATTTTTATCATCCTCCAACAAAACCAAGTCGTAAGCTTTTATGCGACCATCTGTAGCATAACCACTAATCACATCCACTTCCCCCTCTTTTATCGCCCGATACATCAGGCCTGCATTGAGCATCAAGGTATTAAAGTTAAGATCATACCTGGCCTGAAGGCTGGGATAACCATCGTCTCTTCCGGCGAACTCCGGGTCAAAGCCCGCTACCAAACCAGAGGTGATAAAGTTAGGTAGTAAATAAAACATACTTAAGAAAGGGATACTAAACAAAAAGGCCAATTGTGATTTCGTTCGTTTAAAGGAAGATCGCTTTTGGGTCAGGGCCAGCAACTGATCAAAAAGGACGGCCAACAGAGCAGCCGGAATAGCTCCTGCAAGAACCATATTAGAATTATCCAGGGCAATACCTCCAAAAATGAACTCTCCGAGTCCACCCGCGCCAATATAAGAAGCCAAAGTAGCTACTCCAACATTAATAACAGTAGCGGTACGTATCCCCGCAAAGATAACGGGTAATGCCAAAGGCAGTTGCACTTTTGTCAAAAGCTGATAATTGGTCATCCCCATACCAGTGGCAGCCTCCACAACTGATTTGTCCACTTCCTGAATCCCGGTATAAGTATTTCTTAAAATGGGCAGAATAGCGTACAAAAATAGCGCAAAAATGGCGGGCTTAATTCCAATACCTAAAATCGGGATCATGAAACCCAGTAAAGCAATGCTGGGGATAGTTTGTAAAATACCAGCAAATCCCAGAACCAAAGGAGCAATTTTCTCCTTTCGGGTTATCCATATGCCGGCAGGAATAGCGATCAATACTGCCAAAAAAAGCGAAATAAAAGTCAAACCAACGTGCTCAAAGCATTGCTCCGCCAGCTTAGAACTATTACTACCTAAAAAATTAAAGAAATCTCCCATTCGAATTGGTTGTAATTGGTATTTTTTATCAAAATAAACTGATAGTCAATCGCTCCTGGCCCGGTGGTTCAGGCTCTCTTGTCAATGAATTGATGGAAGCCATCCATCAGTGTTTTTAGATCAAAAGTTTTCTCGTGGCCATTGACACGCACCAGCCCATGGTGTTCGCCATGCTTTTTCTGTGAAAGTTGGGTCATACTCTCGCGTATTGTCTCATCGGCAGAAAGCTCAAAATGAGTATGTCCATTGCCATTTTTACCGAGGTCAGGCAGGAATTCGAATAAATCTGTCAGGTGGAAGATCTTGAGCTGTAAGTCCAGCTTCCGGTCGGCCAGAAATTGTTTCACAAAATCATTGGCCGGATGGAAAAGCAAATCCTTGGGGCTTCCCAATTGCTGCATTTTACCTTCATCCAATACACAAATTTTATCACCCAGTATAAAAGCCTCTTCCACATCGTGTGTGACAATAATCGTGGTCTTACTGGATAACTCCTCAAGATTGAGAAAGTCTTGTTGAATATCGTATCTGGTAATGGGATCCAGCGCACCAAAAGGTTCATCCATTAAAATAATCGGAGGGTCAGCAGCTAAAGCCCTGGCAATACCCACACGCTGCTTTTGGCCGCCACTGAGCTGTTGCGGAAACTTCTTCAGGTACTGATCCGGGTCAAGATGAAGACGCTTCAATAAAGAATAACAGCGTTCTTTTATCTCATCTGGATTCCAATTCAGTAATTTAGGAACAACACTAATATTCTCTTCAATAGTATAATGGGGAAATAAACCAATATTCTGGATAACATAGCCCATTCGACGACGCATCTGCTCGGGTGGAAGCTTAAATACATTTTCCCCGTTGATGAAAATCTCTCCTGCTGTAGGCTCGATTAGTCGATTTACTAATTTAAGGGTTGTTGTTTTGCCGCTACCACTCGTCCCTACCAGCGCGAGCGTATCGCCTTTTTCCAACTCAAATGATACGCCATCTACTGCTTTTAACGTACCAAAAACCTTTGTTAGATTTTTTATTTCTATCATTTGCTTATCTTCCTTTCCGAGGAAGATAAGCAAATAATGTGAATTCATCACTTTCGGCTGGTCAGCGTAAAAAATTGTGACAATAGTATCAATAACCGTTTTTACGGCGCACCCGGGCAGTTGGCTAATTTCGTTGGTACCAACTGGCCGTTAGAGTTGATTTGAATCCTCCAGCAGCCATTGTCGGGGTCTTTCATGATAATACCAGCCTCTGTATCGTCAATATAGACATCACCGTCACTAATGTGTAGTCGGGTGAGTGGCTGAGCATTACTAATGCCCACAAATCCGGCTGATCCAATACTGAAGCTGGGATTGTAGGTAATACCGGATTGGCTGACTGGCTGGATGAATAATGATTGATTATTATCAATGCCTATATCAAAGCTGTTGCCAGTAAAGTTATTGCCGGAGGTGGATTGGGTTAACCTCATTAGCCTTCCCAGGCCATCCACCCCAAATTGCTGACGGCTAAAATCACCGGCTAGAATGAATGGCAAGTCATTGGTATTCTGGTCTTTGCCTACTACATACAACTGCGCGGCGGTAGAAGTGATAGGCTCAAGGCCCGGAGCAAGTAATTCAACGGTACCTTCGTCATAATAGACGAGTTTTTTTTCCTGCTTCCAAAACTGATTACCGGCCGTTTCTGCAAAAGTAGCTTCCTCAGCGAAAGCAGCAGTTTGTGCACTCAGTGCATTTTGAGCAAAATTAGCCTGTTGAGCATTGATGGCATTATTAGCAAAAGAAGCCTGCTGAGCCGTCTCGGCAAAGCTAGCCGTCTCTGCCACACTGGTACCATTAGCAAAATCGGCCAGGTTGGCAAAATTAGCGGTGTCAGCTCGGTTGGCAGTGCTGGCCTGGATAGCATATGGAACACTAAGCAGTTGGGTCGTACCAATCTCTGTATAATTGCTACCCCCTTGAGCATCGATTTCTATTTTTAGGAAATAATTATTTTCTCCCCAATTAATACCAGCAAAAGAACCAGCAGTCACTGAGCCATTTCCTATCTGTAAATTCAGTACCCCCGCTTCATTAGTATTTATCTGGTGGATTTCTTGGTATTGAACCTGGCCATTCATTGTATTCTCCACTATGCTGGCCCGCAGGCTCACATTTTGGCCAGATAAAACATTGCCCGCCGGATCGCGGATTACAGCTTGATAATTAAAAGCGTCGGGACTTTGCCCAAAAGAATAATTGACAATTAACAGCACACAACACAGTGTCGCAAATAGATTTTTTAACATTTTAATCGATTTTTTGGATTTTAATTACAGATACAGCCTGACCGGATGGTCTGATTAACCTCAATAAATACATTTGTGCCGGTAAGGCCTGCAGAGAAAGCTCATGTCTTTGGTTGCGCAAGTTGCCTGATTGAACTTCCTTACCCAGTGTAGTAAGGAGTTGATACTGCAAGTCCATTTCTGTTGAGGCTTTGGTCTCAATGATAACAGATCGCTGCGTTGGATTGGGATAGGCTTTAATTTCCAGACTTGTTCTGCCAAAATTATAAACAGAAGTAAGTAGATTGGAGGGTTGATGAAAGCCTTGAGTCAGTAAGACATCGTTGCTGGAAAGGGTGGTGGTTACTGGTTCTCCTAAAGACCAGCTAACGCTAAATGCCGAAGAATTGAAATCTCCGCCGGCAGAGGAAATCAATTCGAGGCCACCACTGCTTTGTGCTAGTACCATTAATGGACAGACTATTGCTGCCAGGCATAAAAGCAGGTATTTCATAAATCAGTTTTTGGGTAATATTAAACTTAATCGTATGCTAAAAATAAAAAAGGTTTTTTACTTACCTACTTTTTTGTAGTTAAATGATTTAAATAGCCAAAACCATCAAGCTGCTTTGGAATATCTGGTATTGGCATTAAAATCCTCCAGGAGGAAGGATAATAATTGTTGACCCGATTTCCCAGCCCTTTGATCCAGCCGAGTGCAAGGCCTCGGTAGCTTACTAACTGCCATCCTCTGGGGGTATCTGGCCATTGCAGGGCATTTTTTTTGAGAAACTGTAAAACCTCTGCTAGCTCAGGTTCATAAGCTGGAATTTCTCGGTTACGCAGTACGCTTAAAGACCACTCATGGGCAGGAACAAGTTGTTGCTTTTTTTGAGTGCCCAACGGTGTACCAATATGAACCCTTTTCAACTTTTGATGGATATATAATGTGTCTTCCAGAAGGTTTTCAGGTACAGCAATGAGTTCTTCACGTGGGGATTGTAATAACTTTAACTTTATGGCCTGATCGGCTGCGAGCCATTCCTCGAATGGGACGCTTTCTTTATTTTTTAAGATTTTCCAAAAACGATCCTGCTGTTTTTGCTTCTTTTTTTTGTTTTTCCTGGATGTATTATTGGTGGTTTGAGTTCTTTGGGAAAGGTTTTTAAAACAAGCAAAATAAAAGCCTTCTCCTTTCAAACGATGGGGATATAGTTGGTAGCCCATACTTCTTTTCTGGACATTCCAGGATGCCGGCATGGAGATTTCCCGATGTTCAAATGAAAATTTTTGACATAACCAACGCGCATTTTCTTCATTTTCTTGCCGGTTGTAGGTGCAGGTACTGTATACTAAAAGGCCACCTGGTTTGAGCAGCGCAACAGTATCTGAGAGGATTTTCTTTTGCCTGGCGCTGCAGTGAGCCACCTGCTCGGCTGACCATTCGTCAACAGCGGCCGGGTTTTTGCGGAATAACCCCTCTCCCGAGCACGGTGCATCTACCAGAATTATATCAAAATATTGTCCCAGTGATTGCAGCCCCGCTGCATCGTGATTGGAAGTTATTGTGTTGGGAGAACCCCACTTAATAAGATTTTGACGGAGTATTTGGTAGCGGCTTTTTATGACTTCGTTGGCGAGCAAAAGGCTGTCATCAGATAAAAGATCGGCCAGCAGTGTGCTTTTTCCTCCGGGGGCAGCGGCAAGGTCCAGAACTTTTAACGGGCGGGAAAAATCTACAAGCGCAGTGAGCGCATGAGCAAGTATCATGGAGGAAGCTTCCTGCACATAGTAAGCGCCGGCATGAAAAAGTGGATCAAGCGTAAATTTTGGCCGTTCAGGCAGGTAAATCGCCTGATCATGCCAGGGTACCTTATCAAAACCTCCAGGAATAGCTGCCAGCTTCCGGGGATTAAACCTGATGCTGGTGGCAGCTTTTCCCGCAAGAGTATCAAAAAAATCATTGTATTCTTTACCTAATACAATTTCTATTTCTTCTTTAAATGCTTTCGGCCAATTCATTATTTACTGACTATTCAGGTCCCAATTGTATTCGTTGTAAGTGACTTTGGTATCCATTCCAATTTTTCCTCTTGAGTGCTTATTGATGAAGCCAATGAAATTACCGAAATCAGATCTGTACCACTTAAAAATCTTAGATATTTGAGCCACACTGCTATTGATCTGGTTGTATTTATTGTTGTTAATAAACTTGACGGTTCGCGTATAGAAAAGATCATCCAGGTTATCGGCAGTCCAGGCTCTGTTGTGAAGGGGAGGACAGGAAACAGCCGCACAATTTACTGCAAAATGTATCCGTGGTTCTTTGTACTCTGGCCTCAAAATGTCATTCTCTATATTATTGAGAGAGTAAGTTTTCTCTCCAAGTTTTATCCACTTTACGTCCCATGGGTTGCCATCGTGAATGTCTTTGATACTTTTCACCGGATAGTGATCGATGATGAGTTTGATAGTGAAAGCATTGTAGGCATTAATCCAATACGCCATCTTCTGATTATCCGTCCAGCTTGCCTGAATGGGATTTGCTTTCAACTCTTCCAGGTAGTTGTCTAGCATATTCTGATCTTCGACAAAACCTTTATAATTAATGTCACCACTAGAGTTGACATGTCTAGACAGTAAGGTATTCCATGTGCTATGCTGATGGAACCCTGACGCTTGCGCAGCTAGCTGCACCAGCGGTAGCATACAGAGCATTAATAGGGAAAGTGATAAATTCAATTTCATTGTCATAATTGTTTGGTACGATTATAACAACTCTTATCCAGAAAATTATGTTGTGCGGAAAATAATCTGCTGTTCTGGTCAAGACAGTTTTTAGCAGTTTTTATCAAAAACAATCTAAGAAGTAAAAAAATGAACTTCTGGTCGGTGTGCATTTTTCTACTTCCTATTGGCTATTTTATCAGTGCTACAGTTCCGTTCAGTATCTCCGGGAACACTTCTACTGCACCGGAATCCAGAGGCATCTCTTGATATTCAATAGAATAAACATAGGAGGTTTGGCCTAATCCCTGCCCTTTGTAAGTACCATTCCAGCCAGCCGACGGGTCAGTAGTTTCGTAAAGCAACGTACCCCAACGGCTGAAGATCCTCATCCGGTATTCGGCAAAAGAACAATCAGTAGCAGGCATAAAAAGATCATTTACACCGTCTCCATTGGGAGAAAAAACATTGGGAACATACACTTCACAGGCATAATAATAATTGCCTTTGGGAGCTTCAATGGCCATCTCGTCCACTGCTGTCCATTTCAGGAGGGTTCCTAACGCTACAAAAAAAATAAGCGATAGGTAGAAATGTCCTTTCATGATTTTTGCTCCAAATCTATACAATTCAATCTTGTATGCAAATAAAATTAATAGTTTTAATTGGAATGTTTAGGAAGCGGTTAGTTAGATGAGTTTAAAGTGCTACATTTGGCAGGTAAATCAAGTTTAATCAATTTTTATGATTATCATTCATCTCTGCGGAGGTCTTGGCCAGCAAATGTATCAATATGCCGCCGCAAAATCCTTATCCCTCCAAACAAAAATGCCTCTTTTTTATTTTTTCCGAAAAAATAAAAAAAATCCAGTCTGTATTGTTGATTTCTTTAAGATAGAAGAAAAAGCGGCTAAAGCCAGAGACCTGGCGATGCTCCAACCGATTACAGGTTTTTTGAGAGCCATTCTAAAGCCTATGGGTATATCTACGGAAGAAAGACTCTATCGAGAGATGACTAGTTTTGACCATGCTTTTTTTGAGATCAAAAGCAGTGTCTTTTTGGAAGGCGCTTTCAAAGATGTGAGGTATTTTCGCGGTAAAGAATTTGAATTGCATCAAGCCTTTCGGCTGAAGTACGATGCCTATGGCCGGGAAGCTGATGTTCTGGAGCATATCATTCTGGCTCAGCATCCTGTATCTGTTCATATCAAAGCCGGGCATCCGCTGGGTGACGGATACTTTCAGAATGCTGCTGAGGAAGTTGCCAGGAAAGTAGGCAACCCTACTTTTTTTATATTTGCGGATCATCCCAATGAGCTGATAGAGCATCTGGACATCAATTACCAGGTTGAAGTAATCGATACCCAAAAATTATCAAATGATGCCGAGTTGATCCGCTTGATCAGTAGCTGTAAGCATCATATTACTGATGCGGATTACCTGAGTTGGTGGGCCGCCTGGCTGAATGGTCGCAAAGACAAAATTGTGATAGCTCCCAAGGCTTTCATAGGCCCAGCTCCGGAAGGAGAAGGTCTTTACGCCAGAAACTGGATCGTTGAGTAAATTTTATAAATCCAAACCCATGACACCTACAAAAATAACAGCCATCATATGCACGTACAATCGCGCTGAACTCTCCCGTGAATGCCTGCTGTCGTTGATGGATCAAACTGCCGATTCGGCTGATTATGAAATACTTGTTATTGATAATAATTCCAAAGATGATACAGCAGCTACCCTTCAAAAGGAAGGTGTGGCTTTTCCTAATTTCAGGTACATCTTTGAGCCGATACAGGGCTTGAGTCAGGCTAGAAATACCGGTTGGCAAAACGCCAATTCTCCCTACATTATTTATGTTGATGATGATGCTAAAGCGGCTACAGATTTTGTGGAGCGAGCCCTTTGGGTCATTGAGGAAAGAGGATACGATATTTTTGGGGGCGTCTATTTACCCTGGTATAAACATGGTCGCCCGCGTTGGTACAAAGATCAATATGGCAGCAACAAAAAGCCCTACACTGACCTGACGGCCCTCAAAGGAGAAGAAACCCTGGCCGGAGGCGTACTGGCTGCCAAAACCAGCATATTGAAAAAGTTTGGCGGCTTTTCTACCAAGCTCGGGATGAACGGGGAGAAGGTAGCCTACGGGGAAGAAACTGAATTACAAAATCGCATGAGACGCTCTGGTATTCCGCTGATGTACGATCCAAAATTAATCATTTATCATCTGGTACCTAAATATAAGATGAACGTTTTTTGGTTTATGAAAGCCGCCTTTGCGGGCGGGCGGGATCGCGTTATTGCTCAAAAAGTAAAAACCTCCAACTTCAACCTGTTTTTGATAGGCTTAACTGCAATGGGTATGATGATCGTTCACCTGCTGCGCTATACGCCAAAGTTAGCCAGTAAAAATTATCACATAGAGACCTGGATGATTGATGTTTTTAGAAAAATTGCAAAGAGAATTGGCATTATCTACACCGCCTTGATGATGAAATACGGTGATGATTTTGTTCCAAAAGAATAATGGATGAAAAAATTTTTATTAATTACTTATTACTGGCCGCCAGCAGGTGGAGGCGGGGTACAACGCTGGCTAAAATTCTCAAAATACATTCGAGAATTTGGCTGGGAACCCGTAGTCTTTACCCCTGAAGACGGAGAGTTGGCGGCTCATGATCAAAGCCTGCTGGATGAAGTACCCGAAGGATTAAAAGTTATAAAAACACCGATCTGGGAACCTTACGATCTGTACAAACAATTTATTGGCCGGAAAAAAGGAGAAAAAGTATATTCCGGATTTATCAACGAAGGGAAACGGTCTTCTTTTACCCAGGACTTAAGTATCTTCATCAGAGGTAACCTCTTCATTCCTGATGCTCGAAAATACTGGATAAAACCTTCCGTGAAATTTTTGAAAAAATACCTGAAAGACCATCCTGTAGATGCGATGGTCACCACCGGGCCGCCACATTCCATGCATATGATTGGTTTGGGGGTGAAAAAAAAGCTGGATATCCCCTGGGTGGCTGATTTTCGCGATCCCTGGACACAGCAGGATTTTTATGATCAGCTTAGGCTAACGTCCTGGGCTGATGCAGTTCATAAGCGCAAAGAACAGCAAGTGCTAAAGCGAGCGGATAAAATCGTTACGGTGAGTTGGAGCTGGGCAAAAGATTTTGAAGAGTTGTCCGGTGGCCAATCCATTGATCTGATTACCAACGGCTTTGATCCGGCGGATTTCAATGAAAAGATAAAAGCCAGAGATAAGGAATTTAGTATTTGCCATATTGGCTCCATGAACAAAGACCGGAACCCTGCGGTGTTGTGGCGGGCTCTGGGAACCCTCAAAAAAGAAAATGAAGCTCTGGCTCAAAAGCTCAAGATCCGGCTCATCGGGCCGGTGGATTTTTCTATCAAGCAGGCCATAGATCAAAATGGCTTATCAGAAAACCTGGAACAGCTTCCTTTTATGCCTCATAAGCAAGTGATTGAGTATATGAAAAAAGCTCAGGTTTTACTTCTGCCCATCAATAGTACGCCAAATGCTATGGGAATACTACCCGGAAAATTATATGAATATTTGGGCGCTCAAAGGCCTGTTCTGGCTATTGGTCCCCTGCAGAGTGATTCTGCGAAGGTCATACACATGACTGGTGCCGGTCATATCAGCGATTATAATGACTTTGATGTGCTTAAAGCGGCGATCCAATCATTTTTTGAAAACTACCAACGGGGCAAACTTGATGTCAATCCGGCAGATATAGGTCAGTTTTCACGCAAAGAGCTGGCCAAACGCTACGCCATGCTTTTGAGTGGGATTTGACCAAATGGGGTAATCGCTGAAATAGATTTTTATCGCTATAACATTGTTGGATTTTATTGGTGGAGTTGGTAAATTTAGGAGTCTGTTACGGTCCGGATGGTGTCAAAAATAGATGACTGGAGATACTCCCCAAGGGATTTGAATACGGATAGAAAATATTAGACCACCCATATGTGACTTCAAGTGGAGTAAGGTTTATGATTTTTTCAATCTACCTCTTTACACATTATCATAATCTGTAACCCAAAAAGCGAGTAGTTATCACAATGAAACAGTCACTTACAATAATTCTAGTTTTTGGTACAACAATCACCTTCGGGCAATTCTGCGGTGACTTCAAGGTACCCAAGGATAGTATCTTCGAGTGGAAAGTAAACGATAGTCAGGACTATAATGGCATCTATCGTTTTGGCTATTCAGAAGAAGAATCTGAATTGCGTATTTTTGGAAATGACTCGATAAGAATTGCTCAGCTCCAGGCTTATGTTTGGCAAGAGAACAAATGGATAGACACCTTCAGGTTATTCACCAACGTAGAAATTAATGGATCGGACTTTTATGCCGATCAGGCCAAGGGAAGGTTTGTAAAATTCAATGTAAACAGTAAGACCCAAAAAGGGTTGTGGATTTTTACCCCGTGGAGTTATGAGTTTTACGAAGGGGGAGAGATCGGGAGTAAGTACCCGGCAGGGCTCGATGGTAGATTCCCTGAAGCTTCTGTAAGGGTATTGCCAACAGAATATTTGCAGCAGATGAGTTTGGATGAGCTCAAGATCATGAGAAATGAAATTTTCGCTAGATATTGCTATCGATTTAGGGAGGGAGGAAAAATGGATACTTATTTTTCAAGTCAGGAGTGGTATTACTCTGGCTATGAAAGCGTAGATCACTTTTTGACACGGATTGAGAAAGAAAATATTTCCCGAATTAAGAAAATTGAAAAAAAGAAACATGGTAGTGAGTAGCACTTTGAGCTAACGTACTTAGAAGCTGTTTGACTTTAATCCTTCGATCCTGTTAGGCGTCTTTTGCGGC
>CAZVOD010000111.1:0-11520 GCA_964628385.1 uncultured Saprospiraceae bacterium
TAATTCTATCGTTTTTCAATTAACCAGCACGCAAGCGTGCTGAATAGTTACGTTTATTTTTAAAAAAAAATTACTTTTATGATTCATACGTTAACGGTCATCAGAGCGGTATTTACAAATTATATTTTAATTTTTCTTTCGCTTATTCTATTTTCTGCTTGCCAAAATGGAAATAATGAAGGTACTTTGAAAGAAATTGAAGATAACGATAATAACGCCTCTATCATTCGAATGCCTGTAACGGGGCAACCGGGGGAAGTTGATCCGCAGGATGCTGCTGTAATGGTTTTTGAGGAAGCCACCCACGATTTTGGGCGAGTAAAAGAAGGAACTACTGTAGAGCATACTTTCAACTTTACTAATACCGGAAAAGTAAACCTTATCATCACTGACGCTCGTTCAACGTGCGGATGTACTGTACCTCGATGGCCTGAAGAACCTATACAACCTGGGAAATCCGGTGCAATAACTGTAAAATTCAATACCGAGGGTCGGGTTGAAAATCAGAGTAAGCCTATCACTGTTACAGCCAATACTTATCCAAGTCGAACAAAGCTGCAGTTGACAGGGTTTGTGATACCCAAAGAGAGTAATTAATTAAGCCATTTAAATATACTTATTCAATATGATTGAGCCATTCCTGCTGCAAGGAAACACAGAATTTTACAACCTGGTATTCCCGTTAGCTATGCTGGGGATCGTTATTTTTATTTTCTACTCTCAATACAAAAGACAAAGAGAGCAGAAGAAATTTTCAGAAGATCTGGAAAAAGGTAAAGAAGTAGTAACCACAAGCGGAATCCTTGGAAAAATAACTAAAATAGAAGATGGTATATTTACACTCGAAGTGAGCAGTAAAACGTACATCCGAGTTACCAAGAGCGCCATATCAAAGGAAATGACAGATGCGGTTTTCCCTTCCCAAAATTAAGGTTAAGCAGTACATCCATCGGTTGAGCTACAAACTGAGAGGAGACAGGGCCATATTGATCGTTTGCATTGGTATAGCTCTGATGTTTTGGGTACTCACTAAAATGTCTCAAACCTATCGCACCGAAAGAGAGGTTAAGTTTGATCTGAGCATCGCGTCCGAAAAGACTTTTTATGAATCTCCTCCCGATAACCTGATTGCCGTTATTGAAGGATATGGCTGGGACCTGATGGCCGACTATTTTAACAAGCCTTATGTTACACTGGAGTATGATCTTCGGCAATATGAGCGCCTGGATCTCAACAGAGCTCAATTGCGGACGGCTATCGATAAAGAGTTGTTATCAAAAGATATTAGGGTAGTGGATTTGCTCAACCACGATGAGATACATTTGCAATTAGAGGAAAAGCTTCAAAAAACTATACCGGTAAAATGGCCTGGTAGTGTCAAAACAGAAAAAGAGTACCAGCTCAAAAGGCCGCCCTACCTAAAACCTGACTCAATCCAATTGGTAGGTCCGGCCCCAAAAGTGGTAGGTATTGAGCACTGGCCTACAGATACTTTGATTGTGCAGGGGCTGAAAACCGATGAGGCTATAGACTTAAAATTAGCTGAACCATCCCTGGAATTTAGGCTGAGTCAGCGCAAAGTACAGTTGATACTGGAAGTAGAACAAATTACAGAAAAGTCCTTTTTTATACCAGTTCAAATCATTAATGATCTAGGTAACGTCAATATTTTTCCCAACAAAATTCGCCTGACTTGCCTGGTGGGGCTGAGTCGTTATGAATCCCTATCAGCAGAAGATTTCACTCTATTGGTGGATTTTAAGGATATTTCTCTGGAAGAATCCAAAAATACAATGCCTATTAATCTGGTGCAGTCCCCTAAATATGTAAGCAATATTCAGTATAGTCCGCCGGCAGTAGAGTACTACATTGTTCAGGAAGATCCTGATAGTACTCAGGTTAAGAAAAGTGGTTTGTGAAAAAGCCCGAAGGATACTCTCCATCGGGCCAAACGCTCTCAAAAACCTTCACTAACCATAATTTTTTAATCGTAAGCTCACTATCTTTGATCAGAAATTATTTTCGTAAAAGCGGCCACCATCGCTTCATTTTTCTTTTCAGGTTGTTTAATTCATAGACGTCTTAGCAAAGGAAAAGCACAAAGGCAGTTTGTTATTTTATTTAACTAGCGTAAATATTTTTACTTATAATATTGATTGCCAGTGATTTAGTTGTTAATGCAAGGATGGTTAAAGTATTTAACATACAAAAATAAACGTTTTGATCTCTCCAAAAACAGTGCAGGAAGTAATGGAAATGGCCCGGGTAGAGGACGTCGTTCAGGATTATGTCTCTTTGAAAAGGAGAGGGGTCAATATGATTGGTCTATGCCCTTTTCATAATGAAAAGACGCCATCGTTTACAGTTTCTCCATCCAAAAATATTTACAAGTGTTTTGGTTGCGGCCAAGGCGGTGGCCCAGTACAGTTTTTGATGGAACATGAGCGATTATCTTTTCCAGAAGCTATAAAATCGCTGGCCAAAAAATACGGTATAGAGATCGAAGAAAAAGAAGCTACACCCGAGCAATTAGCCGAACAGCAGAAGGTAGACAGTTTGTATCTGGTCAATCAGTATGCTTCTGAATTTTATCAGGATCAGTTGTTCCAAACGGATCGGGGCAGGAATATTGCGCTGACTTATTTTAAGGAAAGAGGGTTCAGGGAAAGTACCATCAGAGAGTTTGGTCTGGGATATGCTCCTAATGAGTGGAAAGCCTTGGCAGAAGCGGCTGTACAAAAAGGTTATCAAGAAGATTACCTAAAGGAATTAGGACTTATTTCAGAAAAAGGCTATGATTTCTTCAGAGATCGGGTGATGTTTCCGATTTATAATTTATCCGGAAAAGTTTTGGGCTTTGGCGGACGAATTTTAGAGAAAAAGGCGAAATCCCCCAAGTATATCAATTCGCGTGAGACGGAAATTTATAATAAAAGTAAAATCCTCTACGGCGCTTTTCAGGCTAAAAACGGAATCCGGCAGGAAGATGAGTGCATTCTGGTAGAGGGGTATACGGATGTTATATCCCTGCATCAAGCCGGTGTTAAGAATGTGGTGGCTTCATCAGGGACTTCCCTGACAACCGGCCAGATACAGCTAATAAAGCGATATACTCAGAATATCAAAATTCTTTACGACGCAGATGCTGCTGGTATCAAGGCTGCGTTAAGGGGACTGGACTTGGTATTAGAGCAGGATATGAACGTAAAAGTTGTACTACTGCCGGAAGGTGAAGATCCGGACTCCTATGTTCAGAATGTGGGAACATCAGCTTTTAAAAAGTATCTGTCGGAGCAGGCGCAGGATTTTATTTTCTTTAAAACCTCTCTTTTACTGAAAGAGTCAGAAGCTGATCCGGTAAAGAAAGTAAACCTGGTTCGCTCTCTGGAGGAGAGTATTGCCAAAATACCTGATCCTCTGAAACGCTCCCTTTACATAAAGGAGTGTGCCAGGAAGCTGGATGTAGAAGAGCAGTTGCTCGTGAATGAGATCAACAAACTGGTGGCCAAAACATTCAAAAAACAAATTTCCCAAAAATACCAAACTGAAGACCGTCCATCGGGCAGTAAGCTAGCTAATGATCTGGGAGTGCAAGAAAGAGCACCCGCCGAACCAACCAGGCCTGAACCTACTGCCTCGGGGAGCGATGAGTACCAGGAAAGGGATATTATCCGAATTCTCATTCAGTTTGGGGGGCAAATATTTGATAAACAAGAGAATTTAACTGTTGCGGAATATCTGCTGGGGAATCTGGAAGATGTACTTGACGATTTTGAAGTACCACTACACAAAGAGATTATTGATATTTGTTACCAGCATATCAGCAATGGTAAAGTGCTGAATACTACTTTTTTTACCAATCACGAGCGGGAAAAGATATCCAGACTTGCTGTAGACCTGATCAGTCAACCAATTGAATACAGCGAAAATTGGGAGAAAAAATGGGATATTTATCTCAACACTCAGAAAATGCCAGAGGAAAACTTTTCTAAGGATAGCCAGCATGCCCTCAAAAGATTCCGCCTGAAAAAAATTGTCAGAAAGTGTAAAGAAAATCAGGAACTGATCAATCAATACGGGAAATCAGGTGAGATGGAAAAGATGATGCTGCACATGAAAGTCCAGCAAAAACTGATGGATATACGCAATGAATTAGCTAATGAGTTAGGTACCGTTGTGCTTTGAGTATCACATCGGTACCTGAAAAATGAAATAAGCCCTACTCTTACTTGAAGAATCGCCAGTTCTTATCCTTTAGATCATTGGTATACATTAGTCTCGCCTTTTTCCTGAAAAGCCTCCCTTTTTACCTTTAGGTTTAGAGAAGTTTTTTCTCTTCTTCGGCGGAACTGATAATTTAGCCAGTTTTTTTTCGTCTTTGTCTATGAACGGAGGGAGTGGTAAGACATTGATTTTACTTTGTATAAGCCGTTCGATATTTTTGAGGTTTCTCCTTTGTTTATGACTGACAAAAGCTAAAGCACTGCCTTTAGAATCCGCTCTGGCTGTACGACCGATGCGGTGCACAAAATCTTCCGGATCAGAGGGCAGGTCGTAGTTGATCACCAGTTGTATATCTTTTACGTCGATTCCACGAGACAGGATATCGGTAGCTACCAGGGCCTGTATCGTTCCGTTTTTGAAACGCCGTAGCACCTCTTTGCGCTCATCTTGCTCCAGGTCGGAATGAATATCCGCTATGGCCAGGTCTTTTTGGGATTGACGCAAATTGTTGGTAATATCTTTGACCGCGATTTTAGTAGAAGCAAAAATCAGGATACGCTTTTTTTGATTGCGTTGTACGTTGATCAGGTAATCCAGTAAGCGCAGTTTGTTTTGATCTGATATTTGAAAGGCGCCCTGGGAAATACCCTCCGCGGGCCGGGAGTTCGATAGCGTAATCAATTCGGGATCTTTACAAAACCGATTGATCAATCCTTTAATTCTAGGGGATAAAGTAGCAGAAAACATCAAGGTTTGCCGCTCCTTGGGTAAGTAATTGACTATTTTTTCAATATCATTGACAAAACCCATATCCAGCATACGGTCAACCTCATCGATGACCAGATTTTGCAAATTCCCAAAGGCTTCAGCCCCGAGGTTAAGGTGAGTTAAAAGACGCCCGGGAGTAGCAATAATACAATTAACGCCACCGGAAAGAGCTTTTCGCTCTTGTGAAAAAGCATCGCCGTCTCTACCACCATAAATAGCCAGAGAACTCACCGGCGTGAAGTAAGAAAAACCTTCTAATTGTTGTTCTATCTGTACGGCCAATTCTCTAGTTGGTACAATTACCAAAGAAGTGATCTGGCTAGTCGGATTTTTGGTTTGATTATCGAGTAAAGGTAGGAGAAAAGCAGCTGTTTTTCCGGTACCTGTTTGTGCCACAGCCACCAGGTCATGCCCATTCATAATAATAGGGATAGCTTGCTCCTGAACCGGTGTAGCCTCCTCAAAGCCCATAGCATCAAGGCCTTCCATTAATTCGTTACAAAAATTAAGTTCTTTAAAGGTCAAGATTTTTAAGTTTTGGATGGGATTTTTCTTGCCCAGTTTTTAAATAGGGTGATGAGTAAAGAAAAGAGCACTTTCATTAGACTTATTTGTAAGGATGATGACTGGGAATAAAAGAGTCAACTTCAGTACCTGTATAATAAGTCTGCTAAAGTCTCTGGCAGGCGTATCGGAAAAATGATCTTTGTAGACTAGCTTTGAGCGTATTGAAAACAGATTTTCACCCGCAAAGCTAGCCTCGTAATTTTTCAAATACTAATCAGGCTGCTTGAATATTAGCCTTTTTCTTCCGTACGCTACCATTTACTAATACCATTTATTGTCGAGAACAAATATATGTCGCTAAAGTTAATTATTCAATGCTTATTTGAACATCTTGGAAAGCGCCTGCTCTCCAATGATCACATCTTCCAGGACGGCCTGTCCATTCAAGATTCTCACTTGGGCATAGGTGGTAATGCTGCTATCTCTGTTGGCTTCAAAATAGTTATATTCTGCCTTTGGCGCTTTTGATTCTTCCATGTAATACCGCCTAAATGGATAATCAAAGTATAATTTATCTTCAGAAACTCGCTGTATTGTAGTCTTTAGGTAAGGTGTATCATCCGATGGAGCTATTTGGCTGGCTTTGACGGGTTGCGTAAAGCCATTTTTATTTTTCTTTAAAAAAATAAAGATCTCTTCTCTGGGCTGCCAGTCTTCAATATTTTGAATGGCTACATAAGACGTATTAAAATTAAGAGTTACATATTTTCCACGAAAAGGATCGACGGGGTCAATGGGAGCTGTTTTAAACTTGTGTAACTCTCCTTGGCTCAATATATGCTCCTGCTGTAGTACGAGGCTGGCCGGAATGTATATTTGCAACAGGGCCATGAGAAGAAAAAAGGATAGGAAAAGTACCTTATTTTTTATCATTATACTATGATTTGACATTTTTCATAAACCAATAATTTACCCCAAAAAAAGCAAGCCCAACCACGAGAAATAAAATACCTCTGAAAACAAAACTCAAATAGGTATCAAAAAACCTGCAGGCTACCAGTATAGCAAAGATGGCCAGTCCATAATTGAGCAGGCTGAGACTTTCCTTACGCGCACCTTTTCTGACAAAGCTGAGGGCTAACAGGAGAGCCAGCAAATTACTCAGTATCATACCGGCCGGAGAGAAGGCGGCTACAATTAGGAAAATAAGAACGAATAGCAGGTAGCTCAAATCCATCAGCTCAATCTTCTGTTGGCCCCAGGAATAAAATAGCAGACTGCTAGCCAGCCCTATAAAAAGGCAAGCCATTATGAATTCTTGGGTCTGGATAATTTCATAAACAGAATAGCTTTCCCAAAAACCATCAAAACTTGAGATCAGAAGTAAAATAACCATGCCTAATGAACCAAGTACTAAAAAGCCATTATTGCGGGTTTTGTCGCTCTTGAAAAAATTCAGCTGACCAATCTGGTAAAATAATCCCAACAAACCAGCATAGGCTACTGAAATAACTTCGTGATAGCGCTCCGTAAATACGCCAAGTGATACAATAAGAGAAAGGGGGATCATCCAGTTGTACAAAGTCATAAAATTACTGGAAGCTTCATTGCGATACAACTGATAATAGTGAGGCACAATAGCCAATAACAGCAGCCAATAATAATAGGGGGGATCATATCTGTAATCCCACCAGCCATGCGATAAAGTGTAATAAGTGATCCCTGAAATATAAAGTAGACCCACCATGGAACCTCGGCAGATATACACGATGGGTAAGACTAACAGCATCCAGCTAAAAACAAAATCTGCTGTGCGACCAGGAATGTGATAAACCTGACTGATCAGTGCCAAACAAGTTCCTACACTAAAAAAAAGTAAAACACTGGTAGATTCCATCCAAGCCCGGTTTTCCGGCCTTTTGTAATAAGCAAAAAGGCACAGCGACTGGCTGATCAATAATGGGAGAAAAGCAAAGCCGGTTTTGGTGGTTTTGGGGAAATTATCCCAATTATGGGCAATAATCAGAATCAGCCCCAGGCCTACAAGTATAGAGCCCAGGATGCCAAATGCAGTAACTAGCCGATCGTTGTTATTTGGCTGCTTTTTTTGATAGTAATTACTAATGCGCCCTGCTGTTTCTTCATTGATAATACCGGCTTCTATCAACTCAGGTAAGGCTTTTAATATGTTTTTGCTCATTTGGTAGTCCTTTGGCGGTGTAATAACTACAAAGATAACTCTGCTAACGCACTGAAAAGTATGAAAAATATGGCAAAGAAGTCGAAATAAGGAATGAGCAATAAATAGATCGCGCGTTTTGACCGAGGGGATTTTGTTCCAAGACAAGGCAGAAAACCTGCCGGCCGGCCAGCAGGCGTAGGCAATGCAACACGAAGAAAGGGGATAAAAGGGGCCCCTTTCTGAAGTCGGCGAGGCTTTCTAGCGAAGTATTGGGGCAAAATCCCCCGTCAAAAATGATGAGTTATTTTTTTCTCATTCCTAAGTCTAAATTATGATCAAACCCCAAAAAATAAGTCTACTATATAACATTATGCTTATCACCATAGGGAGCTCAGTATTCTTGCCGAAATATACTGCTCGGCATTTTTTGTGGAGTCAGTTTAATAGTACTATCCGAATATCTTCGCCCACATTACTCTGGAATTCATTTCGGCGATATTAGCGATAGAAATCTCCTGTGGACATTCTACTTCGCAGGCTCCGGTAAAGGAACAATGACCAAAGCCTTCTGCTTCCATTTGTTTTGTCATATCCAATGTACGCCGATGGGCTTCTGGCTTGCCCTGAGGCAAAGCGTTGAGGTGATTGATCTTAGCGGAAGTAAACAATGCAGCCGATGAATTTTTACAGGCAGCTACACAAGCTCCACAGCCAATACAGGCTGCTGCATCCATAGCTCGATCGGCGATTTCTTTCCCTACCAAAATAGCATTAGCTTCAGGAGCGGTACCCGTTTTGGCACTTATATAGCCTCCTTGTGTAATGATTCGATCAAAAGCCGTACGATCAACGATCAGGTCTTTAATGATGGGAAATGATTTAGCCCGCCAAGGCTCTACCACTACTGTATCTCCATCCTTAAAACTACGCAGATGTAGCTGACAGGTAGTGATATTGGCGTGTGGCCCGTGCGCGCGGCCGTTTATAAAAACACCGCACTGGCCACAAATGCCTTCGCGGCAGTCATACTCGTAAGCAATAACCTTTTCGCCCTTTAATACCAATATTTCATTCAAATGATCAAGGGCTTCCAGAAAAGACATTTCTCCGGAAAGTCCGTCCACCTCGTAAGTTTTAAATTCTCCTTTCGCTTCTGGTTTATCTTGTCTCCAAATTTCGAAAATTAGTTTCATAATATCTTTATTTATAGCTTCTAACAGTTGGTTGAAGGAATTCAAATTCCAGTGCTTCTTTGTGCAGTTTAAAATTGCCGCCATTGTATTCCCAGGCAGAAACAAAAGCGTAATCTTCGTCGTTCCGTAGCGCTTCTCCGTCTTCAGTCTGATATTCTTCCCGGAAGTGGGCGCCACAGGATTCTTCCCGTTGTAAGGCATCTGTACACATTAGCAGCCCCAGCTCGATGAAGTCAATTAGTCGTAAGGCTTTATCCAGCTCCGTATTCATCTCATTGGCCACTCCCGTTACTTTTACCTCCTGCCAAAATGTTTCTTTTATCCGGATGATTTGCTCAATGGCCTTTTCCAGGCCTTCTTTGCTACGGCTCATAGCACATTCCTGCCACATGATTTTGCCCAACTCGCGATGAAAATCATCAGCAGACCGGGTACCGTCAATAGCCAAAATTCTCTCAATGCGTTGGGCTACCTCCCTTTCTACCACCTCAAAAGCCTCGTGGGAAGTTGATACCATTTGCTGTTTGAGCTCATCAGCTAAATAACTATTAATGGTGTTAGGTAAAATGAAATAGCCATCAATGCTGGCCTGTAGAAGTGAATTAGCGCCCAAACGGTTAGCCCCATGGTCTGAAAAGTTACATTCTCCAAGTGCATAAAGCCCGGGTAAAGTCGTCATTAACTCATAATCTACCCAAAGACCACCCATGGAAAAATGGGCCGCCGGCGATATTTGCATGGGTTCCATGTACGCATCTGTCCCGGTGATTTTCTTATACATGGAAAAAAGGTTACCGTACCGATCTTTTACCAAATCAATACCAAACCTTTCAATGGCGTGTTTGAAGTCCAGATAAACAGCGTTGTGTAGTTGCCCGACACCATGACCAGCATCAATTCTTTCCTTTGCAGCTCTGGAAGCAATATCTCTTGGAGCCAGGTTACCAAAACTCGGATAACGCCTTTCCAGGTAGTAATCTCTTTCGTCTTCAGGAATATCATTGGCGGACCTATTGTCTCCTTTCTTTTTGGGCACCCAAATACGGCCATCATTCCTTAATGATTCTGACATCAGCGTTAGTTTGGATTGAGCCTCACTAGATTGTGGAAGGGCCGTGGGGTGAATCTGTACAAAACTAGGGGCCGCAAAAAAAGCTCCTCTTTTATGAGCTTTCCAAATAGCACTACTATTACTGCCAATAGCCATAGTAGATAAGCGAAATACTCTGGAATAGCCACCACTGGCCAAAATTACAGCATGCGCAGTAAAGCGTTTGAGCGCTCCACTGATCAGGTCGCGAACGATTATGCCTTTGGCTTTTCCATCCACTACTACAAGATCCTGCATTTCATGTCTGGCAAACATCTCTACTTTTCCAGCTCTTATCGTTTTGGATAATTGTGAATAAGCAGCCAGTAACAGCTGCTGCCCGGTTTGCCCACGAGCATAAAAAGTTCGTTGTACCTGTACGCCACCAAAGCTACGATTGACCAAAACGCCTCCGTATTCGCGTGCAAAGGGTACGCCCTGTTGGGTAAAGTGATCAATTAGAGGGCCTGATATTTCGGCTAACCTGTATACATTAGCTTCTCTTGACCTAAAATCGCCTCCCTTCAGGGTATCATAAAACATCCTCCAGATACTGTCACCGTCGTGCTGATAGTTTTTAGAAGCATTTATACCGCCTTGTGCAGCAGTAGAATGTGCCCGGCGAGGTGTGTCCTGGTAACAAAAACATTTTACATCATAACCTAACTCGGCAAGGGTGGATGCCGCTCCGGCCCCCGCTAAGCCGGACCCCACTACGATGACCTGTAATTTTTTCTTATTGGCCGGATTGATCAGTTTAGAGCTAGCCTGGTAGTTGCGCCATTTTTCTTCCAGCCGGCCTTCTGGTATTTTAGAGTCTAATATCATGCTTGTTTATTTTAGGTAAACGATTAATGGGATGATGCCAAAACCGATAGAAATAACGGCGGCATAGATTAAAGATACTTTAGCGAGTACCTGTAGCCCGGAGTTATGATAAAACCCCAGTGTCTTGAAACCACTCTTTAGCCCATGGTGTAGATGTAATCCTAAAGGAACCATGAGCACTGTATAAAAGACCACATAATAGCCATTCTGGAAAAGACTGTAAGTGACTTCGTAAATGTCTTTATTGCCATTAGCATCAACGCCTACTGCTTCTCCCATCCCTAGCTTTATTCTGGCCCAAAAATTAGCCAGGTGAATAGCGATAAAGATCAGAATTAGTACTCCAAGCCAGCCCATATTCTGGGACGTCCAGGTACTATTGGCCTTAAAATGATTCATGGCGTATTTGTCTGGTTTGGCTCTTCTGTTTCGAATGGTGATCAAAAGAGCATAAACGACATGCAGAATAATAGAAAGGTATAAGGCGTAAGCCACCACTTTTATGAATGGACTCTCTCGTAGGAAAGTGGAGTAGGAGTTGTATAAATCCCTGGCCATATCAGTGGGAAGTAGCAAAATACAATTGGCTGATAAATGGACAATGAGAAATAAACAGAGAAATAAGCCCGTGAGAGCCAGTATTATTTTTCTCCAAAATAATTTCATAGCGAAGTTAAGCTTTATATTAAATATTGTTCAAGCGAAAAATTACAAGCTGTCTGGCACTT
>CAZVOD010000112.1:0-11519 GCA_964628385.1 uncultured Saprospiraceae bacterium
GGATAATTCTATCGTTTTTCAATTAACCAGCACGCAAGCGTGCTGAATAGTTACGGTATAATTACGAGCCAGGATTTAATCAAAGCTATCTCAGACTCTTAGCGAAACCGAGCGAAATGTAACATTTTAGAAGAAGCACTAACAAATTGGCTTTTGCGACTTGGACATGGGCGATCACATTTTTTGTGATTGCCTTTTTGTTTTTATGAGGGGTAAATGGGGTTAAAGTCAATATTATATGCTGACAAATATCATATCGAAAGAACAAAAACTAAGTTAATTTAAGGTTAAATAAGAAGCAATAAACGGTTACTTCACACTGAAAATTTTGAGCTTATGAGAAATATACTTGTTCCTACGGATTTTTCGGCCTGCGCTGCCAATGCGCTGCATGCTGCGGTACAACTGGCTCAAAGATTTGATGCCCACCTGCATGTAATGACCAGGATAGACTTGCCCCAATACTGGGAAGAGTGGGAGGACGATGTCAGAAATACATTTCCAGATACTCTCCAGGAGATCAACAATACCAGAGTATTACAGAAAGACTTGCAGGAGCAGTATCCTGAAGTGGCAATGACGACCTCCATAACAGGTGGTAAATTAGTAGATGCCATAAATAAATGCGTACAAGAAAAAAGTATTGATTTTGTGGTAATGGGCTCGCACGGTACAGGTGGGAAAAATGAATTTTTTGTTGGCTCCAATACGCAGCGGGTCGTACGTATGGTTCACTGCCCGGTATTAGTTGTAAAAGATAAGATAGAGCGTTTGAATTTTGATAAGGTCATTTTTGCTTCCACTTTCAATGAAAGAGACAAAGAAGCATTCCTCAAATTTAAGGACTTTATCAAGCACTTTGTACCAGAGATTCACCTGGTAGCTATCCATACTTCTTCTTTATTTGATCCGCCATATATTTTAAGTAAGGAAGCTATGGAAGACTTCAAAGCTTTGTGTGCCCCGATCCCTTGTCATACTCATGTTTATAGAGATTTTACGGTTGAGCGGGGAATTCGGCTTTTTGCCAGTGAAATAGGAGCACAGCTGATTGTCTTGTCCAATCATCACCGGCATCCATTAAAGCGGATGTTGAGAGGCAGTACCGTAGAAGCGGTGATTAATCATGTGGGGTTACCTGTTCTAAGTATTGATTATGAAATAGAAAATAGATACGATGGGGAAGAAGTAGAGCAGGAAAATGAAATGAAGGCCTGACATTGGCCAGAATAAATGCAAAGAGAAGAGGCATCATCTAACTGAGATCTCGTTGCTTCCCCGTTCATTCATCAAGATTTACTAACCAATAAATTGCAATAGCCTGAATTATGAAAAAGATCTTATTTCCAACTGACTTTTCGCCTGCGGCGAAAAATGCTTTCCAATACGCCGTGCAGTTAGCGGACGATATGGGAGCAACCATTGATGTAATGTCTGTTTATCATCTGCCGATGATAGATGCCAGTAGCATTCCTCCCGACTACATAGATCAGATGTTGAACGATAAGAAAATACACACTGAGGAAGAACTTCGTTTGTTTACTCGCAGTGCTCCGCGTGCAGTCATTGGCAAGACGAGGGCGGATTACGGGCTCTTTATTGCTCAGGAAATAACTGATGCCGCGCGCTACAACTACTACGATCTTATCGTAATGGGTACCAAAGGCGAGCGCAATCGAATGGAAAAGTTCTTGGGTAGCATTACTACTAATGTAATGATGCAATCCTCCTGTCCGGTATTGGCTATTCCTGAAAAGGCGGACTATAAAGGTATTCACGAAGTAGCTTATGCTTCAGACTTTCAGCCGTCTGATCACCTAGCTGTGGATCAATTACTGGAATTTGCCAATCATCTGACGGCTAATGTACATTTTGTGCACATAGAAACTCAAGTACCTGTGGGGATGGTAGAAGACTATTTCCAGGCGGGGACTTTCCCTGAAGGTTTCTCTGATTTCACAGTAGTTAATAATCCTTCAGTACTAGAAGGGTTAGATAGTTATGTTTCAGAAAATGAAATTGATGTTCTTGGGTTATTTATACCCAAACGTCGACTTTGGGAACAGTTATTCCATAGTAGCCTGACGAAGCGGATGACGTTCCATAGCCATATTCCAATTTTGGTTTTTCATGAATGATATATGATTTTGTTAAGGTTAGGGAAGGCTGCCCGGCCCAGTACGGACAGCCTTTTTCCTTTCTTTTACTAGTCCCTGTTAATCGTCATTATCAAAACCGCCAAAACGCAGGGTGATACCTCCTACAAGGTTGCTGAAATCGTTGCTGTTTAGCCCCGGTAGATCATCAACGCCGGTGAGGACTCGATAACCTCCGGTGAATGCCAGCTGAAAAAATTCAGTTACATTGATCTCAAACCCTACTTCAGGGGTTAAGGTGAAGATGCGGTCAGAGAATACTGTATCGCCTTGCTGTCTTAAGCGAGCTCTACCCCAGCCCAGTCTGGCACTCCCGTACAAGTGGATGAGTTTATTGGGGTTACTGTTGACACCTAGCCAAAGACCGCCGTGGTTGAGCTTAATCTTATACTCTTGATCTTCAAATGAGTGATTGGCATCGTCCGTTCCTATTCCATAACCTCCAAAGAAAAAGTTGTCCATTATTATTGCTCCCCCTCCGCCTATACTTACGACGGATTGTTCGTTGATAGAGCTGATTTCAAATAAGGGACCTCCAAAACCGCCCCAAATGTCAACATTTCCAAATAAGGTCTCGTGTTGGGCATTCAGATGGTAAATAGTAATTAAAGAAAAAAATAATATAAATAAATTCTTCATAAGGTTGATTTTTTGTAAAACATGAGATGACTCATCTCATGTTTTGGTTACATTTTTTTTTAAACAAGTAAGTATTTTGTGTATCAATTGTCCTTTTTTAAAGCCTAAATATCCATAAAATTCCCTTGCTTTTAGTACGGGGTATTAGCTTGTTTTTTACAACCATTCACAAATTAAAGATGTATTGATTATGTCTGTTCCCCTATTAAGAGAACAAAAAAAATCAAGCGATGAATTTTCAAACAGATGTAATAGAAAAAAGCTACACCAGGCCTGTTCTGGTTGACTTTTGGGCCCCGTGGTGTGGGCCCTGCAGAGTTCTTGGGCCAGTTATTGAGCAACTAGCGGAAGAGGAAGCCGACAAGTGGGAGCTGGTTAAGGTAAATACAGAAGAAGAGCAGGAACTGGCTTATCAGTATGGTATACGTAGCATACCTAATGTCAAGCTTTTTCATAAGGGAGAACCTATTGCGGAATTTGCCGGCGCTTTATCAAAGGTTCAGATAAAAAAATGGTTGGAAGATTACCTTCCGGATGAGGGGAAAGAACTTCTTTTGAATATGATGCAGCAACTGGAGGCAGATTCAGTTAACGCTGAGGTTTTGCAAAGCTTGGAGCTAGCCTTACAGCAGCAGCCTGACTTCAGTGAGTTGAGAATTGCCCTGGCGAAATACCAGTTGTTTAGGGCTCCTGATACGGCAAAAGAACTGGTCGGGCACTTAAAAGGCAGTGACCCTTTAAAGGATCAGGCTACAGATATTGAGGTGCTCAGTCAATTGCTCACTGAAGACTTTAGTGATGGTGCCCCCATTGAGCAACAGCTTAATCTGGCAAAAGAGGCCTTTAAAGCCAAAGATTTTGAGCAGACTGCCAAAGCCTTAATACAAGCTGTAACTATTGATAAAAAGCACAAAAACGAATTGCCACGCAAAGCCTCTATTGCTTTATTCCGGTGGCTAGGTAACGATAATGAAATTACCAAAAACTATCGGTGGCGCTTTGATATGGCCCTGTACTAGTTTTTGAATAATCAACCCTAATCCAAAAGCCAGGAATTCTCCCGGCTTTTGGATTAGGGTTGGTTGGAATAGCTGAAAAGAAATCAGGCATGCAGACTTCTCAATTTCTCCTTTTCTTTCAAATGAATGACTCCATCAACGATATCTATATAGCCATCTCCCTTAAATTCGGTAAGCATACGAATAACGCTTTCTTTGGCCGTGCCTACAATCCGGGCAAGATCATCGCGCAGAATGCTGATATTTTCATTTTCCTCTTTTTCACTCAGATAAATGATGGCATCAGCCACCCGTTTCCGAACCGAATTGTAAGCCAGATGTAGTAGCTGTTCTTCCTTTTCGGAGATATTATTAGCCAGCATTTTAATGAGCTGAGAGGCTACATCTCTGTTGGCGTGCAGCAGCTGTATAAAGTCTTCCTTGGGAATGAGGCTGACATCTGCATCTTCCAGAGCCGCAGCAGATTCAGAATACTCCGATGACTTGATCAGGGCTATATAACCAAAGAATTCCCCGGATTTAAAAATATTGATGATATACTCTTTGCTGTCATCATTGGTTTTGAATAGCTTTACCTTTCCAGATTTTACAAAAAATAAATACCTCGGGTAATCACCCTCTTCAAAGATAGTTTCCCTTTTTTGGTAATGCTTTACCTTCCGCTCTTCGGAAAGGCTCTTAAGTTCTTCGTACCCTCTGGCTTCATTAATAAAAGCACTGAGCCCCTGATCGGTATGGTCAAATTTTTGTTTGAGCTGCTCTTTCTTTTTTAGCCGGGTTTCGATAACTGCCAGAAGCTCATCTTTATAAAAAGGTTTGGTGATGTAGTCGTCAGCCCCCAGATTCATACCCCTTCTGAAGTCACTTTTCTCAGATTTTGCGGTGAGAAAAACAAAAGGAATATCGGCAGTTTCCGGTTTTTTGGTTAGAATATTCAAAACGCCAAAGCCATCCAGCTGTGGCATCATGACATCGCATAAGATGAGGTCCGGCGGGTTATCAAGGGCTTTTTTTACTCCTATTTTTCCATCTTCAGCAACAATAACGTCGTATCCGTATAGTTCGAGGATTTCCTCCAAGTTTTCACGTACTTCCATGTTGTCTTCTATGACCAAGATTTTTTTCATGGATCTAATGTTTTGGTGATAATTGTTTGTAGTAAGATGTACGACTTCATTTCAAATGTATGGAAATACCTTTATACCTACGAAGCAGGTTGATTCTACTTCCGGGAAATGAGTTTATTTATTGAGGGGAATCACCACTTTAAAGGTAGTTCCTGTTCCTGCAGTACTTTCAAAAGTAATGTTTCCCTTCATCAATTCCACATAACGCTTAACAATATTGAGGCCAAGACCTGTACCCTGTATATTTTCTACATTCCTGGCTCGGAAAAACCTCGTAAACAAGTGCTGCTGTTCTTCTTCTGGTATACCGATACCCTGATCGATAATCTCTACTGTCAGGTGTTCATCCATCTGATTGACTCTCAGAGTGATTGTCTTTCCATTTTCTGAGTATTTAATGGCATTAGACATCAGGTTAAACATAATATTTTGTAGTAACTGTTTGTCTAAATTAATGGTAGAATGGGTCAAAGTCATTTCGCGCTTAATATTTTGATCCGGCTTAAGCAGTCCCCGCATTTGTTCTTCCACATCCAGAAAAAACGCTTCCAGGTCAAACTCTACAGGGTTTTCCTCGATGCGTCCCTCTTCCAAACGACTCAAAGAAAGGAAATCGTTGAGAATACCAATCATATTAGAGACCGAAGACTTGATCCGATTAATGTGTTTTAGGCGTTTGTGCTGTTGCTCTTCTTTTTGATAAGCTTCCACCAGATCAGAAGAAGAAAGGATAGTACTTAGTGGCGTTCGGAATTCATGAGAAGCCATGGAGACAAACCGGGATTTAAGCTCGTTGAGCTCTTTTTCTTTCTCGTAGGCCCTTTGTAGTTCATCCTGACTTTTGATAAGTGCCTGCTCGGCCGCTTTACGCTCTACTATTTCTACTTCCAGCTGCTTGTTAATATCCAAAAGTTGATTGACAGCCTCGGCCAATTCCTCGGTTCGGTCGTAAACTCTTTTTTCCAGTTCTGTATTTAGCTCTTTAAGGCTGTTTTCGGCCGCTTTTTGCTCTGTAATATCTACACCTGAGCTTATGGTCGCAATGACCTCTCCATTATCATTTTTCAATAGGGCATTTCTCCAGGCCATTAACTTGGAAGTTCCCTCATGAGTCAGAATCTCATTTTCAAAATAATCAATAATTGGTCTGTTTTTATTGATAGATTGGTGAAATGCACTGCGTACCCTTTCGCGTACATTTGAGTTAATTACCAGGTTAAACCAGTTCTCGCCCAGCAAACTTCCTTCCGGGTATCCCAGTAATTCATAGCCTTTTTTATTGAGCAATTGTACCTTCTCTTCTCTGTCAATCACTACTATAATGGTGTTAGCTACATCAAGATATTGTTGAGCCCGTTCTTTTTCATGTTTTAGTGCTTTTTCGGCCGCTTTCTGTTCAGTGAGGTCGTGAACAATTCCAGTAAAAATAAGTTTCTCCTTTAAGCGTACCTCACTAATACTGAGACGAAATGGAAAAACAGTGCCATCTTTTTTTAGCCCCTGTACTTCTCTGCCAATGCCAATGATCTTCGCTTTACCAGTAGTCAGATAATTGTTGATGTAATGGTCGTGGGCACTGCGATGGGGTTCAGGCATCAAAATGCTGATATTATGCCCAGTGATATCCTCTATTTGGTAGCCAAAAAGCCTGGCTGCAGCGGGGTTGATCAATTCCATAATGCCTCTGTCATCTATAATTACTATTCCGTCTGAAGCGGTGTCAATTATAGCTTTCAATCGCAGTGCATCATCTGAAAATTGCGATACTCTATTTTGCATATCAATGTCATCTGTTTTTTGTCTGCTTTTTGTTTGTTTATAGCCAACGGGGTGCATCGAAAAATCTATGATTCTACACAACTTCAAGTAGCAAGGCTTGTAACCTTTCCAATCATACATTTTACCCACTACTTATGAATTGAACATAATTTACTCAGAAAATGGACAAAATCATAAAAAAAGATGATGAAAATCACCATTGAACTGACCCCATTCTTGGATATTGAAGTCGTAAAAGTACCTTGTAATGGTATTTTTTAGAGATACCACTTTTCCTCATAAGAAAAGATAGCAAAATAAAAACGGTCAAAACCATGCTTAGAAGATGAGAATGAATCAACAGATAACCAGGCATATAAAGCTAGAGCTATTGGGGGTAGGCTCTTCCAAAGACAGGCAGCTCAAGGCTAATATTTTGTCTGCTGCCAATGAGTTGAAGCTGGATGTGACTATTACGGAGGTTAAAGACATTCATAGATTATTGAAATATGACATCTCGGCTATTCCTGCATTATCCTATCAAAATGATGTAATTTTTCAAAAAATAGTACCTAGCGTACAAGAGCTAAAGATAATCCTGCAGCTTCTACTTAAAAGAAATGAATCGGAATGGCAAATTAATAAGATTATTGTTCCTACTGATTTTACGGAAGTCGCAAAAAATGCCCTACACTTTGCGGTTCAAATAGCTAAGCCGCTCAAAGCAAGTATAGAAGTCGTTCATATTAACCAGGCCTCAGTGGTCACTCCGGTTGACTCCGGCCTTTTACCGGATAATCAATACGATATTAAACTTGACTTACTCCAGGAAATCGAACAAGAATACCTGGAAGCAGAAGTTAATATCAAAACCAGGATAGTAAATGGCTTTGCTACCGAAGAATTACGAAAGATTAGTAAAAGCCCCGATACGGATCTCGTTGTTATGGGAACAAGTAATTCAATGGGATTTTTAGAGAAAATTTTTGGACGAATCTCTGTAGATGTGGCCAGTCGTTCCAGCTGCCCAATCATTATGGTGCCTGAAAAGGCAAATTACAAACCACTACAAAAGCTCATTTATGCCAGTAATTATTTACAGGACGAATTAAGTATTCTTCCTCAGGTATTGAGTTTTTCTAAAAGTTTTGGTTCTGAGTTAGAGTTTTTGCATATTAATGAAACAGCGATGGCCAGCGAGTATGTCAAAAAGACTTTTGTCAAAAACATATTGTCAGAAGCCCAGCTTGACCTGCGGCTGATCAACCTGGAACGCAAAGAAGTAACAGAAGGACTTTTCGATTACCTGGAAGAGCAGGAGGCAGACCTCTTAATGATGTCAACGAAGCACAGGAATTTCCTGAAAAAGCTTCTGCACAAGAGTGTTACTCAGCGAATGGTTGTGCACTCGAAGGTCCCTGTGATGATATTTCACGCTTAATACCACAAAATTATGAAACGCATCCTCGTCCCGGTCGATTTCTCTTCAACTGCTGAAAACGCCCTCAATTACGCCATTGAATTTGCGGCAACTGTAGGCGGGAAGCTTACTTTATTACACACTTACGAAGTGGTCAATTCTACGGGTGCCTTTATGTCTGTAGAAAGCTATATCAAATCAGATGCTGCCAGGCAGGTTTTATCTTTTGCCAAAAAGGTGGAGCAAAAACTTGGTTCGTCCAATGTAGATACCAAGATCATTAAAGGAGACTTTCTTTCCGTAACCACCAATTTATCCAAACAATTGGACTATGATTTATTGATCATGGGTACAGAGGGTGCTAACAATTTGCTAGAGAACCTTTTGGGTACGCATACCAGTGAGGTAGTCAGCAAGATTGACCGGACTATCATTGTTGTACCGGATGAATTTGAATACCGGCCTATCAAGAATATCGTTTTGGCGGCTGACCAGCACAATGTTGTACTAACTACTATTCTCAAGCCGCTTTTGGAAGTGGCGAAAGCGTATGATGCTATGGTAAGGGTGTACCATATCGATACCGGAGAAGAAGATACGGGCATAGATGTCAAGATAGAGTCAGGCCTGGATCAGGTCAATCATTCTTTTCATTATGAGCTCAATGGTGGTGACCTTTCCGAGAACATAGACCAGTTTGTGGAAGATTACCAGGCCGAACTGCTTTGCCTGATTCGTCGCAACCGCAGTTTTTGGGAACAGCTTTTTCACAGCAGCACTACCAGAAAAGAAGTGCTGCACAGCACCACACCGTTATTGATTTTGAAAGATTGAGTATGATAAAAGTCACTTCTTACCACTAAAGACGGTCATCATAAAATGGTATGAATCGATGTAGCTTGTTTATACATTAGATAACTCACTAAACAGTACCATTATGAGATACATTATTTTAACCTTATTGATAAGCGTAAGCTTTTCTGTTCAGGCGGAAAATACACGCTTTAACAGCATGTATGAGGAAATGGTACGATTTGACCAGGCCTTCATACCTGTATATTTTCACGTAAAATACAAAAATCTTACCGAGGCGCGCAAGGCTATTTTACCGTTGCGTTTCAGATGGAATAAGCTTAAAAATAAATACGAATATCTCGTTGAAGAAGCGGCATGGCAGGATGCTTTTTGCCGGGCTGATGAATGGATGGATCAGGCTATAGATTTGATTCATGAAAATGAAGCAGAAATGGCATTCATTCAATTGAGTCAGGTGCAGTTTGAGATGAGCCAATTGAGGAAATGCTATGAATTACCCTATTATCTTGATAAGGTGTATCGCTTTCAGGAATTGGCTCAAACGCTTTCTGAAATATTGCACGATGAAAAGCTTTATTTATTAGAGTGGGGGATGATCGAGCAATACGTTGGGCAGATGAACAGCAGCTGGATCAGTTTGCGCCGACATTCTATGGATCCTAAAGATTTTAATTTGACATTTGCGGAGCGAAAAGTATTGCAAGCCACGAAGGTATCTATAGCCAGAGAGTTGATCTTTTTCAATGATCTGCTGGCAGAAGCCCATCAAATAAAACTAAGGGTTGCCATTAAAAGACTTGAGCGCGAAGCGGATACATTATTGATGCTTTTCGGCCACTATAAGCCAACAGATACTTACATCGCCACATTGTAATTGCAGCCTAACCAATTTAAAGCGAGGTTACGATCGTACAGAAGAGACGTATAGATATCGTAGCCTGGAATTAAAAAATGAAGTAAAATCAAAAGTTATGAGAGCAGAAAAGCCAATTAAAGAAATTATGACCGTCAAATTGGTCACTGTATCACCAGAAACAACAGCGAGAGACATCAAGCGATTATTTGAGAGAAATAGCTTCCACCATTTGCCGGTTTTGGATAAGCGTGAAAAGTTAGTGGGAATGGTAAGCAGAGAAGACTTCTACAAGTTGGCTCACGTGCTCTCACTGAACAGCGAAAAGACAAATGACAGCCAACCTTCATACGACTCTATTGAAGCGGCTCAAATGATGACGAAATATCCACTGGCGCTGGATCCGGATGATACCATCGGCCTTGCCGCTGATATTATCCTGGCTAATACGTTTCATGCCTTACCCATTCTTGATGATGAAAAGCTGGTAGGGATCATTACCTCGCATGATTTATTAAAGTATAGTTTTGATGACTCTAAACTTTTTAGCTATGGATAGACAAACGAGAGTTGCCGAAATCATGACCAGCAATGTGTTGACGCTTCATCCCGTTGACACTATGGATAAGGTCAAGTCGATCTTTAATGAACATCCTATCCATCATATTCCTGTGGTGAAGGATGGAAAAGTAGTGGGTATCATTAGTAAGTCTGATTATCTGACGATGTTGCATGGCTTTACTCTTTTCAAAAACAGTAATAGTGAAAAGTACAATGATGCCTTGCTCCGCTCCCTACTTGTCAGGGAAGTGATGACCCAACAGGTCGCAATCTTGCAAACGGATGAAACGCTGGAAACCGCAGCCAGCTATTTTAGAGAAAATTTATTTCATGCCTTGCCTATTGTAGACAAAGCAGGAAAACTAGTAGGAATCATTACTACTTATGACCTCGTTAACCATGCTTATCTGGTAACGGTATAAAGACTTTTGGATTAAAATTTGAATTCTCCAGCTAGGAAATAGTCTGCGAGGATTCTGTTTTTTAAGAGACTTATTTTTGTAATATCAAAAGAGCAGATGGTCCTCAAACTCATCTAGCTGCCTTTTTAAGGTATACCTGCCAGGCCCCACGCCGAGTTTATCCATGTGGCTCAATGTCCACTGCACTAGCTGGTTGGCATATAATGTCGCTGAATTCAGCTGGTTAGTCTTTACATAAATATTGGTAAGGGTATAGAGATAATCCTATTGAAAGCCTGTTCTTTTTTGTTCCCGAGCTATCCTCAATTCTCGCTGAGTCAGGTCCACTGCCTTCTGGTTCTCTTCTTGAAGCACCAAGTAGGTGGCGTAGTTTTGGTAAAATGGAAGAATAATATATGGATCACTTTTGCTAGCAGCATATATCTTATCAAAAAGCTCCTGTGTTTCTTTGCCGGAGCGTATTTTATGGAGCGACTCAGCTCGTAGATCAGTTTTTTCTGCTTTTGGGAAGAGGCCTTTATAGCAGTATCTAAGGTGCTGTCAATCGCTTGTTTAGAGATTTTTTACCCTGTAGCTAAAAAGGGAATATAAAGCAGTATCAGCAGTAAAATAAGATGCTTTTGGGCCAGCTTTTGGTACGTGGATTTTTCATCAATGGCATATTGTATGGCAACTCTTGATTAATTACTTTTTAAATTCCAGACACGCTCGTATGTTTGTAATAAAAAATGTTCTTTGAAATCAGTAG
>CAZVOD010000113.1:0-11502 GCA_964628385.1 uncultured Saprospiraceae bacterium
TTGGCTCAAAATAACTATATTCTCACTCAATCTGTTAGCGAGAAACAAGTCTAATTAAAAGCTTACCCCAAAACATCCGGAATCCGATTAACCGCATCCCGCTTTTTCTGATCCATCACCTTTGCATATATCTGAGTGGTCTTTAAATCACTATGGCCTAAAAGTTTGGATACGGTATAAATATCAGTACCGAATTCAAATTGTAAGGTAGCAAATGTATGCCGGGCACAATGAAACGTAATATCCTTTGTGATCCCAGCTTTCATGATCCATTTCTTCAACTCAATATTATGCCAGGCACTATATTTTAATCCGGTAAAGACTTTCTCATCAGCCTCACCCTTTCCTTTGGTATAATTATCAATGGCATGAGCCGGGATATCAAGGTACTCCTGACCTTTTGTTTTTTGTTGCCTGAAAGTGACCCGATACATATCTTCGTCAATTTTGGATATGTCCTTCCATTTCAGGTTTTGAATGTCTTTAAATCTCATTCCTTTATAACAGCTGAACAGAAAGGCTTCCTTCAGTATTTGATTTTTACATTCTGCTTTTGCTGCTTTCTCTAATTCTTCCAGGGTAATGAATTCTCTTTTAGGGTCTTTTGCCTTGACGCTTTTAACTCGTCTGACCGGATTATCAAAGATCAATCCATCTTCAAAGGCCTGATTCAGACAGGCACGGAATTTATTGAAATAAGATACCACTGAGTTGCGGGATAATTTTCTGCCTCCTCTGGATATAGGAGCCTTCAGAAGGTATTCTTTAAACTCCTCAATAAATTTGGCATTAACTTCCGAGAGGGTAGGGTTGTAATCGAAGAAGAATGAAAAGGGAGATGGCTTTTTCCTTTTTAATAATTACTTCCCGATACAAAACCGGCTGAAGATATTACTCAACAAATCATCTGTGCTTATTTCACCGGTAATTTCTCCGAGGTGATACAGGGCCTGCCGAATATCCATCGCCACAAAGTCATTGGTGATGCCGGAATCTATGCCTGTAAGGACGGCAGTGAGGCTGTCGTGGGCTTTTTGTAGGGCTTCGTAGTGACGGATATTGCTCACCACGGTGTTATCCAGGCTTATCTGGTTGGAGACAACGGCATTATACAGTTTGTCTTTGAGGTGTAGGACGTTCATGTTGTTGATGGCAGATACCGGCACCCAGCTATCGCTGTCTATCAATTTGCTGCCTTGTTGATTGGAAGATCCAGTCTGTGTTTCGCCAAAATAGTGTTCGTATTTGGTATAGGGATTCAGGTCCATCTTATTGGCGACTACCAGGATTTGCAGCCCTTCCCGGTGTAGTTTCTCCAAATCCTTGCGAACCTCTTCCGGCTGGGTTTGGACCACGTCAAAGACATATACCAGTATGGTCGATTGCTTGATTTTCTCCAGGGTACGTTCCACGCCGACTGCCTCGATGGTGTCTTTGGCATCTCTAATGCCAGCGGTATCGATCAGGCGAAATTGTACGCCGTTGATGTTGAGCACTTCTTCGATAGTGTCACGGGTAGTCCCGGCAATTTCGCTGACAATGGCGCGTTCTTCGTTGAGTAGAACATTGAGCAAGGTGGATTTTCCGGCATTGGGTCGGCCCGCAATAACAGTACTGATCCCCTCCTTGATAGCGTTGCCCAGTTGGAAAGACTGCAGGAGATTACCCAGCAGCTTTTGTATTTTTAAAACCAGCGCTTTTAGTTCATCGCGGTTGGCAAATTCTACATCTTCTTCGCTGAAATCCAGTTCCAGTTCTATCAGGCTGGCAAAGTCGATAAGTTGTTGGCGCAGGTCTGCAATCTCATTGGAAATGCCCCCTCTGAGTTGACTCATGGCCAGAGCATGGGAAGAATCCGAATTGGAGGCAATCAAGTCGGCTACGGCTTCAGCCTGGCTGAGGTCCATCTGTCCGTTGAGGAAGGCTCGTAGTGTGAACTCTCCGGGTTGAGCCATACGTGCTCCTTTCTGAATGCAGAGTCTAATGATATTTTGGATGATGTAGTTGGAACCATGACAGGAGAACTCAACCACATTTTCTTTGGTGTAGGATCTGGGTTCAACAAATAGCGAAGCCAGCACCTCGTCTATTATTTTTCCATCATCATCCTTTATCGAACCAAAATGAATTGTATGTGAAGCTTGTTGGCTTAATTGTTTTCCATAAAATAACTCATCCGCGATTTTTATCGCCTCCTTTCCCGATAAACGAATAACGCCAATTGCTCCAACACCTGGTGGTGTGGCTAATGCGACTATGGTATCTTGTAAGTTATGTGTCATTACTGCTTTTTTGAGATAGCATTTAGAGGGTATAGAATTTCCCATACCCTCCAAAAGTTATTGCTCTAATTTTGCTTAATAATTCTTTGTGTGTACTTTTTGTTCTGCTGGCTTATTTCTAAAAAATAAGTCCCTACTGGTAAACTTTCCCAATTAAGTATTTTTGAAAAATTTTGAGAAAATCGCTCAGTGGAGCTGTGTATAATTTTTCCATCCAAATTTAGCAGAGACAATTGAAAATCGCCAGTTGCTTTAGTGCTAAAACGCAGGGTCAATTGATCCTGGAATGGGTTGGGAGCCACAGTAAAGGAATCAAATTCAAGGACTTGCCGAGCTGAATTAACGACGTTACCGTTCAAAGTAAAGATGATACCATCCTGAACTGCAGCGACGTATAGCTGCCCTGAATCACCCTGCCCCAAAGCTACCAATTGATTGTTGGTGTATTTCATCAGGTCAGAATTGATAAACCCTCCAAACTGATCCTGTAGAATTGCAGAAACGGTTCCTGTACAGTAATCTGCATAAATATAATAACCATTTAAGCCGGGGTACTGTGTACCTCTGTATACAAAACCACCCGTTACAGAACCACCACAGCCATCATCGGATATATGTCTGTAAACATGAATGGGAAAGACATAGTTGTCCTGATTTTGGCAGCCAGATGTGTTGAAGGCTTTATCGCCTTCAAAGCAGCGCCATCCGTAGTTTTCTCCTCCTCTACTGGAAGAAGGCATAAAATTGACTTCTTCGGTATTATTTTGGCCCACATCGCCGATCCAAAGGTCGCCAGTGGCACTGTCAAAGCTGAATCGCCAGGGGTTTCGCAGGCCAAGCGCCCAGATTTCGTCCAAGACATTTGGGTTATTTACAAAAGGGTTATCGTCGGGTATAGTATAAGGGATAGCTTCACTATTGGTGTTAACGTCAATGCGAAGCATCTTACCTAGAAGGCTCCGTGGGTTTTGGGCAAAATTTTGAGGATCACCGGCTGCCCCACCATCCCCAAGGCCGATGTAAAGAAAGCCATCCGGCCCGAAATGAAGATCGCCACCATTGTGATTGTTAAATGGCTGTTCTACCTGCAAGATGATCTTTTCAGAATCTGGATTTGCCCGGTCAGGATCAGCCTGATCTACTGAATACCTAGAAATCACCGTGTTACCATCAAGGTTAGTGTAGTTAATATAAAAATAGCCATTAGTTTTAAAGTCAGGATGAAAAACCAGGCCGAGCAACCCTCTTTCGCTTGACCCCGAATTCACTTGTTTGTTGATATCAAGAAAAGGGATCGGAACTGTGAAGGCATCGCTATCGATTATTTTAATGAGGCCTTCTTTTTCAAGAATAAACAAGCGTTCATCTCCGGCATTGCTTATACCTACCGGAATGTCAAATCCAGTGGCGTAGGGTTCCATGGTAAGTTCCGGCTGAGCCGAAAGTGAATAAATCCCTATAGTTAGGGAAAGTAGACAGAATATTTTTTTTGTTATTTGCATACTGTTTTGATTTGATGTTCAAAATTAGAAGCAAGATCCAAAAAATTAATAGTAAAATGGGAGTATGGTTTTAGCTCTTTGCAATTCTTAAGCCTGGATTTACATTCCGGGCTGTCTGGTTGAAGACCTTATTCTCACTTTCTTGAGCGTGTGGTAGGTATTTTGAAAAAAATGGTCTAAAAAGTGAAACATTCGCAGAAAATCCACATATGTTTAGAGTATTATAGATATAGATTTATTGTAATATAAATTCAGTTTTTCTAGAACATAGAATTCATTTAATATTGTATAAGTCCAACATCCAGTGCGGTTGACACATAAAGGATCGTTTAATATATTTGTGATCGTAAATGTTTTATGGGATTATGATTTTGTGACCTACTTCCAAACGGGAGTAGGTTTTTTTAGTTGTGAAAATAAAGGATTGACAAAGCAGGAAAGAGGTGAAATTTTTGGTGGTTAAATGGAGAAACGATCTCTTTGCAATCTCTTTTACAGTCTTTTTCATGGTAGGTGCTGTGTTTTTGATGACCAGCAAACTCAAATTGGGCCCTGTTTTTTTAAGGAGAGCAAAGCTGCCACGTTACTTAGTATGGAAAGCTGTTCGCATACGCAGAAGACGCTTGCCGTTTTAGATAATGCCGTGGAAATGCGTTAACTTTCCGTTGGATACAAAAATACTTATATGAGAATACTAATGGTTTGCTTGGGAAATATTTGTCGATCTCCTCTGGCGGAAGGTATTTTGAAAAATAAAATAAAGAAACGTAGTTTGGACTGGCAGGTGGATTCTGCGGGTACAGGTGCCTATCACATTGGAGAATTGCCTGATCCCCGATCTATTGCAGAAGCACTCAAGCATGATATTGATATTACTGATCAGCGAGCCCGGCAATTTTCGACTACTGACCTGGAGAATTTTGATTTAATCCTTACTATGGATTTATCTAACTACAGAAATGTCGTTAACCTGGCTAAAAATGAACGGCAGAAAAATAAGGTGAGAATGATTATGGATTTTGTATCCGAAGAGAAAAATCAGCCAGTTCCTGATCCTTACTGGGATGATGATGGCTTTGCTCAGGTTTATACGATGCTTGACCAGGCAACTGATGCGATCATTGAAGCCTATCTGGGAGAAGAATAGACACCTGGCATTTGAGTGCCAGATGTCTATCAATAATAGACCTATACATCAAAGGTTTTGTCGATTATATCCTGTTGCTGCTGGTCGTGTACTTTCTTGTAACCAGTAGCGGGAGAGGCACTGGCCTTTCTTGAAATCACATTTAGCGGCTTATCTCTGTATGTCATGGCAACATGCTGCCATGGCCCCATATTGAGCGGTTCTTCCTGTACCCAGTAATAGTCTGCTTCAGAGTAGCGATCCAGAATTTTGTTAATTTGGCTGGTCGGGAAGGGATAGAGCTGTTCTACCCTAACCAGTGCTACATCATCGCGCTTATCTTCCTGCTTCTTTTGATGCAGATCATAGTAGATTTTTCCACTACACAGTGCAACACGCTTGGTTTTATTATCATTTCTGGGCTCTACAAACGGATCGTCAATAACTTCTTGGAAACGAGTACCGGGCTCAAAGTCTTCTATTTCCGATACACACAAGGGATGACGGAGCAAAGATTTTGGCGACATTACGATCAGGGGTTTTCTGAAGGGCCACGCTAGCTGTCTTCTCAATAAGTGGAAGAAGTTGGCAGGTTGGGTAATATTGGCTACCACCATATTGTACTCTGAACAAGATTGCAAGAAGCGTTCCAGGCGAGCGCTGGAGTGTTCAGGACCTTGTCCTTCATAGCCATGCGGCAGAAGCATAACCAAGCCATTCATATTTTGCCATTTGGATTCGGCGGCTGTCAGGTATTGATCCACAATGGTTTGTCCACCGTTGTAGAAATCTCCGAATTGCGCTTCCCAAACTACTAATGCATCGGGAGTAGCCAGTGCATAGCCGTATTCAAATCCCATGACTCCAAACTCGGAGAGTAGGGAATTGAAAATCCGAAACTGCCCCTGTCCTTCCTTCATGCCGTGAAGGCGATTATATTCCTGATAAGTTTTGGCATCTCTAAGGATAGCATGACGATGAGAAAAAGTACCGCGTCTTACATCCTGCCCACTCATTCTTACATCTTTGCCCGCCAGTAATATGCTACCATAGGCCAGCAACTCGCCCATCGCCCAGTCCAGTTGATTATTATCCAGCTGCTTGCGTTTGCTTTTAAACAAACGGTTCACTTTTGATAATGGAGAAAAATTATCCGGTAATGACATCAGATGCTTAATCATCAAGTCCAGGTCTTTTTTGGGTATACCCGTTTCTGGAGACTGTTCAAAGTCTTCTGCTTCGGCCTTATCGTTAAGGTCTCGCCAGGCTTTTTCGGGCTCCTGGTAGCTGTAGGGGAGAGGGCGTTCTTTGACTTCATCGAGACGCTTCTGTAATAGGTTCCAGAATTTTTCTTCCAACTCATCAGCCAAGTCTTTGTCGACATCTCCCCGGTTGACTAATTGTTTGGAGTAAATTTCTCTCGGATTCGGATGGTCAATAATAAGTTTATACATCTCTGGCTGCGTAAATTTCGGATCATCCCCCTCATTGTGACCATGCTTGCGATAGCATACCATATCTATGAATACATCGCTATTGAATTCCTGGCGATAAGCAATTGCCGATTCTACTGCAAATAGCAAAGCCTCTGGGTCATCCCCATTGACATGGAATACCGGTGCCTGTACTACATTGGCTACTCCTGTGGAGTAAGTAGAAGAGCGGGCATCATCAAAATCAGTAGTAAATCCAACTTGGTTGTTGATAATAAAGTGAAGAGTACCACCGGTGTAGTATCCTTCTAGCTGACTCATCTGAACTGTCTCGTAGGCAATACCCTGACCGGCAATAGCGGCATCACCATGTATCAGTATGGGAAGTATCCTGTCGTAATCACTCTTGTAAAGGATATCGGCCTTTGCTCTGGCAAACCCTTCTACTACTGTATTTACTGATTCCAGGTGAGAAGGGTTGGGTACTAGCTTTAAGTGAACTTTCTTGCCGGATGGAGTATCTACCAGCGAAGAATAGCCCAGGTGATATTTAACGTCACCGTCGCCAAAGCTCAGATCCGGTACTGCTGTTCCTTCAAATTCATTGAAAATTTGCTCGTAAGTTTTATTCATTATATTGGCCAGAACATTCAGGCGGCCCCGGTGTGCCATTCCTATGATCACCTCTTCTACGCGATCCTCGGCAGCGGCATTGATAATGCCATCCAGCCCTACAATTGCCGATTCACCGCCTTCCAGCGAGAATCGCTTTTGTCCTACGTATTTGGTGTGCAGGAATTTTTCGAAAACTACTGCACCATTTAACTTTTCAAGGATTCTACGCTTCTTTTCTATGGGTAAGTCAAAGCCGCGATCTGGATTGTGGCTTTCTATACGGGTGCGCATCCAGCGTCGGCGCCCTCTATCTTGAATATGGTGATACTCAAAGCCTATCGTCCCACAATACACTCTTCTCATGTGATCGATAATCTCGCGTAGCGTGGCATTTTCTAGCCCTATTTCCTGGCTGGCCTGGAATTTTGCATCCAGGTCTGCTTCTGATAGATTGAAATCTTCCAGATTGAGGTTGGGGCGCCGATCCCGGCGTTGCCTGATCGGATTGGTAGTAGACAGTAGGTGACCTCTGTTTCGAAAAGCTTTGATCAGAGAAAGCACCCGGAATTCTTTTGGATCTATCTGGCCTGAGCCAACGTGGGAGGTAGCTGCTTCAGAGGCTCCATTATTTTGATGGGCAAAATCAAAACCGCTGAAAAAGGCTTTCCATCCATCTTCCACAGTATCCGGTTCTTTCAGGTACTTCTCGTACATTTGATCTATGAAAGCAGGATTAGCATTGGCGATAAATGAAAAATCACTCATGTTAGGATAAAATTTTTAGAAGCCAGGCCTTTGTTGTGTCAACACATCGGTGAATAGCCAAAACAACAAAGGCTCGGTTATTTGTGATTAAAGGTAGTCCTGTAATTATACTCAAATCGATGTTCTGCAAAAAAACGCTACTTTGAAACAAAAAGCAATTATTTATCACATGTTGTGTAGGATATCAGTAAATAAATCGCCTTCTTCAGAATCATTATAAGTTTAATAATCTTTATTGGGCTACTTACTTTTTTCTTACTACGCATAAACCATAACAGGGTTTTGCTTTTCCAATAAAAAGCATATCTTTACATCTCGAAAAAATAAAATTTATCTAAAGTAAGTTATGGCAAACCACAAATCGTCATTAAAGAGAGTACGTCAGGACGCCAAGAAGCGTTTGCGCAACCGCTACTATAAAAAGTCAACACGTACAGCAATTCGCAAGCTACGTGCTATGGAAGATAAAACTGAGGCTGAAAAGTTCCTTCCCAAGGTAATTAGCATGGTAGATAGACTGGCAAAGCGCAAAACCTGGCATAAGAAAAAAGCAAGTAATTTGAAAAGTAAGTTGACTCGCTTTGTCAATACTATCGGATAAGGCTCCCATGAATGCCCTCTGATAAGAAAAAATATTTCTACACTTGAAAGGTTCTATTGCAACGCAGCGATAAGCCTTTTTTGTTTTTATAAATTGCCGTGTTATTTTTACAAACGAACATTCATTCGTTTTATTTGTCTTTTTTTAAATACCTCTTAGAAGACTTTACCAGTGTTCGTTAGTTGCTCTTATAGAAATTATAAGAGTAAGTGTAGAGGTTGATTATCAATCAATTCAAAAGGAATTAATACGGCAAACATATGTCCAACCAGTTTCATAAGTTAAGGGTAATGGAGGTGAGAAGGGAAACTTCAGATTGTGTATCAGTAGCGTTTGAGGTGCCTCCATCTTTAAAATCGTTCTTTCAATTTACTCCCGGTCAGTATCTGACGCTGGAGGCTCCCATCAATGGGCAAAAAGTCAGGCGTTCTTATTCCATTTGTTCTGCTATAACCGAGCCGGAGTTGAGGGTCGCCATCAAGCAAGTTCCGGAAGGGCTCTTTTCTACCTATGCGAATGAGCATCTTCAGGCCGGAGATCAGATGGAAGTAATGCCACCTCAAGGACATTTTTTTAAGGCGAGCAAGAAAGAAAATGCGCATTTGTATGTTGGGTTTGCTGCCGGAAGTGGCATTACGCCTGTAATGTCTATTCTCAAAAGTACCCTCGATAAGGAGCCAGATAGCAAGTTTGTTTTGTTTTATGGCAACAGAAGAACAGATACTATAATTTTTAAAGAAGAATTGGAAGGCCTGAAAAATAAGTATCTGGGAAGGCTGGAGTTGCATCATGTGCTAAGTCAGGAAGATACCGGCAGCGACTGGTTTACTGGGCGTATTGATAAAGAGAAGTGTGAATTTTACTTCGACAAGATGGTAGATTTACCTTCCGTCGATGCTTTTTATATCTGTGGTCCCTACGAAATGACTCTGGAGATCAAAGATACGTTAAAGGCAAATGGGGTAGAGGAAGAAAAGATCAGGATGGAATTGTTTTTTGTGGATGCTCCTAAAAAGAAGCCCGCATCAAAGAAAAAGACTTACGATCATTCTTCTTCTGATGCCAAAATAAATATTACTCTGGATGGCCAGACTCAGTCTTTTGCCATGGACATGGACAGTGAGTCCATTCTGGATGCTGCTATGAAGACTGGCCTTGATGTGCCTTACTCTTGCAAGGGAGGAGTGTGTAGTACCTGCAAAGCCAAAGTGGAAAAAGGTAAAGTGGAAATGATGATCAATTACGCCTTGGAACAAGATGAAGTGGATGCGGGCTACGTTTTGAGTTGCCAGTGCTATCCTTTATCACACGAAATAACTCTGAACTTTGATGAATGAGGTAAAAAATAAAAAACAACAAATTTTTGAAGCGGCAGCCCGGTTATTCAGAGATAAAGGATATATGGCCACTTCTATGAGAGACCTGGCCAAAGCAGTTGATTTAAAAGCATCCAGCCTGTACAATCACATACAGTCCAAAGAAGAAATACTCCAGGGGATTTGTTTTGAAAATGCCAAGCGGTTCCGGGAAGGAATGGTAACTATTGAATCCCAACCGATAGCGGCAGCTGATAAAGTAAAAGCACTTATTGCCCTGCATATAGAAATCGCTACCCAGGATATCACCTCCATTACTGCTTTTAACGATGAATGGAGACATTTGAGTGGCCCTTACCTTAGAGATTTTCTGGAACTTAGGCGGGATTACGAGGGGCGATTCCAACAAATAATTACGGATGGGATAGATAGTGGTGAGTTTAGGGCCGGCGATCCTACCATTACGCTTTACACGCTATTTTCAGCCATACGGTGGATATATGACTGGTTCAAATCCGGTCGTGCTATAAATCAGGAGCAATTAACGGAAGAAATCACAACCTTACTGCTGGAGGGAATAAAAAAATAGTGTCAAATGGGTTTTTCTGTTTTCCAACTAGCGCCGTATTCTTCTACCAAAGTATTATCGAAGTGATCGGCCATTTTGAATAGACGGTCAAAAAGCTTTACGCCAGTGTCTACATTGAGATACCGATCGTCAATGTGAAGAGACAAGATGATATCCTGGCCTTTAATGCTAAAGGTAAGTCCTTCAATTTGATAATTTTGCCTCAACAAATACTCGTACAATGGTTTAATGTTCTCCTTCTCATTGGGCAAAATACAGAGGTAGGCATCTCCTGTGATCAAGCCTGTTTTTTCGTAGTAGGAAATATTAATCAGCGCGCTACCTTCCTGAATAACCCAAATGTTCAATCCACTCCTGGCTAAATTGACATCGTGACCCAGAGCGATCAGTAATTGCTCAATAGTATAAGCTACTCCAATGGGTTCGTATAACTCTACTTGGGAGGGAATCTCTATGAATGTCCCACAGTGAGGGCAGTATTGCTGTTCTACTGTTTCTTCAAAGACGAGATTGGAACAGGAAATGCATCGAGCCCCAATTTTACCGTAGTTTTCTGCATACTTATCTAATATTTCTTGCAGGTAGTAAATTGGTAAAGAAAAACCGATATTATCTCCCTGTTCAATGCTTAGTGTATTGATCCCTATTATTTTACCTTCTAGGTTGATAAGCGGGCCACCGCTGTTGCCGGGGTTAAAGGCCGCATCGTGTTGTATGTAATACACGCTGTTTCGCTCAAAAAGCACATTAGAAATCCTTCCCTCAGTGGTGCTGAATTTAAGGCCAAAAGGATGGCCAATAGCAATAACATTGACGCCTTCAGCAATATCTTCTCTATTTCCCAAAAAAAGTTGTGGCAGTTCAATATTCTGGGGTGGAGCCAAAAAGGCCAGGTCTAACTTAGGGTCAATGAACATAACCGTAGAAAGCTGCTTTTTTATCTTTTCTCCATTAATAACGACAAATCTATTATCTCTGACAATGTGCTCATTTGTGACAATGAGATTGTAGTTTTTCAAATAAAAGCCTGTCGCTCCGGTATTATACGGAGTAGCAATTTGTATGATAGCATCTTTAAACGGATGTAATACTTCCCTCATGCAGTTGGCTGTGATCTGTTTATGGCGGTGTCGAAAAATGTAAGATTCCGTAAGGATTGAGTGAGGAGAAAAAATTATTCAACTACCTTTATTTGGCTCCCTACGGAGCAAGGCTTATTATGAAGTTGTTTAAAAATGTCGTTTCATGTTTGCAGACAAAACATTGTGCAGCA
>CAZVOD010000114.1:0-11409 GCA_964628385.1 uncultured Saprospiraceae bacterium
TAATCAACAATATTCTATTATACCAATACGTTAGCATTTTTGTATTCAGATAAAAAAAATCGAACGTGAGAAATATATAAATTTTTTTCACTAAATTTATTAAAACAATGGTGCCTACGCAGGCGCAGCCCCTGATAAAGAGAATTTTATAGCTTTGAGAGGCAAAATTGGGCTTCTCATTATTTCAATGTGAAGCATGCCCTGAGAAAACGGCTTTTTAAGTCAGAGAAAGGTGTCGAAAGGCACCTTTTCTTTTTTTATTCAATTTGTTTTGAAGGAATAGAATAGTAGTAAAAGAATCAATCTCAAGCTATTTTAATACCTCCGAAATAGGTCTATTATCTTAAATATCCTTTTGGAATGTCATGTGACTTTGTAATTTTAATACGTCAAAAGGAAAATAAAATTTCAAACTCATGAGATACCTATTATTATTCATTACTCTAATTAGTATGGTTACGGTCCAGGTAAATGCACAAAGCCAGAACCAGGAAAAAAAGAAAGAAGAAACAAAAGCTACTAAAACATGGGTAGTAAAGGGTGCCCAGGTATTTAACAATAAAGGGCAGGTAAAACCTCAGCAAGCTCAGCCAAAGGTGATACAATCTGGTGCTGTACAGCCTCAGTCCCCTCGCCCGTCTACTCAGGTGATGACTACCGATCAGGCCCCTGTCATGAATACAATGATAGCCCAGTCGCCCTACGCTGTTAATACTATGCAAATGAGCCAGATGAAAGCTATGGCTGTACAAGAAAAGGCAGAATATATGAGCCAGGGTACCCGTACAGCTTTAGTTGTCAACATTGAAGGGTCGGATAGTAAAACAGCTCAAAAAATCTGGAAAGATTTTGTAAAATCTCAGTATAAAACCACTGTGAAAAAAGTCAAGAAAGAACAGGATCAAATCGCCGATGACGTCAAGCTGGGGTTACCAGGGCATGGCGGCACTGTAGATATTTATTCCAGAGTTGAAGACAGAGGCAATAATGCCAAGATGATGGTTTGGATAGATCTGGGAGGTCAATACCTCAACTCTACCGAGTACCCATCCTGGTATAACTACGCACAGGATATGATGTATGAATATGAGCTGGAGGTAAAAAGAGAATTGGTAAAGCAAGAGCTGAAAAGCGAGGAGAAGAAATTGAAGAAACTACAAGCTAATTTGAAAAAACTTAGAAAAGCCAATGAGCGCTATCACCGGACCATCAAAAAGTCGGAAAAGCAAATAGAAAATGCCAGGTCTGAAATAGAAGCCAATATCGTTGAGCAATTTTCTGCACAAGAAATGATAGAGGCCCAGATCAGAGCCCTTGAAATGGCAAATGAAAGGTTAAATGGTATAAGATAAATCAGTAAAAGCACCGTTTCACTTTGCCCATCATTAATTTTATTTGTGGTGGCAAAGTGAAACGTTTTTTTCCTTTCGTAATATTGGAGCTTATTAGCTAATAAAATATCATCAAAAAAGTGACACTTGATCTGTCAAAAGATATTAACAAGCAAGTTTTTCCCAAAAAATGTGTCGACTTTCTTTTTCCACATTAACATTGCGGTAATACTAGCCAGCATATTTTTAGAGTTCACCTTGATTTGAAGCGACTTATGTTAAATTTCCCTTCCTCAAAGCCCCTAAAATTAACATTAAGTTTACAATAGACAGCGTTTCCCACATACATACCCTGTGTTTTCCACAAATGTGGAAAAATCTATTTTTTTAACACACATTCCCTTTCTGCAAATTATCCCTTATTTTTGTAAGCAAATTGATTTTTAATACAACATACTATGGCGAATCAAAATCCAATGGAGAGCAAAAGTGTACCAAGGTTTAGCAATGGAAAAGGCAGAAAGAAAGGAGAAGAGCTCTCGGATTTTGTTTATGGGAAATTACCCCCGCAGGCCAAAAACCTTGAAGAAGCGGTGCTAGGTGCCATCATGCTAGAGCGAGATGCTCTGACAGTAGTGATGGACATTTTACGCTCAGACAGTTTTTATTCCAATGCACATCAGGTAATTTTTAAGGCGATGATCCGTTTATTTGAGCGGTCACACCCAATTGATATGCTCACTGTCACGGAGGAGTTGAAGAAAGAAGGTGACCTGGAAGCAGCAGGTGGTCCCTACTACCTTGTAGAATTAACCAACAAAGTAGCCTCGGCTGCCAATATTGAATACCATGCCCGCCTTATTTCTCAAAAATTTATACAACGGGAGCTCATTAACACCTCTTCGAAGATTATCAAGATAGCCTACGAAGATACCACTGATGTTTTTGAGCTTTTAGACGATGCCGAGCAGGGGCTTTTTGCTATTGCCCAGCAAAATATGTCAAGAACGATAGAAAGCATGGGTTCTTTGGCCAGTAAGGCCGTCAAACAGCTGGAAGAACTCAAAAATCGTGAAGATGGCCTTACCGGAGTGCCCACTGGCTTTACAGATCTGGACCGGCTCACTTCTGGCTGGCAACCTTCAGATTTGGTTATTATCGCGGCCCGCCCGGGTATGGGTAAAACCTCTTTGGTATTGTCAATGGCCAAAAATGCTGCCATGGATTTTAAAAAGGGCGTAGCGATCTTCTCGCTGGAAATGTCTAGCTTGCAGTTGGCTCAACGGATTATTTCCATGGACGCTCAGGTGTCCGGGCACAAGATGCGAAACGGACAATTGGAAGACTACGAATGGGAAAAACTGTACAACTCCATAGAACGAGTTAGTGATGCACCTATCTTCATTGATGATACTCCCGGTATTAATATCTTTGAACTTAGAGCAAAATGCAGACGTCTGAAAATGCAGCATGACATTCAACTGGTTATTATCGATTACCTTCAGCTAATGAGCGGTGGTTCTGATAATCAAAGAGGAAACAGAGAACAAGAGGTGAGTGCTATTTCCAGAGCTTTAAAGGGGCTGGCAAAAGAATTAAATGTGCCGGTTATATCCCTCTCACAGCTCAGTCGTGCCGTTGAAATTCGCGGCGGATCAAAGCGGCCTCAACTGTCAGACCTTAGAGAGTCCGGTTCTATTGAGCAAGACGCAGACCAAGTTGCCTTTATCTACAGGCCGGAGTATTACGATATCCTGGAAGATGAGGAAGGGATGTCACTCAAAGGGATAGCAGAAGTTATCATGGCCAAAAATCGACATGGTAAGCTGGATACCATCCGCATGAAATTTGAGGCAGAGTATGCCAGGTTTGCTGACCTTGAAGATCCTGGATTTGACGATCTACCGGGAGATACCTTCAGCCCGACTAATACCATTACCGTGCCGTCCAAGATCAATACGGACGACGATATTCCGTTTTAAATCATTCTGAAATATTTTATGGCAAAACCTAAAAAGCCTTTTCGAGCCGATAAAAGAGGAAGTAAGCCGCCAAGGGCTCAGCGTATCCGCTCAGAAAAGGAAGTACGATACTCTGACAATATTAGAAGAAGGCGAGACAGTTCTTCCCCTGGATTGATGCGCCTGAATAAATATGTAGCACACTGCGGTGTTTGTTCTCGCCGGCAGGCAGCAGAATATGTCAAGGCAGGAAAAATAGAGGTTAACGGCAAGGTAGAGATAGATCCTTCCTATCAGGTACAACCCGATGATGAGGTAAAATATGAGGGTAACCCTATTAACCCGGAAGCAAAACCGGTATATATTTTACTCAACAAACCCAAAAATGTCATCACTACCCTAAAAGATGAAAAAGGCCGGGTGACGGTAGTCGATCTCATAAAAGACAAGATCAAGGAGCGTATCTTTCCCGTTGGCCGCCTCGACAGGGCCACTACCGGCCTTTTGATCCTGACCAATGACGGTAAGCTGGCTCAACGGCTGGCTCATCCCAAGCACAAAGTCAAAAAAGTATACCACGTGGTGCTGGATAAGGCAGTTAGCCAAGAGCATATCGAAAAAATAAGAAAAGGACTGGAGCTGGAAGACGGCCTTGCCCTGGTAGACGGTGTTGATTATGCAGCAGGGCAACCACAAAACGAAGTAGGTCTTGAGCTACACATTGGACGGAACCGAATCGTAAGACGAATCTTTGAACACCTGGGCTATCAGGTCAAACGCCTAGACAGGGTGGCTTACGGCGACCTAACCAAAAAAGACCTACCCAGAGGCTTTTTCCGGCACCTCACAGAAAAGGAAATTATTATGTTAAAGCATTTTTCATGAGGCAGCGTTTGGGGATATCAGTCTAATGCTCTCGTTGCTTTGTAATATAATTTGGAGCAGTTTTCTTCTGTAAAAAGCTGATTAGCCATCTCTTTTAAGTCTGCTGCTGTTGTATTTTGATAATAGGAAATTTCTTTATTCATGATATCGGCATCTCCCAGCAGTTCGTAGTAGGCCAGATTGATAGCTTTATCAAGGATAGAGATTTCTGAAAACAAAAGCGCACTTTCTATCTTGTTTTTCACCTTTTGCAGTTCTCTTTCCGGGATCAATTCCATTTTCAGTCTTTCTAATTCAGTGTATATAGCTTGTTCTACTTCATCAAGGGTATGGCCAGCCGACGGACGAGCTTCCACAACTAAGAGCCCCGGATCAATACTACCGGTTACGTAGCAATCTATATAGGTAGCCAACTCTTTTTTGCGGATCAACTGCCAGTGCAAACGAGAAGAAGGCCCCGTAGCCAGGACATCGGTGAGCATATCAGCTGTGTAGAATTTATCACTATCCCGACCGGGGATATGAAAAGCCAAATACAAAGCATCTACAGGTACATTGGCCTGGTTGATGCGTTGCTGAAGCTTTTTCTGGGGCGGTTCTTTGGGTAGATTGCGCTCGGCAACCGGCCCGGGCGGAATATCACCAAACCACTTTTCTATCAGGCCCCTGGCTTTATCATTTTTTACATTACCGGCCAGGGTAAGTATAGCGTTATTGGGGTTATAGAATTTTTGATAAAACGCTTTAACGTCTTCAATGGTAGCATCTTCGACATGCCTGGGCAGTTTCCCGATTGTTGGCCAACGATACGGGTGAATCTTGAATGCTAGGTCTGATATGTGATGCCAGGCATCTCCGTAGGGCTTATTTAAGCAGCTTTCCTTAAATTCTTCTATGACTACTTTTTGCTGGACGGCCAGCACTTCCTCATCAAAATTGAGGTGCAACATTCTATCCGATTCCAGCCACAAGGCCGTCTCTAAGTTTTGAGCTGGCAATATATCGTAGAAGTTGGTAATATCATTATTGGTGAAAGCATTATTTTCTCCGCCAGCCATTTGCAGCGGTAAGTCAAAATCAGGGATATTGACAGAGCCCCCAAACATCAAATGCTCAAATAAATGGGCAAACCCGGTTTTATCCGGTGACTCATCTCTTGCTCCTACATTGTACAAAACATTGATAGCTACCAACGGCGTACTATCGTCTTCATGTATCACCACTTTGAGGCCATTCTGTAACTCAAACCTTGTAAACTCTACCACTTCTTCGCATTTTTCAATAACAGGAATATCATCTAAAAGTATTGTGGGATTTCACCTTACGCAAGACTTATTTTGTGGGTACTAACACGAGTAGAAATTGGCTATTCGCCCCACCTGAAATAAGCCTTTTGAATCCACAGCAAATGTAAGTAGGTCTATTTACAAATGCACATTTTATTTTGCACTTTGACAATCCCCTTATGCATACACCAAAATACCTGCCATTCAGCATCCTAACTGATTAAAATACACTTCTAAATATACTTCTTGTTGTGGAAAAAATATCGTGATACTACTCTAAAAATACGGTAGTTTTGACGACGACGGGGGTCAGCCATCTTAGTGAGTGCGGCCCCTTTCTTTTTTTCCAAGTCTGATGATAAAGCTCATGATCAATTCGATTGATATTTCCTCAAATTTTCTTGTCTAATAATGAAAAAGCGGTTATGTTAAAGGTGATCTTTTGGGGCACGGTAATGTCTTGAGGAATTTCACAAAAAACTATTTGCTATGGCTCGTCCAGATTTTAGTCAAATTAAGTTAGATAAAAAGATACTTTCCAATAAACAAGAAGTTGAGCAATTCAACACACCAGAAAATATTCCTGTCAAGTCAAGGTATGATGAAAAAGATGTGGCCAACCTGAAGCATTTATCATATGTGGCTGGCTTACCTCCTTATTTGAGAGGTCCCTACAGTACCATGTACACCGGTAGGCCATGGACTATCCGTCAGTACGCAGGTTTTTCTACAGCCGAAGAGAGTAATGCCTTTTATCGCCGTAATCTGGCACAGGGGCAAAAAGGCCTTTCTGTAGCTTTTGACTTAGCTACCCACCGTGGCTATGACTCCGACCACGAGCGCGTGTCCGGTGATGTAGGAAAAGCTGGTGTAGCCATCGATACGGTGGAAGATATGAAAGTGTTATTTGATCAAATCCCGCTGGATAAAATGTCGGTTTCTATGACTATGAATGGTGCCGTCATTCCTGTAATGGCTTTTTATATTGTTGCTGCCGAGGAACAGGGCGTAACTCCGGCCCAACTAAGCGGAACGATACAAAACGATATCCTTAAGGAATTTATGGTGAGAAATACCTATATCTATCCACCACTACCTTCCATCCGAATCATTTCGGATATCTTTGAATATGCCGCCCAACATATGCCCCGTTTTAACTCCATAAGTATCAGTGGGTATCATATGCACGAAGCGGGAGCGCCCGCCGACCTTGAGCTGGCCTACACCCTAGCTGATGGGCTGGAATATATTCGCGCGGGGCTCAAGGCAGGCTTACAAATCGATAATTTTGCTCCCCGGCTCTCTTTCTTTTGGGGAATAGGAATGAATCATTTCATGGAAATTGCTAAAATGAGAGCTGCCAGAATGTTATGGGCCAAACTTATCAGGCAATTTGAGCCACAAAACATCAAATCTATGGCACTGAGAACTCATTGCCAGACTTCAGGGTACAGCCTTACAGAGCAAGATCCTTTCAATAATATCGCAAGAACAGCTATAGAGGCTATGGCCGCAGTTCTGGGAGGTACACAATCCCTACATACCAACTCGCTGGATGAAGCTATTGCTTTACCTACTGATTTTTCGGCAAAAATTGCCCGGGATACTCAAAAATTCCTGCAATCAGAAACTGATATTACCAGAGCAGTCGACCCATGGGCCGGCTCCTACTATGTAGAATCCCTAACCGACAGACTGGCCAGAAATGCCTGGGCTCTCATTCAGGAAGTAGAACAACTAGGCGGGATGGCAAAAGCCATCGAAAATGGCTTGCCTAAATTGAGAATCGAGGAAGCTGCCGCCAAAAAACAGGCCAGAATCGATTCGGGTAAAGATAAAATCATTGGTATAAATATTTTTGAGCCAACGGACAAAGAACCTATCGATATCCTGGAAGTGGACAATACAGCGGTGAAAAACGCTCAGGTAGAGCGTATCCAAAAAGTCAAAGCTTCCCGCGATCAGGCAGCAGTTGACCAGGCCCTGGAAGCCCTGGCGCAATGTGCAGCGTCCGGCCAGGGCAATCTGCTGAACCTTGCAGTAGAAGCAGCCCGCCACCGGGCAACACTTGGCGAAATCTCCGCTGCTATGGAAAAAACTTTTGGGCGCTTTAAGGCCACTACACAATCCGTATCAGGCGTATATTCTAGCGAAATCAGAGATAATGATGACTTTAAAGCCGCCCAGGCCCTGGCGGATAAATTTGAGCAGCTAGAAGGGCGCAGACCCAGAATTATGGTCGCCAAGCTTGGCCAGGATGGCCACGACAGAGGCGCCAAAGTTATTGCGACTAGCTTTGCCGACCTAGGATTTGATGTTGATATAGGCCCATTATTCCAGACCCCCGCGGAGGCAGCCCGTCAGGCCGCCGAAAATGACGTTCACATTCTTGGAATTTCCTCTCTTGCGGCCGGCCACAAAACATTGGTGCCCAACACTATCCAGGCTTTAAAAGACATAGACCGTGAAGATATACTTGTGGTAGTCGGAGGGATTATCCCTCATCAGGATTATGAGTTCTTATACGACCAAGGAGTTGCTGGTATTTTTGGGCCCGGTACTAAAATTGCAGTAGCTGCACAGCAAATTCTAAAAGTACTGATAGAAAGTGCCGCAGATGTTGTATAAATCGAGCCCCTTTAGTCGTTTTTGTACCCCTCCCCCTTCTATAATTGGTATAAACCGGCTATTGAGTGGCAACCAGAGTCAGCTGCTACCGCAGAGTGATGGTATATGTTTTATTGATTAGCGAAAAAAGTCTTGACTTTTTTGGCGGCAGAAAGGCTAACTACCTGTGATAGTTCAGCTACAGAAGCAGACTTTATTTTTTTGACTGATCCAAAATGAGATAATAGTTTATCAGCTGTCTTTTCGCCTATGCCCGGAATTTCTGTTAATTCCGTTCCAATAAAGCCTTTCGACCGCTGATTTCTGTGAAAAGTAATGGCAAAACGGTGGGCTTCATTTCTGAGGTGCTGAATCAATCGCAGTGACTCCGATTTTTTATTGATGTACAGGGGTACGGAATCACCGGGAAAGAAGATTTCTTCCAGCCTTTTGGCGATTCCTACAATTGTTACTTTATCCTTTATACCTAATAATTCCAGGCTTTTGACGGCAGAGCTCAACTGGCCTTTTCCTCCATCTATAACGATTAGTTGGGGGAGCTTTTGATCTTCCTGGAGTAGGCGGCGATAACGGCGATGAACGACCTCCTCCATGGAGGCAAAATCATCCGGCCCTACCACTGTTTTTATCTTAAAATGCCGATAATCTTTTTTGGAGGGCTTGGCATTTTTGAAAACGACACAGGAAGCTACCGGATTACTACCCTGGATATTGGAATTGTCAAAACATTCAATATGCAAGGGCAACTCATCCATATTCAGGTCTTTCTGTAAAGTTGTGAGGATGCGCTCCGAGGGCGTCTGGCGATTGGTTTTTGAAACCTCTTCTTTTTTCTTCTGAAGCAGATAATACTTCACATTTTTCAGGGAAAGATCAAGCAACTTGCGCTTGTCGCCAATTTTGGGAACTGTAACCTGATAGCTCTCATCGGGTACCGGCACCTCATAAGGTAAAATCACCTCCGAAGAGATACTGTTAAAACGCTCTCTTAAGCGGCTGATGGTATAAACCAGCAAATCTTCTTCCTCTTCATCAAGGTTTTTTACCAGTTCTTGCGTATGCGTATGAATGATAGCCCCATTGACGACTTTTAGATAGTTGACATAAGCTTCCTTTTCGTCGGAGGCAATAGAAAAAACATCAACGTCCTGTATTTTATGGCTCACTACTGTTGATTTACTTTGGTAGTCTTCGAAGGCTTGCAGTCTCTCCTTCAGGTTCTGGGCTTTTTCAAACTCCAGATTTGCAGCGTATTCCTGCATTTTTTGCTTAAAATGACCAGTTACAGCACTGAAATGTCCTTTCAAAATATTTTTTACCTGTTCTATTTTTTCATTATAACTCTCCTCGTCTTCCCATCCTTCGCATGGCCCCAGACAATTTTTGATATGATATTCCAGACAAACCTTAAACTTACCCTTTTGAATATTCTCAGGTGACAGATCGTAGTTGCAGGTTCGCAGGGGAAAAAGCTGCTTTATCAGATCTAGAATAATCTTTAGACGTCCCTTGGAAGTATAAGGACCAAAATAGGTAGAGCCATCTCTGATCACTCTTCGCGTAATGAAAACTCTTGGAAAGCGCTCTTTTTTTATGCAGATGTAGGAATAAGACTTGCCGTCTTTCAGCATGACGTTATAGCGGGGCTGGAATTTCTTGATCAGGGTATTTTCCAGTAGCAGCGCATCCGCCTCTGTTTCTAGGATTGTGAACTTTATGTAACTGGCATTTTTTACCATCGTACGGGTACGATGCGCCCTGTCCTTTCTACTGCCAAAATAGGAGCTCACCCGCTTTTTCAGGTCTTTTGCCTTTCCAATATAAATGATCTTCCCTTTGGCATCAAAAAACTTATATACGCCAGGCTGATTGGGCAGAGTATCCGCTATTTCCTTAAAATCGTCGTTAGTCATTACTTGCGTTGATTTTCAGCCTGATTGAATACTCACAGGCCTTACCTCTGGTATCTGATGATACGACAAACAAATGCAAAATATACAACTGCCAATCAGCCTTATAAGTTTAACCCAGGCCGCTACTCTGTTCCAGACTTTTCAATAATACTGAATACTTCGTTGAGTTTGGGTTCTATCACAATTTCAATGCGGCGATTCAATGCACGGCCCTCAGAAGTGCTATTAGAAGCTACAGGCCTAGTTTTGCCCTTTCCCGATGGCGTAATCTGATCAGGTGGTAAATCATAATCTTCCGTAAGAATCCGTACCACAGAGGTCGCCCTTAGTACGCTCAAATCCCAGTTGTCTTTAATCGCGCCACCCCGGATCGGTATGCTATCGGTGTGTCCTTCCACTATGATATTGATCTCAGGGTTGATTTTCAGCGCTTCAGCGAGTTTCTCCAGTGCTTCTTTACCGCTGTTGTTCAGGGCTGTTTTTCCAGAATCAAAAAGCAGATTGTTAGATAGCGCTACATAGATTTTACCATTGCGTTGCTCTATGGTCAATTCATCTGTGCTGTATTGCTTGAGTGCATTTTCGATAGACCCCAGAATATTTTTCAGGTACTCATCCCGCTCGCGGATTCTTTTCTCTAAATCTTCTATTATAGCTTCTTTTCTGGCCAACTCTTTGGCCTTGGCTTGCAGTTCTGCACTTGATTGTTGCAATTTGTTAGCCGATTGTGCCAGCATGACGTTCAACTCCCGCTTGAGTGCCAAATTACGAGCTTCAAAGGTATCCACTACTGTATTCAGGTTCCTGATCTTTGTGTCTCTGTTGGCTATATCCTGCTGATAAGCTCTGATGGCTTCGTTGAGTGAATCGATTCTCGATTTGAGCTCAGCAATTTCTTTTTCTTGCTCTGCTTGTATGGTCTCTGCTGCTCCTCGCTTAGCTACTTCTTCCAGATAGACCTTTTTACTTACACAAGAGCTAATTGATGTTAAGGCAAAAAAGAAAATGATGGGATAGATTTTTTTCATAAGTAAAATTATATTACTGATTTTTTTAAGATATACGCTAATTCTTCAACAACTTATATTGGTAAATCATACATATGCTTATCAAATTTATACATTTTTGAGGTCCTGACAAAGTTGTAGTTAATACTCACCGACCATTAGCAGCGCATAATATTTGTAGTAATTTTGGAAAAATTGGTGGATGCTCAACTCCTGTCCCAATATTCCTGTGTAAATTCGGTCATCAAATCAGTAGTATTTGTAAATGAGGCTATGAAAAGTAATTTTATCTTTTGCCACAAAAACAAACTAAGACCTTATTGAATGACTGCAAAGAACAAGTACCCGGCTTCATACTGGAGCGAACGGCCCGGCGAATGAAGCAGTATTTTGCCCAT
>CAZVOD010000115.1:0-11206 GCA_964628385.1 uncultured Saprospiraceae bacterium
CCCAAACCCAGCCTGAGTCAGCTCGTAAAATAAACAAGCCTGATAAGCAGATTCCAACAAGCCCGGCCCCAATTCTGTATGAACCGTAAAAGCACATTTTAAAATTTCCCCAGAAAGGTCATCTAGCTTCATCAATACCCCAAAAATAGCTTAACGCTGCAGTTAACTTCCTCTTCTGAATGATCATTCAAACTCATTTCTCACTTCAAAACCGGCATCCCGCAAAATCTGATCTTTTTTGAAAAGCTCCAGATCATTTTCCACCATTTCTGCCACCAATGCCTGCAAATCATATTTGGGCTTCCACCCCAATTCCCTTTTAGCTCTTGTAGGATCACCGATCAATAAATCCACTTCAGTAGGACGGAAATACCGCGGATCAACCTGAACGATCTCCTGACCAACTTTAAAATCATATTCAGGGTAGGTTGCGGCAGCCACTACGCCCACTTCTTCTGTACCTTCACCACTAAATTCAACTTCTACCCCAACCTTTTGAAAAGCGTAATACACAAAATCGCGTACGCTGGTAGTCATGCCAGTAGCCACCACATAATCGTCAGCCTTGTCTTGCTGCAACATCAACCACATGGCCTCCACATAGTCTTTAGCGTGCCCCCAGTCGCGTTTAGCATCAAGATTCCCCAGGTATAATTTATCCTGAAGCCCAAGCGCCATTTTAGCTACCGCTCTGGTAATTTTGCGTGTCACAAAGGTCTCCCCGCGCAGTGGTGACTCGTGATTAAAGAGGATTCCATTGCAGGCAAACATATTATAAGCCTCTCTGTAATTAACAATGATCCAGTAAGCGTACAGCTTAGCTACTGCATAAGGAGAGCGCGGATAAAAAGGCGTTGTTTCTTTTTGTGGCACTTCCTGAACCAGGCCGTACAATTCCGAAGTAGAAGCCTGATAAAACTTCACTTTGTCTGTCATCCCCAACAGTCTGATAGCTTCCAGGAGCCGCAATACGCCAATACCATCAGAATTAGCCGTGTATTCCGGCGCATCAAAACTAACCTTGACATGAGATTGTGCCCCCAGGTTGTAAATTTCATCCGGCTGCACTTCCTGAATAATTCTGATCAAATTGGTAGAATCGGTCAGGTCACCGTAGTGGAGGATAAAATTGCGATCAGAGACATGAGGGTCTTCGTAGATATGGTCAATCCTCGCGGTATTAAAAAGGGAAGATCTTCTCTTGATGCCATGTACTTCGTACCCTTTGGCTAGAAGTAGTTCCGAAAGATAGGCGCCGTCTTGGCCCGTTACTCCGGTAATTAATGCTTTTTTCATAATTCAACTTCAGATTTAAGTGCCGGCTTTTCCGGTAGATCACTAAAAACTTTATAAGGTAATTGACTCTTAGGTATTAGTACCACCCATGCTGTCAAAAAAACAATTTTAAAATCGGTCCAGAAGGACTGGTTTTTCAGGTACCAAAGCTCTAGCGCGCCTTTATAGGGCGCTATGTAAGTTTCGTAAAATTCATGCGGTGGCATAGCTGAGCCTGAGATCAGGGCTTCCTCATCCCTGAAGATGACAGAGCCTATCCCGGTAATGCCCGGCCGTACAGTATATACAAGCTGTTGTACCTTTTCCGAATACGCATTAAAGGTGCGATCCACAAGAGGGCGAGGCCCCACCATGCTCATATCTCCCAGTAATACATTGATCACCTGTGGCAGCTCGTTAATTTTACTTTTACGTAAATATTTCCCTACAGGTGTCACCCTGGGATCATTTCTTAAAGTGATAGAGCCCGTTCCCATATTGGGGCTATCCTTCAGCATAGTAGCAAACTTCCAGATGTAGAAGTATCGGTTATTTAAACCTATTCTTTTTTGGAAATAAAAAATTTCCCCTTCTCCCGTAAGCTTCAATGCTATAACTATCGGCAGGAAAATCGGTAATAAGACCAGCAACACCAGAGTGGCCAACAGGATATCAAAAAATCTTTTAACGATTGAATACATAAGTAAGGATTGGTTGTTAAGTCAAATTACATTTTTTGATCCAGGTATTTACCTGTTTCCACATGGAAGAAATTTGGCAGATATTGGCTCAGTAATTCTATAACGTGCTGCTTTTCCAGGTCCCGGCGAGTAAATAATTGGCGAAAGTCTTCCACCAGTGGCTTCAGGGCTTCCAAACTACGATGTTGTCCATTTTTTATTACTGCCAGTTTTTCAAATACCTGCTCATCTACCTGTTCTTGAGCAGTGTAAAACTCTTCGATCGGCTTCTCTCCTGTCGTATCTGTTGTAAAGAAATAGACCGGATACTTTTTATCACCGGGTTGCCATTGCAGGGCTTTTTCTCTGGCTTCCTGCTCTGACAGGCTATAATCAGGAGACAGGCCCATTGCTTGCAGCAGTTTTTCTGCAATCCGGGAGAAAGACATAACATCTTTTTCTTTATCCAATTTAGGGAAAATGATATCCCCACTTTGACCAATTATACAGGCCAGCAGGCACAATTGCCCCGATTCTTTTGGAGAAACAAAATAACGGTATACATCAACGGGACTGGAAAGGGGTTGTCTTTTGGCAAAACGCATTAAAAAGCCATCCAGCAGGCTGCCATTCGAAAAAGCGACATTAGCAAAGCGGGCCGTACTTACCTTGAATTCATTTTTGTAGGCGAGTATAACTTCTTCCATCAGTTTTTTGGTAGCGCCCATCACATTGACGGGATTGGCGGCTTTGTCAGTCGAGACACAGAAGAAATGCCTGGGAGGCTGCTCACGCAGGTGATCCAGCAGATTTTTTGCAAACAACACGTTATTTTCTATCATCGCTTCAATAGCAAACTGATCTTTTTCACTTCTTACATGCTTGTGGGCAGCAAAATTCGCTACCACATCAAAGGGTCCGCTGTGCGCAAGCATTCTGGCAAATGCATTACTGCCGTAGTTAAACGGATAGGTGACAAACTCCGCCGGGATATGAAAGTCAGTGGAAGACCTCAGGTCACGGACCAGTTCCGTCAGGCCATTTTCATTGGTATCAACCACCAACAATTTTTGCACTTTGAATTGTAAAGCGGCTTTAATAAAATTAGACCCAATAGTGCCTGCCCCTCCAATAACCAACAGAGCGGCACCATTAAGGGCCTCGCCTAACTTATCGTGGTATCTTTGCAGGTCCTTTTCGAGAAGCGACTCTTTCCTTTGTGTAATGTTTTCCTCAATAAAAAGCGGAATATCGGGAAGTATTATCATTGTTGATGTTTTTTATACCATTCTACCATTTCTTCTATACCTTCTTCAAAAGTGTAGGGTGGCTGTTGTCCCAATCGCGACCAGCTTTCCGCTGCATCTACCTCCAGGGAGCCGAATAAACGCTGATATTCCGCCGGTTTAACCCGCTGAATAGCCCGACGTATCAAGCCGGGAATTCTGATATTTCGCCGACGCCCTTTTAAAGATGACATCATGCGCTCAATTAACAAAGAGGTGGATACCGGATGGGCATCTCCGGCAAAAAAAATACCCGATTGGTCTTGTGCGGCTATTTGATGGAGCTGTTCGATCAGATTTTTGACATATACCATGGATCGCTTGTTGTGTATTCCCGCAAAGGGCAGCGGATAGCCTTTTTCTATCAACTTCATCAATCGCTGTAAATTACCTTTCACCCCCGGGCCATATACCAGCGGAGGTCTTACAATAGCCACCCTGAACGCTTCGCTTTGCATAGCCAGCAGGCCTTGTTCGGCCTTGTATTTGCTAGTGCCATAAGGATCATTGGGGCGACAGACTGCGTCTGTTGTTAGAGGGCCCGTCGGGGAAGTATCTTCTACCCCGTGCACTTTGATGGTGCTGATAAATATAAAGTGCCGACAATTATTTTGTTTGGCAGCGCTGGCCAGCGCCAGGGTTTTGTGCTCATTGACTTCAAAGTAGAGCTGCGGATCAATGGCTTCCATCCGGTGCGCCATTCCGGCCAGGTGAATCACTGTGGAGATACCTGAAAAATCCACCACTTCGGGAGCGGTACGGCGCAAAGATACTGGCTTGAGCTGATACCCACGAGCGTCAAATTCAGGTACTAGTTGCTGCCCGACAAATCCCGATGCACCTGTAACCAAAACTTTTTTCAAGCGTATTTTTTTTGGGGTTGTAAAAACTCAAATACCTTATTGAAATATTTCAGGGAAAGCTTTAGCATATTAGTAGAAATCCCATTTTCCGAACAAGCTCTGGCTATTTCTTTATTGAGAACGTACCGACTCTTAATGCTGGCGTTGCTCACGCCACCTGCCCGCATGTATACAATGGGCTCTGGGATATAGCTGTGACTCAACTGCTGGGTATACAGCATTCTGATCAGTAGCTCATAATCGGCTGCAATCTTATAGTCAATTTTATAAGTCCCGTAAGTTTCGTAGAATTCCCTTTTCAGGTAAAAAGAAGGGTGGGCCGGCATATAGCCCCAGGCAAATTTCTTTGGCGTGAATCTGGCAGAAGAATAGTACCGCACTGCTTTTTGAGTATCCTGGGGTAATACAAAAACAACATCCCCAAATACGCTATCTGCTGCCGTCTGTTGGAATGCCCGGACTATTTTTGTTATCCGGTTGGTGTTGGGAAAAAAATCATCCGAATTCAATATGCCCACAATATCGCCGGAAGCTTTGCTAATCCCCTTATTGATAGCATCATACAAGCCCCGGTCCGGCTCAGAAATGACAATTGCCTCCGCGGCAAATTGCCGGATCAGCTCAAGCGTATTGTCTTTTGAAGCGCCATCGACTATGATATGCTCTATGTGTTCATAATCCTGAGCATTCACACTACGAATAGTATCCACAATCGTGGCAGCGCTATTATATGCAGGAGTGACTATCGAGACTTTCATTTGTTTTTTTCAACTACTCTGGCTCTGACCTTTTGGGCCGGAACCCCCGTATAAATAGTATATGCTTCTAATTCCTTCGTGGCTACAGAGCCAACTGCCAAAACAGCATGTGTTCTGACAACAACTCCTGAACAAACCGTTGATTTTGCGCCGATCCAGACCCCATCCTCCAGAATAATGGGCTGGGCAGTCAGGTCAAAAGTTGTTTTTTTATAGTCGTGATTGCCAGTGAGTAAAAGTGCCCCCTGCGACAAACATACATTATTGCCCATTTTTACCACTTCAAGATTATCGATCCAGGCTTGCTCTCCTATCCAGCAATAGTCACCAATTTCCAATTTCCAAGGAAATTTGATATTCACATTTGGCTTTATGATGACTCCTTCGCCGACCTTTGCGCCAAAAGCGCGCAATAACCCGGCCTTAAAGTCATTTAAAACTGCAAGGCTATGCTGAAAGAACAACGCTTTCACAATCATCCAGAGCAGCTCTTTCCACTTGGGTACTCCCCGATCAAAATCGGGATTAGAAAAAGAAGATAGATCGGTTTTTGGAAAATTTTGCATGGGTGTTTCACTCATCTTCTGAATTTTTCAGACCCTTTTCTGCTTCTATTAGGCGAATAGACAACCATGTTTCGGCCAGCATCCGCTGAAAGGCATAAAACCAGCCTCGCCAACCATCTAGGATACCTCCTTTCAGGATCAGGCAGTAGAAAACGACCACAAAAGGACCTAATATTTTCGTTTTTCTTACTTTATCTGCGAAGCTCAATTCTGCCCGCGGGCTATTCAGAAGTTTATCCACTTCCTGCTTCATATATTTATCCTGAGAAGCCAGCCAGCGGCTCAGGGGCTTTCTGTCGTCGTGGTGAATGGTATTTCGCAGTTTTCCTTCCCGTCCATCGAGTTGCAGTAGTTGGGTATGGCCATCCTGAAAATAGCGCCCCTGGCTGATCTTGAATAAAGCCAGCCGGGGAGGCAAAATATTGCCTCTCAACGGTTTGCCAAATACACAATATTCGAACGGAATATAGTAGCCATCTATATTTTCCTGTCCCGACAGCGACTTCATCTCCTGCACCAGATTGTCTGGTAAAATATAATCGGCATCCAGGGAGAGTACCCAGGGCGTTTTTATCTGATCCAACCCAAAATTCCACTGATTGGTATGATTGTCGAACTTGCGCTGATATAGCGCCACATTGGGATATTTTTTCAGGATTTGCAGTGTTGCATCTTCGCTGTAGGAATCGACCACCACCACCCTTTCGGCCCAATGCAAATGATCTAGCGTCCGGCCAATATTGGGTTGCTCGTTATAGGTTAAAATTAAAGGTGTGATTTGTTGAAGCATTTATCTGATCACAAATTTTGGTTCAGAAGTATCCGTTAGCATCCATTCGTAGAGTGCTATCATGTCATTGGCCGTTCTTTGCCAGGTAAATTGCTCCCGGGCCAGGCTTATGCCCCTTTGTCCTATAGCTTTCAGCTGTGCAGGGTCCATATTCACTATTTCTTTCAGCGTACTGGTTAAAGGCTTCACTCCAATATCTATCCACCAGCCGCATTTTTCTCTTTCTAAAACGTCCCAGGGTGCCCCTTTAGTAATAACAACCGGCAAACCACAAGCTAGGGCTTCTACCACAACAATCCCAAAGTTTTCGCTATGGGTTGGCAGCACAAAAACATCGGCGCCGTAATAGTAGGGCCATTTTTCCTCGTGACTCAAATTGCCGGTAAATTCAAAGGATTCCTGCAGGCCTTTTTGGTGGATCAGTGCCTCTACTTCCGCCCGATGCCCCTGTTCATCCGGGCCTGCAATAACGATTTTCCAGCGCTCATCCCGGATTTGATCCCAGGCGTTGACCAGATTGATCAGGCCTTTTTTAGGTTGTATCCTCGATAAAAACAACATGACCCGCTTATCAAACTGTAGGGGTTGAACTTTATCGGGTGGCATATCTACGCCTAATGGAATGACCGCAACCGGATTCCCAAGCCCGTACTTCAGCAAATTGCGTGCCTCCTGCTCAGATGTGGCGTGCAGCACTTTAGCGGTTTGTAATACTTTTTTTTGAAATAAATACCAGGCCAGTCTTTTTTTCCAGGCATGAAAATTAAAAGCCCAGGGCTCCAGCATTCCATGAGTGCTGACTACTCTCGGAATATTGTATTTTCTGGCCGCTGCGGCTATACTGTAATTGTTGGGCAGCCAAAGCGCGTGATCATGGATGAGCTTGATTTGCTTTGACTGCTCAGATACCAGCTTCATAAGTTGCTGATGAATTGCCCGGAAGCCACTCTCCTCAGTAGGATACCATTCAAATGCCGGATGATCCCCCAAAGCTTCATCAGCACTACGGTGAGCCGTCAGGGCCTGTTGATATGGACGATCTTGCCGCTGTAAGGCATACAGTAATTGCTCTATGGCAACAGTGACACCACCGGCAGCATGTGACATATTCCGGACAGAATGGAGGATTTTGACAGTAGCGGTATTCAATTTACCAGTTGGGCTTTTTTAAGGAGAAAATCTGAAGTCGTCAAATAAAGAAATATAACTATACCGGGAAAAGATAATACCCCTAAAAGAAAGGCCTCGCCCACGCTACCTAAGATCAGCATTAGTAATCCGGCCGCAATAAAGTCGGCATAGAGTTTAAATTCCTGTGGTACCTGGCCAATAGTCAGTAGCTTAAAAATTCTGGCTAACAGGAAAACACCCATTATAATCATCGGAAAGAAGCCTATTATCCCGAATTGGGCAGCCACTCCCAGCCAGGAATTTTCTCTGAATCGAATTCTTTGTCCAACCCTGGGAGGGCCAAAAATAGGGTATTTATTAAACTGTCTCCACTGTCCAGTCCAAACTTGGTATCGTGTATTCTCTCTATCAAAAGGAGTTTGTTTCAGCGATATGTTGGATTCATTTTTCACAGTATAGATACTGCTGTTTTTCAGTTCGTTATACGTACCCAGTGCACTGTAAAGAAGAATTCCAAATATGGCGAAAATAAAAATCCAACTTAAATTCTGAAAGATCAGGTTGCGCAAGCCCAGAAGGATTCCAATTCCAGCCATAGCGAGCCCCGTTCTGGATGAAGTCCAGGTCAATAAGTATAAAGAAAGTATCAATGCAGCTCCCCACCAAATTCTATAAATGAGCTTAGACTTAAAGAAGAGTAATAAAAAAATAGGTACACAAATGGCCAACAGGGTGCCCGCATGCTGTGGATTTCCGGTTGTACCCAAAAAGCGGCCCTGTGTAAAAGTGACCGGATAAGTATTGATGGAAATTTGATACAGGTTTACCAAAATAAAAATAGAGCCGGCAATACCAATGGAAAAAAAAATCCAGTATAAATCCCCAACCTTTTCTATCCATCTTATCGGCCCTCCTATGACAGCAAAGTATACAGACGCAAAAATTAATATTACTAAAAAGGCCGTCAGGAAATGCCCGGAATATACTCCTTTAATAAAAGCCAAAAACTGTATGTAGAAAAGAACTTTCATTTCAAAAGTAGAAGAAAATCGCTTAAAATTCTTTCTGTCTGTTACTATCAAAAGCAATAACAGCGCTAAAAGGGCAAAGGAAAGAGGTCTACCCAATTCCCTTATTTGTTGTAGGGGAAAGGCTAAAGCGGGAGGCTCCAGTACCCATTGATCGGTGTATTTTCCCAAAGATGTAGCAAAAAGTAGTAAACCCAATATGATCCATTTGTAAAATTCACTCTTTTTGCCCTGATACAATAAAAATATACTGACCATGAGGCCAATAACCCCCACGGGTGATAATAAAAAATCAATTAACAGGCCGATGTAGGACAAATTCTATTTCTATTTTAAGGCTTTATCAAAAATAGCTTCCCATCTTATGGCCCACTGCTGGGCGCTGTAGGGTGCGGCAAAATGTCGAGCTCTTTCGCCCCAAGCAGGCAGCTGATCATGATTGCGATGGATAGTCAAAAGTGCCTGAGCCAGGTGATTGACATTATTTTCCGGTATAACCAGGCCATTGTACAGATGCCTGACCAGTTCTACAGAAGTACCACATACTTCCGTACAGACTATTGGCAAACCGGCGGCACAATTCTCAACGATGGCCAGTGGCCAAGGATCAAAACGACTGGGCAGTACAAAAGCGGCTGCGTTTAGCAGGATGCCTTCCAGGTCTTTGGGTTGTACAAACCCTTTATTTTCTATTCCGGGTACTTCATGCAGTAAATGCTCCAAAGGGCCTTTCCCACAGCAGATCAATGGCCAGGATGCTTCCTTCACTTCCTGTCTGTATCTTTTGTAGGCTTCTACTAGTACATCAATGGCTTTTTCTTCTGCATATCTGCCCACAAAGAGAAACCGCCGGGGCCATTCTCGCTGTCTTCTTTTATGGTAGATATTTGAAAAAAACGGATAGTCTACCCCGTACTGTCCCCTGTGAATGTGTTCATGTTGAAAACCAAGCTTTCGGGCGTACTGCCAGCTCCGTTCTCCGCTAACCACTACGCTGTCAATTCTGGATAGGTAGTTTTTCAGGGCCAGACCTGCTACCCGTTGTCTTAAATTTCCCCAGTAGGGCGTATCCATAGTCATGATGAAGCGAGCCTCCTTCAACTTTGGGTGGCCAACCAGCCTGCGGTATGGCCCATGCATCCAACCGGGCACGACGATGACATCTGCCTTTGCCTGTACTGCCAGTTCAAGTATATAAGGAAACGCTTCTCGCTGCTCCGTATCCAGCAATGTAGCGGGAATCCCCTCCATCAAAGACTCCGAGAAGGCCGTTTGGGTCCTGGCCTGAAAAGCAATAACTTCAAAATCTATGGTATTGACCTCCAGCAAGGCCCGCCAGCAGGCAGCCATATAACCGGAAATATCGGGCCAGCAAAAAAGGACTTTTGTTATATTCATCATCAAGTTACAATTGGAAAACTGAAGCTTATCTACTCCTAAATGCCTCTATCACCCTTTGTGTACAATGCTCCCAGGTGTAGGCAGCAGCGTGATCGCGCCCTTTTTGAATAATATCAGCGCGCAGCATCTGATTCCGGTGGAGCTCATCCAGCATTTCAGCAATTTCCTGATGCTGCTCAGGCGCTTTGATTATTCCGGCATTGCCGACGATTTCCGGTAAAGAAGCTCGATTGGATACCAATGCCGGTACACCGGCCGCCATAGCTTCCAGTGCCGGTATGCCAAACCCTTCGTAGTAACTCAAAAAAAGTAAACTGGAGGCACTGCGCAACGAAATCAGTAGCTCCCGATCATCAGCCATACCCCTGACCTCCAGTTGATCAATATTACGAGCCTGTTCTACTAATGCTTCATCATTTTGGCCCACGGTAATGATCTTCAAAGGGCTTTTACGCTGCTCTAAAGCCTGGGCTACCCGGATAATATCCTCACCTCCTTTTTTATACCGCAAACCACCAATAACCAGTACATGTGGCTGATTTAATGGCTCCCGGTGGGCCTCAAAGTAGGCAGCTTCTACTCCATTACCTACGACAAGCACTTTTTGAGGATCAGCGCCCAGCAGTTTGATCATTCGCTGCCGACTGTATTCGGATACCGTGAATATCAGATGAGCCTGTTCCAAAACTTTATAAATCCAAACTGCCCATTTTTTGCGAAATATTTGATGCGCCCGAGTATCAGACCATGGGAGATCAGTCTCAAAAGCCTGAATATCGTGAAGGGTTACCGCCAGGCGGGCTTTTCGAAGCGGAATAAAAGTTTCTGCAGGACTGTAAACCCAATCTGCATCATCTACCCAGCTGTCCATTTTGGGCCAGCTAATCGTTTTCCACAGCCTTTCCATTATATTTTCCGGGAACGGAAATGTTTTGCTAGCTAAACTATGCAAGGGGCTCTTTTTTGACAACTGCCTATTGTCTTTTAGCCATTGGCTTGAAAATAGAAGTTGTAAATCAATTTCGGGTTCTTGATCTAGTCTTAGCAGGATATTATTAATATGCCTTCCTACGCCGGTACAGGGAAGAAAAGTTCGCTGCGGATGAATAAACGAGGTGATTTTCATAAGATTTGTTTCGCTAAGAAAAAGAACGGTTTAGACTGAAGTTCCATAAACCGACACAAATTCCGAGCATTTCGCTGTAAATGTTAATATTCTTATACCTTAATCTATCAGTTAATATTCGGTATCTTTTCAACCCTCCAATGGCATGTTTTATTTTCACCCCACTTAAAACCAAGCTTTTATTTTTTCTTTTCTTTATCCATTCAATTCTTCATTTTTCGGCTTTTTATGAGGTATTTCCAACTCTTTACACTTGTACAAGTCTTTAAATCCGTAAAAGCCTAAATCTAACTGTACTTTGT
>CAZVOD010000116.1:0-10793 GCA_964628385.1 uncultured Saprospiraceae bacterium
TCAATCAGATTATTGAGCTTACTGACGGAACGGAGATTGTACTGCATCAGGATTCCAGTTTGTCGGGATTGGATTCTACGTTGATTGACACTATCACTCTTGAGCCAGTTATCAAAGAAAGGGCCATCGTGCACAGCACCACTAATTTTAACACCAATATACTATCGCAGCATACTGCACCGAATGTCAATCTTAAGGTGGAACGTTTTTTCCAAAACGGAGAAGAGAAGGTTTATTATAGTGAACTGGATACTATTAGCCGGTTTGCGCCTCGTCCTACTACTTTCAGAAAAAGCCGGATGAATTATTTTCCGTTAGAGCCATTCGAAGAATTGGATTCTGTACCCATTGATAGTGCTGGTATTCCCCCAATAGAAGAAGAAATTCAGGATACCATAGATATAGAAGAAAATATTGAAGAGCCAATTGATTCTTCGCAGCTAGACCTGGCTGAAGAAGATACCTTACAATACTACTTTCAGGCGCCTTTTTTGGTTGATGATGATACTTTACAGATGGGAACTAATCTGAAGGAGGCTGAGGCAGCTGCTCTGGAGAATTTAGAAGAGGTGGATGAAGATGTCTATGGATTTTTCAATGATATTAACAAAGAGGAGCTTCCGAAGTACGAAAATAGAGATGTGTACAGGTTTATCCCGGGGCGGATTGTTCCGTACCGTCTTAAATTCAGAGCAGACTATGTGACTACGCAGCTGGATAACAGTTTGTTATTTGATGGATTAGAAAGTTTTAGCGCCAACCAGGAAGATATTTTTGGGTTTCCGCCGCCGGGGATTTTGCTAAAAGCTAACTTCAAAGACCTTTTTGAAGACTATGAGTTTGAAGGAGGTATTAGAATTCCAACGACTTTTGATGGTACTGAATATTTTCTGGTTTTTAACAACAAAAAGAAAAGACTTGATAAAACCTTTGCGGTTTATCGTAGAAACCAGCGTTTTACGGAGCGCAGCAGGTCTATTATTCCTGATGTTCCCAATAAAAGGGATGTCAATGTGTTGCTCGGGCAATTTAGCCTGCGGTATCCTTTTGATATTTTTACCAGTGTTACGGCTCGGGCTACTATACGCCGGGACCGGGTTACGCAGTTATCATCTGATTTGCCGACGTTGAATATACCTACTGAAAATGTGCAGAGAGTGGGACTTAGGGCGGAGTACATTTTTGACAACACCCTTGATGTTTCTCTAAATATCAAGAACGGAACGCGGTACAAGTTTTTTGCAGAAGTCTACAAAAAGTTTAACCTGGAATTACAAAATGGATTATCCCTGAGTTTTGACGACGGAGCCATGGGGATAGTCGGTGTGGATTTCCGCCACTACGAGCGCCTGTTGAAACACTCCGTATGGGCTACCAGAGGGGCTGCTGCCACTTCTTTTGGGTCGGAACGCATGCTATACTTTTTGGGAGGTGTTGAAAACTGGCTTTTCTCTCAGGAAAACGACAGAATTCCATATCCGCAAAGCGGAGACTTTGCCTTTAAAGCTTTGGCTGCCAATATGCGTGGCTTTGATCTAAATATCAGAAACGGTAATTCTTTTGCACTTGTTAATACAGAGCTCAGAATTCCGGTATTTAAATATTTCTTCAAACGCCTGCGTTCTTCTCTTCTGGAGAACTTTCAGCTGATCGGTTTCTATGATGTCGGTACGGCATGGCAGGGAGATTCTCCATTTAATGAAGATAACCCTCTCAATACGGATACCATATCAGAGAATGACTTCGTATCCATAAAAGTGAACTTCTTTAGGGAACCTATCGTGATGGGATACGGCGCTGGTATTCGTACCATGCTCTTCGGATACTTCATTCGGTTGGATTATGCATGGGGGATCGAAACAAGAGTTGTTCAGGATCCTAAACTGTACCTGTCCATTGGTACGGATTTTTAACTAATAACATTGCCTACAGGAGAGATCAATTTACTATTATCCTATCCCTGTTAAATAAGTCTATTATTCAAACCTATCAATCGGTATCGAAGTGCTTCGATACCGATTGATCTTTTAGGTCTTACCGTAAATTAATTCTGAAATCCTGAATAATTATATGTTATTTTTATAATGTCCTGGCTGTTTATTGAAGAAAATTAGTTAAATCATATAAGAAACTTATCGGTAGTATTGAAAAATGTATGATTTGTTTCGAAGGGGTAGAATAGTGGTAAAAAAAGAACCCATTTTAATACCTGCTAAATAAGTCTAATATATTATAATTCCCTTTTAGCATGCAATTGTCCAAAATTGGACTGGTGCTGCCTACATTATTGATGCAGGCCCAGCCATATTCCGGTTATTCTGCTTACTGCAAGGGTGTACGAAGAGTCGAGGTTAGAGGGGTTGAGCTCTGGTGCTGATGCTTACCTGAGCAAGCCTTTTAACAGCGAGGAACTTATGATAAGAGTTGATAAGATAATAGCACTTCGGCAAGTTCTTTTGAATAAATATGGCAGCTCTTTTTCGCAACCTACTCCAACTAATGAGGAAGAAGGAAATGACAAATTCACAGGAGAACTTCACCGGGTGGTCGAAACGCTTTTGCAAAAGAATGATTTGAATATAAACAATTAGGGTAGCCTTAAATGGTAAAGAATAAGATATTGTAGAGCAGAACACCTAATGCTGATTTTCCAAATCCTGAGGATGCTGACCTGTTTAGGGTCGGCTCCTGAGGACGGAAATCTTTTAAAAAAAAACCATGAGAAATGAATTTTCCAATAGTTTAAAAACCCTTGTCATGTCCAGAAGATCAAAAAAAAACTTCAAATTATTTTTGGCTCAGTTATCTGTTCTTATTTATGATAATATGAGTGATGAAAATTTTGGGATAACGCAGGTATGCTATGAAATGGATATTAGCCGCGCTCAATTACATCGGCGCCTAAAAGCGCTCACTGGGAGGTCAACTTCTCATGTAATTCGGGCTATTCGCCTGGAAAAAGCAAAAGACCTTGTAAAATCTACTGATTTAAACATTTCAGAAATAGCTTATCAAACCGGATTCAAAAACCACAGTTATTTTACTGCCAGCTTTGTTAGGGAGTTTGGAAAAACGCCATCGGAAATGAGGGAAAATGCTCAAGTGTGACGGCACTTTACAGCAGGCTGATTTTATCAGCCTGGCTTTACTCCTGGTGCAACGGAGGGTTGATCAACTGTCAGGCTTGTGCCGGATTCAGCTTTTTCAGATAGGGAAATAAAGTGGGAGGATTTTTTCTAAAGGAGATTTACTTAATACTTAAATGCCTTAGGACCAGCCAAATAAACTTGCTATTGCCCACCAAGTAGCAACGCCACATTCGCCTGGGTTCCTGAAGGAACCGGTAAATCTCACTTCTCCGGTTGCTGTTACTTTGAAGTTGGTAAGTCTAAGGTTAACGTTTGGGTTGATATTATCCTGTTCCAGCAATCGCTCCATCTTTTCTCGTACTTCAGTGGTGGTCAATCCTCCAAGAAGTATCCTACCCAAAACCGGAAAGTCAATATAACCTTGCTCATCCTCCAAATAACCAGATAGTTGAAAGGCTTCTGCCCGGTTATTGTCAAAACCACCGGAAGAAGTATTATAAGGAGCAATAGTTTCCTGATTATCACCATATCATATACTGTTATGCTCAGTACATCATTTGGCTGTATTTTCAGTTTTTTTGGTTTTACATAAGCAACACTCGTCGACTCTTCCAGACCATTATCTCTGTAATTGACCAGTTTTTTGTGAGGTAGACAGCCGCTAATGCTGATCAGCAGCATGATTACCATAAAGATTCTGTTGAAAGTAGTTTTCTGTTTTTGCATTTAAAAATTGTGTACAGCTTCGCCGTTAATGCGTTGATCAGATAAGTCGAGGCACAGCGGTAGTGGTAAAGAAATTGCTTTTCTCATTCCTTAGCCTTAAATAAAACCAATACCGTTAATAGATTTATTTCGCAGGTATTAAAATTGGCTAAAATTGGTTCTTTTTTACCACTATTCTACCCCTTCAAAACAAATTATACATTTGTCAACACTACCGAAAAAACTGCTCTTACAGCTTCCCTCGTAGGGATTAGTAAATTAGCAAAATTGATTTTTTGCATTGATTTTTTTTAGTCAAGATCAAAGGGAACAAATAAGCAAAAGCAAGGTTTCATCAACAGTTGATCACACATTCAACTTCTCTGTTAACAGCAAATCATTTTCATTCGATTTCTAACTACACACTGTGGTTTAAAAGCTACAGATGTGAGTTTGACTACATTTTCTAATTAAATATAGTTGTATATGAATTTTCGTTTTTTACTAACGATTACGGCTTTGTTGTTGTGTACACTGAGTATAAGTGCCACAACGCATACCATTACAAACTCCGGGTTCAATTTTGTACCCGCGACGCTCAATGTTACTGTAGGCGATACAGTAGTATTCAATATTGGAGGCTCACACAACGCTGTGGAAGTCTCACAGGCAGACTATAATGCGAGAAACTCGACTTCCAACGGAGGATTTACCATTCCGTTTGGAGGTGGATCCTTTGTAGTAACAGAGGCTAAAACATACTACTATGTGTGTAGCCCTCATGTTACTCTTGATATGGTAGGAACTATAGTCGCAGCAGAAGCAGAAGAACAAATTGAAGAAGTCTATACTACTGAGCTGAGAGGTTCAAACGAAGCTTTGCCTATCATGACAAGTGCTTCTGGTGAGGTAACAGCTACTTTGACTGAATCCACATTAGTTGTGGAAGGCTCTTTTTCTGATCTTTCCAGTGACTTTAACTTTGATGTTGCGGATGGTTCTCACCTACACGCGGGTTATGCCGGTCAAAATGGTGACATTGCCATTACTCTTGTTCCTACTCTGGATGAGGACCAAAGAGGTGGTACTTTCGATGCCGAAAACAATACATTTCAATTGACGGATGATCAGCTGGAGTTATTGAGAAGTCGTCAAATGTATGTGAATATCCATACAGTGAATTTCCCTACTGGTGAATTGAGAGGACAGGTTCTTCCCACCGCTGATGAATACTATTACACTAACTTGTTTGGTAGTAATGAAGTACCAGCTGTTATGTCTGGTGGTTCCGGCGCAATGGCCCTGGAGCTGAATGGTGATAGTTTAACTGTTACAGGTTCTTTCATGAACATGGAAGGTGAGCTGGACCTTAACGTGGTAGGAGGTTCTCACCTACATGTAGGCCTTCCCGGCCAGAATGGTGGTATTGAAATTGGATTAGTGGCAACACTCGGTGAAGACGGTACTAGTGGCGTCTACGAAGCTGCTAATAATACTTTCTTTGTAAGTGAAGAACAAAAAAATCTGTTGGCATCAGGCGCGATGTATGCCAATTTGCACTCTACAGTCTTTGGTTCTGGAGAATTGAGAGGACAAATCAGAGGAATTGCCAATGTGGCATTTCGGGCTAATCTTTCCGGAAACAACGAAGTAGTACCGGTTACAACAGCTGCAACTGGTGCGGCCCTGTTAGTATTAGAAGGTAATATGCTGACCGTGAGTGGAACGTACAACAACCTTTCATCAGCGTTGAACACTGGAATCGCAGGGGGTGCACACATACATTTAGGTCTTGCGGGACAGAACGGCGGGATAGAATTTGTTCTGGCTCCATCCAGTGATGAGGAGATGACTAGCGGTGCATTCAATGTTGCCAATAACACTTTTGAGTTGAATGAAACGGAGATTGCTAATATTTTTGCAAGAAGAAATTATGTAAATATTCACTCTTTGAATTTCCCGGGCGGAGAACTACGCGGGCAGGTAGTACCAGAGAGCCAATTTTTCATGAATGGCTTTTTGACTGGTATGCAGGAAGCGGATCCTGTATTGTCAGAGGGCGCTGGTAATGTGATCGTTGAAGTGAGAGGAAATAATATCTTTTTGTCAGGTTCATTTAATGACCTTGATTCTCCATTCAATGACGAAATAGGCGTCCACATTCACTCTGGTTTGGCTGGCCAAAATGGAGGTATAACTTTCGATCTCGTTCCTGACTTGTCAGCTGATATGAGAAGTGGAGAACTAACCGCTATGAATAATAATTTTGGTAATCTTAGTTCTGGAAAGTTGGATACACTGAGAAGTAGAGGTATGTACGTCAATGTACATTCTGTGGATCATCCTACTGGAGAAGTAAGAGGACAGTTATTACACGAAGCGACAGCCTACTTCTTTGCCAACTTATCAGGTTCAAGTGAGACAACACCAGTAAATACGGATGCATTTGGTGCAGTAGCACTAGAGTGGAATTCAGAAAATATACTGGCGAGTGGTTCGTACAGCAATTTAGGTTCGGCTTTAAATACTGAAATAGCAGGTGGTGCTCACCTACACTTCGGATTGGCCGGTCAGAATGGTCCAATAATGTACTTGTTGAACCCAACTGCTTCGGATGATAATTTGAGTGGTGAGTTTATGGTAAGTAATAACCAATTGCCTGTTTCTGAGATGTTCCCTGATACGATCTTGAATCGTCAGGTTTACGTAAATATCCATTCATTAGATAATCCGGGTGGAGAGCTACGGGGTCAGACACTGCCTTTTGCCAGTGCTTATTTCACATCGACTCTAAGCGGAATCAATGAGGTACCATTTACCACAACAACAGGTAGAGGAGCATTCAAACTGGAATTATACGATACAACATTAGTGGTTTCGGGTAGTTTTACCGATTTGATTGGCGATTATGCTAACAATATAGGTTCACACTTACACGCTGGTATTGCAGGAATGACTGGTCCTGTAGAGATTCCATTAGTAGTTACATTAAACGAAGACAACAGAAGCGGGACCTACACCGTGACGGATAATTCCTTTGGGCTATCTGAAGAGCAAGTAGAACTTCTTAATTCAGGTGCTTTGTATTTCAATATCCACACTACGGAATTCAACCCAGGAGAAATCCGAGGTCAGGTATTGCCAGAAACCAATCAGTTTCCAACCGCTTCTAGTATTGTAAGTCCAATGGATGGAGCTAGTGTGGTAATTGAAGGAGAAGGTTCTACGCCTTTCCAGGCAACATGGAATCCGGCGATGGATGCAGATAATGACTCTATTGCTTACGTATGGCAGCTGGCACTTGATCCTAACTTTGCTGCTGTAGCACTGACGGTAAATATCGGAAGTGATACTGCTTTTGTATCTGACTTCAATACATTAAATGAACTACTGACTGCAGCAGGCCTAGGAGTAGGCCAAAGCATTACATTATACCACAGGGCTATCGCTTTGGATGGTAGTTTGTCCAACCCAGGACCGGGAGCTGAAGTTACTGTAGAAAGAGGAGTGGTAACAGATATTGATGATGTTGTTTTGGAGCAAATGTCTGTAAATACCTATCCAAACCCTGCTACAAATCGCCTGAGAGTGGATATCAACTCTGTAGAAAACTTCAATGCCAATCTGGTAATGGTAGATGAACTAGGGCGGATCGTTGTTAATCGTAGGATCAACTTGTTGAGCGGTGAAAACAACGAGCTAATCGAAGCGTCCAACCTAAGTGCAGGAAATTACTTCATCCAGGTATGGGTAGAAAACGAATTATTGAAATCTACCCAGGTCATCATACAGAAGTAATCGACCTAGATGAGTAACTAAATATTTAATAGATAAAATGTGGGCTTGATCAAATCTCTGATCAAGCCCTTTTTGTAGGTGCGTTTGAAATTCGCTTTCAGATTTATGCATCCCGTCAAACGGCGTTTCAGTAGGAGTGGGATATCAGCTTTAATCTATTTTAACTAAACAAGTCTTTTAATTCAGTAGCTCCGGATTGCGATCTTCATAGCCGAAGAGTTCTTCCAGGCTTAGTTTTTGTACTACGCCATATTCACTTAATGCCACAAAATCAAGCTTATCTTCATCGCCGATTATGGCTACGTTATAGTTTTTGCCTTTGATGTATTTTTCGTGAAATGCAGTCAGGTCATCAAAAGTCATTCCTTTTACTTTGGAATAAACATCTTTTCTTATATCGTAATCCAAACCTTTCTCCTGCGCAGCAAGGTAGTTGAACAGGATGGAAGTCTTTGTCACCCTTTCACTTTCGATTTTTTTCAAGATAGACGCTTTGGCATTATCAAAGTTCTGAGGAGATTCCGGCAGGTTATTAATCAAATCAACTAGCGCTTCCATGGCTTCCTTTTGCTTGTCTGCTTGCGTTCCGACATAAGCCATCATAGCGTTATTATCCTCTTTCTTGGCCCCCTGACCATAATTGGCAAAAACAGAATAAGCCAGGCCCTGCGCCTCTCTGATTTCCTGAAAGACAATGCTTTCCATTCCGCCACTGAAATATTGGTTGAACATTCTCACCCCTGGGGTGATGCTCGGATCATACTTCGGACCTTTCGCCTGAAAAATAATCTCGGCCTGAACCATATCATAATCAGCAAAAAACACCTTGGAATCTTCCGTATTTAGCTCATCAAATTTCACTCGTTCTGGTGCCGCTTGTAGTTTTTCCGGAACTTTGTGATACTCATTAATTACAGCCATCGCTTGATCTGCTGTTTTAGGGCCGTAGTACATTACCCTATGCTCCGTTTGAGGAATACTTCTAATCACCTCCAGCAGTTCTTCAGCGTTAAGTTTATCTAGTTCCTCATTGGACAAAACATTAGTAAAGGGCGAATCAGCTCCGTATTTAGCATAATTCATCAAACCACTAAATAAGATGGCTCCTTTGTTCTTCTTGATGTCTGCCCTTTCTTTATGCATATCTGAGACCATATTTTTCAGTATTTCATCGTCAGCCTTAGGGGCATTCAAAAGCTTTTCAAATAATTCCATGGCAGGCTCCATATTTTCATCCAGACCAGATAGAAAAACAAAGGTCCTGTCATTAGAAGAAGAGACATTGAAATCACAGCCTAGCTTATACAACTCCTTTTTGAAGGCCGCATTGTCCATATCCTCAGTGCCCAGATATTGCAGGTAATTTAAAGCCAGCTCTATTCTTTTATTCTCATTAGTACCAAAATCCAGCAGATAGTAGAGTGTAAATAATTGATTTTCCTCATTTTTTTTATAAAGAAATGGGATATCTGATTTTAACTTGCGGCTAATTACGTCATTTTCATAATCAACAAAAACAGGCCGGATCGGCTGTACCTCTTTTTCTTCCAGTGTTGCAAAAAACTCGGATTTCGTACTTCTATCTACCGGTACTTTAGTGATCTGTGGCTTTTCAACCTGCAACTTGTTGGGGTCCTGTCCACTTATTTTATGGATAGCTACATAATTGTCTTTGTAATTGTCTTTAACGAATTGCATTAGCTCTTCTTTACTTACCCGCTCCATCTTTTCTATCATAGACAGGTAGTCAGTCCATGACATGTTATTAGTGAAAGCCATGACCATATCGTTGGTTCTGTTGTAGTTACTCTCCAGACCACGCATCTTTGATTTCTTGAAGTCATTAACCACCGCTTCCATTAGCCATTCTTCAAACTCTCCGTTCTTTAGCTTTTCGATTTCTCCCAAAAGCAGTTCCTGAACTTCCCTTAGGCTTTGCCCCTCTCTTGGTTGGCCTCTAAATACATGAACACTATAGTCATTCATATCATCGACATAGGTGCCACCACTCAGTATCTTTTGTTGCTGAACAAGATTTAGGTCAATCAGCCCGGCTGAGCTATTGTTGAGCAGGAAGTCAACCATTTGGAGTTTATGCATATCATCGCTGGCTGTCCCTCCAAAGCGGAAGCCAATATTTACGAATTCAGCATCCGGGCCAATCACGGTATCAATAACGGGTGAAGTCACTGCTTCCGCCTCCGGTGCTTGGTAGGCGTCCAGATTACTGGATGGTAATTTCCCAAAAGTAGCGTCGATAACTTTTATGGCCTCATTGGGATCGAAATCACCGGCAAGACAAATGGCCATGTTATTAGGAACATAATACTTATCGAAGTATGCGTTGATATCAGTAATAGATGGATTTTTTAAATGGTCAATGGTCCCGATTACCGTCTGAGTACCGTATGGATGTCCCGCAAAAAGATTTTGATACATTTTTTCAAAAACCTTTCGGTAATCATTGTCCAATCCTCTGTTTTTTTCTTCATAAACCGCTTCCAATTCGGTATGAAATAAGCGGTTGACGATCATACTGAACCTTTCCGATTCTATATCCATAAAATTGGCCAGCTGGTTAGCAGGAATATCATTGATGTAAACTGTTCTATCCGTAGTAGTATAAGCATTGGTTCCCTGAGCACCAAGGTAAGACACCATTTTGTCATATTCATTAGCTATTGCATACCTGGCAGCTTCATTGGAGTAAGCATCAATCTTAGCATAGCATTCCTTGCGGGCCTCAGGATCGTCAAGTGTGCGGTAGTGTTCAAACATCTGTTCAATGGAGTCTAGCATTGGTTTTTCTTTCTCCCAATCTTTGGTACCAAATTTACTGGTTCCCTTAAACATCATGTGCTCTAGATAATGAGCCAGGCCCGTTGAGTTAGCGGGATCAAATTTTCCTCCGGCTTTAACGGGAATAGCACTGTAAATCCTGGGAGCATCCTTATAAACACTCAGGTAGACCTTCAGCCCGTTGTCAAGGGTGTAAATGCGAGTCTTAGAGTCATCATTGGTGACATACTCGTAAGTGTAGCCATCTTCAGTAGCTGTTTTGGTAAGGTACAAATCATTCTCTGCTGACTGACAGGCCCACAACCCTACCAGCAAAGACCACAATAAAGAAGCATTCAATAAATTGCTTTTCATGATTTAGTTTTTAAATAGTGAAACTATGACTAGATTTATTTATAAAAA
>CAZVOD010000117.1:0-10717 GCA_964628385.1 uncultured Saprospiraceae bacterium
TTCGATTGCTACAAAGAGCGGTTGTTAAGGTGATTAATGAACCGCCGTATACGAGCGTGTTTGGAATTTGCTTTTGATGCCGAAAATACATTTGGGATGATGAAAATAAAGCTGTTTTGAGTTTCATAGGAATGGGGCATTAATAAAGTGTACAAGATTTACGCAGGTTTTCTGCCTCACTGATGTCCACACCTCAATCTGATTGAAACCTTATGGAGGAAAATCAAATATGAATGGCTCAAAACAGCGGATTTCTATTCTGAAAAAACGATGTTAAAAAAGCTCAAGCTCATTTTCAAAAACTACGGAGATGACTTTTGTATCAACTTTTCAATGAACATTTTTAAGACCAAATTTAATTGGTAAACCTTTTATACCTTACATTCAAAATTATTACATTCATGGAAATTATAAGTCTTCAGGATTATAACATATATGTGAGTGAGGATTGGGTGAATCTGAAGCAATTACTGGCCAACGGTAATTATTCGAGCATTACGGTTATTGTTGATGAGCATACACACGAACATTGCTGGCCCGTAGTCAGGGATGTACTGGATGGTGAGGCAGTACAAATACTAGAAATACCGTCTGGTGAGCAGCATAAGAACATTGAAACCTGCCAGCACATATGGTCTTCCATGATGAAAGCCAATATTGGCCGCCGGGGAGTAGTAATCAACCTTGGAGGAGGTGTTATTGGTGATATGGGCGGCTTTTGTGCCGGGACATTCAAAAGAGGGATTGATTTCATACAAATTCCAACGACGTTACTTTCTCAGGTGGATGCATCAATAGGAGGTAAATTAGGTATTGACTTTCAGCAAATAAAAAACAGCATTGGCCTTTTTCGCAACCCAATCGCGGTACTTATCAATCCGATATTTTTTAAAACACTTCCGGCAAGAGAACTTCGCTCCGGTTTTGCAGAGGTGATCAAACATAGCCTGATTGCCGATGCAGCTCAATGGGAACAGCTTTCTGCCATTGAATCGCTGGCCGAAGTTGACTGGCCTTCCCTGATTATTCCTTCCCTGAAGATCAAACAGCGGATTGTCGAAGAAGACCCCTATGAGAAAGGTATTCGCAAAGCCCTGAATTTTGGTCACACTATAGGGCATGCTGTAGAGGGTGTGGCACTAGAAACAGATTTTCCGCTTTTACATGGCGAAGCCATTGCCGTGGGCATGATCTGTGAGGCCTACCTTTCTGCCATTCGACTCCGCCTGCCAAAGTCTGCCCTAAGTGCTATCACACAATTCATTTTAAAGTTGTATGGCCACAATCGCTTGGCAACTTCTGATTTTGAGACTTATATTGAGTTGATGCGAAATGATAAAAAGAATGAAAATGCCGAGATCAATTTTTCTCTTATCAGTAATATTGGTGAAGTGGCCGTTAATCAGACTTGTTCGCTGGACACCATTATCAAAAGCCTGAATTATTACAATGAGCAGGCTCCCGAGAACGTTTTGTCATAAACTTCACATTGAAGAAATTCGTACCTTTACAAAACTATCAAGCCAGACAGAAAATAAAAGCAAATGAGCTATATCCGAAATTTTATTCACCAGCTATTGAACGATGCCGAAAACAACACGCATCGTCGTATTGTCAAGACGATGTGGTGGCTACTTTTTTCAGGCATCGCCTTCGTAGTCTTTCTCTTTGTATTTCTGAGCTTCACAGATTTACCATCTGTTAGGGAGTTAGAAAACCCAAGGAGTGAGGAAGCCTCTCAAATCTTTGCCAGCAATGCCGAGGTGCTTGGGCGTTTTTATGTCGAAAACCGGGTACCCGTCACTTACGATGAGATTTCCCCCAATCTTATTGACGCTTTAATCGCAACAGAAGACGAGCGCTATCATCGCCACAGTGGTATTGACTTCAGGGCTTTGCTCAGAGCGGTTGTCAAGACAGGTATTTTGGGAGATAAAAGTGCCGGCGGGGCCAGTACGATCACCCAACAATTAGCCAAGCTGCTTTTCACCAAAAAACCAGCCTCGGGGTTAGAGAGAGTTATCCAAAAATTTAAAGAATGGATTATTGCGGTGAGGCTTGAAAGGAGATATACCAAAGAAGAGATTATCATGCTATACCTCAATAAGTTTGATTTCCTTTATCAAAGTTACGGAATAAAAGCAGCGGCCGAGACCTATTTTGATACTTCTCAGGGTTCCCTAAAAATTGAGCAGGCCGCCGTTTTAATAGGGATGCTCAAAAATCCGGTGCGGTATAATCCCCTGATCTACCCCGAGCAGGCCCTAAGCAGAAGGAATGTAGTGTTGAGCCAAATGGTAAAAAATGATTACTTACCACAAGAAGCTTACAGCCGCCTTAGCAAATTGCCTATTAATACTAAATATACCAGAAAAACACATATCGATGGCTTGGCTACTTACTTTAGGATGGAACTGGCAGAAGATGTAAAAGATATACTGAACAGACCGGAATCCAAAAAATCTGATGGCTCCGTTTATGATATCTATCGGGATGGTCTACGCATCTATACCACTATCGATCCCAAAATGCAGGAGCTGGCAGAGCAAGAGATGGTCAAACATATGAAACAACTACAAGAAACCTTTGATAATCACTGGAATAAATCCCTACGCTCCAATCCATGGGAATACCAATCTTGGAACAAGGAAGTTAGGGAAAAGTCCTTTTCTGTCGAGTACCGCAAAAAAACCCTTAAACGCCTGGTTAGAGAAACCAGAAGATATAAGGGAATGCGGCTAAAGTATATTGGCCACACTATTGAAAGGCTTCAAAAGACCTTTCCTGATTTCACTTTCCATGAAGACGACAGAGAGATTTACCGGATGATGCAAAACAGAGTCAATAAGAATCACCTGAATGACCTTGTCAGTAAAAATGTTATCACAGCTAGTACTGCCCGGACCTATCGCCGCATAATGAAGAACAGTAATTTCCAGGACCTCATCAGCCAATGGGATAAGCTACAGGCTGCAAAGGAGAAGATGTTCAACAAGAAGATAGAAATGAAGGTATTTGCCTACAATAAGAAAATGGAAAAAGATACGATGATGTCCCCATTGGACTCCATCAAGTACCACAGGAAGTTCCTTCAAACCGGTATTGTGGGGATAGACCCTAGGAGTGGCTATGTAAAATTCTGGGTTGGAGGTATTAATCATAAATACTTCCAGTATGATCACGTCAGAATCAACCGCCAGGTCGGTTCTACTTTTAAACCATTTATTTACGCTACGGCCATTGCTTTGCAAGGGTTTTCACCCTGCTTTAAAGTGCCGGATGTTCCTCAAACTATTGCCCCTGGCGATGGTACGTTTTACCTCCGCGAACCATGGACTCCTGATAACTTTAATGGGAAGTATACAGGCGAGATGTTCACGCTAAGAAGAGGCTTGGCCAAATCAAAAAATACTGTGTCGGTTTATTTGATGAAGCAACTGGGCGATACCGATCCCGTTCGTGGCCTGGTACATAACCTGGGCATAGATAGCAGTGCCCGATATGCTAACGGTATTTTTCGCGTCCCCAAAGCGCCTTCTATTTGTCTTGGCGTATCAGATTTGACAGTATATGAAATGACCAGTGCTTACAGCACCTTTGCCAATAATGGTATTCACGTCACGCCGTCCTTTATAAAGAGAATTGAAGATAAGAACGGCCGGGTCATTTATGAAAATATCACCGTTGACCAACGGGCACTCCCGGAAAATGCCAATTATGTGATGATGGATATGCTGCGAAGTTCCGGAGGTATTTCTGCCAAGAGCGATGTGGGTGGAAAAACTGGTACCACTAATGAATTTGTTGATGGCTGGTTTATAGGTATTACCCCGGAACTAGTAGTCGGAACATGGGTGGGCGGTGAAGATCGCTGGATCAGGTTTCACTATCCAGCTTTGGGCCAGGGCTCCAGAATGGCCAAGCCATTTTTCAGGAATTTTCTCAAAAAGCTCGAAAATTCAAAAGATATCGTCTATAACGCTGATAAGAGATTTTATAGGCCTCCAGGAAATTTGGGTATAGAGTTGGATTGCTCCAAATACGAAACAGACGGTATTTCACCAAATGATAGTTTGTTTCAGGAGGATCAATTTATGGAAGACCCCTTCGGCGATGAATTCTCGGAGGAAGCCGAGCCAACAGGAACTACAGGTCGTGAATAAAGTCATAAATCAGTCTGGATCAATAAAGGCAAGAACTGATATGAATTTGGCTATGTTACGGTTTTAGATCTTCATGTCAGTTTTGTTCTTACTTTGAAGAACCTGAATTGACTATCATTCATTCATAAAAAAATAAAGCCATAATGAAACCGTTTCAGATAAATCTAGTCAACGCTTTCGTATTAATAGCAATGGGGCTATGGGGTTACTTCTCTGCCGACAAACCCTCTCCTACAGCTCTTATTCCGGTAGGGTTCGGTGTGATTTTTGCACTGGCTACTCCGCCGTTTAAAAGAGATAATAAGGTCATTGCGCATATAGTAGTTTTGTTAACACTGCTTTTGATTATCGCATTATTCATGCCGTTGAAGGGCGCCGTAGGTCGTGGTGATACTTTGGGAATAGTTCGCGTAGGTTTAATGCTGCTTACGTCAATTTATGCCATGGTAATCTATATTAGAAGCTTTATTGCTACCAGGAAAGCAAGAGAACAAGGATAATATTTGTCAGACTTGTAAGATGGAGCTATTCTATCCTTTGAACCAAGTCTATTCAACATTCCCCAGTAAACGTTCTCCATTATCCATTTAAGATTTTATTTTTGGGAAATACATAAGCCAGCCTTTTGTGTCAACAGGCTGGCTTACTCTACCCTTAATGGGTAAGGGCCTGGAATGGTCATCTGGTCAATCCTCCGTTCAGGCTTTTTACTACATTCGGGCGTACAGAATAATTTTTCCCAAAAGAGTCTTCCAATTCGTAAGCATATGGATCGTTTAAAAGTATTATTAGGCCTTTTCATTCTGTTCATCCATTCTTGTGTTCCCTATACCGAAGAGAAATTCACAGAGATAAGAATTGATTTTAATGATCCGGAGTACCGCAGGTTATATGGTTTTAGAGACCAGCAACGGACGGATAGTCTTTTGAGCTACTTTAACCACCCGGACCCAACATACCGCTACGGGGCTGCTATGGCTTTTGGGAGTATCCAGGATCCTGATGCGGTAGAGTCTTTGGCCTTTTTATTGAAAGACCCTATTGACGAGGTACGGGCAGCGGCAGCTTTTGCTCTTGGCCAGACCAGCAGTAAAAGGAGTACCGAAGTTTTGGTAGAGAATTTTGTCCGACGAGATACAATCGGCCAGTTTGGACAAGCTAACAAAGCTATCTTGGAAGCGGTAGGTAAGTCAGGGGATCAGACTATACTGGAAGCCCTATCCACTATTTCTACTTATACTAAAAAAGACACATTCCTTTTAGAAGGACAATGCCTGGGGTTGCTTCGCTTTGCGGAGCGAAAGATGGTTAGCAGAAAGGGGACTCAATTGATGGCCAGTATGATCTCTGACAGCGAATATCCGACTTCTGTGAGGCTTATTGCCGCTAATTATCTTGCTTTTGCTCCTGGTATCCAGCTAGACAGCTCAGCAACATCGCTCTCAAGAATATTTTTTCAGGAAAAAAATACCAATATCAGGATGGCTCTGGCCATAGCCCTGGGAAAAACTAAAAGCCCAACGGCTCTGAGTGTTTTAATGAATCAGCTTAAGCTGGACAATGACTACAGGGTCAAGGCTAATATCTTGAGGTCTTTGGGTAATTTTGAATATGATACCTGCCGCGATGCAGTTTTGCAGGCCGTGAAAGGTGAGTCTATTGCCGTATCCAAGAGGGCTGCTCAGTACTTTATCGATTTTGGCAACGCCAGGGATGCTACTTATTACTGGCGTATGGCTAAAGACAGTTTTCCTGCGACTATCCAGGTGATGATGTATAAGGCTGCTCAGCGTCATCTACCCAACTACTATGCAGAGTACCGAGGAGCGATCAACTCAGAATTACTCAGAAAGTACAGAAAAACGGAAGATCCTTTTGAAAAGGCAGCTATTCTTGATGCCTTAGCTGAATTTGGATGGAACTACAAAATCATTCACCAGGAAAGCCAGGCAGAAGAGGATATTATTATAAAAACAGCAGGGTACGAGGCTTTACGTAAAATAAGTCAGAACCCTGAATTTCGTCGATTTTTCGGCCTAGGAACAAGGAGAGCAGAACGCGAGCTGGCGGAATATTTTCAGGAAGCCATTCAAACGGCTGACCCTGGGTTGTCAGCTACGGCTGCTTTGGCTTTTCAAAATAAGGAAAGGAACTTTGCCAACTACCTCGATAGCTTAAACTTTATCGATTCTACCCTGGAAAAGCTTTCCGCACCTCAGTTTACGGAATCGTACAATGAGTTGCTGAAAGCTAAAAATGTACTGGCACAGGAGGCTTCTCCCATATTGAAGCAACCGACTTACAATCACCCCATCGACTGGACGGTAATCACAAGCAGGACTATAGAGCCCAAAGCTATTATCAGAACCAACAAGGGTAGCATTCAGCTCAAGTTGTTTCCTGTATTAGCCCCCGGTACGGTATCTTCTTTTATCAATCTGGCGCAGAGTAATTTTTTTGAAGGGCAGTACGTTCACAGAGTAGTCCCCAATTTTGTCATTCAGGGCGGCTGTGACAGGGGAGACGGTTATGGCACGGCCGATTTCACTATCCGATCAGAGTATAGCAACTTACATTTTGACCGGGAAGGCATGGTAGGTATGGCCTCAAGTGGAATGCACACAGAATCGTCACAATTTTTTATTACTCATGCCCCCGCGCTCTCACTTGACGGCAGATATACTATATTTGCCCGCGTAACGGAAGGAATGGATGTGGTGCACAATACCGAGCTGGGAGATAAAATAGAAGATATTAAAATCATTCAATAACCTAACCAAGTTATCATCCTACAGGTAGGGTGAGTAAAATTCTTGTGCAGAACACTAACTTGACTTAATAAGCAAACAAATGAAGGAAACACCACTAATAAGCAAACATACCGAATTAGGAGCCAGAATGGCGCCCTTTGCTGGCTTTAATATGCCTATTTCATATCAAGGCATCCAACAAGAACACATGGCTGTTAGGCAAAGTGTGGGAATGTTCGACGTATCACATATGGGTGAATTTTTTATTGAAGGCCCTGATGCGTTGGCTTTACTTCAGCATACTACTTCCAATGACGTTTCAAAGCTAATTCCTGGAAAAGCCCAGTATAGTTGTCTGCCCAATAACGTTGGTGGTATCATTGATGACTTGATCGTTTATCGTTTGCCGGATGAGCGCAGCTCTACCGGAGGGCAGGCCTACATGCTAGTTGTTAACGCTTCTAATATTGACAAAGACTGGAACTGGATAAAAGAACACCGCAAAGGCTTCAAAGTAGACATGCGCAATGAGTCTGATAATGTAGGGCTTCTGGCTGTGCAGGGTCCGAAAGCCATAGACGTCTTGCAACGCCTGACTGAAGTGAATTTGGCGGATATTAAATTTTATCATTTTGAAATAGGTACTATAGCTGGTATTCCAGATGTTATCCTTTCCGGTACCGGATATACTGGTGCTGGTGGCTTTGAGCTTTATGCGCCGGCCGACCGGATTAACGAGCTTTGGGATAAAATAATGGAGGCTGGTCAACCTGAAGGGATACAGCCTGTGGGGCTTGGTGCCAGAGATACGCTACGACTTGAGATGGGTTTTTGCCTGTATGGCAACGATATAGATGATACGACCTCTCCTATTGAAGCCAAGCTGGGTTGGATTACCAAGGTAAAAAAGGGAACCTTTAATTCAGTTGAGATTTTCAAAAAACAAAAGCAGGAAGGGGTAAGTAGAAAATTAGTTGGCTTTAAAGTTAGCGAACGTAGAGTTCCCAGAAATGGATATGTATTGATCAATAAAGAAGGGGAAGAAATAGGTAAAGTCACTTCGGGATCACAATCGCCAAATTTGGGCCATCCTATAGGCATGGGGTATGTGAAGACAGCTTACGCTGAACCCGGCACTATAATTGGTTTTGTAGCTGGCAAAAAGCAAGTAGAGGCAGAAGTAGTGAAGCCACCATTTATAGAAAAGTAAAGGAAGAGGAGGAATTGTACGGTATTTTACTTTCACCAGCGGAGACTGGTAGGTAATTCATTTTTCTGATGGCTTAATTGGGTTTTGTTATTTTACGTAAAAATTTAAACAACCACAATTTTATTTCATTAATATAAAGTTGAAAAGATTTTCAAAAACTACTGAAAATTTTAAAAACCAAATCCAATTAAAAAATCAGGAGAGATAAAGCGCTTCGGAGCGGATTTCAAAGACGGACTAGAAAAAAGTAAAAAATGACATTTCAAGAAGGGAAAGACAGGTTTATACAATCTTGGGGGGCTCTGGGTTCCAGTTGGGGGATTAACCGGACGATGGCTCAGATACATGCCCTGCTTTTGGTATCTCCTGAAGCTATGAGTGCTGATGATATTATTGACGAATTAAAAATATCCAGAGGTAATGCTAATATGAATATAAGGGCCCTGATAGATTGGGGTTTGGTTCATAAAGAGCTAAAGCCTGGAGAGCGGAGAGAGTTCTTTATTGCTGAAAAGGATATGTGGGAAGTTGTCAAGCAAATTATCATCCAGCGCAAGAAAAAGGAGCTGGAACCTATGCTCAAAGTACTTGATGAATTATCTAACGTAGAGGCTGATGATGAGCAATCAGAAGCTTTCAATGAAGTGATAAAAGACATAAAACTATTCTCAAGTAAAGCGGATTCAACGCTTGATACTCTTATAAAGGCTGATGCTAACTGGTTTGTTGGTACTTTCCTAAAAATGATCAAATAACCACTGATAAGGAGGCTTCATCAAACCCAATGGATTTGATGAAACCTATTATGAGCCTATTTATCATCGCCAAAAAAGGCAATGATCTCATCGGCTAGGGCCAGGCCTATCCTACCCTGCGCCTCTAGTGTTGAAGCTCCGATATGGGGAGTTACAGATATTCGTGGATGTTCTAATAACTCTTTTCTGGGAGTTGGTTCGGTAGCATAGACATCAAGTGCAGCACCGCCAAGCTTTCCGCTGTTAAGGGCTTCTAACAGAGCATCTTCGTCCAAAACGCCACCGGCAGCGGTATTGATCAATATCGCACCATCTTTCATCAAACTTATTTCTTCAGCTCCCATCATGGGTTCTCCTCCTGCAAAAGGAACATGTAGAGAAACAAAATCACTTTGCTTAAGTGCTACTTCAAAATTAGCAGTTTCAATATTAACAGACAATTTAACCTGATCACTATTAAAAACATTAATACTGATATCCACTTCCTGCACTTTTAGATCAACCGGTAGTACATTCATGCCAAGGGCAATACCTATTCTGGCAACGGCTTGTCCTACTCTTCCAAAGCCTATTACGCCAAGTGTTTTTCCTCCCAGCTCAAATCCATTAGAGTACTCTTTTTTCAACTCTTTAAAATTGGTATGGCCTTCCTTCGGCATAGCCTGATTAGATAACTGTAAAGAACGGGCTAGTGTAAACATATGCGCAAAGGCCAGCTCGGCTACTGATTGTGCCGAGGCAGAAGGAGTAGACATTACTGTGATACCCTTTTCCTCAGCGTGTTTTACATCAATATTTCCAGTCCCTACTCCTCCCCTCGCAATAATTTTAAGATTAGGGCATAGATCGATCAACTCTTTACGGATCTTAGTAGCACTTCTCACTATCACGACATCATATTTGGGCAGTACATCCTTAAGCTCTTCTTGCGGGTATCTTTTTATGTCCAGTAAGTATCCAGCTTCTTCCAATAAAGTTTTTCCGTCTGGGTGTAATCCATCATTTGCGAGAATCCTTATCATTTAAACTACTTTTGGTTTACAATTTGATTTATTTTTTTTGTTCGACCTCCGAAAATGTAGGGAAGGTTACACCGGTGTAGTGAGAAAACTTCCGTTTAAACTTCACCGGAAAAGTATAATTTTTTGCAAACTCTTTGAGCAGTACCACAAAGGTCTCCTGGTCGATATTCCGGGAATCTGGCTTAAGAATAAATCCTATATGGTCCACCTGGCCATTTTCCGAAAAAAATACATGCATCCACGCCCTGACTCCTTTGATATCGATAGACTGCGAATCAGCGTAATCCTCCAAGGCCTTAACCATTTTTATCCAGTTGATAAACGCCTTTTCCATATTTTCATCACAAGCATTGAGCAAAGAGTAGGCATACTCATTTTTGAGTTCTTCGTAGAGCTGCTCATCCTCTCCCATAGCAAATATTGCGGGCTGAGTCTTTTGCTGTGCGTGAAGATAATTTAATGTTAAAAGTATGAAAAAAATGTTCGCAAGAGTGATTCTCATTGTCTTTTGTTTTAAAATTAATAATTTTGGTATACTTTTCACAGGTCCGGGCAGAAGGATCAATCCCGGCCGGTTTCTTAGCCATTTACCGGTTAATTGGCATCAAAGATTCAAATGAGATCAAGATTTGCTTTACAAGCCGAAAATATTCGTCCTTTTATTAGATATGACAGTCTAAATTATTTGGCAGTATAAGCAGAAAGCTTTTATTTTAGGAATAAGCAATAAATAGATCGCGCTTTTTGACCGAGGGGATTTTGTTCCAAGACAAGGCAGAAAACCTGCCGGCCGGCAGGCGGGCGTAGGCAATGCAAC
>CAZVOD010000118.1:0-10642 GCA_964628385.1 uncultured Saprospiraceae bacterium
TGCTGCACAATGTTTTGTCTGCAAACATGAAACGACATTTTTAAACAACTTCATACTTAGAAGTACTTTTAAAAATGCTCTAAGACTCGACGTTACATTTCAAAACAAAACCATAATTGCTATGCCTTTTTTCAGGAAAGGATTACCCCTAGTCTTTCTTTTAATAAATATTTTGACAACTACTGCCCAGATAAAAGAGGGCAATGCTTATCTGAAGCAAAAAGATTATCAGTCAGCTTTTGAAGCTTTTGAAGCTGAAAATAAAAAGCCACACACGACAGCGGAAGCGACCTTCAGGATGGCTCAGATCATGGCTACACCGGAAGCGCCTCAGTACAACCTGGATTCTGCTTACCATTATGTACAACTAGCCAGAAAAAGATACCTACAGCTCAGTAACGGTAAACGCAATAAGCTGGATAAGGCCGGCGCAGGCCGCCGTGATCTAAGTCGGCTGCGCAATGATATTGCCGACTCAGCTCTGGTACAAATTATTAGAAACCCTTCTTTGGAAGCTTACGAAAAGTTTTTTAATACGTTTGAGCGCATGAGCAGGCGTACAAAAGAGGCGGCATTGGACTCTATGGTGGTCACGCTGAAAGAAGTTTTTGCTCGGAAAAAAGACTACGAACGCCTCGCCAACCTTTTTGACCGTTATGGAGATGAAATACGCAAGCGCGACTTTGAGGGCTACAATGTGGTAGAGAAAAATCTATTCACTGCTTTTGTTCAGGAAAAGGGATGGAAACAACTGGATGTTTTTGAAAAACGCTTCCATCGTTCCATGTTTTCTATGGATCAAGGCAAAGAAGATTTTAAAAAAATCAGAACTTCCGGTAGTGCTGAAAATTACAGACGTTTCATAAAATATTATCCCCGGAGTCCTTATCTGCCTCTGGCCAAAGATAGTCTGGCAGTAATACAAAACCGGCGTATGGCGCAGCAACAAAGCAGCAAGCAATTACTAACTATCATTCAGAACTCTAACGACAGCAAAGAGCTGGCCGTAGCAGATCAGGTACTTTACCTTCGTTTTGAAGAAATCATGACGGTAGAAGAACTAGAAGCAGCTATTCCCCGGGAGAAAGTTCAGTATCTACCTCGCCTGATGTCTGTCATTTACCAAAGTTATCGCATCAAAAAAAATAAGGAAGCGTTGATGGAATTCAAAAGGCGCTACCCTGACTACTCTAATATGGCGGCGGTAGATAACGATATTGCCCAGATGACCATTGTTGAGCAGCAAAAGATGGTCAAGATGCAGGAATATGATGAAATGATCCGGGCTTTTGCTCCGAGTTATGAAGCTTTTATGGCCCTACAAGCTTTAGCCGCGCCAAGCATCAATGAACAAAACTGGGAAGCGGCCATAGAAACAGCCAAAGAATATCGGCCTTTTTTTAAGGCCGATTCAGCAATGGTGGATAGTTTCATCGCTGTTCTAGCTGCTCCTGATCCCAATATTGAGATTTTGAAGCTGGGAAATACAACCATCAATAGTCGCAAAAGTGAATATTCTCCTGTTCTATCAGCGGATGGGCAAACGCTATATTTTTGTCGCCGTACAGATATCAATAATTTAGAAGCGATCCATGCTGCTAATTATGAAGGGAAAGAATCATGGTCGGATGCCTCCATTATTCCCGAACTCAATGCCCAGCGTGCTAATCTGGCACCACTGGCTATCTCTACAGATGGGACCAGAATGTTAATCTACAGAAATTCTAAAATTGCTTATACAGATAAAACTAAAGACGGTTGGTCAAGGGTAAATAATTATTCTGACAATATCAACAGCAGTAATTGGCAAGGTGCTGCTACCCTATCCAGCAATGGCCGGGTAATGATATTTGAAGCCCGCTACCGGAATGATGCCACAAAAAGTCGGGACCCTGAGAAGATTGACCTATATATTGCTCAGCAGCAAGAAGATGGCAGCTGGGGGGCCTCTGTTAATCTGGGGGATGTTATCAATACGCCTTTTGACGAGCGCAGTCCATTCCTGCATCCAGACATGCGGACGCTTTATTTCAGCTCAGAGGGCCACGGTGGCTTGGGCGGGCTGGACGTATTCAAGACGACCCGACTGGACGATAGCTGGACTAAATGGAGCCAACCCCAACACCTTGGCAAAGGTATCAATACAGCTTCCAACGACTGGGGGTATAAACTGAGCACTGATGGAAAAACGGCCTATTATTCGGCTGCTCCTCTTGGTCAGTCTGATATCTATCAGGTGAATGTCCCAGAAGAATTGCGCCCCAAATTAGTTTCTACTCTAACTCTATATGTGGTTGATGAATCCGGTGATGCCATCGAAGCAGATGTGATCCTGGAAAATGCCACTGAGGGTAAAAAGATTGGAGAACTCAGAACTGATCCCAGCAATGGAAGGGTATTTGCTGTATTACCCAATGAAGGTCGCTACGGCTATGTTATTACCAAAGAAGGCTATTTTCCGGTATCTAGCAATATTGATTTGGAGGAAATAGGTATGCAATTGGAAGTAAAAGATACTATCCGCCTGATTCCTGTTAAGGAGGTTATTGAGTCAGAAACAAAAATAGAGCTAAAAAATCTCTTTTTTGACTTTGATGAATTTACCCTTCAGCAAGGTTCTTTCCCGGAGCTCAAACGGCTGGCCGGGATTATTAAACAAAATGAGGTGCGCATAAAAGTACTGGGCCACGCAGACAATAAGGGCACCCAGGCCTACAACAGAGACCTTTCAGAACAGCGTGCCGAAGCTGTTAAGGCATATCTCATTACTCTGGGTATTCCAGAAAAATTAATCGATACGGAAGGCCTGGGAGAAACTCAACCCATCGCCAGTAATGATACGCCGGAAGGACAGGCCCGAAACCGTAGAGTGGAAATACAGTTGCTAAAAGTAGACCAGTAATGGGAGTGCCAACTACCAATCATTCCCGCTTCCTGGCTCAGAGGGGAATGATTGGTAGTTGAATTTTAGAGCGTTTATGGAATGGGAGGTAAAGTCCGTACAGACTCTCAACTGCTGCCACGGGCCATAAAAACTCCAGAATCAAGCCAGAAACGCAGGCTATTTGCCTGGCTCTTCCAGTTTGCAAATGTAAAAAACTTCATTGTTCAACCTTTCGACTCTGGTCTTATTAGTGGTAGCCAAATAGAGGTTACTACGCAGGTGACAGCTCAAGCGCGTTACTTTATAAGGCAATAGCACGTCACCACTGCTCCGCTTTCTTCCTCTTTTATCGTAAACTGAAGTAAAATACCTTTCCTGATCTTTAGATGACTTTATCCCGGCTTTATAAATATCCTCGGTCAGTCCTGCCTTATAAGATAGCAACACCAATCGGTCATCCACAACGATTCCCTTGTAAGAGCTATTTCTGCTCATAGATTCTCCGATGCTGGTATAGCGCTGGTATTCAGGGAAAAGTGATGGATCGGGCTTCAATTCAATGACATCGATCAAATCAAAATCATTGCTGATGGCATACCGGTACAGGCGCTGGTCTGGATTAATCAAACAGTATAAGGTATCCTTATTTTCCCGGAGGAAAAACTGAAGGTTATCAAACTTTTTAGTGGGATTCTTTTTAAAAAGACTCGATTCATGGTAAGGAATTCTCAAATACGTTTGGTTATTTTCCAAATTGTGGATAGTCATTAACCTAAAATACTGCCGATACCTTTTGTCGCCAGGAAGTATCATTTCGTCACCAATTATTGTACTTGGCTCGCCTACATAGGCCAACATAAGCGAATCTTTCTTTCGAAATTCAAGCAAATTAAGGTACACACGATCCATCCAATTTCTGGGTAATAAAGAACGCTGCTGGATTTCGCCGGCTCTATTGAATAAAAATACGCCCCGCTCAGTTACTACTCTGAATCCATTTTCTTCTTTTGCATAACCAACCGCAGCAATCACTCCACCTGCTTCTTTGTCATCATTACCCACTACGCTAAAAGCACTAATAACGCTGCCATCAAGTCCCACCTCTACAATGGCGTATTGAATTCTGTCAAAGAATAGAAGCCGATCATCCGATGGATGCTTTTGCATAAATTGCAGACTACCTACATAATCAATAACCAGGGAATCAACAATCGAAATTTGATACCTGCTTCCCGGTGGAGTATTCCCCGGTTCTTCCCTGGCGCATCCAAGAAACATAAAACCGATGCTTAGTACAATCAACAATCTCATATTTATCATTTAACGAATAATATAACATGGCATTATTGGCTGATTTTATCGAGCACAATAATGCCATTCTGGTTTATAAGTAATTAATCCGGACAATCGATTTCTGGTGTAGTATCAATACAAAAGCCGTTGGGCTCTGTCAGTGTAGGGCAAAAAGTAATAACTGTTTCGTCGGGAAGCGTAAATGTGTAAGCGGGCTCACTGGTAAATCTGGTAATTTGTGATACTCCATCGGTAGTGGTATACATCAGAATAAAAGTAAATAATACCACTCCTAATACTTTAAAATAGTTGCTCATGTAATTGTTTTCATTCCTATTTTGTCATTTACAACAAAGGGCTTTTGCCCACAGAGCGGGTTTAAATCCTGCTCTTACAATTATAATTACAAAAAGGACGATAGTTTACACCTACTCTCTTCAAGGTTTTCGGTAATCCCCTAAACGCATTGGCCAAATCGTTCAATACAAATATAAATCAATACCAAACATGAAGCATTAAGAACAATATTCTACCTTTAAGCTAAGCTATCACACTACAATATATTTAGAGTTACTTCGAAAACTTGAGCGCTTGAGCCACATAAATTAACATTTTTATGACAAAATGAGACAGCCCTTCGGGGCGTTTGCACATTCCTCTTTTTCCTACGCTAATTAAATTTTAACAAACAAATTGTGTTTAATTTTGTTATTTTTGACACAATTTGAATTAACATACTATGTATCCAGGTTGCTTTGCAGGTAAAGTGCAAAGAAAGATTGCTCAGATTGTACGTAATACCTTTGAGCTTCTTTACTCTGCTCTTTGCGTCATTTCTCCCCCGCCAACGAGGATGCAATGAAAACTACAAGATTATGTTTGATCGAGCAATTTTACACCTCGATCTCGATGCTTTCTTTGTGGCCGTGGAATGCTTGAAAAATAGCCAACTGAAGGGACTGCCACTAATCATTGGAGGAAGCAGTGAGAGAGGTGTGGTAGCTTCGTGCAGCTACGAAGCCCGCAAATTTGGCGTGCGCTCAGCTATGCCTGTAAAAATAGCCCTAAGGCTTTGTCCGGATGCCCTGGTTATCCGCGGGGATATGGAAAGCTATTCCAAATATTCCCAACTGGTAACTCATGTTATAGAGGATGAAGTGCCCCTTTTTGAAAAAGCCTCTATTGACGAGTTTTATGTGGACCTTACGGGAATGGATAAACACTTTGGCTGCTGGCTATGGTCAAAAGAGCTGCGAGAGAAAATCACCCGGGAAACCGGGCTACCATTATCTTTTGGCTTATCCGTCAACAAACTGGTCTCCAAAGTAGGCACTGGCGAAGCCAAACCCAATGGCATGCAACTCATAGAAAACGGCCGGGAAAAAGCATTCCTCGCTCCATTACCGGTTAAAAAGATTCCCTCTATCGGTAAGTATACGTATCGCCAGCTCAGCTTTATGGGTATCCGAAAGGTCCACCAATTGCAACAAATCCCCCCTCAGTTGCTAGAAAGAGAATTTGGTAAATTAGGGCGTTCCATCTGGAAAAAAGCCAATGCTATGGACGACAGCCCGGTAGTGCCTTATCGGGAACGACAGTCCATCTCCACAGAACGCACGCTACAGCAAGATACTACGCATGTACATTGGCTTAAGGAACAACTCCGCCAGATGGTAGTCAACCTGGCTTTTGAATTGCGACAAAATCAAAAGCTGACCTCTTGCGTCACCATCAAGATTCGATACGCCGACTTTAATACTTTTTCAAAACAGCGAAAAGTTCCCTATACCGCTAATGAACGTCCACTGATAGCATTAGCTCAGGAGCTGTTTGATCAGCTTTATCAACGTCGACAGCTGATCCGGCTTATCGGTGTCCGGTTCGGTGGCCTGGTACATGGTCAGCCACAATTAGATTTGTTTGATCAGGGCCAAAACGAGCTGAAGCTACTCGAAGCGATAGACAAGCTAAAACAAAGGTTTGGTCCGAAAGTACTTCGTTAACAATATCAGCAGACACTACTAATTTGGCTCAAATTCGCATCCCATGTACCTCAACTGCCACACCTACTACAGCCTGCGTTACGGCACCTGTTCGCCGGAGCAGCTCGTCCAGAAAGCTCGTCTTTGGGGGATTGAGGTATTGGCCCTAACGGATATCAACAATACCAGTTGTACTTATGAATTCATGCGGCACTGCCACAAAGCAAGTATCAAGCCCATAGTAGGTATAGATTTCAGAAATGATAACAATTGTTTGTATGTGGGATTGGCTCAAAATCAGGAGGGGTTCCGGGAACTTTGCAATTGGCTGACCAGGCATTCACTCGCCAACAAGCCACTGCCAGAGGTCGCGCCGGAGTTTCAAAATAGCTTTGTCATTTATCCTAAACTCATCAAACCGATCAAACAGTTTAGAGCAAATGAGTTTTTAGGTATTCGACCGGAGCATGTCAACCGTTTATTCTCTCATGAGCTGCGCAACTATCAACACAAACTTGTGATCTACAATCCAGTTACCTTTTTGGAAGAAGAGGACTATCAGACGCACAAAATCCTCCGGGCAATTGATCAGAATACATTACTCAGTAAAGTCACAAACAAAGACTTAGCCAAAAAACAGGAACGGCTTATTCCGCCGGAGACCCTGAAAGTCTACTATGATCAATATCCTCGCATTGTTCGCAATACTCAAAAGCTGATCGAGGCCTGCAATATCAGCATGGATAGCAGTTTGCGCAATAATCGTCAGACTTTCACCGGCAGTAAGGAAGGGGATTATAAATTGTTGGAAAAACTGGCAATCAGTGGCTGTCAAAAACGATTTGGAGCAGGCCATCACAAGGCCTTGCAACGAGTAGAGCGCGAGTTGCAAATCATCAAAAAGCAGGATTTTTGCTCTTACTTTCTCATTACCTGGGACATTGTGCGCTATGCCCACAGTGCGGGCTATCATCATGTGGGTAGAGGTAGTGGCGCCAATTCTATCGTTGCCTATTGCCTAGATATCACGGATGTTGACCCGCTGGAGCTCGATCTTTACTTTGAGCGGTTCATCAATCCCTATCGCAAATCACCTCCTGACTTTGATATCGACTTTTCCTGGGATGAACGCGATGATGTAACTGACTATATCTTCAAGCGCTACGGTAAAGCATATACTGCACTACTGGCAACTTACACGACCTTTCAGGCCCGCTCGGTAGTACGGGAAATAGGCAAGGTACTGGGTTTACCTAAAGGGGAGATTGATACGATTGTCAGGCAACCTCAAAATTACAGTGACCACCATCCTTTATCTGATTTTATTTTTGAGTATGGAAAACGCCTGGAAGGCGTACCAAATCATCTGTCTATTCACGCTGGCGGCATTGTCATTTCGGAATCGCCTATCAATAATTTCACGGCATTACAGATGATGCCCAAGGGGTTTCCCATCACCCATTTTGATATGTATCATGCGGAAGAGCTGGGGTTCCATAAATTTGATGTATTGAGTCAACGAGGGCTGGGCCACATCAAAGATGCTGTGGAGCTGATTCGACAGAATACCGGTCAGGCTATTGACATCTACGATATTGACTACATTAAGCAGGATGAGAAAGTCAGGGCAGTGCTTAAATCGGGACAGTGTATGGGCTGTTTTTATATTGAATCGCCGGCGATGCGTGGTTTACTAAAAAAACTATCCTGTGATAATTATGTGCATCTGGTAGCTGCCAGTTCTATCATTAGGCCCGGTGTAGCTCGATCAGGAATGATGCAGGAGTACATCAGGCGATTTAACAACCCGCATAGTTTCCGCTACCTGCATGAAGTTTTTGAAGAACATCTGGGGGAAACATTTGGCATAATGGTTTATCAGGAAGATGTGATGAAGATTGTTCACCACTTTGCCGGGCTGGATCTGGATGAAAGTGATGTACTTCGACGTATTATGACCGGCAAAAAATATACGGGGGATACTTTTGAGCGACTTCGCCAAAAGTACTTCGACAACTGCCGAGCCAAAGGCTACGAGGAACAGCTGGTCAAAGAAGTATGGCGACAAATCGAGAGCTTTTCTGGTTATTCTTTTTGCAAGGCCCACTCAGCCAGTTTTGCCGTAGAAAGCTTTCAAAGCTTATTACTCAAAGCTTATTTTCCGCTTGAATTCATGGTGGCTGTAATCAACAATTTTGGAGGGTTTTATCACACAGAATACTATTTCCATGAAGCACGAATGCTCGGAGCTTCTATTCATGCACCATGCGTCAACAACAGTCGATTCCTGACTCATTTGGAGGGCACAGATATTTACATCGGCTTTATCCACTTGCATCAAATGGAGCGACAGATAGCGCATAAAATTGTACATCAACGGGCTATTGGAGGTTCTTTTAAAAGCCTCTCCGATTTTGTCAGTCGTGTGTCCATTACTGCCGAACAACTGGAAATTTTGATTCGAATCGGTGCATTTCGCTTTACAGGAAAAAGTAAATATGAATTGATGTGGGAAAAAAATGCAGTCTACAACCCCCGGCAACGCAAGGAGCACTCCCTTTCTTTATTTGAAGAAGAAAAAACCATTCATTATCAATTGCCCTATCTAGAGACAGGTCCACATGATCAGACTTTTGATGAAATAGAACTGTTGGGCTTTCCCTTAGCTTCACCATTTTCTTTACTCCAAAACGACGATTGTGAGAACTGTATACGAGCCAAGGACCTGGCGACCTACAAAGGTCAGATGATTAAGATCCTGGGATATTATGTTTGTAAAAAAGAGGTACGCACCGTCAATCAAAAAATGATGGCTTTCGGTACCTGGATTGATCGCAAGGGCCACTTCTTTGATACAACTCATTTTCCCAATTTCCTCAAACTTCATCCTTTTCGCGGCAAGGGCATCTACCTGATCGAAGGAAAAGTAGCAATGGACTATAGCTTTCCCAGCGTAGAAGTGCTGCACATGGAAAAACTACCGTTTGTAGAAGACGAACGCTATTAGGCTTTTGGCTCGATAAAAGATGTAGGGTAAAAAAATCAGTTTACTGATTTTTCTACCCTACTTTTCAAAGCAGTTCATTTTTTAAAATTACCTTTTCAAAACCACTCTGTACCTTGCTTTGCCCTGATCCAGGTGATTGAGGGCTTCGTTGGCCTGTTCCATTGAAAACTCCTCTACTGTTGGATAAATATCGTGGCGCACACAAAATTCAAGCATCTTTTTAGTCAAAGCCGGGCTGCCGATAGGGCTGCCTCCCATTGACTTTTCTCCTGCAATCATTGTAAAGGCAGGTACGCTCATGGGTTCCAGGACAGCTCCTACCGTGTGTAATTTACCTTTGGGTGCCAGTGTACCCATGTAGGCGTTCCAGTCTAGTGATACGTTCGTAGTGTTGAGCACCATCTTTAGCTTACCAGCGATACTTTTCAGTTCTTCCAGCGACCTGGAATTGATGACTCTGGTCGCACCCATTTCCAGGATTTGCTCTTTTTTATCTGGACTTGAGCTAAAAGCGATGACTTCGCAGCCCCAGTATTTTAGAAATTTCAGGGCCATGTGCCCCAGGCCACCAATACCAATTACACCGACGCTATCTGTAGCGCGCACATCCGCCAAAATGATGGGACTAAAAACGGTAATACCTCCACATAACAGCGGCCCGGCTTTTGCCATATCTATGCCATCGGGCATAGGAATGGCCCATGACCAGTGGCCACGTACCACATCTGCAAAGCCACCGTGTCTTCCTATAATAGTTGCCTCAGAACTTGGGCATAAGTGATGGCTACCATCCATACACTGATCACAGTGCATACAAGAACCTGACTGCCAACCCAGGCCTACCTTATCGCCTGGCTTTACGGTTTTTACGGCATCTCCTACGGCCATGACTTCTCCGACGATCTCATGCCCCGGTACAAAGGGATACTTTGTAAGCCCCCAGTCATTGTTTAGCATACTCAAATCTGAGTGACAGATTCCGCAGTAATGTACTTTGATATCAACTTGCTCTTCTCCAATTGGTCCCAACTCGTATTGGAAGGGACTAAGCTTGCCTTTCGGCTCGTTTGCTGCGTAAGCATTTACGACCATTGTTTTGTATTGTTTTCTATACTTGAATAATAGACTTATTCGAGAGCATTAGAATATTCTCACACTTTTTTGGAGAATACATTAGATATTTTCCAGGCTCTCGTCTTTTGTAGTAAGAAAGCAATCGATAAAAAAGTTGGGTACAGTGCCCTTAATTTTCTGAAAAAGAAGCATAAGCTTCAAAATACGGTTTAGTTTTTAATCCCCTTTTTAAAGTCTATATGGCATTTACACTTTTGACGCTTTACCTAACCAACTCTAACAAAAAGAGCAGGAAGTTTTTTACCGTGCTTCAATTCATTTATCTTTATCTTTTGTGGGAGTTTGAATTAAAGGGTTCTGCAAAGCAAGCGCTCCGGCACATACGGGAAAGAAAGTACTTTG
>CAZVOD010000119.1:0-7212 GCA_964628385.1 uncultured Saprospiraceae bacterium
ACTGCTCAACTTTTTGAGCTTATTTAATGAAATTGGACTTTTGTCCTGTACTTAGTGAATTTTATTGAAGAAAAAATAATAGATGAGGTAGCCGATCAAATTGGTGCTTCTCCTGATAACTTGTTGGTAGAGGTTGAGAATTTTAAAGAAGAACAACCTTTTATGGCAGGTTATTTCTTTTCCGATGCTTTTGATGGATTTACCCAAAACGAAAAAGAATACGCTCTTTTTTTGGGTTTGGTTATATGGAAAAGTATTAAGGTAGAACATCCCGAATTACCAGCGGTGGATGAAGAGCAGTACCAGGCTGCTGAAGAGCACACCCTGGAAGTCCTCCAGGGGATCAGCGCCCGAAAATTCCGGGAGCGGCTGGATGTTTTTTTCAATCAAACGGATCAGGAGGACCTGCTTGCATTTATTGAAGACTCCCTTATGACGGATGAAGATGATGTCGTAACACAAGAAGGACGAGAACTATTATTCGTTATCTTGAAAAGCATGATGGACTGCCTGATGGAAAATATAGAGGAATACTAAAAAAATAGTCAGAACGGTTAGCGAAAATGGCTTTCAACTCCGCTAACCGATCAATGTTGAGCTTGCTAGCTGGATACGTCTGCTGTATTTTCTTCTCTTAATGCCCTTCTCAGGATTTTACCTACATTTGTTTTGGGTAATTCTTTTCTAAACTCAATCTGCTTAGGCATTTTGTAGCCGGTAAGTTTATCCTTACAAAACTGTATGATATCGTTTTTAGAAAGAGAATTATCCTTTTTCACAACAAACAATTTTACAACTTCCCCTGATTTGGCATCCGGTACACCGACGGCTGCCACTTCCATAATTTTCGGATGAGCCGCCAATACTTCCTCGATCTCATTTGGATACACATTAAATCCAGACACCAGGATCATATCTTTCTTGCGGTCTACCACTTCAATAAATCCATCTTCTGACATTGTTCCTATATCACCGGTACATAACCACCCTTGTTTGATTGTTTTTCGGGTTTCTTCCGGCTGGTTATAATATCCTTTCATTACCTGAGGGCCTTTTACCTGAATTTCCCCAACACTTCCGGCTTCTAAAACATTACCTTCCTCATCGACAATACGCACCTCAGTAGAAGGAATAGGCAGGCCAATGGTACCAAGCCTTGCGGACTTATCCAGAGGGTTAACCGTTACAACGGGAGAGGCTTCCGTCATACCATACCCTTCTGTAAGGTAACAACCGGTAAGGGCTTCCCATCTTTCTGCTACCGGCTTTTGTACGGCCATACCTCCTCCCACAGTAATTTTCAAAGCACTATGATCTGCCTGCTGGAAATCTTTATTATTGAGCAGAGCATTGAAGAGGGTATTTACACCGATCACCAAAGAAGTTTTGTTAGAGGTAATGGCTTTAACAACTGACCCTATATCTTTAGCATTAGTTACCAGTACATTCATGGCACCAAAACTCATGAAAGTCAGGCAATTTACGGTAAATGCGAAGATATGATAAAGGGGAAGAGGACACAGTGCCACTTCTTCACCTTCTTTCAGGAAAGGCTGCATCCAGGCTTTAATCTGAAGCATATTGGCCACCATATTTCGGTTAGTCAGCATAGCTCCTTTAGACACACCTGTTGTACCACCGGTATACTGGTGAATGATCACATCATCAGCTGAACCTTCGTAGGGTGCCAGTTTGAAACGTTTGCCGGCTTTGAGCGCATATTTGAAAGAAACAGTATTCGGCAGATCATATTTAGGGATCATACCCTTTAGATTCTTAACCACAAAATTGACAATATTACCCTTTGGAAAACCCAACATCTCGCCGATAGTGGTGGTAATGATTGTTTTTATGCTGGTTTGGTCTATGATTTGCTGAAGATTGGCGGCAAAGTTCTCGGCAATGATAATTCCTTTAACCCCAGATGAGTTAAACTGATGCAACATTTCTCGTGGTGTGTATAATGGGTTGGTGTTCACCACGATCAACCCGGCCTTTAGTATTCCGATTAGAGCGATAGGATACTGCAGCAGGTTGGGCATCATGATAGCGATTCTATCTTTAGGCTCCAGGCCTCTAGACTGAAGATAAGCAGCAAATTGAGTAGAGTACTTATCGATCTGGGCAAAAGTCAGCGTTTTACCCATACAACTAAACGCCGGCTTGTTATTGAATTTCTCAAATGTCTCTTTAAAAAACTCCAGAACTGTAGCATATTGATCAAAATTGATATTTGCAGGAACTCCTCCCGGATACAATCTCAACCATGGTCTTTCTTCAATCATTTTATTTTGTTTTTAGCAATCCCGAATTTTGTGTTTAGATGGACTAAAAATACAAATTTTAGTTTTCTAAACATACTCCTTTTACGTAGCTCGTAACATAAAACCAACTAAACCCTGGAATGATGCGTAAAAAGTTCCTTTTATCTGCCTTCTCGTATTTTATAGCTTTTCGTTTTCATGGCGTTAAAAAAAACCTTATCTTTGCGCCACTAAAAAATATTGTTAACCGCTCTAATCAAAAAGGGCATAAAAGCATTCTTTCAATGCTAGAAGAAAATAAAAATATGGAACAGGAAAATCAGAACCTTCCTCAGGATGAAGAATCCTCAACTTCGGAAACGGAAGAAACCAAGAAAGAAGAAAAGACCGAAGCCAGCGCTGAAGAAGAGCAGCAGCCTACCGCAAAAGCGGAAGATACATCAGCTGAGACTGAAGCGGCCGAAAACACAGAGGAAGCTGATGAAACTGGCGATGAAACCAGCCAATCAGAAGATTCTGATGATGACTCTGATACAGAAGAGGACGAACTGGAAGATTTACCTCTTCCGGGTAGCGGTGTAACGGGTACAGCTCACGATGCCTTTGACTGGACAATTTCTAACAAACAAGGTCATTCTTATTCTCAGGATCAGGTAGAAAAGTATCTGGAGCAATATGACTCTACGCTTAATTCTGTTTTGGAAAATGAGATTGTTAAGGCTAAAGTGACGACTATTTCAGATGGCGATGTTGTTCTGGATATCAATTATAAATCAGATGGATTGATTCCACTCTCTGAATTCAGAGATATGCCAGACCTAGAATCAGGTGATACGGTAGAGGTTTATGTAGAACAGCAAGAAGACACCAGAGGGCAGTTGGTACTGTCAAGACGTAAAGCCAAGCTTTTGAGAGCCTGGGAAACACTGGTGGATTCCTACAAAAATGGTTCTGTTATCAAAGGTGTGGTAGTAAGTAAAACAAAAGGTGGATTGATCGTTGACGCCGGCGGATTAGAAACATTCCTTCCCGGTTCTCAAATTGATATCAAGCCAATTATTGACTACGATTCATACGTTGGCAAAACCATGGAATTCAAGGTTGTTAAGATCAACGAAACAATCAAGAATGCTGTAGTATCTCACAAAGCACTAATTGAAAGTGACCTGGCTGAGCAAAGAGAAGCTATCATTGCAAGTCTGGAAAGAGGACAGGTACTAGAAGGTTTGGTCAAGAACATTACAGACTTTGGTGCATTCCTTGACCTTGGTGGTGTTGATGGACTATTGTACATCACCGATATTTCGTGGGGTCGTATCTCACACCCAAGTGAAGTGCTTCAAATGAGCCAAAAGATTAATGTAGTAGTACTTGACTTTGATGAGAACAAAAAGCGTATCTCGCTAGGTCTAAAACAATTACAGCCACATCCATGGGAAGTACTGGACGCTGAAATCCAGGAAGGCTCTATGGTGAAAGGTAAGATTGTAAATATTGAAGATTACGGTGCATTTCTTGAAATACGCCCGGGTGTAGAAGGGTTGATCCACGTCTCTGAGGTTACCTGGAGTAACCAGCCTATCAATGCCAGAGAGTTCTTCAAGGAAGGCCAAGAATACGAAGCAAAAGTGGTAACCATCGATCGCGAAGAGCGTAAAATGTCACTGTCGCTCAAGCAGCTAATGAAAGATCCATGGAGTGATATCGAAGAACGCTTCCCAATAGAAAGCAGGCACTCGGGTGAGGTTAAAAATCTTACACCATACGGTGTTTTTGTCGAACTGGAAGAAGGAATCGGCGGGATGGTACACATCTCCGATTTGTCCTGGACAAAGCGTTTCTCTCATCCACAAGAATTCACAAAGGTAGGAGAAACTATTGAAGTGATGATCCTGGAGATCGATAAGGAGAGCCGTAAGCTATCTCTTGGTCACAAGCAATTGGAAGAGAACCCATGGGATACTTTCGAGACAGTCTTCCCAGAAGGTTCTTACCACGAGGCTACTATTCTAAAGCGCGATGATCGCGGAGCGATCGTGCAACTACCTTACGGTTTGGAAGCATTCGCACCGATCAAGCACATTAGAAAGGAAGATGGCAAACTCGCTGAGCAAGATGAGGCAATCACAGTGAAAGTGATAGAATTCAACCGCGATGATAAGCGAATGATGGTATCACACCTTAGATATCTGGAAGACATCAAGCGTGAAGCGGATGAAAAGATGAAGAAAGAAAAGACCGAACAGCGCAAGCAAACCAGAGATGTTGTAAAGAAAACGAACGAGAGCAACGAGCGTTCTACTTTAGGTGACCTGGATGTCTTCTCACAGCTAAAGGGTCAGATACAGGACGAAGACGAAGACGAAGAAAAAAAGTAATATAGCATAACGGCAATTCCCACAAGGCTTTGGTCACTTCACTTAAAGTAACTGAAGCCTTTGTGGGGTTTTTTTGTAGAGGGTAAAACCTAATTTCCCTTGATGCGCAGTTCTGAAAAAACCTATCCTTCTAAATTACTCCTTTTCGGCGAACACACTGTCCTAACCGGATCAAAAGCGCTGGCTGTTCCGTTTTCACTTTTTAAAGGCCAGTGGAGAAGAAACAACACTGACCACTCTCTACAACAAGACCTCCCCAGGCTGCTTCACTTTCTAGAATCTAAACAACAAACAGGAGAACTTCCCTTTTCAATTTCCTTGTCGGCATTCAAAGAGGACCTTTCAAAAGGATGGTATTTTGAGTCGACTATTCCCCAGGGCTACGGCGTAGGTAGCTCCGGCGCTTTATGTGCTGCCATTTATGACAAATACGCTGAAAAGCGGGAAGACCATCAGCTCAATCTTTTGAAAAAGAAGCTTGCCTTTCTGGAAAGTTTCTTCCATGGTCAAAGTTCAGGAACAGATCCTTTGATCATTTACCTCAATGCTCCATTATTGATTGATGAAAGCAAAAACAGCCTCCCTGTACAACCTGAGCGCCAGTCCATTTCTGGTAATTACAGGTATTTTTTGATGGATACCGGCATAAAAAGACTGACAGCGCCTTATGTGCAGTCTTTTCTCCAACAATATCAAAGTGAGAACTATCAAAGGCAAATCGATAAGGAACTTAGCCCACTGATCAATAAAGCAATTGATTCTTTTTTGTTAGGAAATGATGAAAAGGTTTTCTTATTCACTAAAAAAATAAGTGAGCAACAATTTGTTCTATTCAAAAAAATGATACCAGATTCTTTTATTGACCGATGGGAGAAATCGCTGTCTATTCCATCTGTCGCCGTAAAGCTCTGCGGAGCAGGAGGTGGTGGCTTTCTATTAGTAATCAGTACCTTGAGCTACAGTGAAGTAGTAGATACCCTTTCATTGCAAAAAAACCAACTCATTCCTCTAAAAGGCCTTTAGAAAACTTGTTTCGAAGGTATTTGAACTTTACAATTCACCTCTAACTGCCCAACAATTAGGCGCTCACCTCAGCTTTTTCCGGATCATAGGGTAACCTATACTATGCAGCAATAGCTTTGTGAATACCTATTTTTATTCATTTCGGCTTCAAAAGTAAAATCCAGGTAACAGACTTGTTTATTCCGACTTTAAGAAGCGCTTGACCTGATACACTTCTTCATCTCTGATAACCAGTAAATAAGTCCCCTCAATCAAGTCATCTACCTCCATTACAAATTGATTCCAGCCCTGAGACAATACTTGCTGTTCCGTCCTTATCATGCGTCCGTAAGCATCCATAATGTGAATGGTAACCTCGGCCGTTCTTGTACTCTGATAGAAAACAGTCATAGATGGTCCCACCGGATTGGGAGCCAACGTAAAACCATTATCACTTCCAACATCAACCCTACCGTTTGCTGTTTCCCAGGTTGCTGATGTTCGTATCCTGATATGATCAAGCGCCATATCACTTCTAAAACTTCCTCCGGTCAATCCAATAAAACGCAGGCGAACTCCCGACTCGGCACTGTAAGCTGATAAGTCAATATTCTCCATCAACCACTGATCTCCCTGATCACCTGATTTGGTCCATAAGGTTGTCCAGGTATTATTATCGTCAGTACTAATCTGAAGGGTCAAATCTCCCATAGAAGAACCGTACATATGATAATCAAAAGCTAGCTCAGGTACATTTATAGTAGTCAAATCGAAGCAAGGAGAGGTAATTATAGCGGTGTTATTGCTATTACTGCCTGAAGCCTCCGTATAGATATAGAAATTTCCGTCACTGGCAACAGAAGGGCCGGTAGAGAAAGAAGGCGTTCCATTAGCATCAATACTCCAATCCATATCATCAGACTTATCCTGCGTCCACAAACCGATAGTATTTTCAAAACTTTCAGTGTAGGGAAAACTGCCAATATCAGCCGCACAATTATTACCCCCGGATGCATTATTTACGATGATAAATCCTGCTTTTGTTTCGGTATCCGCTCCGTCGTTGTTAGTCACAGTTAAGCTCACCTGAAACGTTCCGGCACTATTATAAGTGATGGTAGGATCCTGAGCAACGCTGGTAGAGGGTGTTCCTCCCGGAAAACTCCAACTCCATGCTGTTGGGTTACCTGAAGATAGGTCTGTAAAACTAATGCTTTCACCAACATTAATGGTATTTCGATCTACTGTAAAGTCAGCAGTAGGTACGGATGTTCCACCCCCGGTAGTCAACTCTATTTCGTCGATGGCCATATCACTGCGAAAACCAGCGCCTGTTTCTCCTACGAACCGCAGCCTGACTGTGCTTCCCAAATAAGCTGCTAAGTCAACCTGTGCACGCTGCCATTGATCTCCCTGATTGCCACTAAGTACCCAGAGGGTTACCCAGGTTTGTCCGTCGTCATCACTAGCCTGGACAGATAAAATCCCCGTGTTGGTACCATACATGTGATAAGCAAACTCAAAACTGGCAGCACTAGCCCCCGAAAGATCAAAACAGGGTGAGTTTA
>CAZVOD010000119.1:7312-10422 GCA_964628385.1 uncultured Saprospiraceae bacterium
CGCCGAGATAGGCAGACAGGTCAATCGTCTGGCGCAACCATTGATTACCCTGATCACCAGTTCTGAACCATAAGGTGCTCCAATTCTGGCCATCATCGGTAGATACCTGAAAGGCCAAAGAACCCATATTCACCCCGTACATGTGGTAAGCGAATTCAAAACTGGCAGCACTAGCCCCCGAAAGATCAAAACAGGGTGAATTTAGGATAGCTGTTTTATTATTATTACTGCCAGAAGACTCTGTGTAAAGATAAAAACTACCTTCAGCACCATCTGATGGCCCGGTTTGGCTGGATGGGGTGCCACCACTATCGCGCGTCCAGTCAATATCATCATCCCCAGCTTGTGTCCAAGCACCGAGATTAGACTCAAAACTCTCCGTATAAGGAAATGAGCTGATACCGGCCGTACAAGAGCCACCCTGACTAACCGGGTTAACAGTTATGTAGGCATTCTTAGTCTCGGTATCATTTCCATCGGCATTAGAAACAGTTAGAGAAACCGTATAACTACCTGCGGTATTATAAGTTACAGCAGGGGTTTGTGAACTGCTGGCCCCCGGAGTACCTCCGGCAAAAGTCCAGCTCCAATTATCCGGGTTACCGGTAGAAAGATCACTAAAATTAACCGTCTGCCCTTCATCTATTGCGGTGACATCAGCTGAGAAATCAGCGACCGGTGCTGGTCCGGTGTTAGTATTTTCTCCTATCTCAATATCATCAATAGCCATATCAGACTCAAATGAAGGTCCCGTACGACCAACAAAACGCAGGGACACACCATCAGGACCAATGTAAGGACTCAGGTCTACCTTTTGCTCGTACCACCGATCGCCCTGATCTCCTGATTGTGACCAAAGCGTTGTCCAAGAATCTGAACCATTTATCGAGGCTTGCAAGGAGAGCGTCCCCTGCCCGGAGCCGGCCATGTGGTACTGAAAACTTATCTCTGCGTTACTAAGTTGACTTAAATCAAAACAAGGTGAATTAAGAGTCGCTGTGCTATTATCATTTCCATTAGAAGCTTCTGTATACAGGTAGAACGTGCCATCAGCTGCGTTATTTGGCCCCGTACCAAATGATGGAGTACCGTTATTATCTCTAGTCCAGTCAATATCATCATCAGTAGATTGCTGCCAGTCGCCAAGGCCTGTTTCAAAACTTTCTGTGTATGGGAAAGTAGAAATTCCTGAAACGCAGGCTGTAGAACTAGACACTGTGATAAACCCATCTATCGTTCTGGTATCTGAATCAATGCCATCAGAAACAGTGAGCGTAACAGCATAGCTACCCGGCGTATTATAAGTTACACTTGGATTTTGTTGGATACTTGATGAAGGCGTTCCACCCGGAAAGGACCAGGACCATGTAGTGGGGTTACCCGGTGAAAGATCAGTAAAGTTAACAGTACCACCTAGCGTTACATTAGCTGGATTCGCATTAAAATTGGCGGTTAATGTCACCGGTCCACAGGCTGGTGAATTGGGTAGGGTGACCCGCCGAGGACTATTCGATAATACTGCCTGCATCCTAGCTTTCTGGTCTTGTGTAAAAATATTCATACACTCATCATCAGAGTAGTCCATATAGTTTTCTATCATATCTAACGAACCACAGGTGGTCTTTCCTACAGCACAACCGGTAGATGAAGAGCTAGCCTCGGGTGTATCATTGCAAAAATCGTCAAAAAAACAATTTCCATCCCCCCAAATATGCCTAAGCCCAAAAAAGTGCCCTAGCTCGTGAGTCAGTGTTCTTCCACGACCAAACCGGGACCCTCCATCAGGATTTGGATTGGTAGTGCTGCCTACTGTAAATGGTGCTATGGCTACTCCATCAGAACTTGCGGCTCCTCCGTCTGTAGGCAGACCAGCAAGCCCGGATTGGCTTGGGAACTGTGCATAGCCCAAAAGGATTGATCCGGGTGTGTTACTTGATAAAGAAACTACCCATACATTGATATATCTTTCCGGGTCAAACTGGGTATTGGGCTTAATTTCTGTATCTGTAAAAGAAGAAGAATACGGGGGCGGACCCCATGTCTCTTGGGTGGCATCAACCCGGTGAATACCAGGCATTAGCAAGGGTATCCCATTAGGATCTACAGAAGCCGGACAAAGTTCTATTTCGGAATCCGCGCCTACGGGGTTATCATTAAATCCGGAAGTTCCGGCTTTTCTTCTGAAATCATTATTGATTTGTTCAATTTGACTATAAACGAAATTGTCCGGCACATTATCACCACTCCCCACTGGGTCGCCATAGTGAATGATATGAAAAATAACGGGTAATTTGAGGACTGCTCTGGGTGTAGCTTGTTCCTGATATCTTCGCACCAAGGGAGCCAGCCACTGTTCAAAATTTTCCTTATTGAATTGTCCGGGATACTTTAACCTCAGGCGCTCCTCAGTTTCCACCGTAGCGCAGTGATCAATAAAAGGCTCCGTTAATTGGGCACTCAATACAAATGGTAACGTAGCCAGCAATACAATAAGCACCAACTTTCTGATAAGGTAGAATATCATGTCATAAATTTTGATTGTTATTACACTCACCAACGGTTTGAGGGAATTACCATCAATAGAAGTTTTATATAGACTAGGAGCAATAAGTATTTCGGGGGGAAACCTATTCAGGATACTCAGATGCTATACAAGCATACTCCTAAAGTAAGACAAGAATTTTTTAAGTAAAATGATCAGCATAAATCAACTATTTCCAACTGACATACTTAACTTTTCATCTTTGTAAAGGCATATCTAGCTTACCTGATTAATTACGTAAATCGTCATCTGACGTTTCTTATTTGACATTGCAAATAAAACTATTTTTCAAATATGTTCCAAGCAGGCTTACAATAAGAAAGGGATTTTGCCTAAGACTTTACATAAAGTCTGAAATCAGGGAATCATCTAAGATATTTTTACTTTCTGTATTATCTGGCTGGTGTCTAGGAAATCGTTCTGCTACTCATATGTGAATTAACAGATGTATTGTTTTAGTTTTTTATATCAAAATTGGGGTTTTATCGATCAATTTGATAGCTGATGGGAAAAACGAGCTTTTAAATTTCTATAAATAAATACTTTTCACAAGGAAAGACAAAAAAAA
>CAZVOD010000120.1:0-10043 GCA_964628385.1 uncultured Saprospiraceae bacterium
AAAAATTTTGGTTTTCTGAGTAAAAAGCAATAATTTATACGTAAATAAATAGTATTGACTATAATAACTAAACCAATTTCAATAGATGAAAAATAAAAATTTAACATCATCTACCCCTATAAGTAGAAAAAATCCCTGCGTTTCCGTTTTTTTTGACATTTCGGCTTGTGAATTTCATTTCAATTCCTATATTTGTGACTGATAACAGAGTCCAGACTTTAACATTTTCTTTGGAAACATTAAAGTAAGAGGAGCGTTTTGATGATAGATTTAGAAAAGTAACACAGCGGTAAAGGCTGCTTTTATTTCCAGTAATTTTAATTTTTTATCTAAAGAAATCATTCAGTAGAAAAGGATACTTTATAGTGCTCAAGAATACATAAGAAGATAATACATATCAAAGACATATAACTGGGGTTTAGTTTTTTACGAAGGGAATGGAGACAGCTCAAGTTTCCATTACCCTTCATTTGTTTTTAGGAGGATGTTTTTAGTTTCTCCATCCCTGTAATACTTCCACTTATTTTTTACATTTGTCCCAATTTTAATTTCTCACAAATCGAGGCATGCACATAAAAGCTTTTAGGGCGGTGTTTCCTAATCTTGACTACATAACGTCCAATGATTCTTTTTTTGGATCGGTAAAAGAAGATTATCCGGACTACGTAAATAGCGGCTTTTTCTCAAAGTCTGAAAGTTCGGCACTGTATATCTACAAAATAATAAATGGCTCGAGAACCTACACCGGCCTCATCGCAAGCGTCGATATTAAATACTTCATGGATGGTCCGGAAAAACAGATTTATGGGCACGAAAACGTCATCCGGGAGAAGCAGCAGCGGCAAATTGAGTTGCTCTTAAGTCGCAAAGCCATTGTCAAACCAGTGTTGCTGACCTATCAGATCAGTGATACTATCAAAGCCCTTCAAGAACAAATTATTGAGGAGAATACGCCGGACTTTGATATCTATTTCGAATCTCAGGGATCACATCACCTCATATACGCGGTCAAACACCCCGAATTAATACAACTATTTGCTGAGCAGTTTAGCAAAATCAACAAAACTTACATAGCGGATGGTCATCACAGGAGCATGTCCAGCATGCGTCTGTTTTTGAAATCCAAAACAGAAGAACAGCGGCAGCTCTTTGGGACGGTTATGGTAGCGCTTTTTAGTACAGACCAAATAAAAATCCTTGATTTTAACAGGGCCATTGACTTAGAACAGAATGTTAGTGATACTATGCTGATGGCGAAACTATCTCGTCTTTTTGATATCACACCAATGAGTAAGCCTGTTAAACCTGCTCATAAATTCGAAATTGTAATGATTCTCAATCGGGAGTACTTTAGCTTGCAATGGAAAGAGGAAGTGCTGCATCAACAGGATCGTGAAAATATTTTGCTGGATTGTGCCCTCCTTGATGAGCTGGTGTTAGAAAATATACTTGGGATTACAGATGTCAAGAATGATTCCCGGGTTAGCTATATCGAAGGGCCAAAAGGCATTCAGGGATTGTATAACAAGGTGGTCAAAAATGACAGAGCTGTTGGGTTTTTTCTGTTTCCCGTACAGATAGAAGAGATGATAGAGGTGGCAGAACAAAATAAATACCTTCCCGCGAAGAGCACCTGGTTTGAACCCAGGATGAAAAATGGCCTGGTTGTTTTTGATTATTCCCGGCAACTGTAATTGAATTAAAAAAATAAGTTTATGAGAAAGCTATCTGCTGATATAGTTTTTCCGGTTAGTGAAGGGCCTATTCCCAGTGGTGTCGTAGTGGTAGATGATGAAGGCACTATTAAACACGTGGGCCAAAGAAGTGAGCATGATCCCGCTTCTGTTGAAGTGCATTCCGGCTACTTAATCCCTGGCTTGATCAATGCACACTGCCATCTGGAGTTGTCTCATCTTAAGGGAAAAGTAGATACCGGAACCGGCCTACTTCCCTTCTTATACAGTGTTGTTTCTCTTAGGGAAGTGCCCATGGAAGAAATTATTGCCGCTATAGATCATGCCGATAAAGAAATGTACTCCGGTGGAGTAGTAGCTGTAGGTGATATATCAAATAAATTAGATACAGTAGAGCGAAAAAATGCCAGCAGCATTCGGTACTATACTTTCATCGAGATGTTTGATTTTTTGCAGGGGCAGGATGCAGAAAAGCACTACAATAATTTCAAGTCGGCCTACGATGGCCAGAGTCAGTCTAATGGCAACAAAAAAAGCTGTGTACCTCATGCTCCTTATACCGTTTCCCCCGAATTGTTCCGGCTCATTGCAACTACGAATAAGGAAGAGAACCTGACCATAAGTATTCACAATCAGGAAACAGCTCATGAGAATGCGTTTTTTCTGAATAAAACCGGAGGGTTTGTTGATTTCTATGGAAAATTCGGTTTCTCAATAGATCATTTTCAACCGACACAAAAGACGTCCATTCACTACGCTATGGAACACATGAGTCCGGCTTACCGAACACTATTTGTACACAACACCATGACTTCTACTGAGGATATAAAAGCGGCTAAGCAGTGGAGTGATAAAGTATATTGGGCTACTTGTCCAAATGCTAATCTCTACATTGAGAACAGGCTGCCCAATTACCGTAATTTTTTGGATGCGGAAGCTAAAGTTTGTATAGGCACAGATAGTCTGACATCCAACTGGCAACTCTCTGTGCTGGAAGAGATGCGTACTATTTCAAAATATCAATCTTATGTGCCTCTGGAAACATTGATCAGGTGGGCCACCCTAAATGGAGCGGAAGCACTGGGCTTTGACGATGAATTAGGGAGTTTTGAGGTAGGTAAAAAACCAGGTATCAACCTTCTTGATACCCACGGTGAAAATAGAATAGATGAAAAAACGACCATCAGAAGATTGATATAGACAAAAAACAAACGCTGTTTTGATGGCTTCCCCTATTCGAAGAGGTATTAGCTTCTTCGAACGGGGGAAACAAGTCTATTTTACTCGATGACAATTTTTTGGCTGAATATGCCGATTTTATCTACTATCCTCAGAAAATAAAATCCACTTTGTTGGTTAGCGACATCGATAGCGTAGTCAGCATCATTAGCCTGACTGCTGAGAACCAATTGCCCATTGAGGCCATACAGCTCAACCACTGCCCCTGGGGATAGCCCTCGCAGATAAAGCGTTTCTTTTACCGGGTTGGGAAATACGTTAATTGGACTATTAAAAGTTAACTGCTCTATGCTAGTAGTAAGTTCCTGAAAGCCACCAAAAAAGAGTACGACATTAATTAAGGCAGGAGTGATACATTGAACATGACTGAGGTTGCCGCCGAGATTAGTCGCTTCCACATCTACTGCTCCCAGTTCATTCATGGTTGAATCAGCGACGATGCTATTGCTGGCGTCTACAGTTTCATCATCTACACAGTAGAATAAACGGGTAGGAGCCTGTGGTGCCCATTCCGTCAGGTCATTATCGGCAAAAGCCCGTATGAGGGGATGGGCAGTATTATTCTCAAGAAATAACGTGATAATGCTATCCTGAAACATCTCTCTTGGAATGGATGCTCCTACCTCAGTTGTCAATGCTAGCACTAACTGTTCGTTAAATACATCTAGTTGGATTTCTCCATTCATGTATTGCTCAGCAAATGTAGCATAAGTCGGCTTGAAGATAGCCTCCAGGTTCTCATAAATATTATACACATCATTATAGGACAATACTGTTGCCGCTGCAAAAGCAGGTGTGAGATATACCCGCTCATCTACCAGCAGGCCGTTAAAACTCTTCATGTGATAGGGACCTGACGCCGGTGCCGAAGCAGTTACCGTAAAAACGTCAGCAAAATCTTCCTGAAGAGCCTTTTGAAGTGCAGCTGCCGCATGACCACCCTGAGAATATCCGGTAATGAACAACTGGTCGTTTCTGGGTACTTCTTCATTTTCCAAAAATTCTTCCACAGCAAATAGCATATCAATGGCTGCAGAGGCTTCTGTATCGGCATGTAAATAAGGGTGTATCCCGGGGTTATCTCCCAAACCCAGATAATCTGGCAGGATAGAGATATATCCCTGGCCGGCAGCTAATAGGCCTATATCTGCCTCGTCTGAGCCATTAGAAGGTACAGCGTCTCTTGTGAAAACCGTACCATGCTGATAAACTAATGTAGGGAAAGCCAGGTCTCTATCATTAGGAACTGCAAAAAAACCTGACGCTACCGTCTCATTGCCATCAATGTCTACTGTATTGTACAATAACTTGTACGTAGTGGCCCCAAAACTGGCCGGAAATCCAGAATTGATAGTGATTTGCTGAGCAGTAAGGCTTTCCAGCTCAATGACTTCTACCACACTCTGGGCTGGTACTAATAAGTTAAAAACAAAAATAGATAAGAAGAGTAAGTAATACTTTTTCATATACATCGTCATTTTAGATATTACTGAAGTTGCTTGAGCGCAAAAGTACATTTTAAACAACTTCATTGTAAGGTTTGATTTGAAACAAAGAATAAACAAGTCTATTTTTTAATTATTTGCCGGCGGAAATATTGTTTTTCCACTTTGAAATCGAGAAAGGAATAGCTGCATTCCAGATCTTGAATATTATTAAGTTGTTGTTTTAAAAATTGTTGATGTTGCTGGCTTTCCGGCACAAAAGGCAGATGGGCCGCAGCCGTTTTGATTTTTTCCACAGCGGTCATCAGTGTTAGGGTACTGTCCTCCATAAAAGTTTGGCAAAAGTATTTCCAGATATAGTTAATGGCCATATTACTCGGATGTATCAAGTCTTCCCCATAAAAACGATAATCTCTCAAATCATCCATTAGCAATTCGTAAGAGGGAAAATAATGTACAAACTTGTGATGATGGCACAGCCATTCTGCGGCTAATAACAGTCGGGATTTGCTTCTTTGGTTGTCTATGAGGCCGTCCTTGATATGTCGTACTGGGCTCACTGTAAGTAGAAATTGTGTATTGGGAAAATGAACATTTATCCGCTTAATGGTACCATCGAGGTGTTTTTGTATTTCCTCCAGCGGAAGTAAGCAGCGGTGGAAAAGGTTGCCAGGCAGCTTATGACAATTGGCTACTACTTGCTCGCTGGCTTTATTTTGATAAACAAAAGAACTGCCAAGGGAGAGGATGATAAAGTCTGCTCTTTTTAGGAATGCTGTACCCTGGCGAGTGGCTTCATTGATAGTATCCAGTGTTTGCTGAGGGTCAGTACCCGAAAAGTGGCTGTGATGATCAAAGCTGTGCCACAAATGATTATGTTTAAAAATATCATGCTCTGTGTATCTCTTTTCTTCCACTAAAGCTATAAGGCTTCTGGATAAGGAAACAGGATTGTACTGGATACCAAAAGGGTTGAGAAGCGATTGAAATTTATAATAGGTCAGCTTTTGGGAAATGTGCTCGGCAAAGCAGGAGCCCAAACACAACAGCTTATCCTCATAGGTAAGCGTAAATGGAAATTCTTTTATGGGAAGCCGGGTGCGGAAATCATCATTCATGGTACTCTTCTTAACAGGTCTTTTACCTCAAAACAAATACAAATTTTCAGCAGAAGGTCAAAAGAAAAGTTTACCTTCATAGCTATACAGCAACAGCCTAAGCTTATTGTTGCTTTAATTCCTGAATTAAAAATAGTATTTTTCAGCTTAGTTGAAGAAAGAAAAATCATATCTAGCGTTAAATGGGATTATTTGATCGTCTTTTTGGGACGTCCACTTTGCAAAGTGAGCAACCCAACATCCGATTTGGAAGATATACAGATTCGTACAAAACTGCCGAAAAATTTCACATTTGGGACAGGGCACTGACATTTTTTGAAAATGGTCAATATCTTAAATGCTACGAAGCCTTCTTTGAATATCTCAGAGATGACGAAGAGGATAATGTCTCTTTCCGGGTAGAAGAAGATCAAATTCACTTCGAGTTTTTTCAGGGCTCAAAGAAAATTACTGGCTTTGCCAATGAAGAACGCCTGTGGGCAGAAGCTAAAATTGCCTATTCTGCCAGCCTGAATGTTGGTTTCATGCGCCGACTTATAGAAAAAAATTTCGTACTGCTGTTCAGTAGGTTTGCTTTAGATAATGACAATAATATCGTTATCGTCTTCGGAACCTATTCAATAGATGGCTCGCCCTACAAGCTTTATCATGCCCTGAAAGAGCTGGCCACTAATGCCGACAAACAGGATGACTTGCTGCTCGACGAGTTTCAAATGCTTAAACCTGTTGATACTTCCCATCTTGAGCCTTTATCCGAAGAGGAAAAAGAAATTAAGTACAACTACATTTATAAAGAGATTACCGCTATTCTGGAGGAGATCAATACCGGCAATCTGAATAAGGAACTCTATCCCAGAGGTATTTCGATGCTATTACTCGATCTCGTCTATCGGCTCGATTACCTTATCAAGCCAGAGGGGTATATGATGGAATCTTTAGAGCGTATGCACCGTCAATACTTTGCCCAAGATGGTAAAATGCTAGTACAAAAAAATGAAGTATTGGAAAAACAGCTGAAAGAAATGGTGAGTCGACCCAAAGATGAATTCTTTAAAGAAATGTATCGGGTAAAAGCGACTTTTGGCATTACTGCTCCCATTAATCACGATCGGATCGTCGACTTTATAGATGCGGAACTTGAAGGGGTGGATTGGTATAAAGACCATGACCATGAGCGGATCGCCATGGCTATTCCGGGTTATCTGGTAGGTTATTGCCTTTTTTATTTTGCCATACCAAAGCCGGACAGGGATTTTTTCCATCTTTTTTACCAGATTATTGATGCTAAATATTTTCGCGACCTTGGCTTTACTGTTAATTACTGCAATGAAGAAACGGGTACTTTCAACAAAAAAGCTATTCGCAGGGCCATTGAACAGATTACCGTCCAAAATAAAGCCAATTATCCCAATCTTAATCCGGCAGTGAATTCTCTGCAGTATCATTCAAAAGTTGACTTTGCGCGCTCCTATCTGTCAATGATCCGTCATCTAGACATGACGAAAGTTGAATGATTCTTATTTCCGAACAACTATTTGTGTGGCTGAGTGCTTTTAGTATAAAAAGTTTTTGGTAATGACAGTTACAACCGAACAGATTTATAAAATTCTCGACGATGTATGCGATCCAGAAATTCCTGTTCTTACCGTTCGGGATTTGGGGGTTGTCCGGGATGTTATTATTGGGGAAAATAGGGGTATTGAAGTGATCATAACGCCCACCTACTCGGGTTGTCCGGCTATGAATACCATTGAGATAAACATACGGGCAGCGCTTCAGGAAGCAGGGTTTGACAAAGTCAGGGTAACAACTGTACTCAGTCCTGCATGGACGACAGACTGGCTGTCGGAGGAAGGTCGGCGCAAGCTAAAGGAATACGGCATTGCTCCTCCGCAAAAAGGATCGCATGATAAAAACGCGCTCTTTTCTGAAGAAAAAGAGATTCAGTGTCCTCGCTGTAATTCTATAGATACCAGGATGGTCAGCCAGTTTGGGTCAACAGCCTGCAAGGCGATGTATCAATGTAATGACTGCTTAGAGCCATTTGATTATTTCAAGTGCCACTAATTAATGCTGCATTGTTCAAACTGCTGGCTGAGAAAAGTATAATAAAATAAACTCATATCATGTCCTCTATTCTTTTTACTCAAGAGCAACAAATAGGTAAGATAGTGCTCAACCGGCCTGATGTTTATAACAGCTTTAACAGGGAGATGGCTTTGTCTATGCAGGCGGCACTTAAGAGTTGTGAAAAAGACCCTGAAATCCGTTGTATATACATTACCGGAGCTGGAAAAGCTTTTTGTGCCGGGCAGGACTTACAAGAAATTACAGCCCCTGATGGTCCTTCATTTTTTACCATTCTTTCGGAGCATTTTAATCCCATCATTTTAAAGTTACGACAGATAGAGTTGCCGGTAGTCGGGGCGATAAATGGTGTAGCTGCAGGAGCGGGCGCCAACATTGCCCTAGCTTGTGATATTACAGTGGCCACAGAATCGGCCTCTTTTATTCAGGCTTTTAGTAAAATAGGCCTGATCCCCGACAGCGGCGGTACTTACATACTGCCTAGATTGATCGGCTGGCAGAAAGCCTCGGCTTTGATGATGCTCGGTGAGCGAGTAAGCGCAACGGATGCAGCAGCTTTAGGAATGATCTATCAAACTTTTGCGGACAAAAAATTTGAAGAAGCCGCTTGGAATATAGCATTGCACTTAGCCAGGATGCCGACTAAAGCCCTGGGCTTGACCAAAAGAGCGCTTAATTATGCACTGGAAAACGATCTGGAAAAGCAACTGATGGTAGAAGAACAACTACAAATAAATGCCAGTCAGACCAAAGATTACCAGGAGGGAGTGCAGGCGTTTTTGGAAAAAAGAGCGCCTGACTTTAAGGGAGAGTAAAAAAACTACCGGGCCCATTGACCTTGAGAACTGCAATACTTATGGATTATTTGGAAAATGGCTTGGGGAATCCGGTAGTTGAAAGTTGTGAACTTGTTATTAAGCCTGGCGTCACCGGCGGCTTAAAGCTCATCTATAGATTGTTTTCATTTGATTGAAAGCTGCAAAATAGCGGTACTTTTTCAGGAGCACAATACTTTGAGGATGCGTAAAGCGTGCATTTCAGTCTTCTTAACAGGAAAGCATCCAAATCAGGAGTGTTAATTTTTTTAATTTAAACTAAAAGCTTTAAGATCAGCTATTTAACCATAAAAGCCTTCTTGGTTTAACAGTTTTTAACAAGCTCAAAATCCATTAATCTAAGGTTAAAATTTGTGATGAATGAGTAGCGAAGACGCAAAAGGCTTAAAAATAAGCCAAGACAGCACCGGAATCCCTCAGAGTATGAACCCGGCTTTATCCAGGCTGCGCAAGAAAAAAAAGCTTAGCCTGAATGATTACGTTGAGGGGATAAAAAATAGAAACCCTATACTACTCAGTAAGGCCATTACCCTGATCGAAAGCAATCATCCCAGACATCAGCAAATGGCACAATCCGTACTGGAAGCCTGCCTGCCACTGTCGGGCAACAGCCTGCGTCTGGGGATTACCGGTTCACCGGGGGTCGGTAAGAGTACTTTCATTGAAGGTTTTGGAAGTTATCTGCTAAATCAGGGCCGTTCTATGGCTGTATTGGCAGTAGACCCATCCAGCCAAATGACCAGGGGCAGTATTCTGGGAGACAAAACAAGAATGGAACAGCTCACCAGGTCAGACAAAGTATTCATTCGGCCAAGCCCTTCCGGGCATACCCTCGGAGGAGTAGCACGCAAAACCCGCGAAACTATACTCCTTTGTGAAGCCGCCGGATACGATACGATCTTGATAGAAACAGTAGGCGTAGGCCAATCAGAAATAGCCGTTCATGCCATGGTGGATTTCTTTTTGCTCCTATTGTTACCTGGCGGAGGAGATGAGCTGCAAGGCATCAAGCGAGGTATCGTTGAAATGGCTGACCTCATAGCAGTCAATAAAGCAGATGGCGAGCGCGAAAGTTTGGCTAAAAAAGCCAGACAAGCCTTCAAAAATGCCCTTCACTTATTTCCACCCAAAGCCAGCCAATGGTCGCCCGGCGTTGTTTTATGCTCCAGTATAAGCGGTATGGGGATGGATAGGATTTGGCAGAAGATTAGTGATTATCTCGAGCTTACCAAAGCGAGTGGTTATTTTGATCAAAAGCGAAATGAGCAGGCAAAATACTGGTTACACGAGACTATTCAGCAGCAGTTGCGTGAATTGTTTTACCGAAACCCCCAAATTGCTCAAAAACTGGAAAAGGTGGAGGCAGCTGTCTTGAAAGGGAAGATATCTTCCTTTCAGGGGGCAGAAAAGCTACTGGCTATTTTTAAAAAATAAACCGGCTCATAGCAAACCCGCCTTTTGGAGACCGAGTACCCTCATAGTGATCTATTTAGGAAATTGTCTCTAATTTCTTGGCGTACTTCTGAAAAAGTGCCCAACTTGCCGTATATTCTTGATTGAAATCTACATAAGGAATGAGAAAAAAATAACTCATCATTTTTGACGGGGGCTTTTGCCCCAATA
>CAZVOD010000121.1:0-9955 GCA_964628385.1 uncultured Saprospiraceae bacterium
TTGCTGCACAATGTTTTGTCTGCAAACATGAAACGACATTTTTAAACAACTTCATTTAGTATTTTCACCGGCATCTAATCCATATCTCATGCATATTACTTTCATTCAAACCGGAGGGACAATCGATAAAGACTATCCTAAAACCTCATCGGGCTATGCCTTCGAATTTGGTGAATCGGCAACAGAACGTATCCTCAAGCGGCTTTATCCTTCTTTTGAGTTTGATATACTTGTCGCTTTCCAGAAGGATAGTCTGGATATCAAAGTTCAGGATAGAGCACATCTGGTACAATTGATAAAAGAACGAAGTGCACACCGGGTGATTATCACCCACGGAACGGATACTTTACTTGGTACTGGCAACTACCTCAAAGATAAAATCGGCGATAAACTCGTTATCCTCACCGGCGCCATGCGCCCGGAGCGCTTCTATAACTCAGATGCTGCCATCAATCTGGGTTGCGCCATTGGCGCTGCGAATATCCTGGAATCCGGCGTTTACGTGGCTATGCACGGTATCGTCAAACCGGCTGCCGAGATGAGTCGAAATTTGGAAACGGGACAGTTTGGATAGAGGCGGTAGCAGGGGATATCAGGAGTGGGAAACAGGTAAACAAAGCATTTAAAATAAATCTTTATTAGTATGAAAAAGACATTTGCATTTAGTTGGTTGGCTGCCCTGTTGTTACTGAGTAGTTGGCTACCCGCCCAGAATGAGATTCTGGATGAGCTTAAGGAAATTGCTGTGATTGATCAAAAAATAATGATGCCAATGCGGGATGGCATAAAGTTGTGCACAGATATTTACCGTCCTAAGACCGATGAAAAGGTGCCTATTATTTTTTCCCGAACACCTTATAATTTCAACGCCTGGGGAAATGGCGAGATGAGGACTCGTACCTATCAGCAGGCATTGGAAGCGGTAAAGAAAGGTTACGCTTACGTGGTTCAGAATGAGCGGGGCCGTTACTTTTCTCAGGGGGAATGGGATATTTTAGGTACACCATTGACGGATGGCTACGACGCCATGGAGTGGATGTCTAATCGGGAATGGTGTAATGGCAAGATCGCCACTTATGGTTGTTCTTCCACAGCAGAGTGGCAGATGGCTGTAGCTTCGCTGGATCACCCCGCTCATGTAGCGATGATTCCTATGGGATTTGGAGCCGGTGTAGGCAGAATTGGCGACTGGTATGAGCAAGGCAATTGGTACCGGGGTGGCGCAGAGCAAATGCTTTTCTTTGCCTGGTTGTACGGTGTTCAAAATGATGAAATCAGGCCTATTTTTCCGGATGACGCCACCCAGGAACAATTGGTGAGGGCGTCTCGGTACTTTGATCTGGCACCGGAGCGCCCATATGTAGATTGGTCAGAGCAGCTACATCACTTGCCCCTCAGTGAATTGTTGACCAGCGTTGATGGGCCTATGGGGATTTATGAAAAAATGATCAAGCGCAAGCCCAATGATCCGGATTGGTACAAGGGCGGATTATACCACGATGATATGCCCTTTGATAAACCCAGTTTTTGGTTTGTGTCCTGGTATGACGTATCTACCGGGCCTAACTTGGCCTTGTACAATCATGTCAGGGAAAATGCGGTTTCTCAGGAAGCCCGTGATAATCAATACTTAGTCATTGCACCAACGTTGCATTGTCGCTTTGCCAGAGCTACCGAGAATACCATCGTTGGAGAAAGAAATGTTGGTGATGCTCGTCTGGACTACGACGAGCTTTGGTACAGCTGGTATGATCACTGGTTGAAGGGCGATGATAATGATGGTTATTTGGAAAAATTGCCTAAAGTTCATTATTACACGATGGGCTCCAATCAGTGGCAGACTTCGGATGTATGGCCTCCGGCAGATGTTGAAATGAAGACTTTCTTCCTCGGCAGTGGTGGTAAAGCCAATAGCCTCTTTGGTGATGGTCAGTTGGCTGCGGTGCCTGCCAAGAAAAATAATCCCGATGGGTTTACCTATGATCCTATGAATCCAGTACCTTCTTACGGAGGTAATGTATGCTGTACCGGAAATGCTATTCAGGGAGGATCATTTGATCAAACGCACATTGAGACTCGCAATGACATTCTGGTATATACTTCTGAACCACTGGAAGAAGGCATAGAAGTAACGGGGCATATTGAAACAACGCTTTATGTTTCGAGTGATGCCAAAGATACCGACTTTACAGTGAAGTTAATCGATGTTTATCCGGATGGCCGGGCCTACAACTTGGACGAGACTATTCAGCGGGCCCGTTACCGCGAGGGATATGATAAGGAAGTTCTCATGGAAGACGGTCAGGTATATAAATTGGAAATCAGCCCGATGTCTACCAGTAATTATTTTCCGAAGGGGCACCGCATCCGTATTGAAATTTCTAGCAGTAACTTCCCGCGCTTTGCCCGCAATTTGAATACGGGCGGTGATAACTATAACGAAAAAGAGGCGGTAGTGGCTAAGAATAAGATTCACCACTCTGCCCAGTATCCTTCACAAATTCGCCTACCGATTAGAAAGTCGGAGCGTATGTCTGGAGAAGAGTAAGGAAGTTTTGTCGGACTCATGAAACAAGTCTAATTTACATATCCCGAATTGTCGCGTCAGGTGATGATTCGGGATGTGTCGTTTATGGGGCTGGACAAGTGAAAACCTTTCCAAACCAGAAATAGAAGTTGTTTATTCGCTTCCAGCAGGAAACTCTAAACAACTTCATAGAAAAAATGATAAGGCTATGTTTTAGCTACGGTTGATTGTTATCAGTTCATTTGACTACCCAACATTAGGTATCCGCTACCTAAATGACGCTGCTTTAAGATTGCAGTAATTGGTTATATGAATGGAGGGCATTTTCGCATACATTTGCGCTATATTTAATTTGTCTAAATAAAGATATAGTAAAATGAAAATTAATCAACTGCTACTTTTTTCTGCATTGATAGTAATGAGTCTTTTTATCGCATCTTGCGAGGAGGAGAACAATAACGAACCATCTTTAGAGGTACCGGCGAATTACAGCTTTGCTAGAAATGGTCAGAGCACGGTATCTTTCAGTGGCCAGACTACGCGTATTTTGATGGCTGAGGAATTGATCAGTGCGATGAAAGATTTTAACAGTTCTTCCGAGCTCATTTTGGAGCGATTCAGAAATGAAACTGCTTCAGGGGCAGATGCCAATCCTTTTAGTAGTGCTGAACTGAACGCAGAGACGAAAAGCGTTAGAAATAAAACGGCAGCCTCCAGAGATTACTTCTTTACTAATACTACTGCATCTTTTGCCATTCGCGAGGATTTTGAAGGGTGGATGCTGGCTCAGGTGGACGAAGTATTTCCGGCACAAAATCAGTTGGCTGCACCTGGTGTACCGGGGCAGATTGCTGATGGAAGCTCCACAAGATATGTAAATAGACAGGGTTTGGAATACGATCAATTGGTTAATAAAAGTTTGATCGGTGCGCTAATGGCTGATCAGATGTTGAACAACTATCTTAGTCCTGCTGTACTGGATGAAGCTTCCAACAGAGCAGATAATGATGCTGAGATACTGGATGGCAATAACAACTACACCACTATGGAGCACAAGTGGGACGAAGCTTATGGCTATTTGTTCGGCACAGCGGCTGACCTTGCTAATCCGGTACCTACGGCCGGTAGCGACGATAGTTTCCTAAACAAATATTTGGGTAGAGTAGAAGGCGATAGTGATTTTGTAGGCATTACAGAGCGTATTTTTGATGCTTTCAAAACGGGAAGAGCTGCAATTGTAGCCGGAGCCTACGATATTCGCGATGAACAAGCTGCCATTATTCGTGAACAAGTGTCTAATATTATTGCTATCAGAGCAGTTTACTACTTGCAGCAATCTAAAAATAGTATCGACCAGCCAACTCCCGACTATGGATCGGCTTTTCACGGTATTTCTGAAGGGTATGGATTTATTTACAGCTTACAATTTACACGTGAGCCAGGTACGAACAGTCCTTATTTCTCTGCACAGGAAGTGGATGCTTTTCTGACTGATCTTTTGGATGATGGTGCGAACGGCCTTTGGGATGTTACACCAGCTACTTTGGATGCACTATCTGATGCTATTGCGGCAAGATTTAGCTTTACCGTTGAGCAGGCCGCTGCCACCAATTAGAGCCTACAGACGAGTGTCAAGCATTCTTTTTGACGTAAAAAAGAGGAACTGAAGAAGATTTACGCTTAACATCGAAATTTTAAAATTAGCTGCAAAGCTATAAAATCACTATTACGTGAGGGGTAAAAATTTAATTAACATGAACCGCTTTTTATTTTTTTCATTCTTGCTAATGCTGGTTGGGTGTTCTAATGAAACGACTAATACCGAGATGCCCGAACCTGGTAACGAATTTGACCGGGCTGTTATGCTTAGCAATTGGGCTGACAATATAATTATTCCGGGATTTGAATCTTTTATACAACAAACAACGACTTTAAAGACTGCTGTCAATTCTTTTTCAGCCAACCCTGCCATGGCAGAACTGAATAATTTGCGCACAGTATGGCTAGATGCTTATAACGAGTGGCAAAAAGTCTCGATGTTTGAATTAGGCAGGGCGGAAGAGATACGGTTGCGTGATAATTTAAATATCTACCCAACAAATACGGAGGAAATCCTGGCTAATGTCCTCAATGATAATGGATATAACCTGGAGTTGCCTTCACAGCGTGATCGTCAGGGCTTTCCGGCAATGGATTATATGCTGTACGGACTGGCAGATACTGATGAGGCCATCCTGGCACTATATACCACCGATGAAAATGCTGCGAGATATCGTCAATACCTTACTGATTTGTCAGTACGGATTGATGACCTGAGTAACGAAGTGTTGAATGATTGGCAAACTGGTTTTAGAGACGAGTTTATCAGCAATGATGGTAACTCCTCAACTGCTTCTGTGGATCGAATGGTAAATGACTATATATTTTATTACGAAAAAGCACTGCGTGCCGGGAAAGTTGGTATTCCGGCCGGTGTTTTTTCAGGATCACCTCTAAAGACTCACGTCGAAGCACCTTATAAAGCCAATGTATCCAGGCAATTATTGCTTACTTCGATAGATGCGGTACAAAACTTCTTCAATGGGCGGCACTTTGGTACAGCTCAGGAGGGGGAGAGCCTAAAATCATATCTGGACTATCTGAATACCATGAAAAATGGAGCAGATCTCAGCCAGTTGATTAATGAGCAATTTAATGCTGCCCGTCAGCAAGCTCAGACCTTAAACGAAGGTTTTGCCAGCCAGATCGAGTCTGATAATACAGCTATGTTAGCTACCTTTGATCAACTTCAGAAAAACGTAGTGCTGATCAAAGTGGATATGCTTCAGGCTATGAATATCAATGTTGACTTCGTCGACGCAGATGGGGATTAGGATAAAGAAGAACTATAGATAAAGTTTAAAAAAGGGAGAAGATAGAAGGGCGTACTGTCCTTTTACCTTCTCCACTCTGCTTGCCAACAACAATATATGCAACAATATTTGTCCAAATGTACACACGCTGCTCCATTAGCTGTAATGCGCATTTTTTTCGGAATATTAATGCTATGGAGCATTGTGCGTTTTACGGCTTACGGTTGGATCGATAAATTATACCTACAGCCGCAATTCCATTTTTCATACTGGGGGTTTGAGTGGGTAAAGCCATTGGGGGTATATACCTATCTTATTTTTTTTATTTGCGGCTTATCTGCTTTGATGGTGGCACTAGGGTTAAAGTATCGTTTTTCCATTATTACCTTTTTTCTAAGTTTCACCTACATTGAGTTGATGGATAAAACGACCTATCTGAACCATTACTACTTCATTAGTATTCTGAGCTTTTTGATGATTTTTTTGCCAGCTCATCGCTATTATTCTATAGATGCTTGGAGGAGGGAAAATATTCGCTTTGAGTATGTTCCGCGCTGGAGTATTGATGCCTTAAAATTATTATTGGGAATTGTATATTTCTACGCTGGCCTGGCCAAGTTAAATTCTGATTGGTTATTCAGGGCTATGCCTCTACAAATTTGGCTGCCGGCTAAATACAAGATACCTATTTTGGGAAATTTACTGCAGGAGCCATGGATGCATTATGCTTTCAGTTGGAGTGGGGCTATTTATGATTTGTGTATTCCTTTTTTGTTATTAATAAAAAAAACGCGACCACTAGCTTTTTTCCTGGTGGTGGTTTTTCATATTCTTACCCGAGTACTTTTTCCCATCGGTATGTTTCCCTATATCATGATTGTGAGTGCTTTAATTTTTTTTGATCACACACTCCACCAGCGTATTTTATATTTTTTCTCCCAAACCTTCTCCATCCCGGCGGGACGTTTCAACAATGGAAAAGTATTTTCCCTAAAAAACAATACGTTAGGTGGCTTTAGAGTAGCACTGCTTTCGATATTTTTTCTCCTACAAATAACCCTTCCCTTTCGATATGTCCTGTACTCCGGTGAGTTGTTCTGGACAGAAGAAGGCTATCGCTTTTCATGGAGGGTAATGTTAATGGAAAAAGCAGGATATGCTACTTTTAAGATAGTAGATTCAAGTACAGGGCGGCAATTTTATGTAGATAATTCGGAGTTTTTGAATCCATTTCAGGAAAAACAAATGGCTACTCAGCCGGATTTTATATTAGAGTTTGCTCATTTTTTGGCAAAGACGTATAAAGAGCGCGGTATCAAAGACCCTGAAGTCTATGTAGAAAGTTACGTGGCCCTAAATGGGCGTCGTAGCAGGCCATATATCGATCCATCGGTTGATTTGACCCAAATACAACCCTCATTCAAACACAAAACATGGATTTTACCATTTGATGATGAAATTAAAGGACTGTAGTTTAATAATTGCTTTTTTATGTTTTTGCTGGAATCTTAATGCGCAGTACACCATTACTGGTGTGGTAAGTAATGAAGAAAAGCAGCTGGCAGGCGTGGAGGTTTTTGTGGTCAATACCGGAAAAATTGTTACAACGAATCGCAAAGGGCTTTACGAGATTCAGGGAGTGGCTCCCGGGGAGTATGAGTTGATAGCTTTTTCGGAAGGTTACCAAACCAGTGAAAAGTTGGTTTTGGTAGAAGATAAAGATGTTACTTTGGATTTTTTTATGGAAAGGCTGGCTTACAGCCTGACGGAGGTAGTGGTGCAGGAGCAGCAGGAGCGTGTCTTTGCGCTCAAACGCTTAAAAGCAGTGGAGGGAACAGCCATCTATGCTGGAAAGAAATCGGAAGTTGTTTTACTCGATCAGCTAACTGCCAACACCGCAGCTAACAATGCGCGGCAGGTTTACAGCCAGGTTACCGGAATAAATATTTTTGAAAGTAATGATGCGGGCTTACAGTTGAATATTGGTGGGCGAGGGCTGGATCCAACCCGTACAGCGAGTTTTAATACCCGACAAAATGGATATGATATCAGTGCTGACGTATTGGGTTATCCGGAGAGTTATTATACGCCTCCGGCCGAGGCTCTGAGTGAGATTCAGGTAGTGCGAGGTGCGGCATCACTACAGTATGGTACGCAGTTTGGGGGCCTGGTTAATTTTAAATTTAGAAAACCGAATCCCAATAAAAAGATAGAGCTACGAAGTCGCCAAACGCTGGGTTCTTTTGATTTATTCACTTCTTTTAATAGCCTGAGCGGTACTTTGGGGAAGTTCAGCTATTACACCTTTTTTAACTATAAAAAAGGGGACAGTTTTCGGCCCAACTCCGGGTTTACTTCTCGTAATGCTTTTGCTCATTTAGGATATCAATTTAATGAAAAAACCAAGATCAACTTTGAGCTGACTTCCTTATATTATCTGGCTCAGCAGCCCGGGGGCATCACGGATGCGCAGTTCTATGAAGATCCTACTTTCAGCAACCGCGAGCGCAACTGGTTTCAGGTAGATTGGCTGTTGTATGCGCTGAAGTTAGAACATCGCTTTTCTCCTCAAACGGAGCTTAGTGTTCAGCTTTTTGGCCTGGATGCAAAGCGTAATGCCCTTGGCTTTCGCACTAACCGGGTGTCTCAGGTAGATGATGCCAATGAACCCCGGGATTTGATCCTCGGAGAGTTTAACAACTGGGGAGCCGAAACCCGCTTGCTACATCGCTACAAAATAGGCAAACGAGATGCTGTAGCTTTGATAGGAGCCAAGTACTATAAGGCGGATAATACAGCTATTCAGGGGCCGGGTTCAGCGGAAGCCGGTGCTAACTTTGAGTTAGCAACCAACGAGTTTCCGGCTTATCCAAACCAGTCTGACTTTGAATTCCCCAATACCAATCTGGCCTTGTTCGGTGAACATATTTTTTACTTATCCGATAAATTCTCTGTTACGCCCGGCGTTCGTTTTGAATATATTCAAACCAGCAGTGAAGGCACTTTCAAGAAGATAGATTTTGACCTGGCGGGTAATCCCATTCGCAATGCTGAATTTGAAGACAATCGGATTTTTGACCGCAGTTTTGTGCTATTGGGTATAGGGTTGAGTTACAAACCAGATTTGAATACGGAGTTATTTGGTAATTTTTCTCAAAATTATCGTTCTGTAACATTTTCAGATATCCGCATTGTTAATCCTTCCTTTCAGGTCGATCCCAATATTAGTGATGAAGATGGATTTACTTTTGATTTTGGTTTACGTGGTCGGTTGAAAGAAGTTCTTTCGTATGACCTGGGTGGTTTTGCCTTGCTATATGACAATCGTCTTGGGGAAGTACTGCGGGCGGAAACGCGGCCTAATGCAGATGGTGAAATCGTGGAGACGGGCCGGGTGGTTCGCTTCCGGGGAAACATTGGTCAGGCATTTATTTATGGTATGGAAAGTCTACTGGATTGGAACGTGGCCAGAACATTTTTTCCGGCTGCGCAATCTATCAAGTTAAATGCGTTTGTCAATACTTCTTTAACGCAGTCAGAATATTTGGATTCTGAAATTCCCGGGGTCGAAGGAAACGAAGTAGAGTTTATCCCCACCGTAAACTTAAAGACGGGGCTTAATTTTGGCTACAAAAATCTTCTGGGGAGCATTCAGTATACTTATCTCAGCCGGCAATTCACAGATGCCTCTAACGCTCCTCAGGATCGGCGGGATAATCAGAGTGGCATCCGGGGCGCCATCCCGGCCTATTCGGTAATGGATATTTCATTGTCTTACCGTTTTAAGTTTCTCAAACTGGAGACGGGCATTAACAATACTCTGGATGAGCAATATTTCACGAGGAGAGCTACGGGCTACCCTGGCCCTGGTATTATTCCCTCTGCACCACGCTCTTATTATGTGACTTTAGAAGTGAAGATATAGCGGGATAGTGGTCGATTGTTGGAGTCTGGGGATATTGGAGTGTCATATTGTAATACTCCCTCAAGACATGTCATGTCTAGACATGTCATGTACTTTTTACGCTAAAATAAATTCTGTCGTAAAAAATTGATTTTCAATACTTTGATTAATTTTTGGCAAAGATGACATTTTTAGGTATGACATGTCTGTTTTAAGTGTAGATGACATATCTAAAAATGTCATGTCTAAGGGAAAAAAAGAAAAAGGTGTCTCAATATCTTCTTTCGTATTAAGACACCCATCGTGCAATAATTTAAATCCCTTTGAATGTAGTACCTATAGCTAGTAAAGCAAAGCCGCCCACCAGTAGCCAAAAGGCATAAGTACTGGTTACGTAGGGAATTGGCGTGAAATGATCTACAATACCGATAATTCCGGCAATAAGGCCAAGAATCCAGGTCATTGTCTTAGGAGCAGATGGTCTCATGATCTAAAAATAATTAGGTGGTGATAAAAAATGACAATGGAATGGTGTAAAAAGTGAGAACTGAAAATTTATATTTCTACAATAAAAGTAGAAAATTACTTGTTAAATACCCAATTAAATAAACTGTAACTTAAGTAAGTTTAATTTTTTATATTCACTTGAGCATAGCGTCGATTTAGCTTTTG
>CAZVOD010000122.1:0-9627 GCA_964628385.1 uncultured Saprospiraceae bacterium
CATATTAAAACTTTTAAGGGTACGAGTGGTGTCCATTACGAGAGAGGACTGCGACCTTATTCAGTAGCGTGGACGTTGCGAAAAACCACAGTACGAGTGGTGTCCATTACGAGAGAGGACTGCGACAATAGAGCCTTCGACCAATACGCCGTTTACATATTGTACGAGTGGTGTCCATTACGAGAGAGGACTGCGACAATACTCACGACGCTTGTATGCCTCCTCGCGGGAGGTACGAGTGGTGTCCATTACGAGAGAGGACTGCGACTTCATAAAACGAATTTTGTGGTTCCCCGATCGAAGTACGAGTGGTGTCCATTACGAGAGAGGACTGCGACGACATCGCCGTTGTTGATCTCCACGGGGTCACGTACGAGTGGTGTCCATTACGAGAGAGGACTGCGACTGTTGATCTCCACGGGGTCACCCCAGGAGTCTTTGTACGAGTGGTGTCCATTACGAGAGAGGACTGCGACGTGATAGTCTGGTGGAATATCATATTCAGCCAGCTGTACGAGTGGTGTCCATTACGAGAGAGGACTGCGACCATCATTCATCCCATCGAGTACGGCGAAGAGCAGGTACGAGTGGTGTCCATTACGAGAGAGGACTGCGACAATTAAACTGGCTTGGTTGTATTGCCCGAGATTGTACGAGTGGTGTCCATTACGAGAGAGGACTGCGACTCGATTTCCTCGTAGTGGAATTGTTGATCCACGTACGAGTGGTGTCCATTACGAGAGAGGACTGCGACAGACGTTAGCAACCTGGGCGCTAACCCCGGCGATGGTACGAGTGGTGTCCATTACGAGAGAGGACTGCGACGAATTTTTGAAACCTGCAAATGCTTAGGGCTTCCGTACGAGTGGTGTCCATTACGAGAGAGGACTGCGACTGTCCCTTCTCCATCTACTCGGTGAATAGCAAGTACGAGTGGTGTCCATTACGAGAGAGGACTGCGACAGCAATAGCAAGTTGTTGATACCGTTAACATGTACGAGTGGTGTCCATTACGAGAGAGGACTGCGACGTGATCATTTTTTTCATAATAAATATAGTTTGTGGTGTACGAGTGGTGTCCATTACGAGAGAGGACTGCGACAGAAGGTTGCTGAGATGTTGAATTGAAAAGTTTTGGTACGAGTGGTGTCCATTACGAGAGAGGACTGCGACTTTCCGAAACGCAGGGTTCCCCCCACGCCGTCACCGAGTACGAGTGGTGTCCATTACGAGAGAGGACTGCGACGGCCGCCGCCACGAGCCCGCCCACTCTCGGTGTGTACGAGTGGTGTCCATTACGAGAGAGGACTGCGAAGATCGGTATCGTAGTCGGAGACTACTCTTTAAACGGTACGAGTGGTGTCCAGACTCGGCCTGGGCTTCAGGACCTAAAGAGAGATAGGCAAACTGCTGAGGAACAAAAGAAGTCAGAGGTATTACTGGCCTCTTACTTCCAATTTCCAATTTTTCATCTCTAATTTCTCATTCCCCCCACCATATACTTATCCAGCAAGGCGTAGAGATCAGCCGGTTTGAACGGCTTGGTTAGGAAATCATCAACGCCGGCTTTGAATGCTTTGCGCTGATATTCATGGAGGGCCGAGGCAGAAAGAGCCACAATGGGAATCCTACGCCAGGGCGGTGGCAGTCGACGAATCTGGCCCGTAGCTTCGTAGCCATCCAGGACCGGCATTTGCAAATCCATCAAAACCATATGATAGGCCTGTTGCTGTACCATGGATACGGCCTGGCGGCCGTCTTCCGCTACATCGTAGGCAATATTCCAGCGGCGGAGGAAGTACTCCAGCATTTTGATATTCATCTTATTGTCTTCTGCCACCAACACCTTCAGGCCATCCGGAAAAGTACGGAATTGATGAGAGGCCGGCTGACTCGGTTTGGCTTTGGGTCGCTCGCCTTTGGGCAAAAGTAAGGTAAAGTAAAAGGAAGCACCTTCTCCTTCCTTGCTGTTGAGCTGGATCTGGCTGTTTTGCAACTCCAACAAACTTTTGGTAATCGACAGGCCAAGGCCCGTGCCGCCGTACATGCGAGTCGTCTGCGAGTCAGCCTGGGTAAAACTTTCGAAGATCGCCTGCTGCTTATCTTTTGGTATCCCAATGCCGTTGTCTTTTACTTCAAAAAACACCTCAACACTATCCTCCTGCTCTTCGGCTAATTGGACGATCAGGCTCACCGTCCCTTCTGCCGTAAATTTGATGGCATTACTCAGTAAGTTGTTGAGCACCTGGCTTAAACGGGTGGGGTCGCCAATAACGTATTCCGGTATATGGCTATCCATTTGCAGCTCAAAATTGAGCTCCTTTCTATCCGCCACCGGTTTCATCCCGTTGTAAATGCGTTTGATGATCTGGTGAATAGAAAAATTGGTGGCTTCCAGCTTGAGCTTTCGGGCTTCTATTTTGCTAAAATCCAGAATATCATTAATGATCACCAAAAGGTTTTCGGCTGAAAATACCAGGTCATTTAAATGCTCTACCTGATCGGCTCTGGGATGCTCATCTCTCAAAATATTACTCAATCCCACAATGGCATTCATGGGCGTTCGGATCTCGTGGCTCATATTGGATAGAAACTCAGATTTGGCAATACTCGCTGCTTCAGCCTTGGCTTTGGCAATTTCCAACTCCTGGTTTTTAGATTTGATTTCTTTCCTTTTGGCTATAGCATCAACAGTCTTGATCCTCAATGCCCGGTTACTGGCTTCCAGGGCCTTGTTTTGTCGGACCAGTCGCCGAAGTAAGGGCCGGAAGATAAAGATGATCTCAATAAATAGGATCAGTATAGTAAATACAGCAATCAGGATTTCATTGCGCTCCAGGCGTTCGATCTTACGAAGGCTTTCTGCCTCTTTGGTGAAGACAATATTATCCATCAAAGGCAAAAACTGCTTTTCATTGCTCATCAGCGTTTGCCGGGCCGATTGTAGGTCGGTATCGGGTGAAGCAGCCGCTATAGTCATGGCGGCCCGGTACATCTTTTCAAAGTAAGGGTTGATGGCTAAAAAGAGGCTGTCTATTGTCGGACTGTTCTTGCCGTTGAGGCCCAGGGCGTCGTGGCCAACTTGCAGACCGGTATGTTTTTCCTGCCAATCGGATGCCAGTGCGGAAAGTTGCTGCTGAAGGGGAAGTTGTTCTTCCTGATCTGCCAGTTGATGAGCCAGGGCTGTAAAGCATATTTTCTGGCTCAACATGCGCTGTCGGCCAGCCAGATTGATAAACGTACTATCACTGCGAAATTGCTCTATAGCCTGATAGATATAAAATTGCGCCAGGAAAGTTACAGCCAGAATGATGCTGAAAAACATAATATAAAAATACCTGTAATTCATTTATGTAATGCTTAGCTAAACGTCAATGTGATACAGTTTGAACATGCCTGAATACTGCTCTTGAAGCCGAAAATAGTTCTGAATTGTGGTCATTTGCCGGCCAGTGGGACAGAGTCCGGGCACGTTCTTAGTCGTGTTTGCACACAGCGGAGGGAATGTTGTATCAAATATTTGCCAATATATTCCTTATTACGATGATTTACACGCAAATGATGTATTACATATGGTTTTTAATTCTTATGAGTAACCTGCAAAATAACTGACTTAGCCGGACGCCGGCACTTTTTTAATTGGCTGTCCAGGCTTCTCAATGATCGCTCAGATCGGGTATTTTTTTGTAGATTTTAGGAAAATGAAAACCATTATTCGCCATAAAACCTTTAATACCTAAACCATTTACCAAAAACAGGAACATGCAGTCTGCTTCAAGCTCTATGCCCGCCATTCGAACGGAACAACTAAGCGAGCCATTTACTTATAAGACCATGGAGCTCATAGAGTCGGAACGGCCATCGCGCGAGGAGCAACCCCATCGGCATGATTATTTCGTTATTTTATTTACCCAAAAAGTAAAAGGGCATCATCAGGTAGATTTTAAAGCGCAGCCTCTGCAGGATAATACGGTCTATTTTGTTTCTCCCGAGCAAGTGCATCACGTGGAGGTGGAAGGCCAACCCCAGGGGCATGTGCTGCTTTTTACGCCGGATTTTTTACAACAGTACAGCATTTTCCCTCATATTCTGTTTGAGATGGAGTTGTTTTTCAACTGTGATGAAGCACCACCGATTACCATCGCAGCGGAGCAGGTGCAGCCCATGGAGCAGCTTCTTCAACAGATCAGGGTAGAGTATAAATCCAAAAGCTGGAAATGGCTGGATAGCGTTGGTGCTTTGTTGAAGTTATTTTTGATCCAATGTCAGCGTTACAAACGCTCCAGTGCCGCTTTTAACGAGAAGTGGGAATCCCGGCAGGCCCAAATTGTCCGGCAGTTTAAAAAAGAAGTGGAAGCTTATTATAAGAAAATCCATAAAGTAGCTGATTATGCCAATTTCCAAAACCTCAGTAGTGCCTACCTCAACGAGGTGATCAAAGGAGAAACCGGCGCCTCCGCCAAAGAATATATCCAGCATCGCATTGTGCTGGAAGCCAAACGCCTGGCCCTGTACTCCGACTGGACCATGAAGCAAATCGCCTGGGAACTGGGCTTTGAAGATACCGCTCATTTTAGTCGCCTGTTCAAAAAATACGCCCAACTGAATTTCTCGGAATGGCGGGAAGGGAAGTAGACTTGTTTTGTGGGAGTAGAACAGGCCAGTGTAGCCCTATCCACGATTTTTACAACATCATCCATATTTTACACATTTCCTTAAGAACGAAAGTCCTGCATCTTTGTCTTGAGATTAAAATAAAGAAATATGGACACCAAGAAGCTCATCAAAGGCCTTCACCACGTTACAGCAACCGTTGGTGATGCTCAGGAAGACTATGATTTTTACACCAAATTTTTGGGGTTGCGACTGGTCAAAACGACGGTCAACTTTGATAACAACAATGTTTATCACTTTTACTACGGCAATGAATCAGGGATGCCGGGTACGATCATGACTACTTTTCCCTACAAAGGGCAGCAGGTGAGAGATGGCGTGGAGGGTTCTGGTCAGTTGTCCATTACCGGATTTTCCATACCCGTTTCGGGAGTTGGTTTTTGGAAAAATAGGTTACAGGATGCGGGCATTCCATTTCAGGAGCTGAAAAAATTTGGCAATACAGTACTGCAATTCCGGGATCCGGCAAATTTACTGCTGGAGTTAGTCGCTAATGAAGACGATGATAGAGCAGCCTGGCTGCCGGAAGGTTTTACAGCGGCAGAAGCTATCCGTGGTTTTTACAACGTCACCTTATCCATTGCGGAGCTGGGCCCTACTTTTAAGTTTTTGGAAAATGAATTCGGCTTTAACAAGCTAGCTGCGGAAGGGCCTTTTACCCGTTATGCTGCCGAAGGCGGAGGCGCGGGTCAGTACCTGGATATCCGGGATGACAGTACGCTGGAAAGAGGCAAAAATGGCATAGGCACGGTACATCACGTGGCCTGGCGGGTAGAGAACGACGAAGCCCTTCTGGCAATGCGTCATCGGTTGGTGGAAGAGCTGGGCTTCAAAGTGACAGAAGTAAAAGACAGAAACTATTTTCACTCTATTTATTTCAGAATGCCGGGACATGTGCTCTTTGAGGTAGCTACTATCCCTCCGGGCTTTGCCATTGACGAGTCGCCCGCGGAGCTGGGTCAGGCCCTAAAACTGCCGGCCTGGGAAGAGCCCAACCGGGCGGATATCGAAAAAGGACTGCCGGAAATTAAGCGATAGGGATATTGAAAGCGACCGGCAGGAGAGTTTTTTTCAAAAGCAAATTCCAAAAAAGCTCTAAAAAAATTGATCATGAAAAATAACTTAATAACAGGGTTGCACCACGTAACAGCGATGGCCAGTAGCCCACAGCGAAATGTAGATTTTTACGTCGGCGTACTGGGACTTCGTCTGGTCAAAAAGACCATCAATTTTGATGCACCGGATGTGTATCACTTGTACTACGGAGACGAAACCGGTAACCCGGGAAGTATTATGACCTTTTTCCCGTTTCGGGGCATGCAGCCGGGACGTCACGGAAAAGGCCAGGCGGCAACTACGACATTTTCCATTCCCAAAGATTCGGTAGACTACTGGGTTAAGCGCCTGGATCATTTTGAGATCAAGCATAAGGAGCCACAGGAGCGCTTTGATGAAGTAGTCATTTACTTTGAAGATTGGGACGGCCTTGGTCTGGAGTTGATTGCCAACGATAAAGATAACAGAAAGTCATTTACCTACGGTCATATTCCCATCGAGCACGCTATCCGGGGGTTTTATAGTGTGGAATTATGGGAAAATACGTACGAAAAGACAGAATCTTTGCTGGTCAACCAGCTTGATCATGAGTTTATTGCCGAGGCGGGTCCCCGGCGTCGGTACGCTGCTCCCGGAGCGCAGCCCGGACAGTTTATCGATATTGTTTGGGATGCTGAAAACCCCTTTGGCTTTGATGGCAGCGGCACGGTTCACCATATTGCTTTTGATACAAAAAGTGATGAAGAACAGCTAAAGATCAGAGAAAAAGTTAGTACGGCAGGGTTGCGCCCAACGTCGGTCATTGACCGTCAGTACTTCCATTCCATCTACTTCCGCGAACCGGGTGGGGTGTTATTTGAGGTAGCTACAACGCCTCCCGGGTTTACTTACGATGAGAAGGTAGAACATCTGGGAGAGACGCTGAAGTTGCCGGCCTGGGAAGAGCATCGTCGGGAATATATTGAAAAATTATTGGAACCTATTTTGGTCAATCCGGATAAGTTCCGATCAGAATAATAGACTTGTTTCGAAGGGGTAGAATAGTGGGAAAAAATAATTCAATTTTCACCTAATTTAATACCTGCGAAACAAGTCTAATAAACAATAGTCTATGCACAAGCACCAAAAAAATAATATCATAAAAGGGAAGCCGATTGGAGAAGGTAAAAAAGTAATGATCATGGTACATGGCCGCGGTGCTACTGCGGAGAGTATCCTGAGTCTTGCGGATTACCTCCGGGTAGAAGATTTTACTTTGATTGCGCCGCAGGCTACTGCCAATACCTGGTATCCCTACAGTTTTATGGCACCGGTATCTGAGAATGAACCCGGCCTGACAACAGGCCTGCACGTTTTAAAGCAAACCGTAGATGAGGTGAAGGCCGCCGGAATTGCGGCAGAAGATATTTACTTTCTTGGTTTTTCTCAGGGCGCATGCCTGACCAGCGAATTTGTGGCCCGAAATGCCGAAGTGTATGGCGGGGTGTTTATTCTGAGTGGAGGCGTGATCGGCGCCCGCGTGGAGCGAGACAATTACAAGGGCAACTTTGCAGGTACACCCATTTTCCTGGGTGTCAGCGATATTGATGCTCATGTACCTTTGAGCCGGGCCAACGAAACGGTAAAAATATTGGAAGAAATGGGAGCGAAAGTCAAACAAACCGTTTACCCTAATGCTCCTCATACCGTACTGGAAGACGAGATCGACGAAGTAAACCATATTTTAAGCTAAGAGCGTGGATGGCCTTTGCCCTTTGGCTTTTTTTCGGTCCATAGCCCTGCTATGAAACTCAAAAACAGCTTGATTTTCATCAAAAGCAAATTCCAAAAACGCTCTAATTGATGATAGCGCCGTTGGCAGCAGTGAAGTCTCGCTGCTGCTGATGGCTCATCAGCCACCAAAAAATGCCGACCCTCAAAAGAAGCGTATGACCATTCTTTACCTTACCGACTTATACTACCGGGCGATTTATTAGAAAAAAACCGCCGGGAAGCTTTTGTAGAGCGAATGATTAATGCTATTTTAAATATTAGTTAGCGGGGGATGTTGAAAAATCTATGATTTGAGATCATCCCGTTAGAGGTTGGATGTAGGTTAGAAAAAAATCTTCCTGCTGTAATTGGTTTTTTCAGATTTGTTTCGTGGGTTTTTAAAAGTGATAAATATGAAGATATACAAGTTACTGGAGTGGCTGGGGATCCTTTTGCTGGGTATTGGCCTGGTAATCATGATCGTAGAAGACATTGAAGCCATAGGCCTGCCGGAGGTATTAAAAGATCGGTGGATGTTCTTTTCTTCTCTGGGGCTTATTTTTTGGGCTTTTGGGCAAATGGGCAAACCTAAAAAGGTAAAACAAGAACCCTGAAAATATGGCCTATACTACCTTAATGGAGCGGTGACCTGCGCACTCGCTGTTCTATCTTGCTCCACGTTTACTTTTCCTTTCGTAAAAAGCGCATTCAAAGAATATTCTATAATTTGGTGCTCAGACATATTTGACTATCTTTCGGCCTGCTATTGGGTTAGGTTATAATTAGTTAATTAAAACATCTTCTATGTACTCTCGCATCACGGGCATAGGTGTTTATCAGCCGGAAATCATCAAGGCCAACGATAAATTTCACGAAGTGAATTTTCTCAAACAGGATCATAGTGGTTTTTCCAAAACAGCAGTTGAGATTGTAACTAAGTTTGAAGAGATAACGGAAATAAAAGAACGGCGGGTAGCTAAGTCTGATGTAGTTTCTTCACAAATGGGCTACTTGGCTGCTGTACAGGCCATTGCCGACGCGGATATTGATAAGGAAAGTATTGACTATATCATGGTGGCACATAACTTTGGTGATGTACACACCCATCACAAATACTACGATATGGTGCCTAATCTGGCCGCCAGGATCAAAGGTAAGCTGGGGATTAAAAACCCGGATTGTGTAGCCTACGATGTGCTCTTTGGTTGTCCTGGTTGGCTAGAATGCCTTAAGCAGGCCCACGTTTACATACAGTCCGGAGAAGCAGAAAGGGTCTTGGTGGTTGGCACCGAGACGGTTTCGAGAGTTGCCGACAATCACGATATTGATAGTATGTTATTTTCAGATGGCGCCGGAGCAGTCATATTGGAGAAAACAGACGAAGCAGTGGGGATTTTGGCGCATAAGAGCGTATCTAGCTGTGGGGAGGAGCTGGAATACCTAAAAATGGGCCCTTCTTATGATAAGAAGCAGGAAAACGATGGGTTGTATTTGAAAATGAATGGAAAAAAAGTCTATCGCTACGCTATGGAGAATATTCCTAAAGTAGTAGATGTTTGTCTTAAAAAAGCGAATCTGAAGTTGAAAGATATCAAATATCTGGTTATACATCAGGCGAATGGTAAAATGATAAAGATGTTGGCCCAAAAACTCCACGAAGCGCACGGCATTGCTGAATGGGCAGAAGAAGTACTGCCAATGAATGTGGGTACTATGGGGAATAATTCTGTGGCGACCATCCCAACTTTACTCTACGAACTTATGTCCGGTCAGATGGATGGCCGTGAAATAAACCCAGGAGATATTATTGCCTTCGCTTCAGTAGGTGCTGGAATGCACGCCAATTGTGTGATTCATCAGTTCTAAAACTCGTCAGATGAGCACTGACCAGGTGTGTTCATCTGAAGAGTCAAAGCAAGACCAATGAAGCAAAAAATAGACTGGCTCCATCACCTGCTTGAGTTCGTTGTCGTTATTCTTGGCATTCTAATGGCCTTTCAGTTGAATCAATAGGCTACAAAGGGGCAACAACGTAAAATTGTTGATAATCACCTAGAAGAAATTCTTGTAGAAACCGAATTTAGAAATGGGCAATAAATAGATCGCGCTTTTTGACCGAGGGGATTTTGTTCCAAGACAAGGCAG
>CAZVOD010000123.1:0-9447 GCA_964628385.1 uncultured Saprospiraceae bacterium
TTAGACGCAAAACCCACTCTAACAGGTTTCAAAAACCAAATTCAAACAGCTTCTATGTTAAAACGAAAACACGGCTAGTATGGGGAAGCAGATGTAGCGGAATGATTTTAAGCTTTATGCCTGATTCCGGGAAGCGGAAAACCTCTGTGGGACAACTCCAGAAACTACAAAGAAAAATATAAAGAAATACTTATTTAAGACGTTGAAGGCCCGCTTTGGCCTGGGTATGCAAACTGATTTTATACTCTTGCGGATTCATACTCAGACAGAGCTCGAAAGACTCTCTGGCTTTTTCCAGATAGCCTTTATCCTCATAAATTTTACCGGATTGTAAAGCAGCATTACAAGCGTAGAAATAAGGTAAATCCCTGCCTCTTTGAATAGTCATATTATAATTGAACAGGGCCTGATCGTAGTCCTTCAGTCCTTGCTGGATTCTTCCCAGTCTGTAAAAATATTCCAGGTTCAACTCTGTATTTTCCAACAATTCTACTTCTACCGCACAAATTGCTTTTTTGGCCTGCTCGTAGTAAGCCCCATCAAAAAGTAGTCGGGCTCTCAACAACTGCACATTAGGCACCTTTCGGCTGCTTGCCTCATTCATAGCGCCTACATCGGCGCCTATTGAGGCAATCCCCTTACGCTCACAGGATTCCATGTAAGAAAGATAGCGACGTGGATAACCGTGAATCAAAGCATGCCAGGCCAGCTTTCGGTAGGCATCTTTGATGAGGTTTTTTCCTTTATACACCTTCAAGAAAGTCTGAAAATGCTGGTCAGCATCCTTGTCAATCCGGCGGAGTTTAGCCTCTCCCAGCATGTGATGCAAAAAGGGAAAAGGATGGAAAGCAGGTCCCTCGGGCCGGTCTTGCAATAATTGAATGGCCCTGTCATTCCGTTGACTACGCATAGCCAGGTTGCTCATCACATAACAATGAAGCAGATTTTTTTGGGGGGTTAATTTTTGGGATAAAAAATCCCATGCTTTGTCGGGCTGATCCATATAGTGAAATAGTAAAAAACCATAGACAATCGCTGTTTCCTCTTCAAACAAAAAATTGTGTTGCTGAGCGTAATCCAGTACGGCTTTCATTTCTCGCATGCCTCCCTTCAGATCGCCGTTAATCCCTGAGAGTAATTCAATACCCCACTGGTATGCATCTGGTATGGTTCCCACCAGGGCTTTGAGTAAGGCCAGGTTTTTCTTATTGGGCACAAAATCAGGAAAAGTCTGCTGGTTTTTTTTCAACAACTTATAAGCCTTGCTCACTTCAATAAAAGCCCCAAAATACTCTTCAAATTCTAACTTTAGCAGCGCCCATTGCAGTCTTATATCAGCCTGAATGTAAAGGAAATAAGGTGAAGAAGAATCTCCCTGCTTCACAAGATCAAGACGGTTATTTTTTCTCTCCTTCAAATGCTCAAAAGCACTCCTGTCTTCGGTGGAAAATACAGATAAGCAGTCGATATAATTTTCGATATGATGAACGATCAGGTTGTCAGGACTAGATTGTCGGAGCTGGTTGGCCAATACTTGTGCTTCTTTGAGACGTAGCGTGGTAGCTATACGGTAAGCAGATTGAGCCAGCGAACTGTATTCGAAATATTCGGAGGCCACACAGGAGGGTAAAACCAAGCAGTAGCTCAGCAATAAAATAAAAAATCGGTTCATCCGTTTTTGGGGGATTCGTGAAGAATATATTGAGCCAGTCAAAAGCTAATAAGCTCTTGACCAGTCTCAATTCATCTAGTAACTCAACAACTATTTCGTAACAAAAAGGGTGCCGATTATGATTCCTGAGTTTGCTTTTCGGCTTCAGCTCCCATAATCGTATCATCTACCAATACCCGACCACAGTGCTCACAAACGATTATTTTCTTACGCATAGAAATTTCCAACTGTACCTGAGGAGGTATTTTATTAAAACAACCACCACAAGAGCTTCTCTCTACTGTTACAACCGCCAGGCCATTTCTGTAGGAATTTCTGATTCTGTCGTAAGCTTTTATCAAACGGCCTTCTACCTTTTTTCTGGCTTTATCGGACTTTTCTTTTAGTACTTTTTCTTCTTTTTCCGTCTTTTCAATGATCTCTTTCAACTCCACCCGTTTGGCTTCCAGTTCTTCATCTTTTTTCTCTTTTCGCTCTACTGTAGCGTTGTAGGTTTCTGTTTTTTTGGCGATCTCTTCATTCACCTGACGAATTTTCTTTTCTGATAACTGGATTTCCAGTTTTTGAAGTTCTAATTCTTTAACTAGTGCTTCGTACTCCCTATTGTTTTTAACGTTATCTAATTGTACGTTATAACGAGAAATGAGGTTCTCTGCTTCGGCAATATTTGCCCGATGGCGGTTAACTTCTGCTTCCTGATTTTCTAAAGTCTTCTTCATTCGACCAATTCTGGTAACTAGGCCAGCGATTTCATCCTCCAGGTCGGCTACTTCCATGGGAAGTTCTCCCTTAAGAATAGAAATTTCATCAATTGTGGAATCGATTAGTTGTAATTCATATAAGTTTTTCAACTTTTGTTCTACTGATAACTCTTTAGTAGCCATTATGTGTTATTAATTTTTGTAAGCAAAAATATTTTCCCAACTATAAAGGAGGGATTATCTATAAAAAACGGGATTAGTCGTGGTTTTGGTTTCGTAAACAGGCAATTTACTAAATGTTTTGGAAATAATCTCGGCTAGCAAGTTTATAGTAAACTGTTCACTTTCAAAATGACCGATATCCGCGATAATAATTTTACCATCTGCATCAAAAAATTCGTGGTATTTATAATCAGCGGTGATGAAGATATCAGCTTGTTTGGCTAAAGCTTTGGGCAGCAAAAAGCTCCCGGCACCTCCACAAATAGCTACTCGCTGTATCTCTTTACCCAGTAGTTGGGTATGACGCAGCATGGACACTTTCATTTTATCCTTTACAAAATTCAGAAAATCCAGTTCCTTCATTGGAGCCGGCAATGAGCCGATTATTCCCGAGCCTACTTTCGGACTTTTATTTTCGATGGTACTGATCAGTAATTCTTCCCTGGGATTGAAGGCGAATTGTTGATGCATTTGCATCACTTTGGCCTGTTGGCCGATATCAAAGACGATTTCTATTTCGGCAATTTCTTCGAAGGTAGAAATCACCACATCCAGGCGATTGATTTCGGCAGCTGATTCGATTAGCTCTTCTTTTTCCAGAGGAAAGGCGAAGCTGGTTATTTTTCGTACTGCTTTGGGAGCCAGGATTTCCAGGTATTCCAGGTTGAGCCGATCGGCTATTCTTTCGTTGACGCCATTGTGCAGTATATTATCCAGGTTAGTGTGGATAGCATAGATGGCGATATCGTTTTTTATGGCCTTTATGATGGTTCGCTCAACGTAGTTGGCTCCAGTAAGGCTTTTCAGGCCTTTAAAAACGATGGGATGGTGTGCGACGATGAGGTTACAATTTTGGGCGATGGCCTCATCTACCACTTTTTCTATAGCATCAAGGCTGGTGAGTACCCCTGTGACTTCCCGGTTTTTATCGCCGGTAATCAAGCGGGCGTTGTCGTAGCTTTCTTGATATACGGGTGGGGCAATACTTTCCAGATAACTAATGACTTGGGCAATTTTCATAAAGGATAAGTTCTGTTTTTTATTGCTTTGTGAGATGTATACTTAAAAAACGTTGAGAAGCACTGATAAGATTACCAGGACCTTATCTTTTGTTCCAGGGCGGTCGTTGAATAGCCTTCTACAAAAGACAGGGTTTCGACTCTGCCGCCATTTTGCAGCACAAAATCAGCGCCTACGATTTCATCAATACTATAATCACCTCCTTTGACAAGAACATCGGGACGGATCAGCTGAATGAGCTTTAGGGGCGTAATTTCCTTAAAAACCACAACCGCATCCACAAAGAACAGGCTGGCTAGCAGCGCTGCTCTGTTTTTCTCGTCTTTTATAGGGCGATGGCTACCTTTCAATTCAGCCACCGAAACATCGGCATTAAGGCCAATAACCAGCTTATCGCCTTGCTCAGCCGCTTCAGCCAGATAGTGAATATGACCGTAGTGAATCAGGTCAAAACAGCCATTAGTAAATACCACTTTACATCCGGCGGACCTCCAGATGTCGCATTGCGCAGCCGCTTTGTCCCAGTCGAGTATTTTCTGATTGATAAGTGAAATGGATGCCATATGCTAATTTATGAAGTGGGTTCAATAACATTAGCGGGCGTATAATTCTTATTTAAAAACGGTAAAGCTACCAGTGCTACTATTCCTAAAATGACATTACAACCCAGAGAAATGGAGAAAAATGCAATATTGGCAAATGAAAAAGCATCATCGCCGGGCATGCCGTACATAGACAAAGCAGTTTGTACCAGCCAATGATAAGTGCCCATCCCTCCAGGCGACGGAATAGCTATTCCCCATCCACCAAAAACAAAAACAACCAGCCCTACCACCGGAGAGAGGTTCTTTGTAGGTTCAAAGGAGAAAAAACAGAGGTAGATCATGACAAAATAACAAACCCAAATGGCAATAGAATGAAATATAAAGAGCCCGGGGGTTTCCAAGCGGCCCACTGTTTTTAATCCTTCCACAAAACCATTAACCAACGACATGACCTTTTTGTAGATTACGGTATTGGCCAGTCTTTTTCTAAAGGTAAGAAACAGGGCCAGGCCTATAATTCCTGCTCCCATACCATACAGAATCAGCCCTGTCATTCCTCCAAACTTATCACTGAATGACACATGCTTGTTAAAGAAGGTACTGATCGTATTGTATTCTATCAGGAATACCAGGCCTGTCATCAATAATAAACTAATCACGTCAATCACTCGATCGACTACGACCGTTCCCATCACTTTTTCTACGGGAATATTCTCGTACTGGGCCAGAGAGCCGGCGCGAACGATTTCGCCGATTCGCGGTATGCCGAGGTTGGCAAAATACCCCAGGAGGATAGAAAGAAAGGAGTTGTAAAATCGGGGTTGGTAGCCCAGCGGTTTGATCAGGATATTCCACTTGAAGGCTCTGCTAACATTACTAAGCGTAAATACGATCAGCACCAGCAGTATCCAGCCATAGTCTACAGAGGCAAAGTCATCCACCACTTTATTGAGCAGGCTACACTTTTCTGCCGGGATACCATCAATAGCGCATTGTTCTTGGTAGGCCGCGCTTTGGCCTCTATAAACCAGAAACAGTATCACTGCACCGATCCCAAAAAACAGCAGGAACTTTAGAATATTTTTGAGGTAATTCTTCAAAGCTTCTCTTTTAACAGACTGGCTTTGGGGGTACTGTTTTCCGCTAAAGCCAATCTATGTTTAATCAATACATCCTGGCTTTTGCCAAAGAATGGCAAAGATAGTATTCTAAACACACTTGAGCATCTTTATTTTGCAATAAATAATACCCCGAATACTTTGGGTTGTTGCGTTGTGCAGGATTAAGCGACAGCCCGGGAGTACGGGCGCTAAAGCTGATTGGGCTTGCCACCACCTTGCTGTGGATAAACCACAACGGATTTAAAAGATTTAGCCTCTTCCATATCCATGTATACATACGAGATGATGATAACATCGTCACCTACCTGTACTCGTCTTGCGGAGGCACCATTCAGGCAGATCACGCCGGAATTTCTTTCGCCTCGGATGACGTAAGTTTCCAGCCGTTCACCATTATTATTATTGACAATTTGTACTCGTTCTCCTTCTATAATATTGGAAGCTTCCATCAGAGCTTCATCGATTGTGATACTCCCCATGTAGTTAAGGTTAGCTTCCGTTACTATTGCTTTGTGTATTTTTGATTTAAAACGCTGAATCATCATTGCTGATTAGTTTGACTTTTTTGCTGGTTTGCCATTTGACAAACACCATACATTTTAGGTTTGTTTTACACTATCTGGCTTGATCCTGATGTTATCGATTAACCGGACATCATCCGCCCAGCAGGCTACACAAGCCACGATGTATTCAGAGTTGGGCAGCGCTTCAGCGGGTTGCAGGCTGTGGCCGTCTACTATTGTGAAGTACTCCGGCTTCAGTAAGGGGACGGCATTTAAAGCTGCTAGTGCTTGTTGTTCGAGGTCTGGAATGCTGGTCCTTCCATATTGCGCTTTTGTTTTTTTGAGCACTTCGTAAATAGTTGGAGCTGCTTTGCGAGCGGCTTCACTAAGTCGGGCATTTCTCGAACTCATTGCCAGTCCATCTTTTTCTCTAAAAGTAGCACAAGGTACCAAATTCACGGGTAAATTTAATGTATTGATGAGGTGTCGGATAATAGCCAGCTGCTGAAAGTCTTTTTCTCCCATAAATAGATTTTGGGGCTGCACAATATCCAGCAGGCGCTTAACCACCTGTGCCACACCCTGAAAATGACCGGGCCTGAAATCACCTTCCATAGTTTTGTCCAGGCCTTCAAAGTCCATACTAAAAGTAGTAGTAGTACCTTGTGGATATATCTGCTCGGCATCCGGCATAAATAAAACATCACAGCCAACCTTTTCCAACAAGCTGATATCCTTATGTGGAGTCCTGGGGTAAGTATCCAGGTCTTTCTGTTCATTGAATTGAGTAGGATTTACAAAAATACTACAAACGACCTGATCACCTGCCTTTTGGGCCTCTTCTATAAGTGATAAGTGCCCTTCGTGTAGAGCGCCCATAGTAGGCACAAAACCAATAGTGTTGCTAAGGCGTTGGCCTCCAAAGTAAGACTGCAAACGGGCTGCTTTTTTGAAAAGATACATCCAGAAAAATATTTTAGCCCTGAGAGATTCTCAAAGTTTTAACTATTATTTTTCTGTTAAGATATTATTAACCTCTGACAATACAAGTAAAGTTATTTCAAATTTTAGTATCTTTGCAGCCTTATTTGAAGTTGTTACATAGGCGAAAGATTAAAAATAAATCTATGAGTAAAAAGAAAGTGTTAATCGTAACACAAGAGATGCAACCCTACACGAAGCAATCTATACTCTCAGAAATTGCTAGACAGCTCCCTCAATATATTCAGGAACAAGGAATGGAAATCCGCATTTTGATGCCGAGATTTGGAACGATCAATGAAAGAAGACATCGTCTACACGAGGTTGTTCGCCTGTCTGGGATGAACATCATTGTAGATGATGATGACTATCCGTTGATTATCAAGGTTGCTTCTTTACCGGAAGCCAGAATGCAGGTATACTTCCTGGATAATGAAGACTTTTTCAAGCGTAAGCAAACCTTTAAGGATGAGGAGGGGCAGCCGTTTGAAGACAATATGGATCGAATGGTATTTTTCTGTAAAGGAGTACTGGAGACGGTAAAGAAATTCGGATGGCCACCAAATATTGTACACTGCCATGGTTGGATGACCAGTATGGTACCGCTATATTTGAAGTCAGCTTACAAGAACGAGCCTTTGTTTCAGAATTCCAAGGTTGTCTATTCTCTTTACAAAGAAGATACTTCCAACTCTCTGGCTAGTGAATTTTTATCAAAAGCCACTATTAACAACCTCACGGAGAAAGACCTGGCTCCTTACTACGATGGTAAGGGAATCAGGCTACACGAAGGAGCTATTGCTTTTTCTGACGCTCTTATCAAGGCCACAGATACTATTGACGATTCTGTTCAGACGGCGCTTGACGATAGCGGAAAGCCCGTGTTGGGTTATCAGGCAGAAGATTATTTGGCTTCTTATATGGAATTTTATCAAAACCTTCTGGCTGAAGAAGTAGCCTAAGGATGATTTCTTTCTAAATATTTGTAGTAAAACTTGTTTTTTCTATCAATACGCGGGTTACTAAAGATACTGGCAGCGACAGCAGCCTAAGCAAACGACAACAGAATCCGATACCTGGGTTTGCGATCTTTTGTCTTCCGAAAGTAACCTGCAATCTGTACAATGAACTGTAAGCGCAAAGGGCGCCCGGATAAACTAGTTAATTATCTGGGCGCCTTTTAAATTTACCCGGCATTATTTCACAAAAAAACTTTCTACATGAACGCACGTGTTTTTTGGTATGTGCTGTCACTACTGCTTTGCTTTTCTGTTTATTCTTGCGTAGACCCAACCGACCTGGGTTCTGATTTACTCGAAAACGACCAAAGAGGTGTTGAGTTTTTTGATACCCTTACGCTCAAGGCTACTACAGTATTAGGAGAGCCACAATTTGTCTATGGTCCTTCAGTTGATAATCAGGTAGATGATTTTCTTTGGGGAGTAATGCGAGATTCATTTTTCGGACAAAGCAGCGCGGAATTGTATATTCAGCCCCGTCTGGACTTTTTCAACCCTGACTTTAGTAACTCCACACTGGATTCTATTATACTGGTATTACCCTATTCGCCTGATTCAACATCTTACTACGGGAATATTGAGAGCCTTTACGAAATGGAGGTATTGAGGGTTAATGAGTTAATAGATAGAAACTTGTTTTATAATTCTGATACATCTTTCAATTTTGATCCACAGCCGATTGCTGTCAAGCAGTTTTTTCCGGCTCCGGGAGATTCAACCAACTTCGTAGTTATCAATGGCACAGTAAAAGATACGGTGTTATTACCCGGCTTTGTGAGTATTCGTTTGGATGATGCGTTTGGCAACCAAATTCTCAACCTGGATTCTACCAGCCTGGAGAACGATGAGAACTTTCTGGACTTTTTGGGCGGCTTGCTGCTTCGGTCCAGGACGGAGAATGAGGGGCTGCTGTCTTTTCAGCTGCAAAACACTTTTAGCGGACTTTTCGTATATTACACTCAGCAACGAGATACGATTACAGAAGAGCGGCAGTTTCAAATTGGTCTGGACCAGTTTAGTGCCAGATTTCCGGTATTTTCTCATGATTATACGGACGCTTTTGTAGAAAACTTCCTGGATAATGAAGAACTCGGAGATAGTCTTATATTTGTTCAGGGCCTGGGAGGAGTAGAAACCCGCCTGGAAATTCCATTCTTGGAAGAGCTAAGATCCAGAGAAATACTGATCAATAAAGCAGAATTGATAATAGAATGGGATGATATAGATGCCGGATCGTCTCCTTTATTTGCACCAGCGGAGCAATTGGCGGTGCTGACCAGAAATTCAGCTTCCGGAGAGCTAGAACCGATAAACGATTTTACAATCGGGACGCTTTCTAACAACCTCTCTGGAATTTTTGGTGGCACCCTTGATGCAACCGGTGAGCGCGAAGGCGTATACAGCATGAATATTTCCGCACATTTCCAGCGGATGATTTCAGGAGCTGCCGATAACTTTTTAGTTATTTCGACGTTTCCGAAAGCAGAACGAGCTAATCGATCTATTTTGAAGGGAGTAGAGCGAGGCATAAAGCTCCGTATATTTGCTACGCGTTTGTAGAAAAAAAGGATTTGAAATAAAGGAGAATATTACCGATATAAAACCTGTCAGTTCCCTGCTGAGGGGGCTGTACTAGTTTTTTGGAAAACTACAACTACAATCA
>CAZVOD010000124.1:0-9294 GCA_964628385.1 uncultured Saprospiraceae bacterium
ATTGGGGCAAAAGCCCCCGTCAAAAATGATGAGTTATTTTTTTCTCATTCCTTAATTCAAAAAGTAGTATGAAAAATTTACTCCTGGCATTTCTACTACTCATTAGCTGGAGTAGCATAGATGCCCAATCACAAGCTTATCAAAAGGCCATAAAAAAGGCCTGTAAGATAGCGGAAGCAGTACAGAAAGACAGTAAGATTCCGGGAATAGCCGTAACGGTGATGGTCAAAGGTGAAATAGCCTGGTCTGAAGGATTTGGCTACGCTGACCTTGAGCAGATGTTTCCTGTAGATCCGGCTAAAACTAAATTCAGGATTGGTAGTGTGTCCAAACCGGTTACGGCTGCTGCACTTGCCACGCTTTACAAGGCAAGAAAAACAAACCTTCTTTCCTCAAAGCAGCCACTTTGGATATACGGGTACAACCACAGCAAACTTCTACCGGCAGGTCTACTCAATATGGTATTAGTTGGCGAAGTGGAGAAACAGACGGTCTGAAAAAAATGGTTGGGTCACAGTGGCGGATCAGCAGGAGGAATAACACAATTGATTATTTATCAGGAGCAGGAAGTGGTGGTGGCTATGGTTACCAATCCCAGCGATATAGATTACGACAATGCGCAACATAAAATTGCGAAGTTATTTTTGCAAAATTAATGGTAAAAAACAGAAAGGCCCTGATACTCTTACTATCAAGGCCTTTCTACTTTTCTATTGCTTTACAAACATACGAGACTGATTATTTTTAATATCTCTTACAAAGTAAGAACCTGCCGGCAGCGTGCTCATTTCAATACGATTAGTATTTTGAGCCTGACCAACAACCTTACCTGTCACGGAAATTACCTGATAATCAGAAACTACATTGGTAAACAGCATATTTTTAACCGGATTAGGGAAGACTTCCAATGTATTTGCCTGTACATTAGGGTTGTCTATGTCGGTAACCATATTGGTAGAAAAAATCGTTACGGTACCGCTCACCTCATTTGCCGTTACGATCAAAGGCATATCAACCGGACTATCTTGTGGCGTAATAAATAAGATATCTTCTACTCCCAGGTCACCGGCTGTTCCTGCTTCAGCATCACCGGAAAAATCGCGGTTATTGATGTAATTTACAAATCGAGGATTGCGTGGGTCATTGATATTATAAATCATAATTCCGCCAATTCTTTCCAAACCAATAAATGCATAAAGGTCTGGTCCTATCTGCCCCACTTCTACTGCCTCAGGTTCTGGGCCTTTATCATCGCTGCGTGCATCGAATGATCCATTTTCATCATTATTGCTGTTAAAGTAAGCTCCCTCTTCGAATTCAGCAGTAATGAGTTCGAAATCATTACCGGAGTCCCACACCAGATTACCAACAGCATCCCAAACGGAGAAAGAACGCGCACCGTAGGAAAAGATGCGATCATTCTCACCATCGCCATCCAGGTCTCCATTAGCGAGTGTAGTATTCAAACGTCCGAGTGCCGCTGCTTCCTGAAGGCTGGCAGCATCAGGAAACTGTGCCGGGTCAAGGGTAAGGTCTGCTACTCGTGCTTCCTCAGAGTAGCCATCATAATCTCTAGCATCTCCTTCATTGGCCGAAAGGATAAAGACCTCTCCATTCACCTCGAATGTGGTGATGGCATCGGGCTGGTACATTCCCAAAGTAGGATAATTGGCAATATTAATGGCATCATCCCGGTTGGAAGCATCCAGAGCATTGTCTGTCCCAAAAGAGATAATTCCTAAAGAGCTTTCGTCCGTATATCCGGCACCTGCTATTCCAAAATCATTGTCATTAATGACAGCGATTGAGCCATCAGGCAACAAAGATAAGCCCTCTGGCTTATCTGATGGCAAGTAGCCTACAGAAGGTAGGTTTACGACCTTACGCTTGAATGCGGTGTTGATACCAGCCGCCGCCAGGTCATCAGCAGTCATCATTTCCAGTGTTTTATCTTTAGGCCCTGAAGAGCTTGTCTTTGCAGATAGCTCAGGGAAATCCGCCAGGATATTGGTAGCGTGTGTCAAATCGATTTCACACACATACTTCTTACCTGTAGTTTCTTCCGGCCTGCTGGAATCTCGCTCTAGCACCAAGAACTTGCCATTACCAATATATACGGCATCACCAATCTTATCAACTCTAGTGCCTATTCCGGCATCTCTGTTTCTTTCCAATAAATAAACGTACTCCGCCACCGGCGTACCATCAGTCGGATCAATGCCTAAAATTCTGATCACATCAGAATTGTTTCTTACAGTTGCTCTATCCGGATTTTCAATAGGCGACTGAATAAAGGCATAAATAATATCTGCATCTGTATCATGAGCAATAGCCTCAAAACCTCGGTTGGCCCGTCTATCCAGATAAACCCTCGGTAGTGTCTCCTGCCCAAACTGACCAGCCAAACTGAAGCCCAGGTCGTCAATAACAAGATCGCCAGTACCTTCAGGAACGTAGCGTTCAATCAATAACCCCGTAGGATCGAATTTATATAAAGAAGGGCGATACTCGTCACACATCCAAAAATTACCTTCGTTATCTCTTAAAATACCCTCAAAATCACCACCATAGCTATCAAAGGGCAATTCTCTATACCCAATGCGTGCTATAGTATCTACGAAATCCGCATCCGTAAACATGGTAGTGGTATCATCATAAAACCTTGAGATACGCACCGGAATCTCATCAAATCCAAAAAAGACATTGCCTCTGCCGGTAATAGGCCTAACGCCCTGTGCTTTATCCTGCGTCAGAAAAATCTGGTCCAGGAGTTCCGCTTCACCAGAGTTGATATTAATCTCAAACCTGGCAATCCTCGCCTGATAATCAGGTAGCTTAAAAGGACGTAGGTTGCCAGGGGCTGATTCTTCATTGTTTGGAATTATAAGATTACTCTGGGGAACCGCCGCCTCATTAGGCCCACGATCCGGAATTATATAAAAGATATAAGTACTATCCGTTGATTCATTTTCGTCAAACCACATTCCGGAGAATCCACTCAGAAATACGGTATCCTGTACCAGCGTGTCTAACACAGGCACTCCCAATGCTGGCAAATCCACTAACTCATTCAGCTTAAACTCCCTCAAAGAGGGTGTTCCGCTGTTGTGATCTTTGTAGCCTAATGGTAAAATATCCACAACAGTAGCCGAAGCAATATCTACCACTGCTAATGCATTATTTTCCTGCAAAGCCACTAAAGCTGTAGTATTGTCTGGTGTAACAGTGATGTATTCGGGCTCCAGGTCTTGAGATACACTGGCATCAGGGCCAAAAATTCGAATTCCCCGGTTTATTAAAGAAGCTCTTTTGTCATCAAAAGCTGTAAAATCAGCAGTTGAAACTGTCGCAGCAGCAACTCCGCCCGCCAGGTCAATGATCGAGATGGTACCTTGAGGATCAATGGTGTAGTCATCATTTGGCTCACCTTCGTTAGCAACAATGAGCTTGGTGCCATCCGGTGTAAAAGCCACCATGTCAGGAAGCGCACCAACCGTTACGGCAGCCTGAAATTCACCGTCAGCATTAAAGAAAACGACACTCCCGGCATCCGTAACCGGATCGGCCTCAACAGCCACCGCAAGAATACCATTAGAAAAAGCACAACTGTTTACTCCCGCTCCGTATGTTGAAATGTCAATATTAGTAACCAAAGTAAGATTCGTAGGATCGGAAATATCCAAAATACCAATTGTATTAGCGTCCGCATTAGTGAAAAACAGCCTGGAGGTGGCTCTGTCGTAACTTACAATCTCTGCTGCACCTTCATCGAATATGCCCGTCTCAAAGGTCGACTGAGGCATCAATTCCAGATCTTGCGCTTGTACATGACAAACAGCAAATACGGCTAGCATGCAAAAACAACGTAAAAGAAGCTTCATAATAATTTTTTACTTAAGTTAATTGATTGATTTTTGAGTGTATGATTATGGAAAGGCTTTGCCTAAATGTGTACAAATGTAGCATTTTGTGTAGGTATCACTTTGTATATTGAAAAAAATTATAAAACAAAAATAAATAGCAGCTCCCTAAATCAAGGCCCGAACTACATTTCTTCCCGTGGCTTATCTCCATCAAAAAGATAGATCACGAGCATTTTACCTGTCTGATCGGTATCATTGTGAGGGACATGTGGCTGCCTCCCGTCGTAAAAAAGGATATCCCCTTTTTCTAATTCTATGAATTCATCGTCTATCTGGTAGCGAATGTTCCCCTCTAGTACATATTTGAATTCGTAAGCATCGGTAGTCACTTTCTTACGCTGAGCGCCAGGATGCACTTCCAGCGTTACTGCCTCAAATGAGAAAGCTTCAAACCCCTTTTCAAGAATTAACTTGTAATCAAAACCATAGGCATCTTCCTCTTTAGAAGTCTGTTCAAAAGCATTCGCCTTCTTGTGAATGTATTTTCGGGGAGGTGAAAAATCCATGTTCTGGAAAAAGTCGCTGGGCTTCATTTCCAGCGATTCGATAAGAGAGAGTAAAACCGGAAGCGAAGGAACAGTTCTTCCATTTTCTACTTTTGATAATAAACCCTTGCTAACTCCTGCTATTTCAGCTAATTCAGTGAGCTTAACTCTTTTTTCAAGCCGAATGGCCTTAATTCTTTTTCCTATTCCGGTTATCATGTAGTTGCTCATGGCACTAATTTTTACAAAAGTAAAAAATTATCTCTTCGAGCTAACCGCGTAATCGAAGATTACTGTGAAGAGAATTGTAAAACCGGAAGGAGCAATAACTGATAGACTGGCTTACGGGCGGATATTTACTGCCTGCAGAAGCCTTTGGACTAGGGTATAAATAAAAAAAGGGAAATAGCTGTTATTCCCCTTTTTTTAACTTTATTTGACAATTTAGATAAAATTTATTTTGCCGATAGAAAAAAGTTTCTTTACATTTGATTAACAAAAATGTTGTCGTGCAATAATACACGACAACCTTACTAAATTAGTATGAAAAAACTCTCATTGGTTCCTAATTATTAAAGAGCTGCTCCACAGTAGCTCTTTTTTAATATCTTCCTCCTAATCGTCTCAAACCTATTTGCATCAGGATAAGCAGCCCTATAAGAAAGATAACTACGTATGAAAAGTGCAGGTGTACAAAACCTATAATCCTGAACCGATCTATCAACCACATCATCGCTATTATGCCGGTAATCAGTAACATGAGCCCTGACAACCGGTCAAAGCCAGGAATATAATCCAGTACTACGTTTTTCCTGATTATACTCAGACTAACGATCATCGAAGCGACAGGTAGCACCTGCGTTAACAAATCGGTAGAAAGGATACTCTGCTTTTCAAATAAAAAGAGATAAACACTCAGGGTTAATGAAAAAATCCCGGGAATACTCACCAGATAAATCAGGAAAGCGTAAATGTAATTCCAGGGAGGATAATGGCCCTGATCTTTATCGAGCCAACCAGCTACCAATACCAGGAGTGGAATACTAATGAAGTAGCCCAATACAAGAATGGGATGACCGGAAAGATATTCAAATAATTGTAGTAAGGTCATTATCCAGCAAGGTAATAATTTACTTCGCTCAACAGGAGATTATCTCTTTCACTTATTTTCATAGACGCAATATGGAACAAAAAGGTTCTCCGATCAAGTGAACATTTTCATTTGTATACTAAAAGTGGTAGCTATTCGACTAGTGCAATCATAAACACTTTTTACACTGCTTTGGAGCCCGGGAAAAAGTATTTATGAATAGACTGATCATTCGCTTTACAGGTCAAGTAGCAAAGTAACAGGATCCTCTAATAGCTCTTTAACCTTCATCAGAAAGGTCACAGAAGAACTTCCATCGATCACCCGGTGATCATAGGAAAGTGCTAGGTACATCATTGGCCGAATTTCTACCGTCCCGTTGATCGCCATGGGGCGCTGCTTAATTCCGTGCATCCCCAGGATAGCAGATTGAGGTTCGTTCAGAATGGGCGTACTGATCAACGACCCAAAGATACCTCCGTTAGTAATAGTGAAAGTACCACCGGACATTTCTTCCAAAGTAAGCGTTCCTTTTCTGGCTTTATCTGCCAACTCCTTAATCTTGTATTCTATTTGTGCAAAATTGAGCGACTCTACGTTTTTTATCGGCGGAACAACCAAGCCACTAGGTGTAGAAATAGCGATTGAGATATCCGCATAGTCATGGTAAACCAACTCATTTTCATCGAGTTTGGCATTTACTTCCGGCATTTCTATAAGCACTTTGGCACAAGCTTTAGCAAATAGAGACATAAAGCCAAGTTTAATGCCGTATTTTTCCACAAATTTATCCTGATATTTTTTCCGAAGTGCCATTACTTCCTTAAGGTCTACCTCGTTGAAAGTAGTTAGCATGGCTGTTTCGTTCTTTGCACTGACCAGGCGCTTGGCGATGGTACGGCGCATACGAGACATTTTCTTTCTGGAAGTTTCGCGGCTGAATGGCCCCGCTGCTGTGATAGGAGGCATGGAGGTAGCCTTTTCTTCCTGAGCAGGTTGGCGGGCTGGTTCGGGCTGAGGCTGAGCAGGCGGTTGAGTACTTTTATCTTGGACGGCTTTCATAGCATCCTCTTTTAGGATACGTCCGTCACGTCCTGTACCTTGTACCTGATTAGCCGGAATATCATTTTCTTTGAGGATTTTGGCTGCGGCCGGAGAGGGATGCCCCGTAGCATAGTTATTACTAGCAGGAGTTGGTGCGACTGCCTGTTCTTCTTTTGCTGCCTCTTTGTTTTCTGCCGGAGCAGGCGTATCCGGTTTTGGTTCTTCGGCTTCGGCTGACACGCTGGTGTCGATCCTGGCCACCAAAGCGCCAATCTCCAGATCATCCCCTTCCGCTACAACGTGTATCAATTTGCCGGATGCTTCAGCAGGAAATTCAAGTGTAGCTTTATCGGATTCGAACTCACAAATGGGTTCGTCTAATTTGATTATTTCTCCATCTTCTTTCAACCATTGAGATAGAGTAACTTCTGTTACGGATTCCCCAATCACAGGAACCTTCATTTCAACAATGCTCATATTTAGGCGTAGTATAAGTTGGTTCAATAAATTTTCGTTCTCGTTTTGGTAGCAATAGCCGCATCAAAAAAGGGGACAACCTGATCAACAGCGCCCTAACCTGGCTTTTATGCTGACTTATTTATTCTCGTAAGCATACTTAAAGATGCGACCAACCCCTCCGTCTCCTTCAGTTGCAATATATAAAGTGCCATCCTCTTCAAAACAAATACCTTCCGGCTGTGGATGATATTTTTTCCTGAGCTTTTCGATGTGTCGGATCTCCCCTTCAGGAGTAACAATCACCAATAATCTACCGGCAGTTGATAAAATGTAAAAGTCATTAGTTTTAGGGTGAATAGCAATACCTGAAGGACTAAAGGTAAACTTTGATTCATTGGGATTAAAAAACTCTAGCAAATCATCCAGCTTACGAATCAATGGGCTGGTATCCAGATAGTCTCTTATGGATTTCAGGCTTATTAATAGTGCCGGTTCTTTTTCAAGTTTTTTGTTAAATAAATTAAAAGCATAAAATGCCTTGACATAATCAAACTCATCCCCATCGCCGGCTTTTCCTTTACAGGCCAACAACAATCGGTTATTTCTTTTATCATAGGCCAGGCCTTCCACATCATAACCCTCATCAAGGAAATCATTATATTTTTCCTCATTCTGATCTTCTTTGCCCAAATTAGTTACCTCCGATAAAGTTCCGGTACTTTTTACTATATAAAAAACATCATTTACCACTTCGACGCCTTCGTAGTCCGCATCTTTTCCAAAATCAATCTGCTCCCTGAGCAAACCATACTTTTTATCCAACAAATAAATAGCTCCTTCCTCGTCTTGTATGGCTACAATATAATCACCGTGAATACTCAATCCCGATATTTCCTCCAATTCGGGAGCCATGTTAAAAATAGAGATCGGTTTTTCCATATCGTATGGCAATATGAAACCCTGAGCATGAACAAATGCGGACCACATCAATAGCAATAAAATGGGTAAAACCTTCATAATTTTATTTTAAATATACAATCCGGACTTGCTAGCTACCCGGCTACTCGCCTTTAAACGTTCAGGTCAATAGAACGTAGCTAATGACCGGTTATTTCTTCTTCTTAACAACAGAACCCTTTTTTTCACTATCAGTTTTGGGAGCCGGACGAAATACAAAATACAATCCCGCCAGAATGAAGGGAATACTTAGCAATTGTCCGGTACTCAGCGCATTATCAATAGCTTCTTCAAAGCCACCCTGGGCTTTTTTGAAGGGTTCAAGAACGAAGCGGATTCCCATGATCAGGATTAGAAACAGTCCAAATATAAAACCTTGCTTTTTTACCAAAGAGGTATTCCAGTATATGTAGTACAGAATAAAGAAAATGATCAGATAGCTCAATGATTCGTATAGCTGCACCGGATGCCTGGGTACTTCATCAATGCGCTCAAAAATAAACGCCCAGGGTAATCCTTCTCCGGCGGGCTTGCCATAAATTTCTGAGTTCATCAAATTTCCCAGCCGAATAAAACAGCCGGCGAGAGCCGTAGGAACAACCACTTTATCCAATATCCAAAGAATTGATTTTTTACTTACATTTCTGGAAAAAATATACAGGGAAATGATAATACCGATGGCTCCACCGTGGGAAGCTAATCCACCCTTCCAGATTTGAGGAATTTCCGACAGATGCTGCGAGTAATAGTCCCAATCGTAGAAGAAGACATGGCCTAGCCTTGCGCCAATAACGGCACCAGCTACGACATACACAAAAGCTTTATCCAACCAGGCTTCCGGTGCATTTTCTGCGGCAAACATCCGTTTAACCATAAACAATCCCAAAAGGAATCCCAGTGCGAATAACAAACCATACCAACGCAAAGAAAAAGGTCCCAGCTCTACAATTACAGGGCTGACGTTCCATCTTATAGCCAGAAAGATCAATGTAAGCATCTTAAAAGAAAATTTACTGTATAATAGATTTCCAACAATATTAGTATTGTTTAAGGGATTTGAAAGATTATGAACGGTATTTTTTCTAAAAATTAACCCCACTTAAAAAGACGCTGGCCGCTCGCACTCGCGGAAAGTAGCAGGCAGCATCCCGAAATAATATCTAAAGGACCGAAAAGTACACCTAATCATTACTAACCTACAGGCTATCTTTAAAGCCAACCTTCCGCGTTGACCTTCAGCTTTCATAACAGATAAAAGAGCAGTAGCCTGACCAGTCAATATTTAGAGATGCTATGTTAGCATCCAAATAGTTCTTTGAAAAAATTGTAGATTAGC
>CAZVOD010000125.1:0-9176 GCA_964628385.1 uncultured Saprospiraceae bacterium
AAAGCTATTTTGTTTTTTAATTTAATAATAAAAATAAGTCTCAAGATTACAGAAGCCTAATTTCTGAAAATAATTTTTCAATTTTTTACCCTAAAAACAGTTTTGGCATGGATGTTGCCATTAATAAAGCAAAAACGGATAAGTTTTTGGATTAGGAAATAAGCAAATCGGGAACCTTAGCATTTCGTTCCTCACTAGGTCGTAAGACATTGGTGGGGAACCTTTTTTGATTCCGGGCTTATCAACAATGAGCAATTTACTACATGGCCAGGTGAAATAAAGCATCCCCCTGATTGACGAGTGCAGCATTATTATGACCAATGATGATGCCATCTCTTTTCGCTACTATTGTATGAATAATATTACCAAACGGATCATTGATATGCCCTAATAGCTGACCTTTTTGAACAAACTCTCCCGAGGCAATATCTTTTTCAAAAAGGCCGGACTTTACTGCACGCATCCAGGAGCTTTTTTCAAAATGGAGGATGGGCCGTCCACTTTCTGTAAGGGGCGGTAGCATTTCCAGGTGGCCCAGCAGTCGCCGGATACCGGTCAATCCTTCTTTGATCGACAATTCATCCAGGCGATTGTTTTCACCAGCTTCGTAGATTAGCAGGGGCTTTTGCATATCAGCGGCCACTTTTCTTAGGGATTTACTGATGGGCGGCTTAGCCAGCAAAATGGGCGGCGCAAAAGCCTTACCAAGTAATTTGCTCGCTTCATCTTCTTTGGAATACCTTATCTGTGGGTAATTATAGTGAGCGTGAGCCCCCGTGTGCATATCCAGCACTATATCGGCAAGAGGTAGAATAGTTTTGGTCAATATCCTAGCCATCCTCGAAGCTAGCGATCCTGAAAGGTTTCCAGGAAAAGAGCGGTTGATATCCTTACCGTCCGGCAGTTCTCTGGAGCGATGGATAAATCCATAAACATTGACAATAGGAATAACAATAATACTCCCCCTTTCGATACCGGTGAGCAACTCATCAGCCAGTATTCTACTGATTATTTCTACACCGTTGACTTCATCTCCATGAACGCCGGCCATAAGTAAGAAGCAGGGCCCCGGATGCCGGGAGCGAAAAACTTTCAATCGCATATGCAAAGAATCGCCGGAAGGCATGTTCCCAATATTAATTTTGATCTCTTTATTTTCGCCGGCTGCTATTTCTTTTTTTTGAATAACCATTAGTGCAAAATAAAAAAATCCATCGGCTCAAAGTGATGTTTCACTGAAGTGATGCCCTCTTTTTTGTATTTTCCTTTCAATAAACTCAATTATGGTTTGAGCTACATTTATGCCTGTTACTGTTTCTATTCCTTCCAGGCCGGGTGAGGCATTAACTTCCAGTATTAGCGGCCCCCTTTGTGACCTTAGAATATCCACTCCTGCAACATCCAGGCCCATGATTTGGGTAGCTTTCACAGCCAGGTCTTTTTCTCGGGCTGTCAGTACCACGGGCTCAGCGGATGCGCCTCTATGCAAATTACTTCTGAATTCTCCATCTCTTGCTTTTCTCTCCATGGCGGCTACTACTTTTCCCGCTACTACTAATGCACGGATATCAGCCCCATTAACTTCCCGGATAAACTCCTGAATAATCACTTTTTTCTTTACGCGCATAAAAGCTTCAATGATGTTGATAGCTGATTGGTAATCGTGTGCTATGAGTACGCCTGAGCCATGAGTACTTTCCGTAATTTTGATAATTATGGGAAAACCGCCCACAAAAGCTGCTGACTCCTCTATGTTTTGCATATCTCCCACAAAAATACTCTTGGGAATATCAATATTGTAGGAGGATAACTTTTGCAAGCATTTTAATTTATCCCTGGATTGGAGCAATGCATAAGAACGAGCTACCGTAAATACTTTCATCAATTCGAATTGCTGCACTACGGCGGCCCCCCGGCTAGTTACCGAATTTCCTATACGAGGAATGATGGCATCGATATCCGATAGAGGCCGTCCTCTGTGTATCACCTGCAGGCCTTCTGTACCCAGGTGCAAATCACAGGCGGTATGATCAACAATGATAACTTCATGGCCTTTGAACATGGCTGCTTCACTCAGGCTACGGGTTGAGTATAAATGCTCATTTCTGGAAAGGATAGCGATCGTCATATAGTACCTCGAATTTCCAATTGCTTTCTCGACGCTGCAATAAGTTTTAGAATTACTCACCCTAAGGATGAATCAAATGATTGTAGTAAGAAATGAAAAAAATCAAAATTTGTTGTGTGTAGGCTTTACAAGCTCCTGGTCTACCGTGTTTAATTTTTTAAGGAAAATAATTATCTTTAAATGGAATGGTTTGGATTGTGCTATACCCTGTTCCTATGATTTGAGAATCATAGTATTTCCCTTTACTTATTAACTCCTTAATAGATGCTGGTTTTTCTGTACTGGGGCTGAAGTCAATTTTATTAGGTACTTTGCTGAATTCAAGGTTAAATGGAGATGTAGTTAGGTTAGAGAACGAACTGTTCGTCCCATTGAGATATCCATTTTTCAGAGAATTTCCCGGTGAGCAGGAATTATCTGAAGTGCCTCTTTTCAGCATTGTTGATTTGAATGATAAAAAAATTCAAAAAGTTAATTTTGATTTTGTGCCCTCCGTTTATAATGATAGTAATCGGCCACTTCCTGCAACGAATGGGATCCACTCAGATGGAAAGAATTTATACTTTTACTTCACCTGCGACCACAATATCTATCAATATAGTGGCGGAAATAAGTATACGATTCATACTGTTTTTTCTAGATATCATAAGGCCTACAGGCCATTTGGTAAGGGACATTACACGATTAGGTTTACACGTTCATTTCTTTATCGTGGTCTGTATTATGATGAATATCGACAAGTATTTTACAGGATAGTTAAGTTACCCGTGATGGAGCAGCTGGATGATTATTACAGTGAGGATGACTACCCCTTTAGGTTTTCTGTTATGGTAATGGATAAGGATTTGAAAAAAGTTGGAGAGGTCCTCTTTTCCAATACAGGGTACTCGATGCTCCACGTTTTTGTTGACAAGGCAGGATTGTTTTTGATGCGCTCACCGAGTCATTCAGCATACAAAGAAGGGCAGATTATGTTTGATGCCTTTACTTTTGAAGAAGTTTGAGCGCTTTTTTCCAATAGACTGGTTTGCCAAATAACGAAGTAAATACCGATATTTGTCTTGAGAACCCTGATAGAAATGTTTTCATTTATATTACCCTTCAGTCAGCGTTCTCTTTTTTACTTCGAAATGCTAGATTCCAGCTGTGTCTAGCTCGACGGCAAAATTTATTATATGATAAAAATTTATAGTTACCTCTTATTCTTCACATTCACAATTATTTATGCGCCGCTCAAGGGGCAGCAGTATATTACAGAGAAAATGGTAGAACTGACGGCTGCTCAACCGGAAGTAAAAGCGTACTTCAGTGCCCACCCCACTATATTTATACTTTCTAACGAGTGGGTCAACGCTGAGAATTGTCGCATCAACCAACTGAGTACTTCCAAAGTACTGCTGCTCATGGAAGAAGAAGAACTAACCCTGAGAAAGCATAAAACCTGGATGGAATTTAATCTCATTAAAAGAAAGCGAACTGAAGCTACCGTGAAAATAAAGCTGTACAATAAAGTAGATGTAGAAGATAAAGCGCGTAAAGAATTTGAACAAAAAGACAAATCTCTGACGTTCAAATTCGAACGTCAGGCCGGCATCTGGCGGCTCAAAGAATAGATAACGAGTATTTTTTTGGCGTATTAGGCTAATTCCTGGAATTTAAGTTGTATCTTTATAAATAATTTTGCTCTAGGGATAGATTTTTATTTCAATAATCTGTACTTTTGCTGTATTAAAATCCTCCCGTAGAGCAACTACCCTAACAGCTTTATTTGCTTTGCTCAATATTCGAAGCTGTTCTCATTTTTATTTGGATTATTATAGTTCTGACGACGCAACTGTGTAAAAATCTATGAGAAAAACTACATTACCCACTAGTGGGCTTTAATAGCTATGCCAGAGGGTAACAAAAAAATGTTGCCATGAAGCGCACTTTTAGATACTACATGTTGCTAACGCTGTTAACATTTCTACTTCAATTTCAAGCCCACTCCCAAACACAAACTACGACAGAAGGAAGATTCAGAGAGAACTTTCTTAATGCCTTGCAATTCAGCCAACTGCAATGGAGAAATATAGGTCCATTCAGAGGAGGCAGAGCCGTGGCTATTGCAGGGGTACCCCGCCAACCCATGACTTATTACATGGGAAGCACCGGAGGTGGTATCTGGAAAACAGAAGACGCCGGTATTTCCTGGTCTAATAGCTCGGATGGCTTCTTTGGCTCTTCTTCTGTAGGAGCAATCGCTGTTGCTCCCTCTGATCATAATATTATCTATGTAGGAATGGGCGAACATCCCGTGCGAGGCGTTATGACCTCCGCCGGTGATGGCGTATACAAATCCGTCGATGGCGGAAAAACCTGGAAACACATCGGCCTGGTACAGGCCGAGCATATCGCGGCTATTCGAATTCACCCGGACAATCCCGACTTGATCTATGTGGCTGTTCAAGGTGCTCTTTATGCAGACTCCAGAGAACGGGGCATTTATATGACTACTGATGGTGGCCTGAACTGGACTAAAGTCCTTTATATCAATGGCTCTACCGGAGCTGCTGATCTTTCTATGGACCCTAACAATCCAAGGGTGTTATATGCTGCCCTATGGGATCATCAGCGCAAACCCTGGCAGATCAGAAGTGGCGGCCGGGGCTCGGGCATCTTCAAATCAGTGGATGGAGGAAGAAACTGGTCTAAGATCTGTAAAGGGCTACCCGAAAAAATGGGTAAAATAGGCGTAGCTGTCTCTCCGGCCAATTCAGAAGTGGTTTATGCCAATATTGAAGCTGAAAATGGCGGTGTCTTTCGTTCAACTGATGAAGGAAATTCCTGGACTCAGGTGAGCAACGACAGGTCTACTGTATCCAGAGCCTGGTACTACATCAAAATTATTGCGGACCCGCGCAATGAAAATACCGTTTATGTGCTCAACGATCCGTTGCTAAAATCTATTGATGGCGGAAAGACTTTTACAGAAATTCCAACAGATCACAGCGATCAACATCAGCTCTGGATCAACCCGGATAACCCCGAAAATATGGCTTTGGCCAACGACGGCGGAGCCTGTATTTCTTTCAATGGTGGCAAAACCTGGTCTAGCCAAAATAATCAGCCTACCGGGCAATTCTACCGCGTCATCACAGATAATCAATTTCCCTACCATATATACGGCGGCCAGCAGGATAATTCCACGGTGGCCATCAGCAGCAGAACTAGCGATGCTGGAATAGATGAAAAAGACTGGCTTCCGGTTAGTGGATGTGAAAGTGGTTTTATTGCTTTTGATCCCGACCAGCCAGAGTTGATCTACGGTGGTTGTTATCAGGGCTATATTTCAGTGTATAATCGCAGTACACAATCCAATAAAGATATTATGGCCTATCCGGAGATGGGCCTAGCTACTACGCCTAAAGAAATGCGATACCGTTTTAACTGGAATGCCCCGATTATTGCTCAGCCACAAGACCCCTCCATCATTTATCATGCGGCTAATGTGGTATTAAAGACAACCGATGGCGGCATTAACTGGACCCCTATCAGTCCGGACCTGACCCGCGATGAGCCTTCCAGACAAGGGTTGGGCGGTATTCCATTCACCAACGAAGGGGCCGGAGCAGAGAACTACAATACGATCAGTTACTTGGCATGTTCGCCACACGAAGCCGGCGTCATTTGGGTAGGTACCGACGATGGCCTGGTACACGTCACCAGCGATGAAGGCAAAAACTGGACTGCTGTTACGCCTCCCCCACTAGAGGATAAAGAAGCGTTGATTAATAGTATAGAAATTTCTCCTACTGACCCAGCTACGGCTTATGTAGTGGCTACCCGCTACAAATTCAATGATAAAAAACCCTACATTTTTATCACCAGAGATATGGGAAAAAACTGGGAATTGATCAATAAAGGTATAAGAGCCAACCATTTTGTGCGGGTTGTCAGAGAAGATCCCGTAAACAGCAATATTCTTTACGCCGGTACAGAAAACGGAATGTATATTTCCTTTGATGCCGGAGCCCAGTGGAATGCCTTTCAACTCAATCTCCCTGTTTGTCCGATTACTGATATTTGTATCCAGGATAATGATCTGGTGGTATCTACTTCCGGCCGTGCTTTCTGGATACTAGATGATATTGGGGCCATCCAGCAAAGTAACGGAGAATTTGCCTACGAGCCGATGCTGTTCCAACCTGACCCGACTGTCAGATTTGATGTAGGGAGTACCAGAGAGGAAAATATAGGAAAAAACCCTCCCAATGGTTTGATAATCGATTATTTCCTCCCCAGAAATAGCGATCGGGATATTCTCACCCTGGAAATTGTGGACAAAAATGGGCAGGTCATTCGGTCTTTTAGCAATCAGCGGGATGAACACTACAAGTCATACCATGGAGGCCCGGCACCTGATCGCCGACTACCCTCCGAAGCGGGCATCAACCGATTCAGTTGGGACCTTACGGGATATTCTATTCCTGGCGTGAAAGATGTTTTTCTCTTTGGCAGCTATAAAGGACATAGAGTCGCGCCCGGTGAGTATACTATTCGTCTGATCACCCCCAGAGATACATTCATACAAACGGCCACTATTCTGCCTGACCCACGAGTGAAAGCTACACAGGCTGACTACGAGGAGCAGGAACAGATGATGAAGCGAATTGAAGAATTATTAAGGGAAATACATCAGTCAGTCTCTCGCATGCAAGACCTCAAGGGCCAGATTGTCTTTTTGACCGAGCAGCTCAAAAAGGCAGGATGCGTACAGCGCATGATTGACAGAGGCGTGGCTATTCAGGAGAGTATCACAGAATGGGAGAAGGATTTGGTACAATTTCAGCAAAAAAATGCGCAGGATGTTATTAATTTTCCCAATACCATCAACACCCAGTTGGCAGATTTGCTCAACAGAGTCAACTCGCATGATCCAAAAGTAACTACCGGAGTGAAGGCGCGATTCCGTGATTTGGAAAAGCAATGGAAAGGCCATTACTCAGCAATGATGCAAATCCTTGGAAAAGATATTGCCGATTTCAATCAAATGTACAAAGAACACGATGTGCCGGCTCTGGTTGTCCCGAATTAAAAGCGTGTTTGGAATTTACTTTTGATGGCGAAAATACATTTAGGATGATGAAAATGAATCTAAACCAGCAATTCTCAGTTTCAACTTTGCGGATTAGTTGTTACCTTTGAAGAAGAAACGAAAAAACAAAAAACATGGAACAAACAGCAAAAAAATCTAATGCTATAGATTGGCTAATATTTCTCGTATCATTATCTATTATGATTTACATGCTTATGTATGTGGATGAATGGTTCTGGGTAGTACTACCTTTTGTATTGACTTATTTTGTGAAGGCATTGAGAATGATGTAATTTGAATAAACATCAACCACAAAAAAAGGCTTCCTGCTAAATTACTGCAAGAAGCCTTTTTTTATGCTCATTTCAGTGGTTATTTCTTGGTTTTGATCGTACAACCAATAGCTCTGGTAAAGTTAGGATCAACCGTTTTTCCACTTTCCAATGCTTTTACTGCTGCTTCTACATAATTGACTTCCACAGCAGATGGATCATTGGCGTTATCATCCAATGCGCCGATATACTGCACTTTACGATCAGCAGAAAGTAGATAAATGTGCGGTGTTCTGGAAGCTCCAAACTTAGGATACACCTTCTGGCCTTCGTCCATCAGGTACACAAAAGGGAATGCCTTGTCTTCGGCACGCTCTTTCATTTTATCCATACTATCGCCGGGCTGTACATCCGGATCATTAGGCTGAATAGCTACAACCGGATATCCCATCTTCACCGTTTTTTTATGGGTTTCGATGATTCTATCTTCATACTTCACAGCCCATGGACAAGTATTGCAGGTAAAAGTAATGATATACCCTTTCAGGTCTTTATTGTACTGCTCTTTGTACATGTCGGCAATTCTTTCCAGAGAGTACATCTTACCGTCTATATTTTCCAAATTGAAATCAGGAGCGATATCTCCTACCTCCAGGCCGTCGGCTTCCACTTGTGTTGCGGTAAAAGAAGCCGCCATAAACAGACCAGCCGCTGCGAAAAGTACAAAAGATAAACCTAAGATCTTTCTCATAATTTGTATTGATTTAGTGACCAAATAATGTAGGATAATTTAAATTCATTTCGCGGAGGATAATAGGTCGTAAAATGGTTCCTTTTACCCATCCGCCCAACGAGCCTTAACTTCTAAAGCATTGACTCTACTGCCTCTTTCAGGGTGTCGTAATCGTCCAACTCTCCACTAAAGAATTTGCGTTCTTTAGCATTGTAAACAACCGTTACGGGAATAGCTCCATCCCAGGATTGCTCCACTTTGGGAATCCAGTCATTCTGAGCCGGATCAGTCAATACCATAACATCCGGCTGTAAGTTTCTTTGCTCAACAAAGGCTTTTAGACGGGTTTCTATCTGATTGGGAAAATCCATACTCACCAAGATTATGCGGGCTTTCTTCCCCTGAAGGTAATTGTGTAAGCGCTCAAAATAAGGCAACTCTTTAACGCATGGCTTACACCAGGTTGCCCAAAAGTTGATAATGTAAGTAGAATCGTTTTGGAAATTGAAAATGGGCTCAATCCCCGAAAACTCCTCGTACACCGGATAAGGAACATCGTATTTGCTGGAACTCATGGCTGTGGCATCTGCCTGTTCTTCCATGCCGTCCACATCTGTACTGCCAGCACTAGAACTAGAACAGGAAAAAGTGAGGCTAAGTAGTACACCCATGAAAAAGGATATCGTTTTGAAATTCATACGTCATGCACTTTTGTATCGTAAAACGACATAAAAAGGTAGATATTTCCAAATTATTTTTGTTAAGGTTGGGTTAATGGGGGGTGGAGAGAGATTGGAGATTAGAAGTAGGAGGCTAGTGGTTATTGCCTCCAACTCGTTTTTGTTCATCATCCGCTTACCTAACTGGGCCTTAACCCCTGGGCCGAATCTGGACACCACTCGTACCGTTGCAAGAGTAGTCTCCGACTACGATACCGATCTTCGCAGTCCTCTCTCGTAATGGACA
>CAZVOD010000126.1:0-9022 GCA_964628385.1 uncultured Saprospiraceae bacterium
TTGGCGGCTTGCTTGATTAGTTGTTCTGTATTTTGCTTTTCTTCCTGCATTTATCTCAAACTGCTTTGTTTAACAATTTTGTTTAATGCAAAAGTAAGCATAATATCTTAAACGCAGAAAAAATATTTTCAAGTTTAACTTAGTTGGTGTTCGCAAAAATGTTTTCGTCATATATTTCTAGGTCATCTCCTGACGTAGTAGCCAGGTGAGGTATTTATGGGTATTGAGCCCATGGTGTTTGGCAGTGCCAATAATAGAGTATAAACAAGCCAGACTTTAGGCCGCATCATGGCTACCGGCAAAGAGATAATTCTTACGCCCCAGTGCCATGGGACAGATCGAGTTTTCAATCAGATTATTATCGATTTCCAATTGACCATCGTGGGCGTAGGCCATTAGTCCTTCCCATCGTATGTAAGCGTAAGCCACGGCCTTGCCAAAAGGGCTTTTGGGTAATAGCCCCGTTTTCCAGTTGAGCTTTCAACCAGTCTTTGAGTTCCCTTAAAATCGGCAAGGCTTCCTTTTGGCGTAGGGCATAACGAGCCTCGTGGTTGAGTTGCTGATTCCTTGCTTTTCGTTCGATTCGGTAGAGCAGTTGTACATTCTTGAGAAAAAAGTCGGCTTTTTCGGGGGCTGTCCCCTGAGCATCAACAAATTTTCTTCGGGCATGAGCCATACATATGGATGAGCGTAAAGCCTTTGTTTTTCTGGAGCCGCTCGTAACCTTCGGTTTGTAAGATGCCACCATAATCCTGGAGCAGGTCTGCGGCGGCGGCCGCAGCCCGTGAGGGGGTGTAGTGGGCGGAGACTTTTGATTTTTCAATGTCAGTAGCTTTCTCTTTGAAATTAGCTGATTGCCACAATCAGACTTGTGATCAGTTGAATCAAAGCTACTGGTGCCCAAATGCGTTCTATCTTACTTGGTGTAATAGTATTCATTATTGTCCCAATAACAAAAAATATCACAATAACCCAAATACCAACTCCTGAAATAGTTTTTAGTTGGGGAAACATTAAGTTAGCTTCAGACAATACGATTGCTGCAATAAAGCTTAGAAGTAACATATTAACTACCGCAACTATTCTCATTTTTAGTGGATATTTCCCCGGATATTTACCACCCATTGACGCTTTTCCCCAAGGCAATCCTTCAAAATAATACTAGTGATAACCGGAAATGATTTTATCTCAATTGAGGTGGTCCTGTTTTACCGGACAGTTTAAATTAAGAGTTTTCTCTTTTTCTTGTCGGCCCTTCGGCTGTAGTGGAGCGAAGCGAAACGGAGGCCGAGGGGCCGGAGCGAGCTTCGCATTGCCCACTATTTTTCTCTTTTCAACATCCACACTCCCTTTCAAATTGTAGTGGACTTTTGTACCCAAGGCTGGAGTGCTTCCTAATTGGATTGTAGTAACATTCAATATAGTCAAAACATTCGAGCCGTGCCTCACTCACATTCGTAAACATACCACCATCCAGTAATTCTGCCTTAATGCGCGAAAATAATGATTCCGCAGAAGTATTATCATAATGCTTGTCCCGTCTCGTTATGCTTTTTAAATACCCATAATGCTGCAAGCGTCGACGAAACTTCTTAGCTGCGCATTGACCGCTACCATGACTATGCGTAATTAAGCCCGGTGGAGGTCGTCTCTTCGTTATTCCTTTCTCAAAAGCACTAATAATCAGTTCTTCCTCCATATGATCTTGGACATCCCAGCCTACTATATGACGACTATACAATCTAACCATGTCGCCAGGTAAGCCCAATCGCCCGTTTGTAGGGGTAAATAGGTAATATCACCAACCCACACCTCGTTACAATCGACCACATTATCCCTGTCTATCAGTAAGTTAGGGCTACGCCTAAGGTGCGGATGCGTCTGGGTTGTCCGAGGAACAAAAGCCTTGGGCTGTATCGCTCGAAGACCACCTTCCTCTAGTATACTTCTGACTCGTTGACGACCCACAACATAACCCCCATCACTCAATTCAGATACTAAACGACGAGTGCCATAACGCCGCTTGTGGCGCCAAAAAGCACCGATCAATTCCTTCGCTACCTCGTCTTCATCCCGCGAATCATACACTCTTTTCAAATAATCATAGTAGCTGCTCGTGCTCAGTTGCATACTTTTACACAACTTCAATACACTATATTTGTCTCGCTGATCGCTTATAAAGCGATAACGATCTAGTCGCTCCGCTTGAAAATACTCAAGGCTTTTTTTAAGATCTCGTTCTCTTCTTCCAATGACTTGAGCTGGCGCCGAAGCAGTTTAATTTCATCCCTCTACTCGCGATTTCGACCACCCATCGATTCCTGTTTGTTTACCCTTTGGGCTGCAAATACATTTTCATCAGCCCAAATGTATTTTCGGCATTAAAAGCAAATTCCATACGCGATCTATAATATAAGATTCTTATGATCGAAAAAACATAAAGTATCTATTTAATATTTGTAAAAAATATTTACTATACTTACTTAAAGACAAATAAACGTATGCAAAAACGAGCCAGCTTTCAATTTCCGGTTTTGGCTATGCACGCAGACTTTCAGGGACAGGTTCCTGCCGATAAGATAGTTGATTTATTGGTACAGGCCGCTAGTCTACACGCAGAAGTACTAGATTTTGGGCCAGAGAAAATGGCCCGACAACAAAGAGCCTGGGTCTTATCGAGGCTTGCCCTGGAATGGCGGCAACCCATAAAAGCCTCACAATTACTTCAAGTAGATACCTGGATAGCCACTCAGAGTACCCTATTCAGTGATAGACATTTCCATATTAGGGATAGCCATCACAACATTCTGGCGGAAGGAATCATCGGTTGGGCAGTACTCAATCTAAACACAAGACGTCCCGTTAGATTAAGCGATATATTTGATCAGGACTATACTTCTGAGGAAGCTAACTTTGAGGCCAAAGAGCCGGAGAAGCTCCCTGACTTAGAGAAGGTTGACCATCAGCAGGAGCAAAAGGTGCGCTACAGCGATCTGGATATCAACCAACACCTGAATAGTATGCAATACATCCGTTGGGCACTGGATTCTTTTGATTTAAGTCAATTCCAGGAAAAGCAATTAAAGCGATTGGTCGTCAATTTTTTGGCCGAAGCCATTTACAATGATCTTATTACCGTAAATACCACTCACTTTAATGGATACGCTTCTGTAGAATTGAAAAAAGGACAACAATCATGCGCAAGAATTAGGCTAGACTGGGCCTAACCTTCCAGCAGTTGTTAATATTCCGGTTCTTTCCAGCCCATTCTGATGATATCAGGTAAATCACCAGTACAATCGATAACTGTAGAGGGTTGGTTTCCTCCGGTACCCGCATCGATTACGATATCCACCAGTTTTTTAAAATCCTCAAATATGTCGATAGGATCCGTAAAATATTCGGAAATCTCATCATCCGATTTGAGAGAGGAAGTTAGCAGAGGACGCCCCAGTTCTTCAACAATCGTTAAAGGTATAGAGTGATCGGGGACCCGTGCGCCTACAGTACGTTTTTTGTTTTTAAAGAGCTTAGGAACTTTATTGTTAGATTTCAATACGAAGGTAAAAGGCCCCGGCAGGTTTTTCTTCATCATTCTGAAGGTAGGATTGTCAATAGGGGCGGCAAACTCGGCAACCTGGCTGATATCTTTGCAGATAAAGGACAACATGGCTTTGGTCGGATCCAGACCTCTGATTTGACAAACCCGCTCTACCGCTTTTTGATTAAAGATATCACACCCAATTCCATAAACGGTATCAGTTGGGTAAATAATAATACCGCCGTTATTCAGTGCCTCTATTACTTGCTTGATTTTTCTACCCTCGGGATTTTCTGTATTGATATTTAGCAGCATAGTCAGTTGGTTTACTTGATTACGTTAAGCTGAGATTAGAATGGATTAACTTAACGGTAAATTAATAAAAATTTAATCTTGACCAACTGTTTAGAAAAAGTTTTGAATGGAAAGTGAAGTAGAAATACCCAAAAGGAGAGTGTGGAAAGGGGATTTTATAGCCTGCAACAAGGTTGCCGCAGGCTATAGTATCTTAGGTTTTAATTAATCGTCAAATAAGTCATCATCCAGCATATTGGCCAAAAGATCGCGGAAGGAGAAGGAAGATTCCATCACATCCTTGTTGATGATGTTAAACTCTGCCAGACCATGAAGAACAAGTTCCATGTAAGTATAAATCTCTCCGCCTTTCAGGTCAGGTAAAGTATTTTCAACTAATTTTTTAAGGCCGGCTACTCCATCCAGCGTTTTCTGAAAATCTTTATCAGTGGCGTCATTGAGTAAATCAATGGTATTGCCACCAGAGAACCAGGCTTTGATGGTTCCGTAAGGATCTTTTTCCTGCCCCTTCTTTAGTTGATCTGGATTGGGGAAATGATCCAAGAAAAGCTTTTTGATAGCCTTACTAGTCAGAGCTATTGCTACAGCGTAAGGGCCCTCCTGTTCTCCTTCGTATACCAACTCCACTTTACCAGTGATAGCAGGTACAACACCCCAGAAATCAATAATTCTGGCTGTTGTTTTCTTTTCTTTATTGATCAATGCGCGGCGCTCGGCGGTGCTGACCAGATTTTCATAGCCCGAGATACTTAAACGAGCTGATACTCCTGATTTTTCATCAATAAATTCACTATCGCGAGCTTCAAAAGCAACTACCTCAAGCATAATTTGTAGTAAATCCGGTACTTCTACTGCACCTTTCTGATCTTCAACCAACTTAGCTTCCTGTTGTGTAATACTTCGCGCGATCTCTATCGTCTTTGGATAGTGTGTCAGGATCTGACTTTCAATTCTATCTTTTAACGGTGTTATAATGCTACCGCGGTTGGTATAGTCTTCTGGGTTGGCAGTAAACACAAACTGAATATCCAGAGGAAGTCTGAGTTTAAACCCTCTGATTTGAATATCTCCTTCCTGAAGAATATTGAACAACGACACCTGTATGCGCGCCTGTAAGTCTGGTAATTCATTGATTACAAATATACTCCTATGCGCTCTGGGTACCAGGCCAAAGTGTATAACCCGCTCATCTGAGTACGGCAGTTTAAGGGAAGCCGCCTTGATAGGATCCACATCACCAATTAAATCAGCTACACTTACATCTGGTGTGGCCAGCTTTTCTACATATCGCTCGCTTCGGTGCACCCACTCTACCGGAGCATCGTCACCTTTTTCATTGATCAGATCAACAGCGTATTTTGAGATGGGATTTAATGGATCATCATTCAGCTCACTGCCCGCTACAACCGGCATATACTCATCCAATAAGTTGACCAGCAGCCTAGCAATTCTCGTCTTGGCCTGACCTCTCAATCCCAACAGCAATATATTATGTCTGGAAAGAACAGCCCGCTCGATATCCGGCAGCACTGTGTCATCAAAGCCTATAATGCCGCCAAATACAGTTTCTTTATTTTGTAGCTTTGATACTAAATTATGTCTGAGCTCTTCTTTAATCGTCTTGGAACGGTAATCACTCTTTTTGAGTTCTCCTAGCGTCTTAATGTCGTTCATTAGGAATAAAATAAGATTTGGTAATGAATTTCTTTGCATGAAACGCATTTGTATAGCAATAGTTTTTTGTTATTGGTGAAATAGAGCAGCGATTTTGTCCAAAACTACCAGGCAGGCACTTGTTTTTGGAAAATGGAAGTTGGATATTTGAAAAATTATAAAGACTTCTACCAAGAATTGTAAGCTATCATGATCGATAAAATACAAAAAGCCTTTTACGAAGCCACAGAAACGATAAGAATCCAGGCCAGTGCGTTGGGCGAAGGCGCCAAGGAAAAGACCTACAAGCTTATAGAAGAGTGGCTAAAAGTATTTCCAAAGCTAGAAATTTATGGCCTGGAAATTACCAGCTTTGCGATGAGTGTAGCCCTGAGCCCGGCATTAGAAGTAGAACTTAAAGGCCAGCATGAGCAGTTTTCCCAGGAACGACTCACCAAGATTTTAGCAGAAAACAAAAATAATACAGCCGTTTATTCGGTTTTTAATACCATAAAAATGACTTATGGTTTACATCGCAAGACCTATGGCAACCTCAATGATCCATTAATTGTAAAGGTAAAAATCCGGCTGTCCCCGGAAATCAAAGTGTACATCGGACGACCACTAATAGAATAATCCAATATCTTCTAACCCAACGGCTATAGAAGCTAAAAGCTAACCGCTCTTTACATGAAAATAGAACTTTGGATGATTGGTAAAACCAATAAAAAGTACTTTGAGGCTGCCATCCAGGATTACGAAAAGAGGATTAAACGTTATTTGCCCTTTGATATTCACACGATCAATGACGTAAAGCATGCTGGAAAACTGAGCAGCGAACAATTAAAACAAAAAGAAGAGCAACTCATTTTATCCAAACTAAAAAGTGATGATTATCTAATATTGTTAGATGAAAAAGGCAAGGAATTAAGCTCGGTAGGATACGCTGCGTTTATGGAAAAAAAACTATCTCAATCTTATCGACGTTTAATTTTTCAGGTTGGAGGCGCTTATGGTTTTTCGGAGGCTGTATATCACAGAGCCAACGCTAAACTTTCGCTGTCCCAAATGACGTTTTCTCATCAGATGATTCGTCTTTTCTTTTTGGAACAAACTTACAGGGCCATGACCATTCTGAATAATGAGCCGTATCATAATGAATAATTGAGTAATGAATATGCCCTAAATGAGGTTTCAGGACCTGGCTTTTGTCCTTATTATTCAATCAATACCAAAATCAACAACATGAGTTTTACCCTAATCTTAGTGATCATGACCGGAATTATTTCTTATCAGGCTTTTAATAATCCGGCTATGAGAGATCGTCTATTGTTTCATCCCTACTCGGTGAAGCAAAACGGAGAATACTACCGATTTTTGAGCCATGGCTTTGTGCATGGTAATTGGTCCCATTTATTGATCAATTTGTTTGTACTCTATCAATTTGGTGAAGTTGCCGAAATAATTTTCGTAAAGTATGTTTTTGGCGAAGCATTTGGCCAGGTAGCTTTTTTATTATTCTATATAAGCGCTATAATCATAGCTGCAGTACCATCTTATTTTAAACATCAGAATCACTCTTACTACGGCTCACTCGGAGCCTCTGGAGCGACTTCAGCGCTGGTGTTTATCTACATATTGCTTGATCCCTGGCAGTGGTTCATTTTCCCGCCGCTACCCGCAATCATTCTGGCGGTAGCTTACCTTTGGTATTCTTCTTACATGAGTAAAAGAGGAGGAGATAATATTGCCCACGATGCTCACTTGTATGGCGCTGTTTATGGACTGATATTTGCTCTGGGTTCTTTTGCGCTGTTCAGTCCTGAATTACTGGAAAATTTCCTAATCAGACTGATGCAAGGCCCTACAACACCGGCATTTTTCTAAACCCAAGGAGGGAGCGTATCCGCTTTTCTACTTTGTAGACTTGTACCTAAACAGCAGGCAGCATGTTTTTTATTTTATCTAAAATACTAATCTTCCTCATCCGGCCTATCAACTGGGTGTTCGGCCTCCTGATATTGGCATTGCTAAGCAAAAAGGATCGTCAAAGAAAGAGATTACTCTGGTATGCTCTCGGATTATTTTTTATATTTTCCAACGATTTTTTGAGCAATCTAATGTATCACTGGTGGGAAGCTAATCCGGAATATAAGTGGGAAAAAGAAAAGCCTTATGAGGTAGGTATTCTTCTGGGTGGCTACACAGACCTGACTATCGTCCCGGCTGATGACCGCCAGAATCTCAACCCTTATGCCAATCGCTTTGTAAATGCCCTGGAAATCTACCGCAAAGGCTATTTCAAAAATTGGTTGCTAACGGGCGGCTCCGGAAAGCTTTTAGGAGAAGAAAAAAACGAAGCAGAAGAAATGAAGCAATTCTTAATTCACCTGGGCGTTCCTGATTCTGTGATCTGGATAGAGAATCAATCCAGAAATACAAGAGAGAATGCTTTATTTACTCAAAAATACCTCAGCAAAAAAGCACCAGAAGCCAGTTGTTTACTCATCACTTCGGCCTGGCATATGCCTAGAGCCAAAGCTTGTTTTGATAAAGCAGGACTGAGTACTACTGCCTATTACGCTGATTATAACAGCAAACAAATCGTTTGGACACCAGATGACTGGTTATTTCCATCAGCCGCTGCACTGTATGATTGGAATTTTCTGATCAAAGAGTGGGTAGGCTACCTAGTCTACTGGCTGAGAGGATACCTGTAATCAACCATTTTTATACCTGTGAACCAAATCTGATAATCACAACTTAAAGCACTAAGCGAATCGCAGAAAGTATCAGCAACATGAATCAAAATCCATGGACAACCATTACTAAAAAGACCATTTACAATAACCCCTGGATCAGTGTTAGCCACAGAGACGTGATCACTCCGGGAGGCACTAACGGTATTTATGGTTTGGTACATTTTAAGAATATTGCCGTGGGTATTCTTCCACTGGATGACCATTACAACACGTGGCTGGTTGGCCAGTATCGCTATACGCTGGAAGCATACAGCTGGGAAATCCCAGAAGGTGGCTGCCCGGAAGGTGAAAATCCGCTGGAAGCTGCTAAAAGAGAACTCCTAGAAGAAACAGGTATAAAGGCTCAACGTTGGACGCCTCTTATCCACAAAATGCATACTTCCAACTCTGTTACGGATGAATCCGGTGTAGCCTTCATTGCTCAACAACTCAGTTTTGGCGATGCCATCCCGGAAGATACTGAAGATTTACAGGTCAAAAAAGTGAGCCTTCAGGAAGCAGCCCATATGGTTATGAATGACCAAATTACAGACTCGCTATCTATGATTGCCATTTTAAAAGCGATAGCTTTACACCAAAATGGAGAGATTTAGCATTAGTTGATTAGATAGTTCTCTTATAATACCAACTGATACCATCAAATCGGCTATCTGTATTGTCCAGGTGGCCTTTGTAAAAAAATCGAAGATTATCCGGTTAAAAAAGACCGTTAGCCTATCAGATGCGTTAATATAGATAAATGAGTAAATGG
>CAZVOD010000127.1:0-8672 GCA_964628385.1 uncultured Saprospiraceae bacterium
GGAACAAAATCCCCTCGGTCAAAAAGCGCGATCTATTTATTGCTCATTCCTAAGTTAAAAAATTAAGACCACTTTTTGGAAATCAGTATTTGAAGTAGTTTTTAATAGGTTAAAAAAGCCTATTTTTGCGCATCTTTTCTAAAAAAATTATGACAAATGGCAGAATTGACTGAACAAGAAATTGTAAGGAGAGAAAATTTACAGAAAATCAGAGAACTGGGATTTAATCCCTTTCCGGCTGAATTGTTTGAGGTGACAATGATGTCAAACGAAATTACTACTCCCATTTTTAAACAGCAATTGGCCAGGGAAGTGCAGGTGGTAGAAGGAATTGATGAGCAGAACGCCATGCGTGTTTGCGAAGGCTTGTTCAAAAGCCGCGGGAAGCTGGCCAACCTTATGGCCAACGAAAAACTTTCGGAAGGGTTATCCATTGCAGAGACAGTCAAAGTAGGAGAAAAAGAGCTTACCTTTGACGACTTTTTTCAGCAAGCCAAAGAGATGGCTCTTGGCAGCTACAACAACAAGAAAGTCAGCATGGCCGGCCGTTTTATGGGGCAGAGAGGTCCTTTTGCTAAATTACAGGACAGTACCGGAACTACACAATTATATATCAATAAAAAAGAGCTGGGAGCAGCAGAAGGAAAGCTGGAAGAGTTTAAGCAATTGGTCAAATTGCTAGATATCGGCGATTTTATCGGTATTTATGGCTTCGTTTTTGCCACAGGTACCGGAGAAGTTTCTGTACACGTCGAAAAGCTGACTTTCCTGAGCAAATCCCTAAAGCCACTGCCTGTAGTAAAGCGTGATAAAGCGGGTAACGTATACGATGCATTTACCGATCCTGAACAGCGATACCGGCAGCGTTATGTCGATTTGGTAGTCAACCCGGAAGTTAAAGAGGTCTTCCTAGCCCGTAGCCAGATTATCCGGTCCATGCGTCGCTTTTTTGATGAGCAGGGATGGATAGAAGTAGAAACGCCCATTCTACAGCCTATTCACGGCGGAGCGGCCGCCCGGCCATTCAAAACCCATCATAATACATTGGATATGCCGCTTTATATGCGCATTGCTAATGAGCTTTATCTGAAACGCCTTATTGTCGGTGGTTTTGATGGCGTCTACGAGATTGGCAAGATGTTTCGCAATGAGGGGATGGATAAGACACACAACCCGGAGTTTACTGCTATGGAAATCTACGTAGCCTACAAAGACTACAACTGGATGATGGAAATGGTAGAGGAATGCCTGGAAAGGATAGTAAAAGAGGTAAAAGGAGATACTAAAGTTCAGGTAGGAGAAAATACCATTGATTTTGCGGGCCCCTATCGACGCTTGACCATGTACGATTCCGTTAAAGAATACACGGGTATTGACGTCTCCAGTATGGATGAAGCTGGCCTTCGCAAGGTCTGTGATCAGCTTCATATCGAGGTGGATGACTATATGGGAAAAGGTAAGCTGATCGATGAGATTTTTGGAGAAAAAGTGGAAGCGCACCTGATACAACCTACTTATATTACAGATTACCCCATCGAAATGACACCGCTGGCGAAGAAGCATCGCAGTGATGAAGGACTGGTTGAACGCTTCGAACTTTTTGTCAACGGCAAGGAAATTGCCAATGCTTATTCAGAGCTCAATGATCCTATAGATCAGCGTGAGCGCTTTGAAGAACAATTGAGGTTGGCCGAAAGAGGCGATGACGAGGCCATGGTATTGGATGAAGATTTCCTCAGGTCACTGGAATACGGAATGCCTCCCACTTCTGGGCTGGGTATTGGTATTGACAGGTTGACCATGATGATTACCAATAATGCATCGATTCAGGAAGTGTTGTTCTTCCCTCAGATGAAGCCGGAAAGAACGGCATCAGAAGAGAAAGCAAAAGAATAGTAGATACTTATTCTGCTTTCTTTTGTGCATTTACCCGTTCGAGAATTCTATGAAACTTCAATAAGTGCTGCTCATCTTTTTCGTTGTAAACGCAAAGGATGAGCGTACTTTTTTTACGACCGTCTTTTGGAAAGAGTATTTTTACCGGGTTATGGACATAGCCGTTATCTTCAAACAGTAATATTTGACGATTTCGGGTGGGAATTTTAAATAATTTCAGTTCTTCAGCATCTTCTGGCAGAGGAATTTCTTTGTAGCCCTCCTCTCTGAGAAACTGTCGAATCATTTCGTAGCTCTGTTCCAGGGATGACCCCGCAAAGACGCTCCTATATTCATAACCATCACTCTGCCCTCCCAGATAATCGGATCCTGCCGGAGGAAAATGATCACGCAATGCCATTCAATTTCATGCTTTTATTTTGCGCCAAAGATATTATGGTTTTTTGGTCTAACCTTGCTTAGCGTAGAAAGTTTACCATATATTTTTTGAATACTTTATATTCGTGCTGATGTTTGAATGGGGAGGAGTTGGAAATATCTATCAATAGCAATTAAATGTATCCAAAACTATATAAGATAAGAGAGGGGAGGAAGTACGGCTTTATTAATGCCAACGGCGAGATCGTAATCGAACCTCAGTATATTGAAGCTGAAGATTTTTACCACGGTTTTTCCAGAGTACGTCTAAATGATAAGCTCGTTCCTATGGATCATATGGGGCGTTTACTGATCAAATTCTTTTTCAATTTTGTAGGCCATTTTGAAGAGGATCTGGCTCGCGTACAACTGGTCAATCGCTGGGGCTTTATCGATAAGAGAGGAAACCAGGCTATTCCGGTACAGTTTGGGCACGCTCGTGATTTTAGCGAATCCTTTGCCGTAGTTCGGATGAATCGCTTGTACGGCTATATCGATAACAAAGGGCAATGGGTTATAGAACCCAATTATGAAAATGCCGGAGAATTCAAGGGAGGATTGGCTCCTGTAGAATCGGCATGGAAGTGGGGCTATATTAATACTTCGGGCGAAGAAGTTATTGATTTGACCTATGATCGATGCTATCCCTTTCAGCAGGATATCGGTGTAGTGGTAGAAGATCGCTGTTGGGGGATTGTTGATACCAACGGAGGGATAATTGCAAAACCTCAATTTGAGTGGGTAGAAAAACTATCTAATGGTGAGTTTTTTGAAAATAGAGCAATAGTAAAAGATAAGGGTAAATGGGGCTTTGTAGACCGTTCCGGCCACCTGATCATCGATCCCATTTATGAAGCGGTCGGTGATTTTGCACACGGCATGGCCGTGGCTAGGTATAAGGGGCAGTATGGGTATATCGATCCCAACGGTGCTGTGGCTATAGATTTTAAATTTGAAAATGCCGGTCTTTTCTCTAATCAACTGGCACAAGTCATGGAAAACGGCAAATGGGGCTATATTGACCTTAAAGGCAACTGGGTTGTCAAGCCTGTATTTGAAAAGGCCTGGCCTTTTAACGGAGAACTGGCAATGGTAGAGCACAAAGATCGTTGGGCATACATCAATAAAGCTTCAGCAGTGGTATGGAAAGAGGCATAACGTCAGTTTAATACTGCCAGTACATCGATATTGGCTTTGACTTGCTGCCCTATTTTGACCTTCACTTCTGCATCTATCGGCAAGAAGATATCTACTCTGGAGCCAAACTTGATAAAACCCAGTTCTTCTCCCTGCTTTACCTGATCACCGGGCTTTACGTATGTTCGGATTCTTCGGGCTACCGCTCCGGCTATTTGCCGGATCAATATGCTTGTTTTTTTTCCTTTCAATACCGTACTGGTTCTTTCATTTTCGGTAGATGATTTAGGGTGCCAGGCCACCAAATAGCTGCCCGGATGATGCCGTACATATTCTATTTCTCCAGAAAAGGGTACCCGGTTGCAATGTACATCCAGCGGAGACATAAATATGGAGAGCATCAGGCGGTTTTCTCCAAAAAATTCTTCTTCTATTCTTTCTTCCATCACCACTACCTTTCCATCGGCGGGTGAATAGATCATGGAGTCGTCCTGTCTTTCAATTGTCCTTCCGGGATGCCTGAAAAATTGTAGTACGAAAGTCAGTAAAAGAACAGCTGCGACCAGAAAAAGCGGCATCAGTAGCGAAATGAGATAGTTTACCGCAAACAGCACTACAGCAATAAAAAGAACAGTAAACAGGATGATCATCCAGCCTTCTTTATGTAGACGCATACTTTATTTTTTTGATTCCAACACCATGAGCGATTCTAAAAAAGGATTTTTATATACCCCATCAAATATAGATATATGGTAGCATACGGTAAAATGAAAATAAATGCATCAAAGCGATCTAGCATGCCGCCGTGGCCCGGAAGTAGCTGTCCGGTATCTTTAGTGTGTACACTGCGCTTGAGCATAGATTCTGCCAGGTCACCGAGGGTACCTAAGATCGGTATAAATATCGCAAAGAGAAACCAATGTTTGTAAGGAAAAATGGGAAAAGCAAAGCTTACCGGAATACTGATCAAGAGCGTAATGGACATTCCCCCCAAAGTCCCTTCCCATGTTTTTTTAGGAGACACTCTTGGTAGAAGAGGGGTAGCACCGTACCTTGACCCGGCAAAGTAAGCGGCCGTATCATTTGTCCATACCAGCAGTATTATACCTAATATTATCTCAAACTGGTATTCCAGGTTGGGAAAGGCCAGGCAAATTGCCAGAGAGTAGGGCAGGCCGATATAAAAAAGCCCCAGGACAATATAAGCCATGAAAAGAAAAGGCTGATCATCACCAGTGTATAGTTCAAATAAAAAGAGCATAAAAAATGGTGGTAGAATATAAATGAGGATACCTAAAAAGTTGGTATCCTGTAACTCCACCAGGTTCAGATACAGCGAGGCGGTCATGAAATAGGGTAGAGCTCCGATTGCCATTCCAATGAACAAACGCACAATAGCTGTCCAGCTTTTAGTGGGGAGCAAAAGGGTAAAAAACTCCCACAGGCAAAGAAGGTTAATAATTCCAAAAAGGATAATGAAGGTCTGGGCACTGGTGAAAATGCCTATTAACATCGCCAGTACAAAGAAAGTAGCTGTGATCACCCGTTTGCGCAGACTGTTAGGTGATTTATCCGACTGAGTTGGAATTGACTGATTCAACTATCAATGTATGTACAGTATTTTTAATGCAAGTCGTAACGAAGGTTCCCGCTTTTATGGATAACCCATCCCAACTTGTTTTTCTAATCTAAAATATCCTGGTCTTCTTTTTTTAATTCCTGAACTCTCGCTTTGTTAGCGTTTCTGATGTAAAACCCTAAAACTACGACAATAGCTAGCGAAAAAATACCACTTATCCAAATGGTGGCATCCCCCTGCGGAGCTTCCTCGGGTTGTATGTCGCTATCCAGGAAATACTGTGCGACCACCTGCGAGCTGTTAAAAATAAAATGACCGGCAATAGGAATCCATAGATTGCGAGTCCAGACAAACAAATAGCCCAGCATAGCTCCCAATAACATTCTGGGCAGAAAACCCGCAAATTGCATGTGTATAGCACTGAATAAAAAAGCTGTAATCCACACCGCGGCAAAAGCAGAACTACTGATGCGCTCAATTTGCTTTTGTACTACTCCTCTAAATAAGAGCTCTTCTCCGAAGGCTGGTAGCACAGCGACTACCAAAAGATTGAAAAGTAATTCCGGGAGGCTATCCATTCTCAATACACTTTCCAGTAAACCAGAGGCTGAGGTCTCCATTTCCATGGCCCATTCCGGCAGGTTCACCTGCTGGTTGAGCCAGTAAGTGAGCTGGGTGAGCGGAAAGGCCACCACCATGAATAAAAGGGCCATCGAAATATTGGAAAGTAGCGGCCGGCGATTCAGCTCAAAGTATTGAAGTGTTTTTCTTTTGTAAAAAAAATAAATAACCACAAAAGGCGGCACCGTAAAGGTCATAAAGTGGCTAACCATATTAATGAATCTCAGGAAATTTCTTATCCGTAGGGGGCTTTCCTTATTAGCATTTTGGGTCACTTCTCTAAGATCAAGGCCCTGAACATAGCTGACGCCCTGAACGATTAGCCCTCCGGCAAGGCTTCCCAGTAAGACAACCAAAATGAGCACCATCAGTATCAATAGGGCTGAATCCAGTGCATATCTGTTATTTGGACCGGGGTTGAGATTGTCGAGTAAGTGATTCATCAATGCTATTTTTTTTAAATTTACCCCAAAATTACCCAAGTTGTGGAGAATGATAGTATTTAGGGAAAAATTTGATAGAATTAAGTCAAAAGTATTTTAAAAATCAGTTAGAATGACCAGATTAAGCGTTAATATAAATAAAGTAGCTTTAATACGTAATTCCAGAGGTAGTAACCTGCCCAACCTCGAACAGGTTGCCAGAGACTGTGAGGATTTTGGTGGCCAGGGAATAACGGTCCATCCACGGCCGGACGAAAGACATATTACGTACGCTGATATTCCGGTGTTAAAACAAGTAACCAGGACAGAGTTCAATATAGAGGGGAATCCTACCGAAAAATTTATGCAGTTGGTTCTGAATAACCCTCCTACTCAGTGTACATTAGTGCCAGATAGCCCGGATGCTCTTACCTCTGATCAGGGTTGGGATACTATCCAACAAAAAGACTTCCTTAGAGACATTACACAGCGGTTGCAGGCAGCTGGCATTCGTGTATCTATCTTTGTTGACCCCACAGAGCGGTTCGTAGAAGGTGCAAAAGAAATCGGTGCCGAACGCATCGAGCTTTATACCGGCCACTATGCTACAGGATTCGGAGAGGATCCCAAATCAGCAGTTGCAGCGCATGCTCGCTGTGCTCAGCTAGCGGATGAGATTGGCATTGGAGTCAATGCCGGCCATGATCTCAACCTGCAAAACCTTCAGTTTTACAAGGAGCATCTACCAAATCTTTTAGAGGTGTCTATCGGGCATGCCCTAATTTGTGATGCTTTATATTATGGTTTGCAAAATACTATTCAGATGTATTTAAGATTATTAAAGTGAAAAGCCATTGCGAAACTGAAGATTAAAACTTACATTGAGTTAACATCCAATTTATAAATTTTTGGATGTAAAATTCACGCGGCTCAAATTAACCTTAACTCAATGCAAAAAACTGCTTTCGAACATTACCTGAAATATGAAAAAAGACTTTCAGACCACAGTCTGGTCGCATATTCTAAAGATGTGGAGCAGTTTTTTGATTACATCGCTTCTTTTGATGGTCTCAAAGTGCCTGACGTACGCCACACACACGTCCGTTCCTGGATAGTGGATTTGTTGAGTCAGGGTAGAGCGCCGCGAACTATTTCTAGAAAAATTGCAAGTATAAAGGCTTACTATCGGTTTTTGATGCAGCAGGAATTAATAGAGCAAAATCCAGCAGTAGGGGTAAGCTTACCTAAAATTGACAGGCTTTTACCGGCCTACTTGCAGGAAAGTGAAGTGGCGCGGTTATTCCATATGCTTTTTGAGAATGAAGAAAACGAATACAACAAGCTCAGAGATAAGCTGTTGATAGCGCTGCTCTACGGAACGGGCCTGCGAAGGTCAGAGCTTATCGGCCTGCGGGTAGAAGATATAGACCTTTGGGCAGCACAAATAAAGGTTTTGGGAAAGGGGAACAAAGAGCGACTTTTACCACTAGGCCCTTTTTTAGTTGAATTGCTGGATAAGTTTTTGGCGCTAAGGGCAGCGACTTTCCCCGATCTTATTCATTCCCATTTATTGTTAACCGAAAAGGGAAAGCCCTTGTATCCTAAAATGGTTTATAATACGGTCCGGCAATATTTGAGCGGAGTAACTACTTTGGAGCAGAAGAGCCCGCATGTGCTCCGTCACACTTTTGCTACCCACCTGACTAACAAAGGCGCTAACCTCAATGCTGTAAAAGAACTTTTGGGGCACTCAAGCCTGGCGGCTACACAAATCTACACTCATAATTCTATTGATCAGCTAAAAAAAGTGTACGAGCAGGCGCACCCCAAAGCCAAAGAAAATCCTGACAATCCCTAAGGACTACCTCCGCCAGTAACTGAAGCATCAAACTATTTTTTTCATACCTATAAAATCAAAAAATTATGAGAGTACTTACCGAAGCTGTACAGTTTAAAGCTGACATTAAGCTCATCCAATTTATCGAGGAACGCCTCAGTAAGCTAGATCATTTTTTTGATCAGATCATTAATGCCAAGGTGGTATTGCGTTTGGAAAATGCCAGCAAAATTAAGGACAAAGTTGTAGAAGTAAGTATTCATGTACCGGGCGACCGTCTGTTTGCTAAATCTACGGACAAGACATTTGAAGCCGCTATTGACGATGTCACTCACGCACTAGAGCGCCAACTCAAAAAATACAAAGCTAAAGTAAGACAAAAAACTGGCATCCGGGAGGCATAGATCATCCTGATCTTATGCATCAAGCCCCCTGCGTTGTATTGCGCTGGGGGCTTTTGTGGTTATTAGCAGGTATTTTTTCTGAACTGTACTCAAAATCAGCCTTTTTTACGGCTTTTCACCGTAAAAAATACTTCGGTGGGTTTCTCAATTTCTTAGATTATTATAAATTTGCGCCATCCTATTAAAGAACAGCAAAAAAAGGAGAATAAGGTTTGTTTTTTGTTGTTTTTGTAATATCTTTGCAATCGCTTTGAGAAACGACTTAAAGTTTCCTTAAAATTATGGGTTTAGACACTATGCCAGTATAGCTCAGTTGGCCAGAGCAGCTGATTTGTAATCAGCGGGTCGGGGGTTCGAAT
>CAZVOD010000128.1:0-8644 GCA_964628385.1 uncultured Saprospiraceae bacterium
AATATCAGGTTCTCCGAACCTTATTATATATCTTAATTTCGCGAACTACTTAAGTTATAAAACAGTGGAAAAGCTGTTTTATGAGATGGCCGAAAAATTAGATAACAGCTACCTTAATACCTTCATTCGAACCTTGAAGAATTGGAAGACGTATATTGCAGCTTTCGCTTCTCAAAGGGTGACAAATGCAGTAACCGAAGAGCTCAATAATTTTTTACGTTACTTTAAACGCATTTCTTTCGGCATCCCAAATTTTAAGCATATGAGGCTTCGTATTTTAGTTGCTTCTGCTTAATCCACGAGATTCGTCTAAGAACCGCTAAAGTAACCAGTATGGTAAACTACCATGTAAATAGTGAGGTGTATTTTCCTGAAAATGATCAGTTTCCAAGTCCGGAGAATGAAAAGCTCGGTTTTCTGAATGATGGTGGCCCTATTGTTCTGGTGAAGGGCATAAAAGACCTCAAAAAAGTAACAACGCCCAATACGGTAAGTATATATAACTTAAATGGTGATGGCTCTCCGTACAAAAATTCCAAAGACCTCGCAGGCATAAAGGTGAATTTTCTGGGCAGCGATATTCTACCGGTTAATGCTGAAGCTAATACGACTGACCTTTTTCAGTATGTAATATTAGGCCGAAACTCCAGCGCCTTAACTAGATTTGTTTCGCAAGAGTAGCAGTACGGGCATTCAAATGCCTCTGCCAAACTTGCGTAAAGAATTGAAAAAAGTGAGAATGACAGGCAACAAATAGCTATCTTAAAGCCGTAAACAAACGCTAAACACGTTCTTACAAAAAATAAACATGAAAAAAATAGTCTTTTTGATACTAACAACCATTGCTTTTTGCAGCTGCGATCCTTTGGTCTACATGGAAGCCAATATCGAGAATTTAACACCTCAAAGCCTCTCCATAAGTTTTGTATCATACAATCCTGGCCTGAGTAAAACTTTACAGGCGGACCCGAATCAGACGGTACTCTTCGAAATTTATGATGGCTATGGAACTTATGTTGAGCCGAATTTCAGAGACTATGACTCAGTGATTATCAAAAGTCAAACCGGTGAAATCCTGAAAATATATAAGCAAAACAGCGCTGGTAAAAATATCTATAAAATAAATGAGCATTGGAAAGTAGCTGAACTATCAAATAGGTTTTTCAAGTTCAAATACGAAATAAAAGACGAGGACATTGAATAAACTTGTTTCGTAGGTATCGAAATAAGCTCTATCCCCCCCTACGAAACAAGTCTGCTAATCTACCAATTCCTTGCGTCGAGGCGAATTCAATAGTACCGCTTGCATTCTTCTTTTTTGATCTTTAGTGAAAATATTCATACACCCATCGTTAGTATAATCCATATAGTTTTCGATCATATCGGTGGAATTACACGAAATATGCTCCGTGCAGTCATTGTTGGGAGCATCAGAACGAGGTGTATCATTACAATAATCATCTACTAAACAATCGCCATCTCCCCAGATATGCCGCAGGCCAAGCCAGTGCCCTACCTCATGAGTGATAGTTCTGCCCAGATCATATGGGGCAATTAAATCTGGAAAATTTCCCTTTTCACTACTTCCAAAATATTTATACCCCACTACTATGCCATCTGTCTGGGCGGAACCACCGTCCGATTCCAGTCCCCTCAAATTTGAATCGGAGGGAAATTGGGCATAACCTAAAAGATTCCGACCAACAAAGCCACCAAAGTTAACCGTCCAAATGTTGAAATACTCATATGGATTCCAAATCGTTACCGGCTTGATGATTTCATCTATCGGATTGCGAATCGCGCCCTTAGGCCAGGATGGCCGACCGCCATTTATCCTATCCACTCCGGGCTCCGGCAAGATGTTGCCTTCTGGATCTGTAGTCGCCAGGTAAAACTCAATTTCAGTATCTACACCATCGGGGTGACTATTGAAGCCATTAGTACCGGGCTCTTTTCTAAAGTCTTCATTCAAAACCTCAATCTGAGATATTACCTGTTCGTAGCTGATATTTGCTCCCGTACCAACCGGCTCTCCGTTATGGACGACATGCACCACTACCGGAATGCGTTTAATATCATCTTTAACTCTTGTGTCAAAGTCTTCTAGTTCACAACCAAACGCGAAAAAAGCACAGGATAGGATGGCTAAAGGCTTTATTATCCATTTCATTTTTTGCTATTTTAATTAGGATTAGACTTGTTTCGAAGGGGTAGAACAGGGAGAAAATCACCCAATTTACACCTACGAAACAAGTCTATACCACCACCTGAAATCAGGCGGTGGAAGACGGTCTTATTCACATTCTACCACTATCTCCGGAACCTCATCGATTGATAGTTCCTCTCCATTTTCATCTACGTATACGACTAATTTCTGGGCGCCTTTTCTCAGTCTTAGGCGATAGTAAACATCGCTTGTTTCCAACAACGTGATCTGCTCTCCGCTATTCAGCGAATACCCTTCATAAGCAGTGGCTGCAGCCTCCTGGATTTCCGTTGGCAACTCTGAACTAATGTAGTAAGTTACCGCTGTGGTGCCTTGTCCGTGAGGGTAGTATCTTGCTCTCGCCTTCTGACCATTGTTCTGGAAATTAGCGATGTAACGTTCGCCAGAAGCATTTTTACCGTTTGCTGTTTGCTTTTCCCATACGTTAACATTCACGTTTGGAAAGAAATTCGCCTGGCTGGTAATTACGGCTGCTGGTACATCGTCAGCGTTGATTGCTTGAATAGTTACGCCGATCTGGGCTTGTGCTACAAATGTAGAGGCAATAAAAGCTAGAATGAAAAAAATGTTTTTCATGATAAATAAATTTTAATTAATTAAAGAATGTTGTGATTGTTCCTAAATGTTGATACAAAGAAACAGCCTAAAGCGAGTCAATCAAAGTTTATTCAATGAGTGGCTTGAATTGCTCCACCACTGGTAAATTAAGCTACACTTGTTAGTGGATGAGGTGCTGAATTAAGAGCATTGTTGATCGGATAGGTATATACAGGAGTGTGAAATTTTCGATAAATGTTACGAAGGTTACATCCCACCTTTGTAGCTGACCGTAATTTTACGGCATTCAAAATCACATTAGTAACATAATTATGAAAATCTCTCTTTTAATCTTGGTTGGGAGTGTTCTTATTGCCTCGGGGTGTCAATCTCCGACCCAGCACCCAACACCTTCAAGCAATCCTGATGCTTTTATCAATGTCAATTCTGATGGTGTCATAATTGATGGATATGATCCGGTTGCATTTTTTACGGAAAGCAAACCAGTCAAAGGTTCTGCTAACTTCCAATCTACCCACGATGGTGCTATCTACCATTTTGCTTCAGCCGATAACAAAAACAGGCTTGATGAAAATCCTGAAAAATACAAAGTACAATTCGGTGGCTGGTGTGCTTATGCAGTTTCTTTAGGAAAGGTAGCTCCCGTTAATGTAAACACCTAGTCGATCATCGCCGACCGTTTAGTAATCCAATACAATAAAAGAGCCGCTAAAGAGTGGGAAAAAGACCCTCAGGGTAACCTGGCGAAAGCCGATAAATACTGGCCTATTGTAGCGGGTAATAAAGGCAATTGAAATGGGTTATTTGCTGCCCGGGCACGGCCACATTACTTCGCTTGCATGCCTACAGGCCGTTTCATCGGCCGGGGCGCTCTGCCATCCCTACACTTTACGACATAACCGAATTTCCGGCAATACTACTCTAAATTCCTGGCCCGTCTCTTTATCCATCCAAACGACAATATACTGTGCATGTATTTGCGCCAGTTCGTATTTTTTAAATAGATACCCTTGTAGTTTAGAGGAGAAAGCACGGGACAGTTTTAGAATGTGACTTCCATTAGCAGTCTGAAATACTGCAGGATCGTCAGGGTGAGGTACAAGTTCCTGACCGGATTGTAAATCTTTGACATTACTGATCACATACCGGTTTTTAAAATACCCCAGCCAGACATCCTTCATCCCACATTGCAATATCAGGGTACCCGGTGACGGCCAAGCCCTTTGGTCCTCCCGGTAGTCCAGCTCTTCAATTCCACCCTTGGGAAATGAAATGGAATTGGTATGAATGTAAAGGTTCTCTTTGGCCCGGGTCATAGCAACGTATAAAACCCGTTTTTTTTCTTCCGTATTTTGTGGATATTGATTCAGAAGTAAGAATACATGGTCAAACTCTTTACCTTTAGCCTTGTGCATGGTCGATACCAGGAGGACTTCTTTTTCCGGAAAATAAAAATCTTCGATCCGGCACTCCCGCAGGTAGCTGAACCATTTGCTTTTAAATTTCTTTGGATTGACCTGCTCAAAGTGATCGACTATGCGCTTGAACAGATCAAGATTTCCAGATTCGGTAAATGTAGCCACTAAATTTGTTTTAGTTTGCAGCCATGCCTCTTCTGTAATCAACCCTGACCCATCCTGAATCGCCGTAAATATCTTATGAGTGAACCAACGAACCTCTAACAGGTCGCGCAAAGCAAACCCTTCTTTGTGCACAATTAATTGGGCCGGAAGACCTTCCTGCTTAAGTAGAGTTGTCACCAAAACGGCTTCTTCATTAGTGTGAGTAAGTACACAGGTGGTGCCTTGTAGTTCCGTACGTTTAACATGCTCCAACAGTGGGATAATCAACTGATTGTGATGGTGATGGACGATCTCAATCTTTCCGTTCTCCTGTTGGTGAGCCACAAGGGCGATATCCCTTTTTATCCGGGCCGACTTAATCTGATTGGTCAAATATTGATTAGTAAATTCCAGTAGATTGCGACGTGCTCGATAATTGGTGGTTAGGAAATAGGTCTTGGCAGCATCCCGTTTTGCAAACTCCCGTAAGTATTTAATACTGGCACCCCGGAATTCGTAAATATTCTGATCATCGTCGCCAACAACGATAATCCGGATGTTACCCGCTACATCAGCGATGGCTTCCATAAATGCATACTCGTCCTGGCTGACATCCTGAAATTCGTCCACTACCATCACACTTTTACTGAGCAATCGTTCCAGAGACACCTCTCGATTCTTGATAACTTCGGTCATCTGCTTCAGGATGTTTTCTGAACGCTCCAGGTTTCCCATCCGGCCTTGCAGCTGGAAAGCAAAGCCATGATAAGTGAAAATATCGACATCGTAAGCCATTCGACCGACCAGCTTTCGTAGCCGGGTCTTGAATTCAAGAGCGGCCGGGCGGGAGAAGGTAAGCATCAGAAACTGCTCGGGCCTGATGTCTTCCAACAACAGTAGGTGAGCCACCTTGTGCACTAGTACACGGGTTTTTCCACTGCCCGGACCAGCTGCGACGAGAATATTTGGGCTCTTATTATCTTTGACTACTTCGAGTTGTTCCAGCGAAAGACCTTTGATGATTCGTTCAAAATGTTCCTCCGTAAGGGCTTGCCTGATCTTAGTTCGGCGACCGGGAAAATATTTGCTGAGAAAAGCATTATAATCCAGCATAAAGTAATCATCAACAAACTTCAATGCCTCTTCTTGTTGCCGCAATCGCTTTTTGGCGTATTCGCCCACAATGTGAATCTGCTCGGTCTTAGATTGGTAATAGCGGGCTAGTTGTTCGAAATCCTCCAGGGTATATTTCTTGCGGTTATTCTCCTGTTGTCGGACAATTTTCATGGGGCTATAAAATACCAGCAGACCACTTTTTAATTCGATCACATTAAGCCGGTGCAGGTAGAGCAATAGATACTCGTATTCACGAGTGGTCCGGCTTTCGCCTAAAAGCGCGTTGACCTTTTCCTGTATCTCCAGGGTGGAGAATTCGATCAGTTTTTTATCATTGAAATCGGGATCCGTTTTGGCTTTAGGTAAGTAGTCACGCTCAATTACCGCTAAGCAAAATCCCCCCATCTTTTTACGTTGCCGAATCTCTTTTTCGAGAATTTCGTGACGTTTTCTTGGTTTGATTTGATATTCTTCGGTCGTCCTGTCTATTCGCTCTTTATGAATGGAATTACTTACACTCCAATAGTTCAGAACGGTTTTGATAGTATGTAGTCCTCCGTCAAGTCCAGCTTCGATCAGACTTTCGTTCAGTTCACGCAAGTAGAAGGTTTTAGTTCGTATCTCCTCAGTTGGGAAAAGCAACTCAAACATTTTTGCTTCTACCTGGGAGGCTTGTTTAAAGACGGAAGTGGAATGACGTTTTCCTCCTACTGTGAAGTAGTAGGCGGTCAGGTCCTTATCATTGCTCAATACGCCGATCTGCTTAAATAAGGTCAGATGTCGAGATATCTCATTTCTGTCCATTCCGAGTGCCTCAGCCATGCTGTCGATCTGAGTATCTTCTTCCGTCCTTGCCCGAGAGATCAGGGATCCAAACACACGTTTTGCCTGATCAATATCCCGAGAGCCTTCAAATAAATCCGATCGAGTATCGATTTGTTGGTTGGCCTGCTCCATATTTTTGACTACAATACTGGAAGCAAATATCCGCGAAGCATTTTCTTCCCGACTTACGTATCCCGATTCTTCCAATGCAGAAATGGCGGTTTTTACCCGGGTTTCGAGCTGGTACATCTCTGAATCCCATCCGGCAGCTTTGGCGATTTCCAGGGCCGACTTAGTAAAGGTCTTTTTTCTAAATTGTTTGATGCCTTGCCAGATTTGATTGATCTCCTTAAAATTGAGTTTGGAGGTATTTAACAGATTGAAATGACCACTCAAGTCGTTTTCGTCAAATAAGATAAAACATTTGGCTTGCAGGCCCGGGTTCCGTCCCGCTCGCCCGGATTCCTGCATATAGTTCTCCAGAGAATCAGATATCTGGTAATGGATGACCATTTTGACGTTATCCTTATCGACCCCCATACCAAAAGCTGAAGTAGCTACGATTACTTCTACCCCACTCCCCTCTTCCATGAATTCTTCCTGTATCTTCTTCTTGATATCTCGTTCCAACTGCCCATGATAAGCTTTAGTCAGAAAGCCGTGCGCTTCAAGTCTTTCAGCTAACTCCTCAGCAGTTTTTACCCTTGACACATAAATAATTTTCGGACCTTCTTCTGATTGTAAGAGTTCAACCAGCTTCTCCAGTTTTTCTTGCTGGCCATTAGCTACAAATACAAAATATTGTAAGTTTCTCCGCCTGGCACTAGTTTTAAAAAGTTCTAACTCCATATTAAGGTGCGCTCTGAAGTAGTTCTGAATGTCTTCTACTACTGCCGGTTTGGCAGTAGCCGTGAAGCAGGATACCGGGATAGTCCGGGACAGATTTTTCTCTTCTTGCAACTTTTTAATAAATCGACCAATGTAGAGATAGTCCACCCGAAAATCTTGCCCCCAGGCAGAAAGGCAGTGGGCTTCATCGATCACGATCCTGTTGATCAACCGGTCCTTTAATAAGTTGACAATAGATTTGGAGCGCAAGGATTCCGGCGAAATATACAACAGATTGGCGCCCCCCTGTGCCACCCGCTCAATCGCTTCGGTTCGTTCCAAAGGCGAGAGCATTCCATTGATCGTCACGGCCGCAGTGATACCGTGACGTTTTTCCAGTACATCGACTTGGTCTTTCATCAACGATTGAAGAGGGGATATAATAACAGTGAGTGAGCGGTTAGCTTCTCCTCGCATTAATGCCGGTAGCTGAAACGTTAAGGATTTACCACCACCCGTTGGAAAAATGGCAATTAGAGATTTACCAGCCAGAGCGGCTTCTACGACTTGTTCCTGTAAAGGCTGCTCCCCATCCCCTTCAAAGTATCGAAATCCGGAAAATCCAAACCACTTTTGCAGCCCCGATTGAGGCTGAAGATGATGGCAATAGGCACAATCACCCTTACCATCACAGGAAATACGTAGCCGATTGATCACCTGCATCACAGCAGGAAACCGATGTAATGTCCAGGGTGGTGGGAGGGATTCTGGATCTTCCGTGGTGATCAAGGCAATGGCATAAGCCAATTCTACAGGAAAACTTTCGATCAGCTCTTCCAGGTTAGTCCGCCCACAAAATAAGGAGGCATGCTGGCTTTGTAGAAGAGTAGCCAATGGCTTTTGGGTTAAAATTTGGTGTCTATTCTTCTCCTCTGTTAGTTCAAAAAAGCCGTTGAACCCTGGTCTTGCCACTAGCAAACTATAATAAATAGCTCTACTTTCTTCTGAAAGCTTTTGATAGGCCTCCAGCAAATCTATAAGTAACTCCCTGGCCAGCTTAGCGTCAGCCAGCGGGTTATTTAATTCATCTCCATTGAGATAGTAGTTTTTCACCAATCGATGATATGGTTTTTTGGGAAACAAAAGCGCAGACCAATACAGGGTATCGATAGTCGGCTTCACAAACAGCGCCTCGCAGTCATGGTACTTTTTCAGAATCAGAAGATCGTGATCTATAATGTTATGCCCACACAACAGCTTGGCCCTGCCGGCAAAGTGCACAAAGCTTTCCACCGACTTTTTCCGGAACTGATCGCCTTGTAAAAGTGCTCCGATCTCCATAATCTGCTTTGATTGCTTATGTACCTCGAGATCGAAAAATAGTATATCGGAGGTTTCTATCATGCTGCTTTCTTATGACCTGGTTGCCAGTTAACTAGTTCTTCCCCAAGCTAAAATAGAATTATCCTGTTGTATTTTCAACAAACTTCCTATGATTCTTGCGTACTAAGAAGCTACTATTGTTGTT
>CAZVOD010000129.1:0-8494 GCA_964628385.1 uncultured Saprospiraceae bacterium
AGTAAGAAGCTACTGAGCAGCAGTACATAAGTAAAATTAATAAAAAAAGCTGAAAGCTGAAGCTTGATCGTCGAAGCCTACTGCCTTTTCGACAGAACACCTTCTTCACTGATAATCAAAGAAGTATTTGGAAAATCTTGCGCTGTCAAAGACTTTAAAATGGCTATAGCTCGTCCATTAGGATCTACTTTAGGCCCATGAGATTTTTGCTGATAAATAGGTATTACCTTTCCTCCTTTGAAGACTCCCTGCTTATCTACCTGCAGTTCAATGAGCGGTGCTATACCGGCTACTCCCCGCAGATTAAACCTACCATAAGTGCAAAAATTTCCCAGGCTATAAATCACAAAACGATCTTTATAAAGCTCGGCAGCTCTTGTTACGTGAGGGCCATGGCCAAAAACGATATCCGCACCGGCATCGATTACCGAATGGGCGAAATTTTTGACATTGCCGCGATTTTCACCGTAGTAATACTCCGTTTTGCCAGTAACCTGCTGATGCCTGGCACCTTCGGCCCCTCCGTGAAAAGAAACGATAATAATGTCTGTTTTATCTACCAGAGATTTTACAATTGCCTGAGCTCGGGATAGATTTCTGACATCGCAGGTACCTCTATTAGGCGCAAATGCACAAAAGCCAATCTTGAGGCCGGCTCTTTCAATGATGGCGGTTTCATCAGTACCAGCCAGGCCAGCGTAGGCGATTCCATTTTCTTTCAGGGTTGCCTTGGTTACTCGCCGTCCTTCTGCGCCAAAGTCCCCTGAATGATTATTGGCGATGCTCAAAAGATCAAACCCCGCATTCTTGAAATGAACCCCATAAGAAGTTGGAGAACGAAAAACATAACAGGCATTTGGGTTGCTACATCTCTTTGGAGTCCCGCCTTTATCGATGATACAACCTTCCAGGTTGCCAAAAGTCACATCGGCAGACAGGAGTAGCTTTTCCATATCGGCCAGCATAGTTTTACCACCGGCAAAAGGTAAATAGGAAGCGGAGGGATAATTAGTGCCCAACATCATATCTCCTACTCCGATTATACGAATCAATGTATCTTCGGTAAGCGTAGCAGCGGTAGTATCCCGGCTGGGGATAACGGTATCCTGCCGGATAATAGCTGCTTTAATAGCTGGATTTTGATCATTGGCAGGCTCGGGGCCGCAAGAAAAAGCAAAAGCGGCGACTGAAACACAAAAAAGACTTCCAAATTGGAAGCCCTTCTTAAAATAATTCTTTACCATAAATCGGTTTGATTAATAATCAAAAGATTGATTGCTTGACTTTGAGGCCTCTACTAATTCCTGATAATCTTCAGGAGAAAGACCGTCAAGTACATAGTGAATAGGATCTACCTTTTTTCCACGAAGCATCACTTCGTAGTGGCAGTGCGGTCCTATAGAGCGGCCAGTACTACCTACTAGGCCAATCTTTTCACCACGACTTACTTCCTGGCCATATTTTACCAGGCTTTTTTGCATGTGAGCATAGAGGGATTTAAAACCATATCCATGGTCAATAACAACAACGTTACCGTAGCTGCGACTGTATTCGTTTCTAACTACTTTGCCAGATCCGGTTGCATAAATGGGAGTGCCTCTGCGGGCTGTAAAATCGATACCATAATGCATTCTGGGGCGCTTCAATACCGGATGGTGACGCATACCGAATCCGGACAATTCGTTTACGCGTCTGCCATTGCGTATAAGATCAGCGCGAACGGGCTTGATCGAGGGAATAGATGCGAACATCTTTTCCTGATCAGTTGCCAGATTCATGATGGTGTCTAACGACTTAGACTGTATGGCCATTTGCAGTTTGAGCTGGTCAACTTTCTGACGAACGTCTACCAGAAGCTCTCCTGTGTTTTTGAATTGACGGTACTTTTCGTACTCGTCGTGGCCACCGATACCACCTTCCCAAACGCCATCATCAATGGGTTCCATACCGAAAATCATTCGATGGGCGTAAGCGTCGCGATCTCTCAAGCTTCCCAAAACTTCACTTAACTTGTCCAACTCCCCTTCCAGGCGCTGGTACTCCGCCGTTACTTGCTGCAATTCATTTTGAAGAGCACGCTCTTTCGGCGAAGGAAGATAACGGTGAGAAATCACCGCAAAAATTGCGGCCGTAAAAACGGCGGCACAGATGAACCCAAATATCCTGAGAAATTTGGTACTTCGCGACTCTTCGACTCGTTCGTACCTCAGGGTATGGGTGTTGTAAATGAATTTTTCCCTTCTCATGTGTGTTTAATCTTAGATAAAATAAACTAAATTTGCAGCGTTTTGACTAGAACAATAGTGTTTTTCCAAACCTGAAACCTAGCTTATCCTCTCCAATGCTCAACTTACTAAGTACTGAGAGTTAAAAATAAGAGGCCGCTGTTGAATTACAAAAAATTACGCAAAAAAATAGACAGAGGTTTCACTTAAATAAGAACTTAACTAATAAGTATACGCAAAATATAGATAAAAACTCAAATTGCAAGCAATATTATTCTAGTTTTAAAAAATTTTCCCATACAATATTTTCAATTATGACTTCTAAAGAAATCAGGCAGCAATTTTTAGACTTTTTTGCATCCAAGGGCCACAAGATTGTTTCTTCCGCTCCGATCGTTACAAAGAATGATCCCACCCTGATGTTCACCAATGCAGGAATGAATCAGTTTAAGGATTTGTTTTTGGGAAATCAAAAGCCTGATGCTCGCCGTATTGCTGATACTCAAAAGTGCTTAAGAGTTTCGGGTAAACACAATGACCTTGAAGAAGTTGGCCGCGACAGCTACCACCATACTATGTTTGAAATGTTGGGCAACTGGTCTATTGGTGATTATTTTAAAAAAGAAGCGATAGAATGGGCCTGGGAGTTGCTCACCGATGTATATGGCCTACCCAAGGATCGCCTGTACGCCAGTGTATTTGAAGGGGATAAGGCCGATGGTTTGCCGCCCGACGAGGAAGCGGCTAAACTGTGGAAACAATTCCTGCCAGAAGACCGCATTCTTTACTATGATAAAAAGGATAATTTTTGGGAAATGGGCGATACAGGGCCATGTGGTCCCTGTTCGGAAATACATATTGACTTGCGGCCGGATGAGCAGCGCAAAGAAAAGCCAGGCAGAAATCTCGTGAATGCAGACGACCCGCTGGTTGTCGAAATATGGAATTTAGTATTTATACAATTTAACAGAAAGGCGGATGGTAAATTAGAAGAATTACCAGAAAAACATATTGATACCGGTATGGGATTTGAGCGCCTTGCTATGGCCATACAGGGTAAGCAATCAAATTATGATACCGATATTTTCATTCCCTTTATCAAGGCTATAGAAAAAGCTTCTGGCAAAAAATATACCTTCCGTTATGCTCCTGAAGCTGTGGTCGATATTGCCATGCGGGTAGTTGCAGATCACTTGCGTGCGGTGAGCTTCACAATTGCAGATGGGCAGTTGCCCAGCAATACGGGAGCGGGATATGTGATCAGACGAATATTGCGCCGGGCTGTGCGCTATTACTACACTTTTCTGGACATCAAGAAACCTTTCCTTCACACCCTGATTCCACTCCTGGCAGATACGTTTAAAGAGATATTCCCGGAGCTTGATGCACAAAGAGACCAGGTAGCCAGAATCATTGAAGGTGAGGAAAGTACATTTCTTAATACCCTGGAAAATGGCCTTAAGCGTTTTGAAACCATAGAAACAAAGAATAATACCATAGCCGGTGACGATGTATTTGAGCTGTACGATACTTATGGTTTTCCCCCTGACCTGACACGGCTACTAGCAGAAGAGAAAGGACTGGACATTGATGAAAAGGGCTTTGAAAAAGCACTGGAAGCTCAAAAGTCGCGCTCAAGAGCGGACGCTCAAAAAGAAGTTGGTGATTGGACCAGCCTTGTAGCCGGTGAGGAAGTTGAATTTGTTGGCTATGATGATCTGGTAGTTCCGGATGCTAAAATTCTTAAATACCGAACGGTTAAAGGAAAGAAGAAGGACCAATACCAGGTTGTTTTGAATAAAACACCATTTTACGCTGAAAGTGGTGGCCAGAGAGGAGACAAGGGCCGTTTGGTAATCGATGGAGAAGCAATTCCGGTCATCGATACTCAAAAGGAAAACGACTTGATCATTCATATAGTCAAGAAGCTCCCTAAAGACATGGAAGCGCCTGTACTGGCAGAAGTAGACCCCAGGCGTCGGGATGATACAGCCAATAATCACACTGCTGTACATTTGATGCATGCTGCGCTACACAAAATTTTGGGTGATCACGCCATTCAAAAGGGGCAGGACGTGGATAACGAGCGGCTACGTTTTGACTTTTCCCATTTTCAGAAAGTCACAGAAGAAGAGTTGGTACAAATCGAGGAGATGGTCAACACTAAAATCAGAGAAAATATTCCGCTGGAAGAAGATCGCTTTGTACCTCTTGAAAAAGCCAAAGAAATGGGAGCCATGATGCTTTTTGGAGAGAAATACGGAGAAAATGTACGTGTTATTACTTTTGACGAAACCTACTCGCGGGAGCTTTGCGGAGGTACACACGTACCGGCCACTGGTCAGATCGGATCGTTCAAAATAGTTTCGGAGGGGGCTGTTGCTGCCGGCATTCGCCGTATTGAGGCCTTTACTGCTGAGAGAGCCGAGCAATTTATAAAGTCGGAACTCAAGGAGCTCAATGAAGCCCGACAAACTTTAAAAGGCAGCAAAAACCTGGCTAAAAGTATCAATAGCCTTCAGGAGGAGAATAAAAACCTTAAAAAAGAGGTTGAAAAGTTACTAGCTGCTCAGGCGGCCTCTATCAAAAGTGATTTGATAGCCCAGGCAGAAGATGTCAATGGCGTTAAATTAGTAGCCGCCAAGGTACCTATTAATGATTCCAATGCCATCAAAAATCTGGCCTACCAAATAGAAAAAGAGCTGCCTAATGCAGTCATCGTCTTTGGTGCAGCAATTAATGACAAACCCAACCTAACGGTCGTTATCAATAAGGCACTGGCCGAAAGTAAAGGACTGAATGCCGGACAAATGATACGCGAACTAGCTAAAGAGATCAAAGGCGGTGGTGGTGGCCAGCCATTCTTCGCTACCGCTGGTGGCAAGGATATTTCTGGACTGGATAGAGCGCTAGAGAAGGCTAAATCATTAATATAAAGCATTTTAAATTAATCATTGAAAGCATAAAAAAATTTCCAATTTCGATTATTATCCCTAGATTGCTTTGGTTTAAAGATGCTAATGGTGGCATCTTTCATGCACAAAATTGTATGATTCATCCCAAAACAACCCTACGATTCATCAACGAATCGGTTGGTTACGGAGTCTTCGCTGCTGATTTTATCCCCGAAGGCTCCATTACGTATGTGAAAGATAGCCTTGAGCAGGTCATCTCACCTACGGATTATTTATTGCACACTGCAGAAATGCAAGAAAGCATTGACAAGTACTCTTATATTGATGAAAATGGTAACCGCATTGTCAGCTGGGATTTTGCCAAATACACTAACCATTGTTGTAACTGCAATACGATCAGTACCGGGTATGGATTTGAAATAGCCATACGGGACATTCACAAAGGTGAGCAAATTACAGATGAATATGGAATATTTAATCTCAATGCCGAGCTGACTCTGGTATGTGGTGAAAAAAATTGCCGCAAAAAGATAAGAAAAGAAGACTTTGATATGTACTATCGCGAGTGGGATAAAAAAATCCAGCACTCCATCGTCAAGTTATTTGAAGTAGAACAACCGTTATTACCATTGATCGATCCGGCCACGCGAGAAAAGCTGGATGCTTTTTTCTGCAACCCGGAATTGTACGTTTCCGTTTACGCCTTAAAATATAAAGAACATGCCCAAAACTGCTGAGCAACGCCGCAAAGAATCCATTGAGTATTTACATCAATTCGGGATTACTTCTATTCCTGAGTCAACATTATTGCCGGAGGAAGCTGATGTCACCCTACAACCTGCCCAATTGGTTGCTCAACGCACCATTATCCTGGATGCCCTTTCGGCTACTGCTTTTGGTGTAGAAAAAGAGGATGTGGTCGTTACGCTGGAAGACGAAGTATGGAATAATCTTTCCGATTGGGAAAATGGCTATTTTTCGGATAACGAAGAGCCTTCTGAAGAGGAAGTAATCGACCTGAGTTGGAAAATAGAGGCCGCTAAGGTGCTACTATGGGCACTAAATATCCTGGATGATATCGATGCTCCCAAAGAAGAATGGGATATGGCCGAAGATATAGAGGAAATTATTCTCAGAAGATTCAATACACTTACTGATTTTTATCGCGATGCGCAGCTTAGAAGTAAAGAAGCCATACTAGATCAGGCCGACAGGGTGAGCTGTGCTATGTGTACTTTCCAGGAATTAAATAACGATGATCATCCATTTGAAGAAAGTGTGGTATACGAAAGAAACCATGCATTACAGTGGTTGATCGTTCAACAAGAATGGGAGTAACAACAATAATTCGGTGAATAAGGGCAGCTACAGCTACTTATTCACCGGATCACCTTTTCGCTTTTTATCCAACGAACTTATACCCTACGCCCCTGACAGATAGAAAGAACTCGGGATTTTTAGGATCTCTCTCAAAATATTTCCGGAAGGATAAAATAAAATTGTCAATGGTCCGAGTACTAGGATAAACATCATATCCCCAAACGGACTGAAGAATTTGCTGCCGGGACACTACCTCATTACGACGATCCACCAGAAGCTTTAAAAGCATTGCCTCTTTCTTGGTTAGCGTAAAATCGCCTGGGTTACCTGCGGCTTCGTAGGTCGCAAAATTCACTTTGTTATCTCCAAAATGATAAAGTTCAGGAGAATTATCCGGTGACTTACTAGTTCTTTTTATCAAATTATTTACACGCAGTAATAGCTCTTCAAGCACGAAAGGCTTTGTCAGGTAGTCATCAGCTCCTTTTTTGAGGCCCGAAATGCGATCATTAGAGGCATCTTTGGCAGTGAGGAAGATGATAGGCACATCCATATTAGTGAGGCGCACCTGCTCACAGATCTGATAGCCGTCAATTTCAGGTAGCATAACATCGAGGATTAGCAGATCAAAGTGTTGTTCCTTGAAATATTTTAGTGCATCCTTTCCATTGTCTGTTGACACCACCTCAAATTCATCCATCTCAAGATTCAGCTTGACAACATCCCTAATATTTTCCTCATCTTCCACCAGTAAAATACGCATATAAGCAAGATTGTAAATTTTCAGTAAAAATTAAAAAAAGCCTATACCTCAGTAGCAGCAGCCATTTCAGAAGCAAAGGCCTGATCTTTAGTGAGTGCTCTTACTTTGGGTAAAGAAACGACAAAAACCGTTCCTTTAGGCTCATTATCAAGCACTTCTATACTACCCTTATGGGCTTTCACTATTTGATCAACGATATATAAACCCAATCCTGTACCTTTTGTTTTGCGCGTATCTTCATTGCCTACCCGATAAAACTTTTCAAAGATGTTTTTCTTTTCTATTTCGCTAATTCCTATTCCCTGATCAGTAATTTTAACAATCCAGCTATCGTCGGTATCTTCTAGGGTAACATCTATGATTTTTTCATCACCGGAATATTTGGCAGCGTTTTCCATCAAGTTTAGAACAACCGATGTCAGCCCCGTTTTGTCGCCGTTTAGCACGGCTCCATCCAGATTAGTTCTAAAGCTAACCTGTAAGCTTGGTTGCTCCATCATCATTTTGCCGCACAGTTCATCAATCAGCTTTTTTAGGTTTATTTTTTCTACATTCAAGGTATAGGAAGTTTCCAGACGAGCAGACAACAACAGGTTATCGACCAGTGTATGCAAGCGATCCACCTCTTTTAAGGCTGATTGGTGCAGCTTTTCAGATTGTTCCGGCTTCAGCGTTTTTCTTCTTATCAGTGTCTCTAACACTAACCGTATAGATGCAATTGGTGATTTGAGCTCGTGGGTAATAGATAAAAGGAAATTCCGCCTTTGCCGGGCTGCCATTACCTCTTTGTGATACCCTCTGTTGATTAACCAGATGCCCGTTACTAGACTCAAAATAAAGAAGAGGGCTTCCCCCATTATCATCCACTCCTGAGTCTTGTAATCCGATACCAACTCCTGATATTCCGCAGTCTGCCTGTATTCGGCCTCAGAGCTCACTTTACCTTCTGCTACCATCAATATCTGCTGATATTTATTCCATGCTTTGAAGGCATCTCTGTTTTTTTGAAAAAGCAGTATGGACCACCATGCGAAGGCCAGCAACATGTAAGCGATAACAAAATAAGAGAACAGCCTCAATTTGATATTTCCTTTCATCACTTTAATTTTATTTATCAAAGAAGTTGCTAAAAAATATATTTTCTTGCTTAGGAATGAGCAATAACTAGATCGCACTTTTTGACCGAGGGGATTTTGTTCCAAGACAAGGCAGAAAACGTAGGCAATGCAGGGCACTGGCGAAGCTTTCTAACGAATTATTGGGGCAAAAGC
>CAZVOD010000130.1:0-8483 GCA_964628385.1 uncultured Saprospiraceae bacterium
TTGCTGCACAAGCCTTTGCCTTCAACTATAACCCCACATTCTTAAACAACTTCTACTAGTTATTATTCAGATACCAAAGTAAATGTCCAGTAAGCACCGCCAACTTCACCTTCACTTATATCAATCGTTAAAACAAGCACCTCACCGCTACCTGTTCTTTGATAATCCAATACTTCGTAAGTTACTGAAGCATTTTCGTCTGGTGGTGCAGCACCGTACTCTCCACCGTTAAAGGCTTTAGGAAGAGCAATAAAGGCACCTGTTCCGGTTACAGTCACATAAGCCGGCTCTTCACCAGTTGTCGGAGTAAAGCTAAAGCTATGAGTTGCACTCGTCCAGGCTTGTGCATCTGCTGGAATTTCTCCTTCAGCAACACAACCGTCACCATCTACTCCCATGTAACCCTCAGCGAAGATATCACCGTTGGATTCGTAAGCATAGCTTCCATCACTAGAGAAGATATATTCATCATTAAACCAGCAAGATCTAAGGCCAGTTACTTCTTCAGCAGTATTGGCGAACCATTCTCCACTTCCCTTAGCCGGGCCAACAGCTAAAGCTCCCGCTTGCTGGGCTAGTCGCCAGGATTTCGTTCCACCACCGGTAAGTGTATTTTGATTCAATTCAACCGGCGGAGTAGTAAAGTTTATATCATCAAAGTAGAAAACATTACCTTCTGCTCCACCAAAATCAAAGAATACTACCAGGCGGTCGTATACTCCTGAGGGTTGACCTGAAAAGTCCCAAACCAACTCTTCCCATTCATTGGTAACGATACTGGTAGCATCCACCTCTACAAAAACATTTTGAGGATCAGCAGAGCTTTCCAGCTTGAAACGCATTATACCAATTACTGGTGACCATACCTTCATGCTGAATGCTGTGTTTACAGAAAAGTCTAATTTACCTTCAAGATTAGTGAACTGTCCGGCCCATCCCTCAAATCCATGAATAGACTCTCCTACGATAGCACTTGTATTAATACCAGATGGATCTGGATTTTCTATTGATTGATAGGCTTGTCCACCAAATACTTCAAATGCGGGGCCTCCATCTTCAAAATCGATAGTTAATTCCGTAATCACATCACTTACTTCTACCAATTCCAGATCGTCAAAGTAGAAAGTATTTGGATCGGTACTACCAAAGTCGAAGAATAGTACTACCAAGTCGTATATTTCTGAATTCACTCCTGTCAAATCCCAGGATAACTCTGTCCATTGATTCGTAGTGGTCATATCCGCATCTATTTCAACGAATTCGTTTGAATTTTCGGAGTTTTCCAGCTTGAGCCTTGCTACTCCCTGTACTGGCGACCATACTTTTACTTTCATTGCATTCTTAACAGAAAGATCAAGGGGTGAACCTACATCGTAGGTGATTCCGGCCCATGGTTCATTTCCGTGAACCGTCTCTCCTACCCTCGCACTTTGATTGATACCGGTAGGATCCGGATTATCAATTACCTGGAAGGTTTGACCACCGAAGGTTTCGAAGGCTGTATCTTCATCTTCAAAGTCAACATCTACGATATCAGTTACAGCTGGTGGCGGTGGTGGTGGCGGTGCAAAGCCTTTAGGGATCAATCTATGATACCACGCCAGATTAGGGTCTTTGGAATCCAGGAACTTTACATAAATCTCATTCTCTGTTAATGTCAAAATCTCGTATCTGGAAACGCCGGTATAAAACCCAAAGAAGTTACCATCTGTCAGGGTAAGGAAAGTCTGATCTCCATCAAAAGTTATTGACCAGCTAGAAACTTTAGTCTCCGGATCGAAGGGAACCAATTGGTCACCAGCACCAGGATCACCACCCAGGTCACCTGCACTTGCACCATTAGCAAAGATATCTCCATTATTCTTAAATTCGTAAACGAAGTCGAGCAGTTTGAAGGTCATTTCATCGTCGTAAATACCCTGACCAGCCTTATCCAATGGTGGAGCTTGCCAAAAATCAGGGAAAGTTCCTTCAGCTGGTCCAACCCCCATATGGCCGGGTCTCTCTCCATCTATCACCCAGGTTTTACCATCTAATTGATCAACACCACCGGTTAGAAGATTATACTCCGGAATGTCAAGTAAAGAAGGATCAGTTTGAGCAATAGAAATGGTTTGCTCGCCGGTTGCACTTCCTGACTCAGTGAAAGCCGTTAGTTTTACCGTATAATCACCAGCTAAAGGATAAACTCCTCTGGCGGTATTTCCGGTTGCTGTAGAACCATTTCCAAGATCCCACTTAAGGATAAATCCCTGTGAAGTATTAGTAAAGTGGATAATGTTGGGATTTTCATTATCCGACTCGAAGGTAAAAGTAACGTCTTCCGGTGTGGGCGCCGGACCTATGGTAGGCTTATCATCGATCTCAGGGTCACAAGCTGTGAACATCCCGAGTACCAAAACAAAAAGCCCCAGATATTTAAAAAGATTCAGTTTCATCATTATTTATATTTTAATGGTTTTGTTTGCATTTTTGAAATGCAGGAAATAGCTAGGTAAAGGCAATGGGCCCAGATTTAAGTTATCAGATAACTTTTTCCTGCTCATTACCTTTCACCCGGTTACTTGGCTTTCGTATTTTAGTATCCAGGGTTTTGACCATACACCCCATTAGAAATATCAATTTCATTTTGTGGAATTGGGAAAAGACCACGCGTTGCTGCATTGAAGTCAACCTCAAATTCCAGATCGTCTCCCTGATAAGAAGGACCACGCTGACCAGATATGGAGATCATATTTTCAGCCATTGGCACTCCCTGACGCAAAAGGTCAAAGTAACGATGGCCTTCCAGTGCCAGCTCTACCCTTCTTTCTCTCATGATATTTTCCATAGTTGCAGGTACAGAAGATAACCCAACGCGAGCTCTCACCTGATCAAGGTAAGTTTGTGCATTTGGACTTCCAAGCTCTGCAGCCATGAGAAGAACATCAGAATAGCGGATTGCACGGTAGTTGTTCCCCCAGTTAAGCTCAGGCTGACCATCAGCAGGAGAGTATTCCTTGGCAGTAGTATACTTTTTAGTGAAATATCCAGTGTGCTGATAACCAATAGTAATTGATCCATTAAACTCATCTTCACTAATGATGGTCGCTTCTCTTCTTGGGTCACCCTCTTCAAATGCATCTACCAATTCTTGTGTAACCGGCGCAAAACTCCAGCCACGATCATAAGCTTCCAGGCCAGGTTCATCAACACGTGGCCCTTGCATCTGTGCAGCAATATTTCCTTCACCTCCCTGAATAAAGCCCCAATCATACCATGGACGACTATCCGAGAAAGAGATCTCAAATACTGATTCAGTGCTAAACTCAAATGCTCTGGAGAAGTTGTCGGCAAAGTTTGGCAATAACTCAAAACCGCCATTTGCTATTATATCCTCTAATTCGGAAAGCGCGTAGGCAGCATCTACAGTCCTACTTCCAGCTTGTGGATTGACCCCATACACGCCGTTAACATACAAGTACATTCTACCTAAAAGGCCTTTTGCAGCCCATCTGGTCACTCGGCCAGCTTCAGCAGGAGGTACTGTTTCTGGCAGATCAGCCGCTGCCTCCACTAAATCCAGAGCGATTTGATTGTATACATCTTCAGGGCTTGCTTGTGGCTGTGTATATTCTGAAGGTGCCTTTAGCGTTTCTGTAAGTAACGGCACATTTTCGAATAGCTTCAATAGATTAAAGTAGAAATAAGCCCTCATAAACTTCGCCTCAGCAGCAGTTCTGGTCTTAAAGTCTTCGCCAGCTTCCATTCCGTCTAATTTCTCCAGGTAAAGATTGGCTCTGTAAATGCCTGTGTAATGCTTGCTCCACAATCCCTGTACTTCTCCGTTAGTCGTACGGATGTTGTGCTGATCCACTTCAATAATATTAGGTGCATCATTCCGGCTGGCTCCACCAGCGTAAGCATCATCAGAAGCAATATCAGAAAACATCGGCAGCGGGTGAAAACCTACCACTGTTTGCCACTGCAATACATCATAAATTGCAACCAATGCTTCGAAAGCATCAGATTCGGTTTGATAAAAGTTGGATTCAACTCGCTGGTCTAAAGGCTCTTTTTCCAGAAAGGATTCCATACATGACACCATTATGAGTGTCATAATCGCTATTATAATTGTGTGTCTTAATTTTTGAAACATAGTTCTCTTTTTTTTTGCAAATTATATTTTTTAATCGCTCAATGTTCTTAAAACCAAATAGAATGACAGTTTTATCACTTTTTTAAGAAAACTACCCATAAATTTTGGATTTTTTAGAAAATAACATTGACCCCCACGCGATAAGATCTAGGCTGCGGATAAATACCCCGGTCAATCCCTATATCCAATGCACTTCGCGCTCCTATCTCAGGATCAAACCCGTTATAATCCGTTATTGTCAACAAATTTTGAGCTGCTACATAAATTCTGAACTTCGTGAGTCCCATGAAATCGAGAGCCTGCTGTGGTAAAGTATAACCAACCTGCAAATCTTTAAAGCGCAAGAAGGAACCATCTTCAAGATAAAAATCAGAGATCTTTGAGAAGTTACCATTAGGGTCAGAAGCAATAATTCTGGGAATCTCATCGGTAGACCCTTCGCCCGTCCAGCGGTTCAGAAATCTGGCAGGGAAATTGGAAGATGTTAAATCGTGTCTTCTCGTACCATTGAAAATCTCATTACCAATAGCTCCCTGAACGAATAAGCTGAAATCAAAACCTTTGTAATCTCCACCAAAATTAAAACCATAAGTCCAATCTGGAGTAGGATTACCGATGATCGTGCGATCCTCGTCATTAATAGTCCCGTCCTGGTTCAAATCAACAAAACGCAAATCACCAGGAGAAGCATCAGGCTGGATAAGCACTCCATCTCTGGTATAAGATTCTACCTCTCCTTCGTTTTGGAAAATACCGTTGGTTTGTAACCCCCAGAAATAACCGATTGGGAAACCTACTGCTGCTCTCGAGACAGCTCCGTAAGTAGAAAATCCAGCTCCGACAATAACACCCTGGGCATTATTGATAGCAGTTACTTCGTTCTCGTTATAAGAAATATTGAAATTCACGTCATAGTTAAAGTCACTTACTTTATTTCGGTAACCGATTGCAAATTCCCACCCTCTGTTTTCTACATTACCACCATTTACTACTGGTGGGTTATTACCTACAATTCCAGGAATTGGTGCCTGAATCAATAGTCCCTGCGTCTCTTTGACGTAATAATCAGTAGTAACTGATAAGCGCCCCTCTAAAAACCTCAAGTCCAAACCAATATTTGTCTGTTCTGAAGTTTCCCACTCCAGGTCTGGGTTAGGAACGGCAGAAGGTACAGCACCACTCGTAAAAGTAGAGCCATCGCCAAAAGTATATCCTGCTCCGGTAAAGATGGTAGAAGCCCAGCTATAGGCACCGATCTGGTTGTTACCATTTTGACCCCAAGAAGCACGTAACTTCAAGAAATCAACAAATGGTAAATTATCCATAAATGCTTCTTCGGAAATTACCCATCCCGCAGAAAAGGCCGGGAAAGAACCAAAGCGGCTATTTTGCCCAAATTGGCTGGAACCATCTCTTCTAAATACAGCTGTAAATAGATACTTATCCCGATAATTATAATTGAAACGACCAAAATAGGAAAGAAGCGCAACTTCGAAGGCACCACCATTAGCAGTAGCTGATTCTTCGTTTACTGCCGTATTCAAGAATGCATTTTCAAAGTTAGTGAAGACCAGTCCTGATTTACCGGCAGCAAAATTGACATTTCTAAAATCATTGGCCGTACTACCCACGAGTAGGCTTAGGTTATGATCACCGAACTGACGAGAGTAAGAAATTGTATTCTCCCAGTTCCAGGTACGCCAGCGATTCATCGACTTATCAACTCTGGATTCATTACTGATCTGCGCGGCATTGAGGAAAAACTCAGGGCGGAAGTTGTTACTTACACCGTAAGCTAGGTCAATACCAAAATCTGTCTTTACTTTAAGGTTTTGGATAATCTCTAACTCCGCATACACATTACCAACAATTTTATCCAGGATAAAATTGGTGTTAGTGACTTCTAACCTGGCTAATGGGTTAACTACTTCCTGAGTAGCGTAGGGAGAGATGGCGTAGACGTTCCCGTCCTCATCTCTAACTGCTCTGGGATCATAAGAAGCAATTACTGCCGGATCGGTAGCAAAAACAGGCGTTGTTGGATCAATATTTAAGGAATTAGATAGAATACCACCGAATTCGCTGTTAGGATCAATTCCTCTGGGCTCAATTCTGGAGTAAGAGAAGTTCTGCCCGAAGGTTAAGCGACCCGAAACTTTGTGTGTAGAATTAATTCTGGCCGTATATCTGTCATATCTTGACTTTTCACCAGTACCAACAATACCCTCCTGAGAAAAGTAAGAGAAAGAGGCAGCATAATTGGATTTTTCGTTACCACCGGTAACCGAGACGTTGTGGTTCTGGATTGGAGCATCAGTATTGAATACAGCGTCCTGCCAAAAAGTACCTTCACCGAGGGACTCTGGGTTGTCAAAAACAGCAGAAAACCCTGAAGCTACATTAGCTTCATTTCTCAAAATGGCATATTCACGAGCGTTAGCCATAGCTATCTGGCGCCACGGATTTTGAATACCATAGTAGCCATCATAAGAAACCTGAAGACTTCCCTGAGAACCTGATTTGGTGGTAATCAAAACAACACCGTTGGCAGCTCTAGCACCATAAATAGCAGTAGAAGCGGCATCCTTGAGTACCTCGATCGATTCTATATCACCCGGGTTCAAATAGTCGATACCGCCCACTGGCAAACCATCTACAACGTATAAAGGATCTGCATTACCTGTAGTACCGGCACCTCTGATTCTAACTGTTATGCCGGCACCCGGCTGACCGGAACTACTCGTTACCTGTACACCCGCGGTACGGCCCTGAAGAGCCTGCTCTACCCTAAGAACAGGAGTTTGCTGGATTTCTTCAGCACTCACAGATGCGATCGCGCCGGTTACTACACTCTTCTTTTGTGTACCATAACCAATAACAACTACTTCATCAAGTAGCTCTGAGTTAACATTTAAAGTGACATCAATTCTAGATTGACTGCCTACTCTTATTGTTTGGCTTTTGTAGCCAGTATAAGAAAAAACGAGTACAGCATCTTCATCGGGAACTTCTATGCTAAAGTTTCCGTCAACGTCTGTAATAGTACCTTTAGCTGTACCTTCAATCAGGACGTTTGCACCAATTACTGGCAGGTTATCCTCCGCTGAGGTAATTGTACCCTTTACTGTTCGTTGTGCCAGAGCAGTAATCATGCTCAGGCATAAAAAGCAGAGTACTAGCGAGTATTTTTTCATAATAATTTAATTAAATATTCATACATTTTAATGGCAAAAATTCTTGTGTAACCTTGTTATACTTTTCGTTTAAGTTTCATCAGTTCAGTAGCATTTCCAGAAGCTCGTGTTTCTCAGTTAACTTTTTTTTGAAATCAATTTATCGTTTTCTGAATTCAAAATCTTATACAAAATAGTTAACTGAATATAAAACAAACATAAGTTTTTAGTTAAGTTTTCCAAATTATTCAATCACAACTTAAGTTCATCTTTTCCTTTAAATTAAAAAAATACTACATCATTTTTCTTTTTTGATTACATCATAACTACATCAATCTTCAAAATTAGCTATATTAGGTGATATGAAGACGAAAATTTTCTATTTCACCATTTCATCATTGTTATGTTTGTTTTTTCAACCTGTTGACGGGCAAAACTACCCCAACCTTGGCGTTCCATTTATTCAGAACTTTTCTAAAGCCACTTACATGGCTGGAATGCAAAATTGGGATATTGTTCAGGATCACACTGGTGTTATTTTTATTGCTAACAATGAGGGGATGCTCGCTTTTGACGGTAAAAACTGGCAACTTCTCCCTTTGCCTAATAAAACTATAGTCAGGTCTTTAGCTTTTGACCCGGTAAAAGAAAGGATATACGCCGGAGGGCATGATGAAATAGGTTATTTTAAAAAAAATTCAAGAGGCTTCTATTACTTTACCTCTATCGAAAAATACATTCCAGAAGACTTTGATCAATTTGGGGATGTATGGACGATGAAATACACTCCTAAAGGTATTTTCTTCAGAGCTAATGAAAGACTGTATCATTGGAATGATGAAGCGGTCAACGTTTTCAGATCAACTAATAGTTATCCTTTTCTGGATGAGTTAAATCAGATAGCCGTAGTACAGGATTTTGATGGTACTTTCTTTAGCTTTGAACAGCAGCCTAAGAAAGTTGACTTGCCCCGGGCCATTCCTGGCATCATTGCCGTGAATGGTATTTCTGAAGATAGTGTCCTGATCGCCACCGAAAAGAATGGCATGTATTTATTTTTGAATAACAAAATAGTAAAACCCTTCAATCCCGGGCTTCAAAGTTTATTGAAAGAAAAGAAGTAACTATTCAGCACGCTTGCGTGCTGGTTAATTGAAAAACGATAGAATTAT
>CAZVOD010000131.1:0-2994 GCA_964628385.1 uncultured Saprospiraceae bacterium
CAGCAGGAACAGGACTTCCTATGAGAGCTTCTCTGGCGACAGCCCAAATGATATTTTCATTGACAATGCTGATATCATCAATTTTATACTCTTTCGGCAACAAGCCTATGCCTTGCTCTTCCACCAACGAAGGTGTTGGCTCGGAAGCTTCAGCCAATAAGGACTCTCCTTCGTATTTGAAAATGCCGCCTTCGGAATCCAAGCCTCCGGCAAAACCAATCTCCGGGGACAGGAATTGAAACGTGTACAAATTCTGGGAAGCTTGCACACGTTTCCAATTTTCACCGTCATTTTTTGAAATGAAATAGCCGTAATTCCCAATCCAGTTCATACTAGCGATATAAGCGCCACCCGATTCTGGTATAACATATACATTTTCTATCCGTTCAGGCATGCCAATTTTTGACCAGGTTTCACCGCCATCCGAAGTACGAAATCCCTGTGCTGGGAAATTACTAAGCGGACTAGACACTACAGCTATGCCGTTTTGAGCATCTTTAAATGCAATCGAATTAATGTTATTTTCTTTCCCCGGATTAACATCAAAAATACTCCAACTTTTTCCTTTATCGGTAGATCGCAGAACCCGGCCATTCAGTGTACCATACCAAATCGTATCGCCTTTGACATCGTGCGTGGCGTTGCCTTGCGAGAACCAGCGAGATTCGTCGCTCTCTAAGTCCGGAGTGACATTTTCCCATGTGTCCCCTGCATCATCCGTGTAGTAAATTTGTAGAGGATCGGACAAAGCGGAACGCTGAGACTGAAATAAATAATTGAACGCAAAAGGGAAAACACTTGTAAACACCACACCTTCCCTGTCATTAAAAAAATGAATAGCGGCGGGCACCTCATTATTATCATCCAGAGGAATATCTACTTCCTCCCAGGAGTTTCCTCCATCATCACTTTTCACCAAAGTACCTCGCAGGCTACTCGGCAAGTTTATTAAACCGACCCATAGGTTATTTTCATCAAAAGCGTGAATACTGATAGGTGTGTAATTCGAAGAAAGCGAAGTATTGGTAGCTTCAATGTTCAGTGCAGTCCAGCTTTCTCCACCATCCGAAGACTTGTGGACGAACAAATCACCAGTTATAAATTCGAGTGGAACAAACAAATCACCGGCTATAAATTCGAGTGGAACGGCCGTAGCAAAGACAATGTTTTCGTCCAGTACGTCCAAGCTGATAAAAGAATCAGTGGGATCATCACCTGTAGCATTCAATGCTGTCCATTGCCCAAAAGCTGCTGTGATCGTAAAAAAAACAATCGAAAATAAGAGTAAATGCTTTTTCATAATGAGAAGGGTTTTAAATGAATTATTTGGAAATTAAATTTGTCAGTGGTAAGGTCTGATAAACAGGTGTTCCCCGCTTTCGCCTATGTCAAAAATCCTTTCGCTCAGGTAAAATGAAACAGAAAACATATTCGTAAGTAACTGATTATCAATAAAATTATTTTTTTAAACCTACAATCACCCCTACGCTTTCCGAAAAGCTTGTGGAGAACGTGCATACATTCGTTTGAAGGCAACGGAGAAACTGCTGGGCGAAGCAAAACCCACGGCTTTGGCAATAGCAGCGACGGGCTGATCGGTTTGCAGCAATAGTGCTTTGGACTTTTCCAGGCGGATGCGGGTCATCCACGCCCGGGGACTGAGGGTGGTTTTTCTCCTCGCTGTATCCCTTTCATGAAGCACAGTTGAAAACCCTCCATGTCTCCGCAGCACAGCGAAGGGACACGGAGGGGAGGAAAATGCTTATAATCAATATTTTACGTAAGTACTACAACTTAATCCAAAATGCTGTAAATCAATTGTTTAAACTATTTTGAGTTGTACTAGCAACTTGAAACACGAATTGAGCCTAGAAGAATTCCTTCATTCAGTATACGAGTAAAGAGTTCTATATATATCCAAATCCTTGCTACTCCCCGATGATACAGTTCCATCCGAATACCAGGCATATACTTTATCTCCAGCAGAAACACCCATACCTACAATATCCGAAGGCGATTTTCCTGGCGGCAAGCTGTAGTTGTAGGTTTCTCTATAGCTATTCAAATCCCAACTTGTTCCCGATGATACAGTTCCATCAGAAAACCAAACATATACTTTATCTCCAGCTGAGATACCAATTCCCACTATATTTTTGGCTGATTTGCCGGGAGGACTGCTAAAGTTATAAGAGCTACGATGCACACTTAATTCTTTACTTGATCCCGAGGTGACTGTATTGTCACTATACCAAGTGTAAACATGATCATTTGATTTAGCAATAGCCATCTCTACAATGCTTTGTGCTGTCACCGACTCTTTGAAAACAAAAGCAATAACAAAAATTAGGACAAAAAATACTTTACAGTCTTTCATAATTTTACAAAATTTAAAAATGAGTAAATAATCCATTTAATATTTTAGCGTTAACCGCACTGCTAAACTCCGTTAAATCCCGAAAACCCGCTTTCGCCTATGTCAAAAATCCTTTCGCTCAGGTAAAATGAAACAGAAAACATATTCGTAAGTAACTGATTATCAATAAAAAAATTCTGCATCTAAATGAAAACCCTCCGTGTCTTCGCTGCGCAACGAAGACACGGAGGGGAGCAGGATAATGTTAAATCTAATTTATAAATTGATCAAGATCTACAATTTTGTATCCTTTCTTACTTAGCTCAACTCTCTTCTTATTAAATGAAGACCAATCATTGTAAAGGAACAGACCATATGCCCCAGAACCTTCTCCCCATACCCCTAAATAATAAGTACTTCTGCCTGACTTAAATCGCTCAACATCAATGAGTCTCTGTCCATTATTGCTTAGTTCTTTCCATTTCTTAGTGAATTCACCCCAAGACTTGTATTGATAAAGTGCATACTTCCCACTTCCACCTCTGAAGACACCTACGTAATACTGATTACCATTTGATTTAAATGTCTCAACATCAATGAGTCTCTGTCCATTATTGCTTAGTTCTTTCCATTTCTTAGTG
>CAZVOD010000131.1:3094-8280 GCA_964628385.1 uncultured Saprospiraceae bacterium
AATTCGCCCCAAGACTTGTATTGATAAAGTGCATACCGATCACTACCACCTTCAAAAACACCAGTGTAATAGCGATTCCCTCCTGAAATAAATGTCTCAACATCAATCAGTCTCTGTCCACTATTGCTTAGTTCTTTCCATTTCTTAGTAAATTCGCTCCAAGACTTATATTGATAAAGCGCGTATTTACCACTTCCTTTTTGAAATATGCCGTTATAAACTGCTTGACCATCTATTATATTAATGTTTAAGTCAATTAGTCTCAATCCAGAATTTTCAGAAAGTTGTTTCCAAGTTTTTGTAAAATTATCCCAACTTCCTCCCATAACTACACATTCAGTCTGTTTTTTGCCATTCCAAGTTGCTATAAAACCACCTTTCTTCCCCTTGGAACTCAAGGTAATTAAGTCGCTCTGAGTGAAACTTTTATTAGTTAAACTTGAAATAATAAAAATACTAAATAGAGCTAATAATAGCTTGAGTATCACATTTCGATTTTTCATAATTTTGAATAGTTTAAAGTAAATAAAAATTAAGTTGTCGAATTCCATCCTTATATCACTCCCAATGTCTAAAAAACCGAACTCTCCCGCTTTCGCCTATGTCAAAAATTCTTTCGTGTAGGTAAAATGAGGTGAAAAACATATTCGTAACTACTTGATATTCAATAAAAATAAGTTTTTACAAACAGAAACTAACCCCTGCGCTTTCCGGAAAGCTTGTGGAGAACGTGCATACATTCGTTTGAAGGCAACAGAAAAACTGCTGGGCGAAGCAAAACCCACGGCTTTGGCAATAGCAGCGACGGGCTGATCGGTTTGCAGCAATAGTGCTTTGGCTTTTTCCAGGCAGATGCGGGTCATCCACGCCCGGGGACTGGTTGAGCGAAAAACGAATAGGGTGCTTTCGTAAGCGTCAAAAATCCTTTCGCCAGGGTAAGATTTTAACGTATGGGAAAAATTTACTGATACTTATCCCGAAATTCGCTGGGGCTACAACCGACCTGGTTTCTGAAAGTATTGGAAAAACTGGAATGTTTTTCGAACCCGACCATAAAGCCTATTTGCGAAATATTCTCATCCGTATCCAGCAATAACTCTTTGGCCTTCTCAATGCGTAGGTAAGTGATATATTTGCTGGGCGGCATACCTATAATCTGCTTTACTTTGTTATACACCTGCTGTCGTCCCAGATGCATCTGCCGGCTGAGTTCGCTTACCGAGAAATCTGAATTCGATAAATTTTTGGTGATAATGCCAGTGATAAGCCGCAAGGTGGGGTCAGTAGAGCCATTGGGCGATCGTTGCCCATTTTGATCGTTTTCGTAGAGATCGTCCAACCGACTTTTCATGCTTAGCAGGTTCTTGATTTGCAAACGCAGTTCGTCCCGTTGAAAGGGCTTTTCCAAATAGGCATCCGCACCGTATTTCAGTCCTTCGAGGCGAGCGGCGTGGTCAGCTTTTGCGGTAAGCAAAATGACAGGAATGTGGCTGGTATTGTCTTGATGTTTGATTAATTCACAGAGCGTAAAGCCATCCATTTCGGGCATCATCACGTCGCTTACGATGAGGTCGGGCTTGTTTTGTTTGGCCAGCTTCAGCCCCTCCCGGCCGTTGACCGCTCGTAACAGCTGATACTCCCCTTGCAACAATTCTGCAAGATAATCGAGCATCTCGCCGTGATCTTCCACCAGCAAGAGTGTTGGCCTGTCCGCCCGAGCCGGCAGGCGTTCCAAACCACCGGAAGTCGTATTGTAATCGAAAAGACTACCTGTTTTCAAATTCGCAGCGGGCACTATCGCTAAGGCTGCATTTTGCCGAATTGGTAACAGGACGGTAAAAATACTCCCCTTTCCCAATTTGCTTTGCACCTCAATCTTACCGTCCAGTAGCTCCACCAGTTCTTTGGTCAGTGCCAAACCAATGCCCGTACCTTCTGCCTGTCGGGTTGCGCTGGCATCCACCTGATGGAAACGGTCAAAAATATGTGGTAACTCCTTTTCGGGGATTCCAATGCCATCATCTTCAACCCGAATCGACAACCGCTCCGCTTGCTGCTCAACGATGACCTGTACGCTACCGCCCTCCTCATTGTACTTAATGGCATTGGAAAGTAAATTAGATATAATTTGCTGTACCTTTTCGGCATCGAAGTCCATCTGTACAGCGCTTGCTTTGGCATGGAATTGTAAATTAATTTTCTGCGATTTTGCGTGTGTTTCAAAGCCTGCCGTTAAGCTCTGAAGATACGGAATGATGTCTGCTTGCACGTAGTTTATTGTGAGTTTACCATTTTCTATCTTTGATAAATCCAGCAGTTGGTTAATCAACCATAGCAGTCGTCGGCCATTATCTTCAATGCGTTTGACATACTTGTGCTGACTCTTCTTTACACCTGCTCTCAGCTCTTCGGCCGTGCCTAAGATGAGCGTCAGCGGCGTGCGAAATTCGTGCGTGATGTTTTGGTACAAGCGACTTTTAGCGGTATTCAATTCCTCTAGATTGCTCGCCTTCTGCTCGGCTAGGCGTCGGCTCAGTTGAAAGTGGTAGATGCTGTAGATAATACCTGCCGTCAGCAGTGTCCACAGGGTATAAGCCCACCAGGTGCGGTACCAGGGGGGGAGGATGGTGAAGTGGACTTTTAAAGTGTCGGGACTCCAAATGCCATCAGAATTAGTGGCTTGAACCTTAAATGTGTAATTTTTAGGGTCGAGATTGGTATAAGTAGCTCTGCGTTCTGCTCCGATATTTACCCATTCTTCATCTTGTCCCACGAGCATATATTTGTAGCGAATATTTTCTGGATTGACATAGTGTAATGCTGCAAAGTCAAAAGAAACGACATTTTGATTGTGCCTCAAAACAATTTCCTGTTTCGGAATCAACTCAGGAGCGCAACTGTCATAAGGCTCATTGGCTACCAGAAAGTCTGTCAGCACCAGATCCGGGCGAGTGGAATCTACGCCAATGCTGTCCGGATAAAACGCATAAAAGCCGTTATTGCCAGGAAAAAGAATGCGTTCATCTTTACGAATGGAAGCTCCGATAGTGTTAAATTCCCGCATGTCTTTGGTTGCACTAAATGATTGAATTTCACCATTTTCTGGATGGTACCGGGTCACATGCCGCATATTTTTCAACCAGATTAAGCCGTCGTGATCTACCATCAGCCCCATGATATCATTGCCGGGCAAGCCATTATCAACAGTTATCAGCTCAACGGCTTTCGTGTTGTGGTTGATTTTCACCAGGCCCTGTGGCGAAGCGACCCAAATCAATGTATCTTTCTCATTTGCCGCATACGCCATTTGCCGAATACGAATGGCTGGCAGGGAATCGGGGACAGCTATGTAGTCGTATCTTTCGGTTTTTTTATTGAAGCGAATGATTTTGCGTTGTGCGCCCTGCATGGTTTGCACGTAAATGTAGCCGTTGGGCATTTGCCAGGAGTGAAAAACGGGGTCTGATGTGAAATTTTTCAGGTCTTTTGTTATGGGAAAAAATGTAGTCTTAGTTAGTGTTCTCTTCGATGCTTTACAAAGTCCTTTTGTAGAATTCATCCACAAGTAGTCCTGGTTTTCAAAATCCTCATCAATAAAATTAAAACCACCTCTAAGGATATTCTTATTGAGTCTATAATTCTTGGTTATCTTTCTTTTAAAATCAAAATAATACAGGGAATCGCTATTCCCAGTCCAAATTTCGAGACCACTACCGGTAAAATCATGAACTACATCCGTAGCTATAAAGGCAGCCTTCTTCCCCAGACTCTTGTTATGATAAATCTTCGTATCATATGTTCTGTAAATAAGGCTTCCATTATCAAACTGGTGTGCTCTGTAAATCAAATTTTCATCATGACCTATGCCCGGTTCCTGTTGATAGAATTTAAATTGAGGTTCATTGAGCGATAATTTCGATAAGCTTTCAAAGGTGCCTACCCACAAATGATTGAAACGATCAATTTCAAAACAAGTAACCTTATCGCTAAGGAGTCCATAAGCATTAGACGAAGAACGTCGAAACGGTTGCCCTCTCCTGGTTTTCGTGTTCCATTGAATCATACCTTGGTTATTCGCAATCGCTAACCATAAATCGTCCTTATGCCCCGTGATCTTATAAAATAAATGCTAGCCGTTGAAGTAGGAAAAATTTCTTCTAGTGAAAAATACTGAAAATCCTCACTTTCAGGTTGCCATAGCCGAAGACCATCAGAACATCCAACCCACAAACGACCGTGTCGATCTTCGTACAAAGCCTGGAAATTAGCATAGGTATTTTTACTACCAGAGCGAAATTTTTCAGCATTATAGGAAGAATAGTTAGTAGGCTCTTCATCAATCTTCAGCAAACCATGAGTAGAAGCTGCCCAAATATTGCCTTTTCTATCTTCCAGAATATCATGCACTATAAAGGTTCTATCTTTGATGCGAGATGAAAAACATTCTAAGGGTATGTTGTGAAACTCTTCCTTCTGCACATCGAAGAATACCAGATGCCCTACCATTCCTATCCAAAGATCACCATTGTGATCTAGACAAATTGATAGTATTTTCTCGGCTGGCAAACTGCAAGGATTATCTGGTTCGTGGATAAACTTTTTGAAAGATTTTTTTGATCGGTCATAGTAAAGAAGGGAAGACTTAGAATCTATCCAAAGATTTCCAATGCTATCCTCAATGATGTAATTCGATGTAACAGAAATGCCATCTGGATTAGGAATAGCATGAAATTGATACCCATCAAACTTAGCTAGTCCATCCATCGTGCTGATCCATAACAGCCCATAGCTATCTTCCATAATGGATAGCACCTGTCCTTGCGGCAAATTGCTGTTATTGACATCAAAGTGTTGGAAAACTCGCTGCTCCTCCTGCGCAAAAAGGGAAAGACTCACTGTACAACAATACAGTAGGAAGGGTAATGGGTATTTTTTCATTACTATGGGCTAGACTCTTTTAGGGTTCACCCTGTGAGTAAATGCCTACGATACAGGAATAGTAAAAGCCCATACGGCTTTACCCAAAAGTGAAACTGCGTGAACTAATTGCGATTAAAGTCTTTGTAAATGCAAGGTAATGAAAGTTTTAGAACTATACTTGTGCTTTTTTGTATCTTTTTTAAAGATTAACCAGAGCCGATTGCTTTCGATAAGCACGGGGAGAGCAGCCTTCTTTTTCTTTGAAT
>CAZVOD010000132.1:0-8199 GCA_964628385.1 uncultured Saprospiraceae bacterium
AACAGCAAAATGATGAAAAATAAAATCGTTTGTGGTTTCATGTCATACTTTTTGATTTAAACAACTTCTTTGTACGTCAAATCCATCCCCGCTTTGCTAGGGCCGGAATGCAACAGATTGTAAAGAATAGATAGCAATCCTTTGGGTCGCTACAAAACGGGGCTGATCAACGTTTATAACTTGCTGATTCTGAAAGAGGCAAGTTCCTGGCCTATCCTTAGCCTAATCATGTAGGTGCCCGTATTTAGCGCATTCAGGTCGATTGCCTTCAAGATCTCACCTCTATTGGTGCCCCAATCTATTTGCTGTACGCTTTTTCCCAACATATTATAAACCTCTACCTGCACGGCTTTATTTTCCGGCAGATTCATAGCCAAATGAAGGATATCTGAGGCAGGATTGGGATATATATTCAAGCTATAATCTTTTGCAAAGACTTCATTTATATTTACCGGCCCGGAAAAGTCTCTGATCCCATTTGCAAAGTTAATCCCCCACTTGATCCCTATGTTTTCAAAGCCCAGCCTGACCAGTGCATTTCCTGCCGGAGTTAAGCCATCGGCAGCCAGATCAATTTGTGCCAGTATGGCATTGTCATTACCATCTAGCGCATCAAAAGTAATCTGAGCATCGTCCTTGGTGAAATTAGGAACGTTAGGCACACTGTTTCTGAAAATACCCACTTGATCACCATTGAAAAGATTGAGGCCAACAAGGGTGAAATCACCTTCGATGAAATCCGCAACTTCAAAGGCCAATATATTTGGATTATTTTTTGAAAAGGTGGGGTTGCCTATGCTAATGCCCTCGCCTAAAGAAGGAAATAACTTCTGTATAAATCCATCTGTATAACTACCACTTTGATTGTCCCAGACATTGATGAATCCTATGTCCCAATAGGAAAGTGGCCCATTGGGGCCCTCTATTTCATTTAGCGCATCGTACAAGAGCCATTCTCCCGAAAAATCCCACTGCAACACATCTGCATAAGCGACATCGCCTGTGGTGACGCCTTCTGTAAAAGTAGGGTTAAATAATTCAAAGACCTCAGAAGTACCATTATCCAGGTCAAAGACAACAATTTGGTTGTTTTGGTCATTAAAAGTCGCAGCCAGTCGGCTTCCATCTTTTGAAATGGCTGCATTTGCCCATATCGGCTCTTCATTCAAGGCACCACTTTCCAGTTGGCTGGTATTCCAGTCGATGGTAATAAACCTTAGCGTATTGTCTGTTGCTACATATACGATAATAGAGCCATCATCCGTAACGCTTGGAGGCCGCAGTGCCCCCGGAACGCCCTGGAATGGATTCACTACAGCCTGCCCATCCGGGGTGAAAAGATACAAAGCGATATTGTCTTGATCAGAAAACAACACAAATTCATCACCTGGGTTTTCTGCGAATACTTCCGGGGCTTCCGTAGCTTCTCCATCCATAATGCCGACCTCATCAAAAGCATTTCTGGCAGCATTTACTACATTTTGGTTGTATAAAATACCAGCAGACTGTAGCACTGCTATTCTTAGGTCAACAAACTGAGAAGTTCTTACCAGACTATTCTCTAAAGCATGATAAAAAACCTGTTCGGCAATATCTCTACCAACAGCCGTAGCAAACTTGAAAAAGGCAAAATTGGGGATGCCACTATTGATATGAACGCCTCCGTTATCAATAGAGTCTGGTAGTTCTACAAAGTCATCCATATGAGCAGGCTGCCAGCCTCTGTCGCCGAATTGAGTACCGCCATTATTGGGGTTGGAGAGATCGCGCACAACACCCGTGGGAAAAAAGTCTCGGGGTGTGATGTCTTCTCCCTGGCCCCAGTCATCTCTGTCGATCATCGTACCAAAAATATCAGCGAAAGATTCGTTTAAGGCTCCAGATTGAAAGATGTATTCTAATTCCGCGGTATGTTGGATCACTCCATGAGATATTTCATGACCAGCAAGATCCAGTGCTTTGGCAAAATTGTCAAAGAAGTTGCCCGTACCATAAAACATGGCCGCTCCATTCCAAAAGGCATTGTCAAAATCAGTACTGTCTGCATCCACAACATTGACCAGAGAATAGAGGGAGCCCCCTTCATCATCAATAGAGTTGCGCCCAAATGTATTGAGAAAGTATTCATAACAAATACCCGCATGGTAATGGGCCGAAACGCCAACCGGATCAAAGGACCTGTTGTCATTAGCCGCCAGGAAAAAAAAGTTGAAATCATCATTTTGAGGCGAGCTCCTTCTGGCATCAAAAGTTACAATACCCCCAATGATCTCATCGGGAATATTGGTGCGCTGGGCATTGAACATCGGACGCGAAGCATCCAACAGCAAAAACTGACCGTTTACATCGTAGGTATTCAGCCGCCTTTCGATGTTGAATAAATCCCTGGATCGGGCAACAGCAGGCCCATCAAAGTCCTCAAGGACTTCAGTGGAAGGCCTGGCCTCCGCTTTATGTGAAGCATAGCTATGCCCCTCCATACCCATAAAAGAACAGGTTTGGTTGAATTTTTTTAGGATACGTCCAGTCGCTGCATCAAGGAGGTAAAACCAGCGGTCTTTCAAATTAGGCTGTAGCTCCAGCTTCCAAGCATAGATTTCTTCCTCCGGATTCATGTTGAGGTGATAAATGACCAACTCGCTGCTGACCTGTGGCCCGGCTAGCCATTCTTTGTTGGTGTGATCTAAGTTGCCCCATTTGCTGTATTTTTGAATGTCTTTTTGGGCGATCTCCAAAGCTTGTGATTTAGTGAGGCTGGCGGCCGTCTGTGGCGCAGGAGTAGGGTAAAAGCGGCCATTAAGGCTATAAATTTCATTCTGGTACGCATGTATAACCATCTCACCGCCGTATACTTTAGCATCGCCCTTGACTTGTTGAAGGCGGATATGGAGATGCCCCGCTCTATCTGTCTTTCTGCCGATCTCTTTAAATTCTTTCTTCGGATTACGGATTTTTAATTCCTTTTTGAATTCGTTCAAATGGCTTACAATCTTATCATTCCAGGTCGTTTTGCCGTCCACAGGTGCATTGCCATTTTTGGTTTTAGCTTTCAAATAAATGGGTAAACCACTGTTGGGGTCTCTTTTGATCCTTGCTAAATCTAGCATTGGCATCAATTTCATGCGTGGTATCTGAGTGGGCGTGAATGAAGAGCCATTGGATGGCCGCGTTGGTACCGGCCAGCTTTGAATCGCCTGGATGTTCAATTTTGGTGCCCGCTGAAAATTATAAGCCTGCTTTTGGGCCCCGCCAGCAAGATTGTGAGCCTGCTGTTTGGCCCTCGTAGGCTTGAAACGCATAGTAGAGCTAGGTTGTGCGAGTAACAGGCTGCTCCACAGTAATCCAAAGATCAAGAGTAAAAAGTTTTTCATTTGGTAAAATGTTAATTATAAAATTACTTAAATAATGCAGCTGCGATAAGTGCAAGTAATGAAGCAAAAAAGAAAGCAACTTCAGCTTGCCACCAAAGCAGGAGTCCAATACGGACGCTTCTACCTGTACTGCGTTTTTGCTCACCTAACTTATAATCCAAATTTCCTTTAAGGGGAATTTGAGGTGATGTGTCAAAATGCACGATGAGAATTGAGCTGCCCCTTTAGAAGCACAATGTGGGTAGAAAATAAACCAGTTTTAATACCTGCGAAACAAGTCTATTATACATCTTATGACACAACCGCGAAACAAGTCTATAAAAGTAACCAAATCAGAAGGGTGAGCATGGCAAGATTAGCCGCTACCACATCCCTGATTAAAATTAGGATTTTTTTTTGATAAGCCAGCCAGTGCTCAAAAAAACTGGTAACTCATCCTATTCATTGAAGCTCCGAATAAATGATGCCTCTTCGGTAAGCTTTGAGGGCTTGCAAAACAGAGGGGGTCAAATTCAGGGGCAGCTCGTCCAGGTCAAACCATTCCACCGATTTAAATTTTCTCTTTTCTCGGGCCTGGAGCTGGCCGCTCCATTGCTGCGCCTTAAAATATAGGGTAATGCGCTGTTGTTCATTCTTTACTTTTTGCAAAACATGCACCAACTTCAGATCATGAGGATTCAATATCAGCCCGGCCTCCTCGTAGGATTCTCTTATAACACATCGGTGAGCTGTTTCTTCTGCTTCAACTGTTCCGCCCACCAGGGAGTAGTTACCACCGTTGGGCTTAGTTTGTTTGAGTAAAAGGATTCTACCCCGGTTATACAGTATTAATCGGGCTTTCAAAACTACTTTGTGTTGCTTCATGATGTAAGAAAAATATTCTAATCAGGTCTTCGTATTTATTATTGACTCATTCCTTAACAGCGGTTTTTATATTTTTTTCAAAAAAAGGATAGAATTAATATTGGATTAATTAGCTGATAATAATGACTTAACATTGTTGAAGTCATGCATCTTATTTTTTCTAAAAATACATTCCCCGAGCTGTACAATGATAAATGTGTTTTTATTTTTCAAACGGTTGTACTAATTTTACAATAGCTTTCGTCTCAACTATAGTGATGAGGCACTTTCAAACGTAAATAGGTAGAAAAACGGGTCAGCAGTTCATATCAAACTGTAAAATCAAAAAAATGCTGGCCTATGATGACTTCTTTTGACTACAACGTCAGAAGTAACACTGAACTAATGAACAGCACCCAAATCCTTTAACCGACGGATGAAAAGCCGCGGCCGGATTCAGTCGGTATTCATTAACCTAAATTTAGGGAACTATGATTTGCGAAAACGTATTGAAAACAATCGGTAACACGCCACTTATCGAACTAGGACGGATATGTCAAGACATACCGGCAAAGGTATACGCCAAAGTGGAGGCCTTCAATCCCGGGCAATCAGCAAAAGACAGAATAGCCCTGCACATGATAGAAGAGGCGGAGCGCCTTGGGCATCTGAAGCCTGGTAGTACTATAATAGAGGCTACCTCTGGCAATACGGGCTTTGCTCTGGCTATGGTGGGTGCCATTAAAGGCTATCGCTGCATTTTGTGTGTTAAAAGTAAAGCTTCTAAAGAAAAGATTGCTTTGCTTCGTTCATTAGGGGCGGAGGTAGAAATTTGCCCTTCTGATGCTGCACCTGACGACCCACGCTCTTATTATAAGCGAGCAGAGCAATTAGCCAAAGACATTCCTAATTCTTATTATATTGCTCAAAATTATAATGTCAATAATTCGAATGCTCACTATTATTCTACAGGCCCTGAAATCTGGAAGCAAACAGCGGGGAAAGTAACGCATTATGTCGCCTGTGTAAGTACAGGAGGTACCATTTCAGGAACGTCAAGATACCTCAAAGAACAAAACCCTAATATCAAGACTATAGGAGTTGATGCTTATGGTTCTGTTTTGAAAAAATACTGGCAGACCGGGGTGTATGATCCCAATGAGATCAAGCCCTACAAAGTAGAGGGGTTAGGAAAAAATATCATTCCTGATAATGTGGCTTTTGATCTGATTGATGACTTTGTAAAGGTCAATGATCAGGACAGCGCTCATACCGCCCGCGCTCTGGCGAAAAAAGAAGCCTTATTGGTTGGCTATTCTAGCGGCGCCGCTCTGCAGGCTGTGCTGCAAATTAAAAATCAACTGACCAAGGATGATGTGGTCGTTGTACTTTTTTCTGATCACGGCTCAAGATATGTCAATAAAATCTTCAGTGACGACTGGATGAAACAGCAAGGGTTCATGAACGAACAACAACTAGAAGTAGACCCTTATACAAGTTATGACAATATTAAGAAGATCTATCGTGCCTACAGAATGAAATATAAAAAGTATCTTCGCTTAACAATGCAGTCTTTGAAATTCTAATTTGAAAAATAGTAGTTTATGGGACATCACAAGAATTTAGCCTCACACGAGGAGTCTGTGAGAATCTTTCAAAATGATTTGCTGGATCGCTTTACAAAAACACATATCGCTATTCCAGTATCATTGTTTATTTTGTACGCGGTTGGATTGATTATTTATACCAAAATGGCCACTTCTCTGACGGACTTGCAAATCGTGGGTCTTTTCTTTGGAGGTTGGTTGTTTTTCACATTTGTAGAGTACTGGATGCATCGTAAGTTGTATCACATCCCGGTAACTACAGAATGGAGAAAGAGATTTCAATTCGTGATGCATGGTGCGCATCACAATAGCCCGAAGGATAAGCAGCGCCTGGCTATGCCTCCTGCATTGAGTATACTTTTGGGTACGGTGCTGTTGTTGATTTTCAAGTTGATTTTGAGCCAGTACGCTTTCTCTTTCCTTGCCGGATTTATGGTAGGTTACGCAGGTTACTTGATTGTACACTATATCGTACACATCTTTCGCCCTCCAGGCAACCTCTTCAAAGCTCTCTGGACTAATCATGCAATTCATCACTACAAAGATGATACAGCCATGTTTGGTGTATCTTCTCCACTGTGGGACTATATCCATGGCACAGTTTATAGAGATAGCAAGCGCAAAAAATCTGTTGAAGTAAAAGTGTAAGAAAATACTGTTAAAATAGTATTTAGATTTGAAATGCAAAAGGCTTTTCCACCTTAATCAGGTGGAAAAGCCTTTTTTTATGCCAATGTAGATTGATATTTTTCTAATCTTTTATTCATTAATTTAAACCAAAGGGGAGGAAATAATGCCATCAACATAGAAGTGGGATAGCCATATTGTAATTGGGGGGACTCCTCGTGATGATCCAAAACCTGATACTTTTTGGTAGCCAAAAAGTGATGATCAGAATGGCGGGTGAGTTCATACAAAATGATTCTGCCCAATTCGTGGTTGGCATTCCAGGAGTGTTTGGGTTGTACCCGTTCATATCTTCCGGAGGGAAGCTGGGTTCTTTGCAGACCATAGTGCTCGATGTAGTTAATAGTCTCTAGCAACAGAAAACCTACGATTCCAATCAAAGCGGTGTAAACAGCCAATAGCGGGCTAAATACCAATGCTATGGTAATAAGATAAAAGGCCTGTATCAGCTGAAAAACCAGCATTTCATTTTGTAAGCTCCAGAACTTCAGGTTTTCTTTTTTCAGCCTTTTGGTTTCAATTCTCCAGGCATTGAGATAACTACCCACTACCGAACGCAGCCAGAAAGCGTATACTGATTCTCCATATCTGGCAGTCGCCGGGTCTTTGGGCGTAGCCACATGCTTGTGATGCCCGCGATTGTGTTCGATAAAAAAATGCATGTACAATGCCGGCAACAGTAAAACCTTGGCGAGCATCTGTTCATCTTTACGAACCCTGTGACCCAGCTCATGTGCTACATTTATACCACAGGCGCCCATTACAATTCCCACAGATAAGACCAGTCCGGTAAGTTCGTAGAGCTCTAAGTTGCTTGAGTGCACTGTCCACAGAAAAAAGGCGACAACCGAGTATAGAATAGGTACATTCAAATACAATAACCAATCGAATACCCTATTCTTCAACCGATGGTTTTGGGTATCGTCGTTTAAATTTTCCTTTGAACCGCCCCAGAATGGGTCCAGCAACGGAATAAGGCCAAAAGTGAAAATTACTGTGCTGTAAGACCACCAGCCCTGCGCCGTCAACGAAAAAATAGCAGTAGCCGGGATAATGTAGGCCGCTAAATATTTTAAATCTCTCATTTGATCTTATTATTTATTTCTCTTTAAAGATAGAAATTAACAGTTTATTCGGAATGTGTAAGCCCTGGTTTTATTAAAACTTTTACAAAAAACATACGCTGCGATTCCAAAATTGTATTCGCAATTCCTTTTTCATTCCCAATGCAGCCGCCGCCAATTTTAGGATATTTGCAAGTTTCATTTTAGCTTTTTTTTAAGGATTGATCAATTTTCAGATTACTCACATCTCAATAATGCAGTAGCTACAAAAAGGGAACCAAAAAATTCTTATTTTAACTCCGGAACAAATATAATATTTGGATAAATATGAGACTAAGACTTATTTTTTTCTTTTCTATGTTGCTTAGTACAGCAATGATGGCACAAGAGCAGCCTCAATGGCTTCGCTATCCTGTTATTTCTCCTGATGGGCAGACAATTGTTTTTGCCTACAAAAGCGACTTATACCGAGTCGCTGCGGAAGGAGGAATGGCCACTCAGTTAACTTTTCATGAAGCGCACGACTATTATGCGCGGTGGAGTAAAGATGGCCAAGCCCTGACTACCGATCGGGATATGGCTAGTTTCTTAAATAGAAAAGCTGGTGAATATACGCTTTTGGAGGTA
>CAZVOD010000133.1:0-8120 GCA_964628385.1 uncultured Saprospiraceae bacterium
AAACATTCACTCAACGTTAAAAATTAGTATGAAAAAACTGACTGTCTTTCAAATTACGAGTTGGCTGATGCTTTTCTCATTACTCAGCTATGCTATTCCATCTAAAGGCCAGAGTTTTAGTGGCTATTATCGCTATCCGGACCTTCACGGGCAAACTATTGTCTTTACAGCAGAAGGAGACCTCTGGCGAGTTTCTGTCAATGGTGGTATGGCCACCCGGCTAACCACTCACGCGGAAGAAGAGACCCACGCCAGGATTTCTCCCGACGGGACTACCATTGCCTTTGCGGCTGCTTACGAGGGGCCAACGCAGCTTTATACCATGCCCATTGAAGGTGGCCTTCCAGAACGCTGGACTTTTGAGTCAGATGCCTCCTACCCTACAGCTTGGACAGAACAGGGGGAGGTGGTGTATGCCACTCGCCATTTCTCTACGCTACCGGAATATCAGCTAGTCAAGCTAAACCCTACCACTAAGCAGCGAACCGTCCTTCCGCTGTATCAAGCCAGTGAAGGTAGCTTTGATACAGCTGGTAAAACGGTATTTTTTGTTCGTCCGGCTGATCACAATAATGTTACTAAGCGCTACAAAGGTGGCACCGCCAGGAAGCTCTGGAAATACAGCGATGGCGCAGCGGAAGCAGTCCGCCTCTCAGATGATTACGCCGGAGAAAGTCACCATCCGATGTGGTGGAATAATCGGGTGTATTTTATTACAGACAGAGACGGCACCATGAATATCTGGTCCATGAATGAAAACGGAGCAGACCTACAACAACATACCACTCATGAAGATTTTGACCTGCGTTATGCCTCCCTACACAAAGGCAAAATTGTCTATCAAAGAGGAGCGGATATCTGGCTACTGGACTTACAGAGCGGATCGGATAAGGTCGTACCCATCACCCTGGCATCAGATCTCGCACAATTGAGAGAAAGATGGGTACATGAGCCCGCCGAGTATGTCACCAGCATGCAACTTCATCCCGAAGGAGAAAAAGTCGTTATCACGGCCAGAGGCCGCGTTTTTGTTGCCCCGGTGGGAGAAGGACGCCTGGTACAATTATCACGCAAAGAAGGAGTTAGGTATCGCGATGCGGCTTTTTCTGCTGATGGAAAATATATCCTTGTTCTTTCAGACGAAACTGGAGAATTCGAGTTTGTACAAATTGCCGCCAGTGGAATAGGTGAGCATAAGCAACTGACTACCGATGGTCAGGTCTTACGATTTGGTGCTCAGGCTTCTCCCGATGGTCAATACTTTGCTTATGAAGACCTGAACAGAGATTTGTGGCTATACGATATGGAATCGGGCACTCAAAAGAAGATTTCTACTAACAGAGAGGGAATTGGCAGGATGGCCTGGTCTCCCGATAGTAAGTGGTTAGCTTTTGCACAAGCTACGCCCAATACGTTCAACCATATATTTATGTACGGCCTGGACAATGGCCAGTTGCTGCCGGTTACCTCTGACCGGGCCAATGATTACGATATACAATTCAGTCCCGATGGCAAATGGTTGTACCTTTTATCAGATCGCAACTTCCGCTCTTTGGTGGGTAGTCCCTGGGGGCCACGGCAGCCCGAACCTTATTTTGATAAAAAGATGAAATTGTATCAGATAGCTCTTCAGGAGGGTATGCGCTCACCGTTCACTCCTGATGATGAACTGTCGACCGGGACAAAAGAGGAAAAACCTAAGCAGGTAACGGTAAAAGTAGATGAAGAAGGGATCATGCAGCGTATTTATGAGGTACCTGTACCGGCTGGTAATTACAGCGGTATGGCCCTGAACGATAAATTTATTTATTTGCAGGATAGAGAAACCGGCCTTGGTGCTGAAAGCCATATCAAAGTCATTCCTATTGAGCCTGACCCTAAGGTAAAGACGATGGCTTCGGGTGTACAAATGAGGGAGCTTTCTGCGGATGGTAAAAAACTGATGTTAAGCAAAGGCAATGCTATTTTTGTTGTACCGGCTACTGCTTCTGCTCCCGGCAACCTCAACGAATACAAGGTAGACCTATCCCATTGGAAGTTTTCGCTGGATCCAAAGGAAGATTTCAGGCAGCTATTTACAGATGCTTGGCGCATGGAACGCGATTACTTCTATGACCCTGATATGCATGGAGTAAACTGGAAGGCCATGCATGATAAATATTTGCCACTAGTAGATCGGGTGACTACCAGAGAAGAGCTTTCAGACCTCATCGGCCGCTTTGTGGGGGAGCTGTCGGCCTTACATACCAGCGTTCGGGGTGGGGACACCCGTAAAGGAGCGGATAATATCAATGTAGGCTCTCTTGGTGCTACCTTTAAAAGAACCGACCAGGGCTATCAGATTGAGCGCATCTACAGAGTAGACCCTGATTACCCAGACGAAAGAGGTCCATTGGATCATCCACATTTGGACGTCACGGAAGGAGATATCATCACCCATATTGACGGAGATGATGTATTAGCGACCAACCATATCAGCCAATTACTGCGCAATAAAGCCAATGAGCAAGTTCGTCTGACGATGCTGAATGAGGCCGGAAAGACTAAAGAGATGATTGTAACCCCCCTCGGAAGTGATTACAGCATTCGTTATCGAGATTGGGAATACAGCCGTAGGCTAGCCACGGAGGAAGCTTCTGATAGTGAGATCGGATATGTTCATTTACGAGCGATGGGCAGTAATGATATTTCACAGTGGTACCGGGAATTTTACCCTGTTTTCAATCGCAAGGGTTTGATCATTGATGTGAGGGGCAACCGTGGTGGTAATATTGAGAGTTTTATTTTGGAAAAATTAATGCGTCAAACCTGGTTTTACTGGGCCTATCGCCGAGGCTCTCCGGGCAGAAACATGCCATATGCCGTTAACGGGCATATGGTAGTTTTGATGGATGCCCGTACCGCTTCTGATGGCGAAGCTTTTGCTGAAGGGTTTAAGCGATTGGGTATGGGTAAATTAATAGGCGTACGCACCTGGGGTGGTGAGATATGGCTTAGCTCTGTTAACCGGCTTAGCGACGGTGGCCTGGCTCGCGCGCCCATGAATGGTGTTTACAGCCCAGATGGTGAATGGCTTATTGAAGGCCATGGTGTAGAACCCGATATTGAGGTAGACAATTTGCCCCACGCTACCTTCAAGGGAGAAGATGCTCAATTGGAAGCGGCCATCGAGCATCTCAAAAAGCTAATTGAGGAAGATCCAAGGGAAACACCCGCTCCACCGGCTTATCCAGATAAGTCTTTTGGCAATAATGGTAGAAAGTAAATAAAAGTCTATTTGAAGATGGAGGAATGACATATTCAATTCCTCCATCCCTTCTCTACCTGGGTACTCCAATGTGCTCCCCAAAGAACAAGGCATTCATAAATAAGCGATTGGTACCATACCAGAACCCCCGGAAGTTGGGATTATCAACAAACAATATCGCAACGCCCCGACCTACAGGGCTAACCATAGTGGATGGCGTTTTTCGGAGTCGCTGCAGGTTTTCAGGATGTACATAGCCATCCAGCAATGGATCATCAGTATACCGAACAACGGTACTGTAAGGGCTATCACTTGGTTCCAGAAAAATACTATGGTTGCGATAAACGCTGATCTGGCGATTATCGTAGCCAAAGCCCAAAGGGTGGGTAGGGTCCAGATCGGCCCGATATACCGAGCCGCCAATTCTTTTTGCTCCGGCGCGCTCCGAAGCTGTTACGTAATCATACCTTGGAGTTTCCATATCCTTTTCCGGCTGTGGTGTTGATGCCAGTTTTTCATCTATCAACTCATTTCTTATGGCCCAGTTAATAGCATAACGTTGAAGTAATAGCGTGCCACCTGCTGAAATCCAGGATTTTATTTTTTCAATATCATTTTTACTCAATTGACTATAACTACCCGATATCATCACCAGAGTGTTGTAATCATCGAGGTCCATACGGCTAAACTCATTGAGATCAATCTTACTAAAAGCCATATCGTAGCGCGTATCCAGTAAATGCCATACTTCTCCAGCTTCGTAGCCAGAAGTTCCTTCCCCTATCAACATGGCAATGCGGGGCTGTGATATCGTTTCGAAGCTACGACTTCCCAGGTCTATGCCTTCAGCACTGAAGCCTGTATTCACACTGTAAATCTCTATATCGGCTAGCTGAGCGGCCTCATTCATCCATTGTAGTAGCTGCTCAGGCTCATGATGCTGATCAGCTACTGAAACCATCACCGAGCCATAGCCAAAAGATTTAACCTTTCCATTAATTCTAAAATTAAAAGGTTTGAAGGCAGCCTTGGCATTCACATCTTTTGACAAAATATAATTCAGCGCTTTAGGAGCCTGATAATCACTCCATTCAAATAAATAAGCATATTCGGCTGCTTCAACCTCGCTGACCCTCTGCTTCAGATCGTCCATGCGTAATTCATTGTCCAACTCAGGCATGGAAGTCGCCCGACTATAAGGCATATTGAATGCCAGAGCTACTGTCCAGGCAGAAGCATCATAAAAGACACTATCATAGAAACTGGTGACCGGCTCAAAAAAAGTCTGAACCATGCGATACTGACGCTGGCCGGAAGGTACAGCATAGGCTTGCCCTGCCTCATAAGTCTTGCCATCAATCGTCATATCTTCTTCAAGGGGAAAGGTCTCGATATGATGTTGTAATAATAAACTCAAAAATGCATTAGTTTTGGTCTTATCATTAGGATCGCCAAAAACATATGCTTTCGTCTTACTTTTTTTACCATCATCCATCGCATCTCTAAAAAATTGACGCTGATGTACAAACAAAGCTTCCTTATTTTCTACAGATGCTCTTATCGTTGCAATACTGGTGCGCAAATGGTTGCGAATAGTGAATGGAAAAGTAATCGGCTCTGTTGTAGTAGTTTGTTTATGACCCCTTGAACTAGCCTGCTCAAAAACCAGGCCCAGCCCTCCGTGAATATCCGGATAAGTCGAACCATATCCCGGATAAGAATTATCGTAGACTTCTTTTGTAAAATACAAGGAGCCTATCTCATCTAAAGAAGCTTTAAAATACTTAGCAAATAAATTATTGAGACCGTCATAGTTGCTGCGAGGCACGAGGGGGTTTTCGGAACCAAAAGGCTCAGTAGGTTCAAAAAAGTACGTACTGGTACTTCCCATTTCGTGATAATCTGTGACCACCTGAGGCACCCAACGATGGAAAAATTCCATACGATTGCGGCTCTCTATCTGAGCTAGTGGTAGCCAATCCCGGTTCAGGTCAAACCAATAGTGATTAGTCCTTCCGCCTGGCCATACTTCGTTATGCTCCCGATCCAGAGGATCAGCTGAAAGGTTGTAAGCTCTGTGCATATTTGCCCAGTGAGTATGGCGATCACGCCCATCCGGATTAAAACAAGGGTCAATAAAAATGACAGCACTGTCCAGAAATGCTTTTGTTTCTTCATTTTGAGCAGCTAGCAAGTAATAAGCACTCAGCATAGCGGCCTCCGTACCAGAAGGCTCATTACCGTGCACATTATAGCCCAGCAGTACAATGGCCGGATGTGCCTCTTTATCGGGCATGGGGCGCTCAGGGTCGATCAAATCCATTTGATCTTTACGTATTGCTTCCAGCTGATCATGGTTCTTGGGGCTGGTAATCGCCAGGACTACCTGAGGACGATGCTCATTAGAGTACCCAATCCTTTCAAACTTGGCAGCCTCAGATACGCGCGCCAACTCTTGCATGTAAGCTACCATTCTATCATGACGAGTGTGTATTTCACCGATTGGATACCCCAAAAAAGCTTCAGGTGTAGGTATTTGTGTGTCGAAAGTTATGTTTTTGGGGAAATAGTAATCATTCTGTCCAGCTAAGTGGACTTGTAATGCAGCAAATAAAAGTGTAAGGAATAAATAGCGATGTATCATTGAATGTCTTTTTGAATTAAAATGACGTTACGATAAAACTTTTAGAGACACTATCTTAACATCTCTAAGTTAAGATTTTCCAATTTTATACCAATACGAAATATCCCGCCTGGTCTTTACTCCTATGCACCCTGTACGCCTCATTATTGTCAGCTTCTCAACATCTGGACAAGGTTAGCTGATAATCGGACATTTACGAGCGTGTTTGGATTTTAAGCAGCCTTAGCCATCAGTGAAATCAAATGATCGCTAAAGTCGAGCTAAGAGTCAAATAACGAATAACATTTCTGTAACAGTCGTGTTCGCTTAGAAAAAATTATAATCAACATAATCTTTTCCACGACCTAATAGCTCGAAATTAAATTTTAAAAAGAATCTGCCTTGCACTTCCATGCTACTAAAGTTTGGCTACAGCTAGTATATTTAGTAACAGTTAAGGAATAACTTATCGATTTCTACTCATCCTTGCAGCCTTATGCTGCGTTATTTTTTTCAGTAATGGCTGCGCTATTGCTGAAAAAAATGCCTTGCCTAAGACTACAATCACTTCGCATCAATCGGATACTTATTTTTTACTTGTTACTTGTTTTCAAAAAATAAAACCAATATCCTATAATTAAAACTATACACACTAATGATTCGACAATTATCTAGAAGCATGCTGTGGATGCTGGTATTCATCAGCGTATCTTTTGTAATTTCAGCGCAAAATACAGTCACGTTATCTGCTGTAAAAGACAATGTGATGTACAGCGAAAACAACAACAGTAATGGTTCGGGCAGCCACCTTTTTGGAGGTGTTACTAATAATGGTCATCTCAGAAGGTCACTGATTCAGTTTGACCTCTCCGAGATTCCTGCAAATGCTACCATTACTGCTGTAAATTTTGAAATTACCAGCAATAAACTCAAGAGAAGCTCCACTACAGTCAGCCTACATCGGCTTACCTCCGATTGGGGCGAGGGAAGTTCCAATGCCCCTGGCAATGAAGGACAGGGAACAGGCGCCGCTACCAATGATGCAACCTGGAATTTCAACTTTTTCGATTCTTCTAGCTGGAGTAATTCTGGTGGAGACTTTATAGCAACGCCTTCGGCTTCTGCTTCCGCTAGCCGCGGAGAAACTTCCAGCTTTGCTGGCCAGCAAATGATCGATGATGTACAATCTTGGGTAGATGGTTCCAATCCTAATTTTGGATGGCTTATCCGTGGTACTGAAGACGGAGGTAATGGTAACTCTGTAAGAATAAATTCAAGAGACGCTAGCTCTAATCCACCACAATTGACCATCACATTTGAGACTGAAGCTGAATGTATGGTAGACGGTGGTAGAATTGAATTAACAAATGGCGATACCACCCTGACCATTTGTGCCGGCGATGGCGTGTCAGATGCCTTTGATGTAACACTTACTGGCAATGAAGGGACCAATTCTGCGTGGGTAATCACTGATGATCAACTCAATATACTTGGTTTGCCTGCTGCTCCGCCTTTTGACCTGGAAGATGCCGGGTTTGGTATTTGCCTGGTTTGGCACTTGAGCTTTGAAGATGGTCTAACCGGTGCCGAAGTTGGCGCCAATGCCGCTGATTTGATGGGCTGTTTTGATTTATCAAATCCTATTGAAGTGACCAGAGATACCACCGGAGATGTTTGTTTGACATCTACTGAGATACTTGATCCCAATGAAATTGAGTTGGTGATGTCTCCTAATCCTACAAATGGCTTTTTTAATATTCAGGCCAAGTTAAAGGAGCGCCCGGATCAGTTGATTCTGGAAGTCAGGACATCATTAGGAAATGTCGTTTTCAGCAAGGAATTAAGCAATCAGTTACAGGTAAGTGAGAAAATAGATATATCGAATTTACCGGAAGGATTTTACTTGTTATCTCTAAGGACAGAAAACGGAATCGCTACCCGGCGATTATTGAAACAATAATATACGAATAGTAGTAGACCGCTGCCCAGCTTAATACCGGATGGTGGTCCTTTTTTTCGAAGTAAACTTCTTTAGCAGCATCTGGTTTTAAGAAAAAACCAAAAAATAAGATTGTTTTGAAGTTAGGAATGAGAAAAAAGAGTTGAAGTTGTTTAAGAATGTGGGTTTATAGTTGAAGGCAAAGGCTTGTGCAGCAAGGCGAAGCGCTTTTTGCTTTGCGTAGCCAAAGCTACGCAAAGAAAAAAAGCTGAAGTATTTGGTGCACAATGTTTTGTCTGCAAACATGAAAC
>CAZVOD010000134.1:0-8009 GCA_964628385.1 uncultured Saprospiraceae bacterium
GATTTTCGTCCATTGGCTTAATTCTCAGTCATCATACATTTTATAACACAACCATTTGAAGGCTGTTTATGTTTACATAGAACAATTTGGCCAATATGTTTAAAATATTGCTTAAAATCTCTCAAAGAGTAGGCTTAATTATTAAATCGTTAAAAATGAATTTTTTCTTAAGATTATTTTTTCTTGTGTTTTGTGTAGGTGCACTTCATTTCAGTACGGTTACAGCACAAAGTGTCGACAATCCCTGCGGATGCGAAGGTGCACCATGTGCACCATATGGCTTCAAGACAATCAAAAAAGCTTATTTCGGTGGCCACTACGCTATGTTGTGTAACTGTGAATCATTTAGAGGGATTCCTGGAGAGGAATGCCTTGCTGATTAAAGCTCCGTTAATAAATTAATTAGAAAACAACCTCCGATTCCAGAAGGATTATCCTTCTGGAATCATGTAACTTTCGCAGCCATGAAAAAATGTTTTGTAATTTTAGTGGTGTCTATAGTCTTTTATTCTTGTGGTCTACAAGAAGACGAATCTGTAATTTTCTTGGGGCAACAAGAATCAAATCAAACCTTGTCTGGCACAGAAATAAAATTTGATTCTTTAGTAGTGAGTCCTACAAATCTCATATTTTGGAATGAACAACTTATTGCAGTGGATCAGATGGGTAAGTCTTCATTTATCTTAATTGATTTAGTTCAAGGTACAAAGCAAAATTATTTTGGTAAAAAGGGTATGGCTCCCGATGAATTAAAAGATACGCCAATACCAGTAGATTTACAATATTTCAAGGATAGCCTCACTTATTGGAGCTATGCTCAGGGCAAAGTATTTAACGTTCCTGTTGAAAACGATCGTTTTTTATTTGAAAATAAAAAGGCTCGAGTGCTTCCTGATGAGTTAGTTCGCAGCGCTCAGGCTATATTAGAAACGCCAGATGATTTTATAGTAGCTGCAGGTGGAGTCAATCATAAGCTATCAATATATGATGCTCAAAACCGTTTAATTAAAAAAGTTTCTACTACAGAGGCAGAAGAGACGCTTATTCAGAATATTTTAGAGGATGAGATACCGCTTCAAGGTCACATTGCATACCAGGTATCTGCAAAGAAGATTGTTTATGCTTCATTAAACCTAAATTTAATTGAAATTTATGACCTCAATGGGAATTTGCAAAAGAGCAAATCAGTAGAGGGACCACTCAAAAGTTATCAACGACCAATAGAGGGAGAAAACAAGTATGATAAATTAGAATATTATTTCGTAGATATTCATGCAAATGAAAATTACATTGCTGCTGTTTATGTGGGAAACCAGGTAGATATAACAAGCCTAGAAGACATGGAAAAAATGAAGTCAACTATTATTTTATTGGATTGGAATCTCGAACCCCTCTTTTATACTGAAAAAGATGGTATTTTCTCTCAAATTTGTATTTCTTCTGATAGTAAGCACCTTTATCTTTTAAAACCAAAGGGAGAAGACTTCACTATTTTGAAGCAAAATATAAATATTTAAGTATTTTACATTTTGTTTCAGAGCGTGCTTGGAATTTACTTTTGATGCCGAAAATGCATTTAGGATGATGAAAATGAAGCTGTTTTTGAGTTTCATAGCAGGGCTATGGAGCGAAAAAAAGCTGAAATATCTTGTCCCGCTGAAAGCGGGAAGCAGTATTCTAAATATATTTGCAAGCCAAAGGGTGAAATCCAAACACGCTCTCATTCTGAAGCTGGTTACTAAAGAGTAAGTCTTCACCTTTAAACGAATTTTGTATCAGTCCGCTAGCGTTTACAGCGCCTTTTTTCTGGCTATAATCAAGCCATCTCGGATGGGTAGGAGGACATTTTCTACCCGTTCGTCATCCTGAATTTTTTGGTTAAACGCGCGTATGGATTCGGTATCTTTATCATATTCCCGGTTGATTACTTTGCCACTCCACAGGACATTATCCGCCAGGATCAATCCGCCGGGACTGACCTTTTCAAAAATCAGATCATAGTGCAGGGCATAGTCCATTTTGCCGGCATCAATAAATACCAGATCAAAAAAAGCATTCAGGGTTGGTATAACGGTTGTGGCATCGCCTACTATAGGCTTTATTTTACTGCTGAGGCCAGCTTTTTCAAAATATTTATTACTAATGTGTGCTAATTCTTTATTGACTTCAATGGTGTAGAGCATGCCGCCTTCTGCAAGTCCGCGTGTCAGGCAGATGCTGGCATAGCCTGTAAATGTCCCCACTTCCAGAATAGCTTTGGGCTGCTTGAGTTGACTGAGGAGCTGTAAGAAAAACCCTTGTAGATGGCCTGACATCATTTGTGGGGCAAGCGTTTTTAGGTGCGTTTCACGTTCCAGCTCATACAGTATCTGGTCGGGTGGGGTCGTGTGATCTTCCGAATAGTTGTGAATAGCGTTAATGTACTGATTGAGGCGTATATTTTTTTCCATTACTAAACGAACAATAGGTGAACATCAAATAGTTTGAGTAAAGCCAAGATGACTACAGCTACCAGAATGCAATGTGCCCAAACGTTAGCCTGTTTGTATTTAGAAGCAAATGCTGCTGCTGCGTAGCCTCCCATGGTTTGGCCAACTGCCATGAGCAAGCCTACTGGCCAATCGATCAGGCCTTGCAGGTGAAAGATCAGTACCGCCAGGCAGGTATAAATAGCTATTACGGCACTTTTAACCGCATTGGCATCGATCAGGCTATATTTGGCACCCAGTACCATGGCTGCCAGGAAGAAAACTCCCATACCCATTTGGATGAACCCACCGTAGAAGCCCAGGAGGAGAAAGGCCGGGATAACGAGGTATAAGTTAGTTGGCTTTTCTCTTTGCGTCTCTATCAGCCAGCGTTTAGGTTTTACCAAAATCACAAAAAACATGATCAGGAGTAAAAAGCGAAATACCTGGATAAATTGTTCATTACTCACCTTTAGGGCTACAAAGATACCTGCAAAAGAGCCTATAACGGTAAAAAGGATATAGGCCCAGCTTTTTTGCATATCCAGCTTACCGTGCTTATAAAATACCCAGGTTCCAACGGCACTTTGGGAAGCGATACCTACGCGATTAGTAGCATTGGCGATATTTCCGGGCAGGCCAATCAGCTCAGTCAGAATGGTCAGCGTAATAGCTGAGCCATTCCCGGCCAGCGTATTGATAACTCCGGCCACTATACTACCCGATATGGCGATGACGTAAATGTACCACTCCATTAAGGACGATTATTGTTTTATTGTTTGGCAAAACTCTACCAAAACGCCATTAGTAGTTTTGGGGTGTAAAAAACAGACCAGTTTATTGTCGGCTCCTCGCTTGGGCTGCTCATTGAGTACTTTAAAACCCAGCTGACCGGCCAGTTGCATGGCGGCATGTATATCATCTACTTCAAAAGCTACATGATGGATGCCTTCTCCTTTTTTTTCCAAATATTTAGCAATGGCACTTTCCGGAGCAGTCGCTTCCAGTAATTCTATTTTGGATTCTCCAACTCTAAAAAAAGAAGTTTTCACATGTTCTGAAGCCACTTCTTCTACTTTATAATGTGGTTGGCCCAGAAGCTTTTCAAAAAGCTTATTGCTATTCGTCAAATCTTTAACGGCAATGCCAAGGTGTTCTAAACGGATGAGCATAATTATTTTTTGTTTGTTTTGAAAAAGAATAAATTCTAATACCTGCGATACAAGCCTAATAAAACTTCCACAACAACAAAGCCAGGCCTTCTACTTCTCTATTCGTTCATGGACACGCCTGGCTTTTTTTTTGCTCTGTGGCGGCTGTATTTGCTGGATTTCTATCAACTTAATTTCGCGGTAAAAAGCATAGTGGGCAGAGGCAAGTGCCAGGAAAAAACCATAAAAGCCATCCAGAAAACCACGCTTGATAATATAGTCGCCAAGAAATCGGGCTAGCGGTTTGTAAAAGATTCGCAGGTAAGATCCCTTCACGCCTTTCTTGTTCAAAGAACGTGCTGCTACCGTACTGAATTCATTGATTTTATGGACGCGCTCGTAGATGTTTTCCTGCATCAGGTGCAGCAGATCACCTTCCAGAAAATAGCACTTACAATCTTTTTTTGGAACGATTTGATCATGTGGTTCCAGTCCGCCATAAGTTACCTTGCGGCGATCAAAAACGCGCATCTTACGGTCAGGGTACCAGGCACCATGACGAATCCAGCGGTTGCCAAATTTGTTCAGGCGATTGTTGTAGTAGCAATCGGCCTGCCAGTTGGCTTTAACTGATTTGATGGAAGATAACAAGGTTGGAGACACGACTTCGTCAGCATCAAGGGCAAGAATATGATTATACCGGGCTTGAAGAACCGCAAAGGAACGTTGTTGAATAAAACCCTTGAAAGGATGCTGTACGATCTTTGCGCCCAGTGCGGTAGCTATTTCTACAGTACGGTCAGTGGAGAAGGAATCAACAACCAGAATCTCATCTGCTATTTCGACTACGCTTCTCAGGCAACGCTCAATATTTTCTTCTTCATTAAAAGTGATCACAACCACCGAAAGCTTGATCATAGGTATCCATTATTTTATGCTCTTGGAGTTCTGAAAGCATCATCATTCAGAACTACTGGCGCCAAGTTAATTGTTAGACTCCTTTTCTAAAAATCCAGAGGCACGGGATTCCTCTATTTCTCTTCCTTTTGATGATGGTGCCAAATACCGATTATCAAAAAGGTTATATAAAAAGCTGTTCCCAGCTGTGTTTCAATAGTGTGTTCTACCAGGAAAGAAGAAAAAATAATTAGGTGAAAAACAACCAGCAACCTGTCTTTGAATCCTTTTTCATAAAAAAGTGGCATAAAAGTGGCCCAAATAAACCAGATTAACCCGGGTAGGCCACAAGCGGCAAAAACAAAAAAGTACTGATTATGTGGCATCAGCCCCAGATCTGTCAGCGCCGGATAATGACTTTTTAAATAATCATTGGTATCATCTCTTATGTCTCCCACTCCTATTCCCGACCATAAATTTTCTTTTCCCAAACTCCAGCCGGCCTGAATAGATCCCAGCCGTCGAGAGTCAGACAACTCTCTAATATTATCGTTCCTTAAAAATAGATTTACGCTGTATAGGGTATAGTTAAATTTGTTATTTAAGGTGGGAATTTTTTTTATGGCAAGATAACTGGTCAGCAGGAAGCCGGCAAAAAGACCTATACCCAGCAGGTATTTTTTGTGCTTCAACATTAAAGCCAGCATGAAATAGGCAGCAATACCATATAGTGCCAATAAGCCGCTCCGTACGGCCAGGATATGCATAAACACTATGATAAAAACCGTGGCTCCCAGGGTAGTCCAACGCTCCCAATTGTATTTTATCTGATATTTTTCCACCAATAAATGCCAGCCTATACCTACACAGTAGGCCAGCATCAAACTGAATCTTATATGATGGATAGGAGTGGGTAAAATTCTTCCGGCCTCATAGTGTTTGTTGATCTCTTCGAAATTGGATAAATACATCAGCAGAGAATAAAAACTGAGCATGGTAATGAGCCAAAAGAAAAAGTAGAGAATGGGAAAATATACTTCCCTGTCCATCCGTGGAATAGCTGTCACCGCAAATGGCAGCACCAGCAGTGGCAGCTTGAGGCGCATACGCTCAGAAAATTCCTCCATATTTTCAGAAAATAACCCACTCAACAAGTATAAAACAAAAATACTGGCAATAGCGACCAGCGCTTTATTTTTCCAAAATAATTTTAAATTTCTGCTAATATTTACATTAATCAGGGCATTGATCAGAAGACCAATCATGCCAATGCTCATCATAGCTCTGGAAAAAAGCAAGCCAATGAGCAAAATGAATAAAGCAAACAATCCCAGTAATTGATGGTCAATTTTATGAATCCACTTCATGCAATACCACTTCTGTTTGAATTTGTCTGGTTAACTCAAGTTCCCAAATGCAATGAAGTGGGGGTTGAGCAAATCTTCTTTATTATAGCGCAAGGGCTCCCTGGTTGTAGCATCGAGCACCCGGCCACCAGCTTCTTCAAGAATGATTTGTGCCGCTCCCGTATCCCATTCCATTGTAGGCGCCAGCCGCGGATAAACTTCCGCAGCCGCTTCTGCCAAAATGGTAAACTTCAGAGAACTGCCTGTTGCTACCAATTCCGGCTGGGCAAACTGTTCGATGTAGGCTTTGGTCGGCTCGTTTATGTGGGAACGAGAACAAACAATCTTAAGGTTAGAGTCATCAAGCTTGAATTTTGATGCCTGTAGTTGTATGGCTTTTCCACCATCTTCTCTGAATGCGCCCTTACCTTTTACGGCCCAGTACATTTTATCCATAGCCGGAGCATAAACCACTCCCAAAATAGGCTGATTGGCTTCCAGGAGGGCTATATTAACCGTAAATTCCCCATTTCGTTTAATAAATTCTTTCGTGCCATCCAGAGGATCTACCAGCCAGCAGCGATCAAATAATTTTCTCTCCATAAAAGGAATAGCTTTATTTTCTTCCGAAATAATTGGATATTGCACTTCGAGTTTTGTAAGCGCATTACAAATGTGATCATTGGCTTTTCTATCGGCCATAGTCAACGGCGACTCATCCGCTTTGGTTTCCACCTGAAAAGAGGCTGAATTATCATAAACGTCCATTATGATCGTACCAGCCCCTGTGGCAATGTCGATAACTTGATATACTAATTGGGATAGTTCCATAAATTTAATAAATCGTTTATTTTAATTTGCTCCGGCAAAGGTATTTAAATTTCAAAACTAACATGGCAAAAGTTTTAGTAACCGGCGGCTGTGGCTACATCGGTAGCCACACAGTGGTAGATTTACTGGAAAATGGTTATGACGTTATTTCTATCGATAACCTGAGCAATGCGGATCCCGTAGCTCTAGAAGGTATAAAAGAAATTACGGGGAAAAGCATTAAAAACTATGAAGTCGACCTTATTCATTTGAACGAAGTTTTTAAGGTCTTTGAGGAAAACCCTGATATTGTAGGGATTATCCACTTTGCCGCATTAAAAGCCGTAGGAGAATCAGTAGAACAACCCCTTCGTTATCACCGCAACAACCTTTTTGGGATGATCAACATCCTGGAGGCTATGTATAAATTTAATGTGGAAAATCTCATCTTTTCTTCTTCCTGTTCAGTATACGGTAATGTTGAAGAATTACCCGTAACAGAAGATACACCACTACAGCAAGCCGAGTCACCCTACGCCCGTACTAAACAAATGTGTGAACATATCATCAAAGATACCCTGAATCAGTACAAACAACTCAATGCTACCCTACTCCGGTATTTTAATCCCGCCGGCGCTCACGATAGTGCGTTGATCGGAGAAGCTCCTATCAATAAAGCTACCAGCCTGGTACCGGTTATCACAGAAACAGCCATCGGAAAGCGCGATAGTATGACCGTCTTTGGAGATGATTACAACACACGTGACGGGAGCTGTATCCGCGATTATATCCACGTTATGGACCTGGCCGATGCTCATACTAAAGCTTTGCAATATTTGTTGGAAAAAAAGCAGGCGCAAAATGTAGAGCTTTTTAACCTTGGTATAGGGGAAGGTGTATCTGTACTGGAAGCGATCCAGGCATTTGAAAAAGTAACCAACACAAAGCTCAATTACTCCATCGGCCCGCGTCGCCCGGGAGATGTCGTAGCCATCTACGCGGATAGCAGTAAAGCCAAGCAAGCACTTAACTGGGATATACAGCGGGGTATAGAGGTGATCATGAAAACCGCCTGGGAATGGGAAAAAGCCAGAACAAAAAATGCTGTCAAAACTGCCTAGTTTCTCCTAAAACAACCCTCAACTTCACAACGGCAATAGGTAGCTTCCTGAATGCTGGTATTACCCAATTTTATTCCAAATATCTGTTAAAATTTATATTTATTTTTATTTCCAATTTTTTATTTGTCGGATAGTTGTCATTTTGTCTAACTTTTAGGTGTGCAGTAATGTGCAGTAATGTGCAGTAATGTGCAGTAATGTGCAGTAATGTGCAGT
>CAZVOD010000135.1:0-7514 GCA_964628385.1 uncultured Saprospiraceae bacterium
GAATTTACTATTCCTTGTTTTGGTATCAATATCGCTAAGGTTATAGCCCGTCAATTGGGTAAATTCACTAGTCAAATTTTGAATGAAAGTATTAGAAAAACATCCGTTTCCATTTTCACCTTCTTCAGTAGAAATGTATTCAACCAAACGTCCCAGGTTTTTCCAGTTGTCTGTATTTTCTTTCTCATTAGTTCCCCACCTATATACAGCTTCTTGTATCTCTCCGGAATGCTTTAAGACGGTAATGGCAAAAGCATTCTTGTCGTCGACTTTCTTGGCTTTTTTCTCAGTATCACGAACCTGTTTTAGAACTTCAGAGAAAGGCGTTTTAAAATGGGCGACGACAATGCCAGCCGAAAAAGTAAGGGAGTCATCAGGGTTTTTCTTAAAGTCCTGAATGCTCGTATCTACTATTTCGTAGAACTTCTCTCTGAGTAACTTCATCACCTCAAAGAGATAATGAATGTTTACAAAGCCCATGAAGTCATCACCTCCGGCATATATCGTGTGTCCTTTTTTACCCTCATTCAAAAACTCTTGAGCTGCTGACCCGAACTTTGCCAACGCTTCGGACAGCGTCTCGTGAAATTCCTCCAGATTATCTTTCGTCGCGTTATACTCTCCGGCTAACCATTTCCCCATACTGTCGCCATCAAAATGAATAAGGGCATAGTATCTTGTTTTCAGGAATGGCTTGAGTATTTGTTGCAGCAACTGAAGAAGCTCAAGCTGCTGCTCATCTGGAAAGTTATCCTTACTGATATTCTCTTCAAAAAGATACTGATAATCGAAGTTGTTGTTGATGTCAGAAAAGCCCTTGGGCTTGTTTTCCCTTTTCCCTAACTTTTCAGCATCGTGAAAACAAGCATCAATTAAATTTTGCTTTTTATTCGAAAATAATTTCTTAAAGAGGTCAAGACACTCTTTTTTCTCTTTTTCAAGTTGTGCCTCGTCATACATCAAAGCCACTTCTGGTGTAGAGGGAAATGTGGCTGTATCTGGATAAAATCGTTTTATAAAACTAACCGCACTAAGTGCTTCCCCAGGATTAAGATAAAACGTTTCAAGGGGCAAAGCCTCAGATGCAAGGTCGAAATACCCTCTTTTTTCCTTGTCCGTTACTTTCCTGAAAAAAAGTGCATTATTCACTCCGTCTACACTGCATTTCCGACCTCTTTCCCCATAATTAGCCGCATACGCAAAGTGCTGATCTACCTCAGCATACTGATACTGCTCAAAAGGGCGCACATTTTTGATCGCTCCGACTTTTTGTTCTAAGCGGTGATAGGCTTTTGCAAAAGGCTCCTCCTCTTTTTCTTTAATAAGTTCAAAAGCCCAAAAGATGTCAAGATGGCTATTAAGCTGCTTCCAGAAAGCTTGAGTTAGCTGATCATTGATGGCACCTTTTTTCTTAGCATCTGAGAATGATTCAGTAGCTATTTTACTCAATTCGTCATCTACTTCAGTTTTAATACGTTTGGCTTTTTGGGTAAGTTCTGAGTCGGTAAACTTATGCCTTGATAATTTCGCGACAAAACGGTTGGGAAGGGATGCATCCTTTGCCGTATTTGAAAGCCCTGCCGGAAAGATGATATTTCCGTCTGGAAATTCTTTTTTAAAAGCTTTACCAGCCGTCTGTATTAATCGGCTTAAAATAAGGCTACCCGCGTACAAATCCTGTGTTTTTCGTGCTTGCGCAATGAAGGACTGGACAGGGCCGAGAGTGAAGAGGAAAAGGTGGTTGTTCATTGTAATTCAGTTTGAATTTGCTCCATTTGGTTTTTAAGTACTGGAATATCCGTCATCACAATCTGCCAGATTAATTGGGGAATGACCCCAAAGTACTGGTGTATCAGCAGGTTTCTCAGGCCTACAATTTGTGGCCATGCCACCGCTGGATAGGCTTGCTGTAATTCGGAGGAAATATGATTAGCTGCTTCCCCCAATACTTCTAATTGCCGGATGACAGCACTCTGCAACAATGAGCTATGCTCAAACTTTTCATAATCAGCGCCTTTCAGAAAAGTATCGATCTCCTTTATAGCTTTTAGCACATGTTGCACCCTCGCTTTATCACCCAGCCTGTCTTTCATAAATTAGCGTTTTTTGTTGTTCAATATGCGGGGCAATGAAGGGAGATACCCCGTCGGTAGCCACGAGATCTACCTGGCAACCGAGCAATTCCGACAGTTCCATCCACATAGTCACAAAGCCCAGGCCAATGTGTTGGGAATAATCCAACTCCACAAGGATGTCTATATCGCTGTCTTCTGTGGAAGTCCCCTCTGCCTGCGAGCCAAATAGCCATGCCCGCAGTACCGGCTTATGCTGGAAGTAGGGACTTATTTGGTCGTGTATTTGGTGTGGTGTCATGGTAGATTTTTTCTTGTTTGTTAACGATGTTGCTTGATAAAGTTAAGGATAATTCCAGAGAATGATTTCAGCGGCTGAGTGTTTCGCTACCCGCATACAAATCCTGTGTCTTGCGTGCTTGGGCAATGAAGGACTGGACGGGGCCGAGAGTGAAGAGGAAGAGGTGGTTGTTCATTCTATAAAACTATTTATGATTTCATCAGGATTGGTGGCTTGCTGTGCGATAGGTATAATAAAGCGGAATGGATACTCGTCTCGGTTTTGAATTGGACAAAGTTTTAAAAAGTCTCTAACCCATCGCTTTCTTTCTGATAGGAGTTCTCCCCTTTCATTGAGTTTGTAAATATCAATAGTTGTTTTAACCCTTTCTTTTGAATTCTTATCAGAAGTATCGGAGGGTTCTAATTTACCATCTCCAGTCACCTTAAAATAAGCCTCAAAAGTATAGTCTTGATCGTCTGGTTTCAGTAATTTCTCATCAAATCTATCTCGCTTCTTTGCAGTACACCCGTTGCATGAAGGAAAAAGATTATCCCATTGGTATGCTTTTTCAGGAAATTTTCCTTTACACTTGGGATAAAAATGTTCAATTGGAATGGGGTTTAATAAGTCCTCCGATAATGGATAAAAGTCACAAAATGCACAGTGCTTTTGAGTCATTTTCAAGAGTATTGGCAATATTTTTTTTCTAATATTGAAACCTTGATCATTGATTTTGATTGACCATGTAAATTTTCCCTCTCCATCCCACGGGAGAGCTTTTGCCAAAGTCGTGACATCTTGCTCATTAGTAAATTGGGCACGATGAATTTTAACCATAACCTTATTTAATTTTATCATTTAACTGAACCAACTCGATTGCGATTACTTTTTTAATTATTTCGCCCTTTTCGCTTAGCTCTTTAATACTTTTTTTAAATTCAGAATCATTCTTCTTTCTCCTCTTTTGAGCGACTTCACCCAACAACCTTCTAAATTCCTTCAACTGTTTTTCTGTACCTGGGTCAAAAAAATCAGTCATCATGAAGTAATCAATTAATGTCGCTTCATAATCGCTTACCGGCTTATTATCAAAATATTCCGGTTGCCCTTCATTTAAGCGAATTCTTTGGACTGGTGGAACTGATTGTAGTACAAACGGGCTATGCGTAGTCACCAAAAACTGGATTTTAGGGAACAGCCTTTGAAGAGTCGGCATAATCTGCTGCTGCCACTTAGGATGAAGGTGAAGGTCTAGCTCATCAATCAGAACCACCCCCTGGGTATATTCAAGGAGGTTGCTGAAAGTACCTACGTTCTCATCAAAGTCAATTTCAAAAAGAATTGGGTTTAGCTGTATCGCTCGTTTTGTTAAATCTCCCATTAAAGCAAACAGGTTTTTCTCTCCCGCCGAGAGTTGACTTACTTCTACTGGCTGTGAACTTCCGACTTCTTGATATACTTTATCGAGCCATAGCTGACCTTGTTCAATCCTGATATCCTTATAAATAGCTTCATCAGCATTTAGAGCAGATAAGATCGTTTCCTCAACGCGGTCAAATATATAAGTTGGCTCATTACTTTTTATCCAATTCAGCCATTCGAAAAAATCTTCAAAGTCAAAACGATTAGGTTGTAACGCATTCTTGTATGCCTGATACGGCTGCTCTATGTAGCGTATTCCTACTTCTCCGAACTTCGTATTTATTGCAGAGCCTCCGTAATATACTAATAACGGTAAGGTTGTATATGTATTATCCGCGTTGTAATCTTGGACGGAGCACCGAAAATCTTCGAGAAAAGCGACTCCATTCCGGAGATTAGAAATATGCGTATCTAAATCATTGCTTCGGGAAAGAACTGGACGAGCAAAAACAGGTGCTCCTACCCGGTTGATTTCGACTTCTAAATCCAGTAATCCCGAATATTTTGCTTTTGATAGCTTCTGACCCTCTTCTTCAAAAGAGGTGTTTCCTTCCCAGACCTTTGATGTTTTCCTGGCCACAATAAAGTTATCATCAGGGCTAAGTTTCGGAATAGCAGAATTATCTATGTCTTCTTTAGTCGTATTAATATTCTCTGAGGGTACACAAGAAAGCTTATCTAGTTTATTTTTAATCTCGTTAGGCAAGATATCAGGCTTGTCATCCTCATCCTCATTATCATCCAATATTAATCCCACACATCTCCTCCTGATTTCTGCAAGGAGAGCCAAGCTATCTGCCCTTCTAGCTCATACTCATTAAGAAACTCAGTTATTTCAGAAATAACTTCCAATAATTCTACAGCAGGATGCCAATAAGTCAATGCCAAGGTCGCCTTACAATATGCTACGGCATCCCCGTTTTTGACATCTTTACTTTTCCAATTTTGGGCAGTATTTTTATCAGAATCCTTGTTTTCATTTAGAATTCCTTGGCTGAGAAAATCAAGAAGGAACCCCGCTACGGCATCAAGAATAGTTGTTTTTCCACCCCCATTATCTGCAATAAAAACGTTGACAGGTTTAGCTTGCTCCAACTGTAAATCCATGAAACGGAAACCCCTAAAGCTTTTCAACTGTAAGCCAGCGACCCTAATCAGGTTTTCTTCTATTTCTCTGAGTTTTGGCATACCTGATTAGAGTATTAATCGTTTGAAATCTTCCTGAACCATCAAGCTTGCCTGATGCTCATTTTTATCGGGTGCTATATTCAGTGTAGTTATTATGGGTTTCTTTTCTTCCCCAACTACAGATACAAAAACAGGTGATGCATACCGCCCTTTAAAAGCATGTCCCATCGAAGGATCATAGTTATACCCTGCCTCCTGCTTTATCCGATGTGTAGCATCACTAATTACCCTTAAAATATCCCTGTGTTTTCCCGCTTCCCCTATCTGTATTTGCTTAATGTATCCGTACTTTTCACTCCCCCCAGGATAATTGAAATGAATGGTGTTATTCGTATGGACAAAAAAGCCGGAAAAATGACTTAGCAATTGATGTATGTAAGGCAAAGTGATGTCGTCGGGAACTTGATCTTTAGCAGAAGAGCCTGTGATCATCACACTGCCCATACCTCTTCTTATTCGCTTTCCGAAACCGCCTAAAAAGCAAGTAATCTTAAACAGCGCTGCCAAATGCTGTTTGCTAAACCCATCTATGGACGCATTCAAGCCAAGTGAAACGTCAAATTCTTGACCTTCCTGAATGGCATCTTGCTTCATAAAAGATTTATGCGGAACCAAGAGACTAGAGTTTATATCCAAATTGCTAAGCTGAGAAACTCGAATGATTATTTTGCTCCTTCCTCCCGTATTCGTTCCACCAAAAATAGCTTCCTCCTTATTTCTCAATTCTTTTAACCCCAAATGCCCATTACACGCCCGCCACCAAAACCGCATCGCCCCCTTGATACTAGGTGCGCGCAGCTCCGGCGTTTGTCCGTCTGCCCCTGCTAAAAACATCGGCGTAATGACTTTACAATGAAATGTGATCGTTTCCATATGCTGGTTTTATTTTAATCCTTGTGAATGATGTATAGTTGAATGATGCTTTTCGGGTGCTCTGTTGCCGGACTGGCGGATCAGTTTCACCCCTCCAAACCCCACGCTCATCCCTTTACTCAGCCCCACATAATCCGGCAAGCTCATATTGGTCGTGAAGTTCAGGTTGAAGCAGAGGACCTTGCGGCCCCTGAAGGGCAGCCAGCGACTGCCCTTTAGTTGCGTGATGCGAGCCTCTACCGGCTCCTCCACGTACCAGTCGAGGCCGCCGGCGAAAGAGAGAAGGTTGGCTTTGAGGGAATAGTGGGACCGAGCCTGCCACAGCTGCTCCTGGTGGTAGCGCAACTGGATGTCTTCGATCTCGAACACCTCCCGGCGCTCGCCGATGCGGAGGTCCAGCCGGCGGTTCTGGAGTAGGCAGTGGATGTCGTCGGTGCCGGGGCCCAGGCAGACCAGGCTGGCCTGGTAGTGTGTCACCTTGTACTGGATCAGAGGATAACGGTAAATGAAGCCCTGCTCGGAGCTATGATTGTGGAAAAGAGAAGATTGCCGCCCCGTCGCCTCGATGACGGCGGCGCGAAACCGCGTGACCTCAAAAGGCATGAGCGGATTGCTGAATCGGATTTTTAGATATCGAACCTTAGGCATAAGTATAACTGGTGAAATTTTATAATTACATGATCAAATTACAAATAAAAGTCTATAAGCTGATGTAAGTTACACCTGTACCGCCAACTTCATACACAGAGCTTAAGTTGCTCCGATTCTAGTAAGCAGGTAGATCGGAGCTCTCAAAGCCGCTCGGATCGGGCGTATTTACTATAAAATTTGGCCCTGGTGGTGCTTTTTTTAGTTTTTGTTCTGATTTTTACGCTTCACTAAAAAAAATGTTGCAAAGAAGGTAAAAAATATTACGTAATTTAAAGTTAAGAAGTGCAAAGTGACTGCACTCTAAAGAAAAAGCTGTATTTTTTCCCGAAAAAATTATGGCGGGCAATCTTCAAGCACTCATCCGGTATCGGACCATCGATCGTTGCATGCACCGGAAGCATCAACCTTGGGGATGGCAGGCGCTGAGCGAGGCATGTGGCCAGGAACTGCGCTATTTCCTGGGTGAGGAGCAGGATGATCCCTCGCGCCGTACCATTTTTAACGACATCAAGAACATGAAAAACGGCTTGCTGGGCTATGAGGCCCCCATTGCATTCGACCGGCAGCGGCAGACTTTTTATTACACCGATCCTGATTTTTCTATTTTCAAAATACCCCCCAGTAAGGAAGATTCCGAAGAGTTGCAGCATGCAATGATCATTCTGCGCCAGTTTCGCGGCTTCCGGCACGTCAAAGGGTGAGCGGCTGGAGGTGCTGGCACCGAACGCTTTGCGGGAGCGAATCAAGGAACGCGTGCGGGCGATGGGGAGGTGGTATGATTAAAAAGACCGCTTTGAAAAAGCTCCATAAATTATGTAATTTTAGGTAGAAAAATTATGGCGAAATGATGAATGGGAGCACATTTATTTTGAAAACAAAGTCGGGCATTTCTGATAAGGATTTTTACGATCTCAGTCAGGCCAATGATGCCATTCGTCTGGAAAGAGATAAAAACGGAAATTTAGTCATAATGTCTCCAACGGGTTTCAATACGGGCAGGTTCAATAATCTGCTGGCTGTTCGGC
>CAZVOD010000136.1:0-7224 GCA_964628385.1 uncultured Saprospiraceae bacterium
AGAACGAGGTACAGAACCATCAATTGCAGGATGCCCTGGCTGTTTACGAAGACGCTATGGAAAATGCTTCCCCCCAATCACCACAATTACAACATATCCAAACGCAGATCGATCAGGCAAGAGAACAGGTGGCATTTGATGAAGCCCACTATCTGAAATATAAATCGTTGTGGAGTAAAAAATCGGTTTCCAAGCTCGATTTTGAAAAAGCAGAACTACAATACAAAGCCGCCCAAAATAACCTCCTCGCCTTACAGAAACAGTACAAAGAAGTGCAGAACGCTCTACAATTAAGCGTACAGCGGAGCCTCGTGCAGGTCAATACGCAAAGATCACTGCTGGAAGACTATGAACTCACTACAAAAGCGCCCGGTCGGGTGATTTACGTTTTCAAAAAACAAGGCGAATTGGTTCGCAGAGGCGAAGCCATCGCCGAAATAGGAAGCGGGGCCTATATCATCAAACTGTTTGTTTCCGAAGATGATATTACCAAGGTAAATACCGGTCAGCTGGTAGCGGTCAATATCAATACTTATCCGAACAAGGCCTTTGAGGCGGTAGTCACCAAAATTTATCCCGGTTTTGATGAAAAGGAGCAGTCTTATATCGTAGAAGCTCAGTTTGAGCGATTACCGGAAAAAATGTTTTCAGGAACTCAGCTTCAGGCCAATATCGAAACCGGCAGTCGTAAAAATGTGCTGGTCATTCCAACTAATTACATTTCAAAAGGAAGCTATGTCATGCTGGAAAACGGAGAAGAAAAACAGATCGAAACCGGCAGCAAAAATAGCGACTGGACCGAGGTGATCTCCGGGATCAGCGAAAAAGATGCCCTCGTAAATCCCAACAACTAATTTGTTATGAATACCAATCATAAAATAGCCGCCGTACTCCTTACTTCCCGGCTGCGGCAGCTAGTGGTGGCCGTGCTGAGCGTCACCTTCGGTATCTCGATGTACGTTTTCATGAACAGCTTTATGGCGGGCGTGAACAATGAACAAACCGAAATCACCTTCACCTCCATGGCCCACATTAAAATTTACAACGACCAGGCTGGGGAGGTGAAACCCATTCTGTCTGCCCCAAAAGACAGCAGCACGGTTTTAATGGTCAGTAACGCCAGGAATATTAGGTATTCGGAAGGTATAAAAAATGCAGACGCCATTAAGAAGGAATTTTCCGTACTGAGTGATATCTCTGGTATTACGGTCCAGCTCAACCAAAATGTTTTCATCCGAAATGGGGTGTCTAAGGTCAGCGCGACGCTTTCCGGAATCGAAACCTGGAGCGAAGATCAACTTTTCAATACTTCCAAATACCTGACTGAAGGCAAGCTGTTTGATTTAGACAAACGGTCAAACGGCATCATACTGGGTACCGGCCTGGCGCGAACCATTGGCGTAAGCACCGGTGATCATGTGGCGGTGACCACCTCAGACGGTCTTTCCAAAACGTTTAAAGTGATTGGGCTGATCGAAACGGGCGCCAATACTGCCGATAGATCAAGAGCAATAGTCTCTATTCAAACGGCCAGGCAGCTTTTTTCAAAAAATAAAAGCTACGCTACCGAAGTATTAGTCAATGCCCAAAACTATTATAACGCCCGGAAAGTGGCCGCCGAAATCGCGCAATTGACCGATTATAAAGTGGAGGCCTGGCAGGAGGGCAACAGCCAGCTTGATTCGGCCAACACCTTAAGAGATATTATAGCGGTGGCCGTTTCCCTGACCATTCTGATTGTTGCAGGATTTGGAATTTACAACATCATGAACATGACGGTCAATGAGAAGATCAAAGAAATTGCTATTCTCAAAGCCATGGGCTTTAATGGAAAAGATGTGATTGAAATTTTTCTTATACAATCCGTAGTGATCGGGTTCATGGGTGGATTGACCGGGCTGGGTTTGGGGAATATCATCGTCCGGATTGTGGACAACGTACCCTTTGAAATTGCCACCCTGACGACCCTACCCATGGAATACAAAACTTCGGATTACCTCTTGGCTTTTGGCTTCGGCATCATTATCACTTTTTTAGCCGGATACCTCCCCGCTCGGAAAGCATCCAAACTTGATCCGGTGGATATTCTGCGCGGTTAAACCATTTTAAGCGCAGATACCAGATTTTACAGGAAACCTGGGCGAGCGCCAAGTCCAGAACCATTAAATCTTTTATGATGAAAGCATTATCGGTCAATCATATCAACAAACACTTTTACGAGCCCGTGAAGTTTCACGTTCTAAAAGATATTTCCTTTGAAGTAGATAGAGGCGAATTTGTCGCCGTCATCGGCAAATCAGGCTCCGGAAAATCTACGCTGTTATACCTATTATCTACCATGGATACGGATTATGAAGGGACGGTTACTATAAACGGCATACAGGTCACAGGATTGAGCCAAAACCAACTGGCCGGTTTTCGCAATGAGCATATCGGTTTTGTTTTTCAGTTTCACTTTTTGTTGCCAGAATTTTCTGTATTGGATAATGTGATGTTGCCGGCATTGAAGCTAAAGAAAAAAGGTAAAGAAGAAATTGAACACCAGGCTATGGAACTGCTGACCCTGCTCGGCATCAAAGGACACGAACACAAAAAAGCGGCTCGAATCTCCGGCGGGGAGCAACAGCGGGTCGCCATAGCCAGGGCATTGATCAACGCTCCGGCCATTATCATGGGGGATGAACCTACCGGAAACCTGGATTCCAAGAACACAAAGATCGTTTTCGATATTTTTCGTCAGTTGGCAAAAGAACGTGGTCAGACCATCATTGCCGTTACCCATGACGATGATTTTGCGGCCAATTGCGATCGAATCATCGAATTATCGGACGGGATGTTGGTATAAGAACATTAATTAGAGCGTATCTGATTTCCCTGATCAAGGAAATCACGAAGACGATCACTGGCATAACGGACAGGGCGATAAAGATCCAATAACCAGGGTTGAGCTTTGCATTTGCAGTTTCCAGCAAGGCACCGTTTTCAAGTAATTCCAATACATTTTCGGAAATACGCCCGATCCGGTTATTGAGGAACAAGGAGTTCAGCACTACGTTGTGAACCCCTTTTTCCACTTTTCCCAAATCCTTTACAAAAACGATCCTACCCTCTTTGATAATCCCCATGGTAAGTTCAGGGATTTGATTGGCGGACACTTCTTCTTTTTAATAGTCTTCCAACTTATGGAAATCGATCTCTTAAGCAGCCGATAATTGAAGGAAGCTTAAGACCAGGACAGCAAGGGTTATAACGAATAGTACAAATGCCTAAACTATTGGTAAATCCCCATGCATTTACCGCTGGTTGAATAATCGGAACCAGTGGTTGAACAAACTTTGAAAGCCTTGCCTCTACCCTTTTCTTTGTAGCAGCAAAGGAACAGAAATAAGCAGGAACCAATGCACCCGACTAGGAGCAAAAGTTTGAGCAACTAAAAAAACAACGGATCAAGAAGCTGTTGGGGTCTTTCTTTTAAAGTTACCTAACAAGCTACTCGCTGATTTATAATCCCCTGAAAATCAATTTTTAACCTTATCATTTTTCAATTTTTTAATTCAATTTTTATCATGAAAAACATCTTTTTCATCCTGACTTTTATTGCCAGTACTTTCGTAGCACACGCCCAAGTTGGTGTCAGCGTTCAAGCCATTAATGCCGACGATGTACCTGCGGCGGTGATCAGTAGTCAAGCGACTTACTTCCCAGGCATAAATGTCAATGTGTGGGAGCAGCAAACCGTAAAAGGTCCGAATAAGTCTGCGGAACGCTACATTGCCAATTTCCAAAACAATGGTCAGAAGGCAAGAGCACGATACTACCCAGGTGGTGTAGGTACTACTGCCACCACTTACTACCGTAGCTCACAACTACCCGCAGAAATCCAGGAGGCTGCCGCTACCCAATATGAGGGTTATACCCTGGAAAGTGGAGAACAGATTGTAACACTACCCACCAGCGACATTTTCTATCGCCTAAGGTTGAGAAAAGGGGCGCAGAAGTTAGTGGTGTACACCGATGAAACCGGGGGGGAAGTCTCACTGGATGACTTGCCCGAAGTAATGAAAAAAGACCAATAAATGGATCGTTCCATCGCCTCTTTTGAGGCGGTGGATTTTTTCCAGGTACGAATCACGCCGTTTTACCCAGTACCTGGAGCTGAATTATTATCAAAACTTGAAACGAGAATGAAAAATTTATTTTTGTTGCCTCTGTTACTCATGATTTTTGCAAATTTATGTGCCCAGGAAGGGAACAAGCAACGTTATTATGACGAGATTTTTAATGTCCATGTAACTACCGATCTGAAATTTGGTGAGGCACCACAACCAAAATTGCTCCGTCCGAATAACATCCAGGAGCTATTAATGGATGTTTATCAACCTGACGGGGACACTCTGGATGCCCGGCCATTGATCATTTGGGCTTTTGGAGGAGGTTTTATTTTTGGTTCTAAGAGCAGTCCAGATATTGTAAATCTAAGTACCGCATTTGCTAAATGTGGATACGTTTGTGCTGCAATTGATTACCGTCTTTCAACCAACTTGGTCGTTAATGGGGGCGATATAGCCAACGTTTACGAAGCCGTTTTAAAAGCTACCCACGATATGCGAGCTTCCATTCGCTTTTTCTACAAAGACGCGGCTACGGTTGATGATTATAAAATAGATACCACAAGGATTTTTATAGGTGGTGTCTCCGCGGGTGCCATAACCGCTTTACAAATAGCCCATTTTGATGAATTAAGCGAAGTGCCGGTAGAAATGGAGGCTGCTTTTCAGTCAACCGGTGGCTTTGAAGGGAATAGTGGGAATCCGGGATATTCTGATGATGTTGCGGGGGTAGTTAGTCTCTGTGGAGCGGTATTAGACACCGCTTGGATAAATCCGGCAATAACAACACCAATTGTAAGCATGCACGGCACAGCTGACAGTGTTGTTCCGTATGGAGCAGACACCTTAAGCCTTTTAAAAATTGCGGTAGATGTTGATGGAAGCTCTTCTATTCATTCAAAACTAGATCAGCATGGAATAATAAATGATTTTTATTCCTGGCATGGTGCAAATCACACTCCTTTTATACTAAACCGGCGCTCTAATGCCGGCGCCTATATGGATACTACCATATGGTTTGTTCGGGATTTCCTTTACGGCTTAATGTGCGATCGCGTTACCTCTTCGGATGAATTTACAGACAATGAAAATTCGTCCTTTAGCGTCTTTCCTAATCCTAATAATGGGAACTTTTTTGTTCGATTAGATTCAGAGGAAAATTTTAGCCTCACCGTTTTTGACAATCTGGGCAGAGAAGTCTTTTTCAATCCAGAGATTCATCAAGGAATAAATCGTTTAGACCTGGATTTGCCAAAAGGAACATACATGATCAAGTCTTATGCCACGGACAAGCCTAAGATATTATCCCGAAAAATTATTGTGCATTAGGGGAAAATCTATTTAACAAGTAAAGATTTTACTGGGGTACTTGTGCATCCCCCAAGGGTATTTTTCAGACACACCCTAATACCCCCATACCTTTATTCCATTAATCATCATTAAAAAAATCGTCATGAATCAATTTAGAAGATTTACGCTATTTATTATTTTTCTATTTTTCGTGTCGCTTTTTTCCTCATGCGAAAAAGCAGATGAATTCATCGAAGCGGTATCTGAAAGTGATGTAGCGGAGATCATTGAGGTAAGCCTGCAAAATAATTCGGGAGGCTTAGTCACTAACCTGGAAGACCTTGCAGAACAATTGGTGTCTGCAGCAACTTCCGGCGAACTTTGCGACACGCTTTACACCAAAGCCATCGAGGAGGATGTTCAGAGCGCCCCATTTCAAGCATCCTACACTTCTGAGCTCTCTTATGAGATGGTTTGCAATGCATTAAACATTCCACAAACTTCCACCTTTTCTGCATTGACTTTTTCCATGTACAGCTCTTCCCGAATCGTTTCTGACGACAATGGCACTTTTGACGGAAATGCAACGGGTCTGCAACCGACCTCTATGGTCATGAACATAAGTGGCGAGTATAGTCGGACCGGTACCCAAGAACTCAATTTCAGGGAGAGAAAGGATATTACCAGCACTTTAAAAATTAACCTTTCCAATCTCGAAATGAACAAGCAAGCGTTTGAAATTGAGGCTGGCTATGGAACCATTTCCCTTACAGGTTCCGCCGCTAATGAGACTTTTGCTTATGATGGAAGTATAGTTTTTAACGGCAGTAAGATGGCAACTTTAACCATTAACGGGACTATCTATGAAATTGATTGGAATTAAGACTCGGTAGCGCGCTAAGCTTTTCGGGGCTGGCTGCCTACCACTGACTTATTGCGGGAAACTACTCCAAACAAATAAAAAAGGCCCGGCTTCCCGAAGGAAACCAGACCAATGGAGAGTAGCGTGGGGGAGACTTGAACTCCTGACCTCAGGATTATGAATCCTGCGCTCTAACCGGCTGAGCTACCACGCCGTGTTCATGTGTTATTTGTCATATGGTCAAGTGGTCATGTCCTTTGATTGACTATTTTACCACATGACCACTTAAAACAGGACCGCAAATACACGAGTTTACCACCTTATTACGCAAACATCAAAACAATATTTTTTAAATCGGGTTCTCTTCTTTGCTTGCTGATATTTCAGCCCCCTAAACAGTCGGACAAAGTTAAAATATATCTCTGCTGGGGTCTGGTACTCTAGGGACTCATGCGGACGCTCAAAGTTATAAAATTCAAAGCAGTCGTTGAGCCCTCGATACAGATTCGTCCCGTCGCTGTATTCTTTGAGGTATAAATCCTCATACTTGACACTGCGCCAAAGCCACTCTACAAAGATATTGTCGATGGCTCTGCCTTTGCCATCCATACTCATGGCGAACCGTTAGAATCAATCAAATTGGTAAAATCCTGACTGGTAAATTGACTCCTCTGGTCGGTGTTGTTTATTTCGGAGTATCTGGTAGTAGATCAACCTTCAATATGTTGCCAAGGTTAATAACATTAAATCATTATTAACATTCAAAAAACAGCAAACAAAGAAGAGATGAGATGCGTTTTTTGATCATAAATATTAAAAAATAATTAAATTATGAACATCGTAGAAACGGCCGTAAGCAACGGATCATTCAAGACATTAGTATCCGCTGTAACAGCCGCAGAACTAGCTGAAACTTTAAGCGGAACCGGACCATTTACAGTATTTGCTCCGCTTGATGAAGCT
>CAZVOD010000137.1:0-7213 GCA_964628385.1 uncultured Saprospiraceae bacterium
CCAATACGACCTTACCTTAGCGGCGAGAGATAGTCATTTCGATAACATTGATGGATTGAAATTGGAAATATGGTAAAACGCCGCCCAACAGAAGCTACACCGCCCACGCCTCCTATCGTCGGCTCGTCGGGTAGCTCGACGTCAGACTGTGCAAAAACCCTCCCAGATCCTATCAAAAATGAGGAATAGATTGTATTTTTAGAAGGAAAGCAAAAACGACAAAAAAAAACTTCGAGACCACCCATCAACACGCTCTTAGGGCTAGCTCCCAAATTTTGTCTCAGAACGCTACAACCCCGACATGCGCTTCGTCTTTCAAAAGGATGTGATCCATCACAATCCGGTAGGATATTTTATCTGGAGGCCAAAGAACATTCCTTGGATCCGCAGGTCCAACCCTAAGGCATTTTTTAACTTTTACCACGATGCTACACTTCCTTGCCCAAAAGCTTTGAGCAGCCTGTTTATCGATTTTGCTCTTTTAATTACTCCTACATTATAAATTTGCCAATGCCAATAGGTTGCATTAGCAAATTTATTTCTTATTTTTGCAACACTGTTGCATTAACGAAAAAGTGTATAGAGGAAAAATTCCTGGCTACCGCGCTTAAAAATCAAAACAACATGACTTTAAATCAAAAACTACCCGTAACGCTCCTTTCCGGTTTTTTAGGGGCAGGAAAGACTACGGTTCTTAATCATCTCATCCGCGAGCGGTTACCCGAAAGGATAATGGTGATCGAAAATGAGGTAGGCCAAACTAATGTTGATAGTGCACTAGTCGAAAAAGGTGTGGAAGATGTCGTAGAACTCACCGCTGGCTGTTTGTGCTGTTCTTTATCAGATGGGCTATTGGATGCACTAGAGATGGTGAGTACTCGACGTGACGAATGTGATAGATTGGTTATTGAAACTACGGGAGTAGCGGATCCTGCTTCCATTGTGCAGATGTTCTTAGCTGATCCAATGGTAGGGCGATATTTTGAATTGGAGCAAGTCATTTGTGTCGCGGATGCTGAATTTGTGGAAGATTGGCTGAAAGAAACAGAAGAGGCCCTTCGCCAGATTGTGATGGCTGATACCATTTTGATTAACAAAGCTGATACCGTTAGCAGTAGCTATCTAGCCGAATTAGTGCATCGAATGCAGAAGATCAATCCCCACGCAATTACGCTTACAGGGGAAAACGGTCGTTTTCCGATCTCACAAATTTTAGAAACAAAGACTGCGGATGTAGCATCTTTTGAAAATAGGCTGAAAGCAATTGATGAACAGCAAAATACATCTAGCAATGGGTCTCCATCTGTCACAACGAACAAACACAGCGTTAATACATTCACCCTGACCTTTGAGCAGCCTTTTGTGCTGAATGATTATTTCTCTTTGTCTTTGTACCGGATGGTCAATTTATACCGGGATCAGGTGTATCGTATAAAAGGACTTTTATATGTAGAAAACTATCCTAACCGAGTCATCTTACAATCTGTAAAGACAAGCTGTCTGATTACTGACGGTTCCCCGTGGACGGACGAAGAAATCAAAGAAAGCAAATTGGTTTTTATAGGCCGGGGACTGAAAAAAGAGGCTTTCCAGCAAATGTTTAATCGCTTTACGCAAAAAAAATAATATGAATCTCTTTAAAAAATCAAGCTATTCCGATTGGCTTGGAGTATTAGCCAGCGGGCTTTGTGTAGCTCACTGCGCAATGATTCCACTAATTTTTAGTGCCAAACCCGTTTTTTATGGTATGATAGATAGACAAGTGCACAACCACGGAGCGTGGGCGTCATTAGATTATATTTTCCTGGTCCTTGGCCTTCTGGCAGTATACTATTCTGCCCGACACACAGCTCATGTCACCCTTAAATGGATTTTATGGCTTGCCTGGGGCGTGTTTGCTTTTGGGCTTTTATCAGAGCCGCTCGAGTTATCATTTGGAAAATGGCTGATGTACGCCAGTTCTATTACTCTGGTCATTGCCCACATTGGAAATTATCGCTACCGCCAACAATGCAAGAATGAGATGCAGAACTAAAAATGACAACTGATGATCAGAACTCATAATTTGACTTACCAATATCCTGGCTCTGCACCTATCTCCTTCCCTGATATTAACGTAGAGGCAGGACAGACATTATTAGTCTGCGGAGAATCAGGTTGTGGTAAAACAACGCTGTTGCATTTATTAGCAGGCCTGAGGCGGCCAATGGCTGGCGAGGTACTAATGAATGGCGAAACGATTTCCGCTTTCGCCCCTGCAAAGATAGACCAATTTCGGGGTAAGTACGTCGGTATCATATATCAGCAGTCGTACTTCATAGAATCTCTATCTATTCTGGATAATCTGCTGATTTCTCCTTATTCAGCAAGTCGAAGCAAGGCTAAGGTAATCGCTAAACGGTTTAATATCGATGATTTGTTGTTACGCTACCCTCATCAGGTTAGTGTAGGTCAGCAACAAAGAGCATCCATAGCTAGAGCGGTCATGAATAAACCTAAACTACTCTTGGCCGATGAACCGACCAGTGCTCTCGACAACAAAAACTGTAGCCTAGTGATTGATCTTTTGTTAGAAGAAGCGCTTGCGCAAGATGCCGCCTTAATCATCGTCACCCATGATGACCGCCTACGCACTAAAATAAGTGATTCGGTAGACCTGAAGCCTTTGGTTAACATAAAAAATCAAGGCAATGCTTAGAAAAATAGCCTGGAAAAATATCGTATACAAACCGCTGAATACTGCCTTATGTGTGAGTCTGCTACTTTTTGGAGTAGGGATTATCACGCTACTGTTGTTAATTCAGCACCAGCTAAAACAAAAATTTGATCGGGATTTGCAAAATATCGACCTCGTGGTAGGGGCCAAAGGCAGTCCCTTACAGTTGGTGTTATCAGCGGTATATCATCTTGATGCACCAACGGGCAATATTAAATTAGGGGATGCCCGAAAAATAATGGAAGGCCCTATGGTTCAGGAAGCCATTCCGCTGGCTTATGGAGATTCTTATCAAGGATATCGAATACTAGGTACTACCAAAGGCTATTTGAAAAAATATGATGCCCAATTCCGGGAAGGACGCCTATTTTCAAAAACTATGGAAGCTACCATAGGTAGCGATATAGCAGGAAGAACAGGTCTGAAAGTTGGGGATAAATTCCTTGGAACACACGGAGAAGTCAAGGGTGGGCATGTTCACGACGAACACCCATACACGGTGGTAGGAATATTAGAAAAAACCAATAGCGTGCTAGATCAGCTTTTACTGACAAACGTAGAAAGCATCTGGGAGGTGCATGCGCCCACTGATGAAGGCCAGGAAGTAGATGATGAGCACGAGCATTCATCATCTACTTTTGTCGCTGATAGTATGGATATAACAGCTATACTGCTGCAGTACAAAAGCAAGATAGCTCTATTCAACATGCCTCGGATCATCAATGACCAGACCAACATGCAAGCCGTTCTGCCGGCATTGGAAATCAACCGGCTATTTTACATGCTGGGCATAGGGGCTACGACTCTGAAGATGATCGCCGGAGGTATCATGGTCATGGCTGGCTTCAGCGTATTTTTCGTCTTATTTAACCGCCTGCGAGAACGCAAATTCGAATTAGCACTCATGCGTACAGTAGGTTACCGGCCCTGGCAATTGTTCGGGCTTTTGGTGCTGGAGGGTTTATTGTTAGCCCTGGTTGGATATTTGCTGGGGTGGCTGTTAAGCCGTGCTGGTCTGTATGTGATTAATCAGCAGGCTGAGGGAGATTTCAACTTTCATTTCAGCGGAGCATCGATAAAAGGTGAAGCCCGGTTGCTACTGCTGACCCTACTGGTAGGGATAACAGCGGCCCTATTGCCAGCCTGGCAAGCTATGCGGATGGATGTATCAGCAACTCTGTCAGAAAATTAGATTTAACATGAATACAAAACTTAAAATACTGCTTGCTACTATTTTAGTTGTCGTCTTATTCACACAAGATAAAGTGTGTGAACATTTAGGTTTTGGACAAACCAAATACCAGAAGAAGTCAGCGGATGCGAAAGAGCCTGAAGAAACCCAGGCTTCAGATAACCCCTACAACGAAGATTTCTTCGTCAGTGATTCTTTATACCGTTGGGATGAGCAATTGTTTAAGTGGGCCACAGTCGGTACTACAAAGGATGGTCAAGCCTTATTGTCAGCTTATTCTCCAGGAGAAGATGTCTCTTCGCAGCCTATTGAAATAGAATGGAAACTATTGATGGATATTAAGTACAGACTTCGATATTTTAAAGAACTGGATATGGAAATATATGCGCCCATTTTTGGTAAGGCCCAGAAAATGCTAAATGGAAAAGAAGTTATCATCGAAGGCTTTGTCATCCCTTTTTATGAGGAAGAAGAATTCTTAACGCTTTCTGCCAATCCTTACGCTTCCTGTTTTTTCTGTGGCAAGGCAAGCCCGGCTTCTGTAATTAGCATGTACCTGAGCAAGAAAAGCAGACGTTACAAAATGGACGATTTTAAAAAATTCAGAGGAACGCTCCATTTGAATAGTGATGATCCCAAAGAGTTCTATTACATCCTTAAAGATGCTAGAGAAGAATAAGGTGATAAATTCAAACAATAACAACAATTAAAGATATGATTAAGACAGGTTCTTTATTCGCTAATGCCGCAATTGGCCTTGACCCCAAAATATTGTCAGATATTCACTTGACAACTAAAAATATCGCCATATTCCAACGGAAGCCTGACCCCTTAATGACGGTGGCTGCGCAAGTTGCAAAACGATCAATCGAATGTCGAGCGAGTGGAACAACAGGAGAGATCACCGCTACCCTGAATACTTACTTTGACAATGAACGCTCTGATCATAAAGCGCTACTAGAGGATGTTTTAGCACTATTGGAACTATTCAGGGAGGTTACCGAAATATCCTCTTTCAGACTATTATTGACTACCGTCAGCACAAATATGTGTCGCCGTTTTCATACTGATATTAATGATCTAAGGATGCTATGCACTTATGTAGGCCCCGGTACCCTTTGGGTACCCGATGAAGTTATCGACCACAAAGCCTATCAACAAGGAAAAGCTAACGAAGAAATCGTCATGGACAATAGTTTAATTCAACAGGCAAACACAGGGGACGTAGTCATACTGAAAGGCGCTTTGTACACTGATGCGAATGCGATTTTACACCGAAGCCCACCTCTTGAAGAGCAGGAAGAAAAACGACTTTTACTTAGGATCGATACAAATAAAAATCCTTGGATATGATACCACAAACTTTTGAAGAATGGAAAAACTGTGTTGTTAATAATTGCAAAATAAATCTGACGAAAGAATTTGCACAGCAACGGTTGGCCGTTTACCAGAACAAGAAAAGCGTTGAAAGACAACAATTCATCTCGTTGTATGGCGAACAACATTTATTCAACATAATAAAATGGCTAAAAAAGATATGATTACGAATAAAAAATTACCAGTAACTGTACTTTCCGGTTTCCTCGGCGCTGGCAAAACCACTTTGCTCAACCACGTCTTACACAATAAAGAAGGCTTAAAAGTAGCTGTCATCGTCAATGACATGAGTGAAGTGAATGTAGATGCTGAATTGGTGAAAAGTGAAAACACGCTATCCCGAACCGAAGAAAAGCTCGTTGAGATGAGCAACGGTTGTATCTGCTGTACACTTCGAGAAGACTTAATGATTGAGGTAGAACGATTGGCAAAAGAAAATCGCTTTGACTACTTACTCATAGAAAGTACTGGAATTAGTGAACCTGTCCCGGTTGCCCAAACATTCTCATTTGTAGATGAAGCGAACGGCATTGACTTATCACGATTCAGCTACGTCGATACAATGGTAACAGTAGTTGATGCTTTCAATTTCTTCAGAGACTTTGGTAGTCCAGAAACCTTAATGGATAGGGAACTAACTAATATTGAAGGCGACTACAGAACCATTGTAAATCTGTTAACTGACCAAATCGAATTTGCTAATGTCATTATTTTGAATAAAATAGATTTGGTAACAGAGGAGCACCTTGGGATACTAAAAGCAGCCATTCATAAACTGAATCCATCTGCAAAGATCATTGAATCCAGTTTTAGTAAAGTTGCTACTAAGGAAATTTTAAATACAGGCTTGTTTAATTTTGAAGAAGCAGAACAAAGTGCAGGTTGGATTGAAGAACTGAATAAAGGCGAACATACCCCCGAAACAGAAGAATACGGCATATCTTCCTTTGTTTATCGAAGCAAAAAACCCTTTGATCCAAAGCGTTTTTGGCATTATGTACGGCATAACTTTCCCAATAATATTATTCGGAGCAAGGGCTTGTTTTGGTTAGCTTCCAGACCTGGACAGGCTTTGGTTTGGAGTCAGGCAGGCGGTTCTCTAAGAGCTGATAGTGCAGGGGTCTGGTGGAGCAGTATGCCTTTTGAACAGCGGATTCGATATATAGATTTTGTTGAAAACCAAAAATACATTGAATCGCATTGGAATGAAAAATTTGGTGACAGAAAAAATGAGCTTGTATTTATCGGTCAAGATATGGACGAACAAAAAATAAGGGCCGAACTTGAAAGTTGTTTGTCAACTGATGAAGAACTAATTGATGGTACCTGGAAACTAGGATATGACGATGAATGGCCTGTTCCAAGAGCATATGCTTTAAAATAAGCAATGTATTGGCTACAACAATAATGTATTGAGCAATAGCGGATAAAGTAGTAAATCTTGACCTGTACGTTCAACAAATTTTCGTGGCACAGAGCAGCTAATCATATTGAAATCCGCTACTGCTCTTAATTTAGAACATTGGTGGTCGTTGAAAAAGAACTTATATAAAATCTACTTATGACTATCAAAAAAATACTTACCTTCCTTCTTGTAATAGGCACTGTGTAGGTCATGGTAAAAGAATTTAAAGGCTATTACCAGCAACTTGACATTAATAAAAACCCCCATTCAGATACCCTTTATCCCGCATTGTCATACCAAGGTGCCCGGTGACGGTGTGACACTTCTACTCCTTAAACAGCCTCACCACCCCAAAAGAAGTATTCCGATGCACCGAAATCCAATACATCCCGGGAGGAATGGCATCAAGCTGCAAGGGCACCTGATCAGCCCCCTGACGAACGGTCTGCCGATGTACCATTTGGCCCAAAAGGGCGGACGATTAGTGAGCGTAATCCAGCTGTCTTCGTCTCGAAGGCCCCAT
>CAZVOD010000138.1:0-7201 GCA_964628385.1 uncultured Saprospiraceae bacterium
CTGCACAAGCCTTTGCCTTCAACTATAACCCCACATTCTTAAACAACTTCATGATTAAATGAGCCGGGAGTGCTCTTTGTCAACAGATAATATCATAAATAAAAAGAAAATCAAAAAAAGGTTCCTCAAATTTGTATTAAACCCGCAACATGCAAACAATCGACATACAAACCACCCAAAACGTAACCATCGAATATGAACTAGCAAACTTGCGGGAACGCATTCAGGCTTTTTTTATTGATATTTTTATAGTTTTGGCTTTTTATTTTATCATCTTCATCTTGGTAACGACAGCTTTCAACAAAGAGTTATCGGAGTCAGCCCTGGGGATGAACGCTCTGGTCGGTTTGCTGCCTATATTGGGAATGATTTTATATCACTTTTTGTCGGAAGTCCTGGCGGGAGGCCAATCCTGGGGTAAAAAATCAATGGGGCTCAGAGTGGTACGACTCGATGGGCAGGAGCCCAGCATTACGGATTATCTGCTGCGGGCGGTATTCTATCTTGTAGATGTGATCTTTTCTTTTGGTGTTTTGGGGAGCTTATTGATTAGTTCTACCAGAAAGAATCAAAGGATGGGAGATTTGGCGGCCAATACTGCCGTTATCCGTACCTCAAGCTTCCAGAACTTCAGGCTCAGCGATATTTTAAGTATTGACACCACTGAAGTGTATACACCGGTGTATCCAGAAGTAAAAAAGCTGAGCGAACAAGATATGCTACTGGTAAAAAATGTTATTTCCAGGTATCAATCCTTTAACAATGAGGTTCATGCCAGAGCTATACACGAACTGTGCGAACGCTTGGGCAGCTTGTTGCAAGTAGAGGTACCCCAAAAAGATAAAATCGGGTTTTTAAGAACGCTCCTTAAGGACTATATCGTTCTTACCCGATAAATTGTAAAACCAAGTTGCAGTAGTGACAGTAGAAGACGGCCCAACAGAGCCAGCGAGGAATATACTTTGCGACTTACTATAATCGAAATGTAATTAATGGGGAGAAAATTCAAACAAAAACTTATTCCCAAAGTGCTAATCACGGGTATTGCCGACAAAGGGAAGAGTGTGGGTAGAGATGCCGAAGGACGTGTTATTTTTGTAGAAAAGACGGTACCCGGAGATGTTGTTGATGTATTGGTTTATAAAAAAAGAAAAGGGCAGTGGCTTGGGCTGCCACAGCAATTTCACGAGTATTCTTCAGATCGGGTACCCCCCTTTTGTGATCACTTCGGAAAATGTGGGGGTTGTAAATGGCAATACCTGGACTACAAAGCGCAGGCCAAACACAAACAAATCAATGTAGAAAATGCGTTCAGGAGAATAGGTAAAATGCCTATCGGTGAGTTCTATCCAATACTTCAGGCCCCCGCTTCTACTTATTACCGCAATAAGCTGGAATATTCCTTTTCTAGCAAGCGATGGCTCACCCGTGAGGAGATAGATTCCGGTATTTCCAATGCAAAAGATGTACTGGGTTTTCATTCGCCGGGATCATTTGATAAGGTAATCAATATTCATCATTGTTGGCTACAACCAGACCCCTCTAATGCCATAAGAAATGCTGCCAGAGAGGTTGCCATAGATCAAGGACTGCCTTTTTTTGATATGAAAAGCAATGAAGGTTTTTTGAGAAATATGGTGATCAGAGTGACCAGCCTTGGAGAAGTTTTGCTGATCTTTAGCTTTTACAAAAATGATCAGGAGAAGATTCAACCCTACCTGGATGAGCTGCTGAAAGGCTTTCCCCAGATTACCAGCTTATTTTACTGCATTAACCCTAAAGTCAACGATTTTATTTTAGATTTGGAAATGATTAATTATCACGGAAAATCCTACGTGGAGGAAAAGCTAAAGCACGTGCGGTTCAAAGTGGGCCCCAAATCCTTTTTCCAGACTAATACCCAACAAGCAGAAAACCTGTACCAGATAACTGCTGACTTTGCCGGACTTGAAGGTTATGAAAATGTATACGATTTATATACCGGAATAGGCAGTATTGCCTTGTTTGTGGCCAATCGCTGTAGGCAGGTAGTGGGCATCGAAGAGATATCGGCCGCTATAGACGATGCCAAAGACAATGCCCGGCTCAATAACATCAATAATGCTATTTTTTATGCAGGAGATGTTAAGGATATCCTTACGAAGGAATTTGCACAGGCTCATGGTCGCCCGGATGTGCTGATCACAGATCCGCCAAGGGCGGGTATGCATCCTAAAGTGGTGGAAATGCTTCTTCAACTGAAAGCTCCCAGGCTGGTTTATGTCAGTTGTAATCCGGCTACACAAGCCAGAGACCTGAATATGATGAGCGAATCCTATAGTGTGGAAAAGGTACAGCCAGTTGATATGTTTCCGCACACGCATCATGTAGAAAATGTTGCACTATTAAAACTAAAAGCCAATGGATAAGAATAACGGAACGCCCAAAACCTCTCAGGATAATGCCAGAGAATACCAGGAACTTAAAAAGGCACTGGAGCCCCACAATGACCTGATGAGAAAAGCAGCTGATACGGTTTTGGATCAGGAGGTCTCTAAATACCCGATTTTTGTCGTTCACCGGGCTGCGGCTATCGAACTGGGGGTGCCCATCATTCAGCATGAATCAACGGATGAGTTTTCGTGGTCTGTAAATATCTCTACTCTGGAAGAATTTGCCGCCAAAAAGGTCATTGATATTGCCAGGGTGGACCGCTTTCAACAGGTATACAAAGATCCTAAAGAACATTTTTGCCTATTTTTACTCAAACAGGAAGGGGCTAATTTTGTATTCTTGTAAATTAAGCCTTAACATTAACTTTCAATTTCAATTAAATACACATGAAAATACTGATTTGTGAATCTGAAGAAGTCTTATTAACCGCCATAGAATTTAGGCTGAGAAAAAATGGTTATCAGATAGAATGGGCCAAAACAGAAGAAGACATTCTTGAAAAAATAAAACTGGACCGCCCCAATTTATTTGTTATTGATATTGAAACAGAAAAGCTGGACAGCCTTAGCCTGATCAAAAAAATAAAGGAAGATGCGGGTGAAGACTTTCCGGTCATGATCATGGCTGAAATGGAAAGTGCCGGCACCATACTGGAAGCCGTACAGCTAGGAATCAATGATTTTCTCATCAAGCCGTTCAAACCGGTAGAGCTGGTTTTGCGGGTACAGATCATCCTGGATAGAGTCTACTCTTAGATTTTACCCGGTTCTTCTTATCAAGGGTTAATTCTTGACTTTAATGCCTTTGCCATCCAGTACACTTAAGTTACCTCCTCTTATAGCTACCGACAGCAATTCCGGGAAGCGTTGTGGTGAACAAGCAAATGCTGGTATGCCCATCTGAGCCAGTTGCGCAGCCATAGTACGGTCGTAAGAAGGAACACCGCGATCGTTTAAAGCCAGGATAGAAATAGGTTTTACCCCTTTTTGAATCAAAGACTGAAACCCCGCAATCATCTGCCCGGGATGACCTCCTTCGTGTAGATCACTCACCAGAAATAGCAGGGTATCCGCCGGATGAGTAACAAGCGTCGCAGCATAATCAATAGCTTTACCAATATGAGTACCTCCGCCCAATTGAGTGGCAAAAAGTAAATCTACCGGGTCTTCGAGCTGATCGGTCAGGTCGATAACGCTGGTATCAAATACGATCATGTGGGTTTTTATACTGCGAAGAGCAGCCAGTATAGATCCAATGATACAACTGTACACCACCGAGCTCGCCATGGATCCACTCTGATCAACCAACAAAATGACATGCTTGAGTTGAGCTCTTTTTTTACCATACCCTATCAACTTTTCCGGAATAATAGTGGATAACTCAGGTCTGTAATTCTTTAAATTGGCCATGACGGTTTTGTTCCAGTTGATTTCGTGCAAACGAGGGTTGAGGTTTCTCTGGGCTCTGTTGATGGCTCCCGTAACTGCTTCGCGGGTAGGCTCCCGGAGCAGTCGCATAATTTTTTCCACTAGTCTATTGACTATTATTCTGGCTGATTCTCGTGATTTTGCCGGCAGTACTTTATTCAATGAAAGTATGGTAGCTACCAGTTCCACATTAGGCTCCAGCATTTCCAGAAACTCCGGTTCTTTCAGTAGCTGCGCCAGATCAAGACGCTCTAACGCGTCTTTTTGAACAACTTCTACAATATCATCGGGAAAGTATTCACGTATATCGCCAAGCCAGCGGTTAATATTGGGAGAAGAACTACCCAGACCTCCCTTGCGCTCGCTATCGTAAAGCGCCTCCAGTGCATCATCCATGGCTTGTAGCTGATCTTCCAAAGCCACTTTCTGATCCGCTTGCTCATCTTCCGCCTTTTTACCCAAAATCATTCGCCACCTAACCAGCAGCTCCTGCTCGTTTTTATTTTCCATTATAAAAATTTTCTATGCGTGCCACTGGCAACTCACAAATATTCCCTTTATTTCTCTAGTGACCTGGCCAGCCAAAGCAAAATCAGTGCACCAACCGAAGCCGTCACAATCTTTCCAATGAGATCGCTTCTGATCTCAATATTCAAAAAGTTAAATAACCAACCTCCAATAACGCTGCCAATAACGCCCACAATAATGTTTTTAAGCAACCCATAACCTGATCCTTTGGTCAAAAGCCCCCCAATCCAGCCAGCCGCTCCTCCAATCAACAGGAAGATGATGATATCCGTGTCAATCATAACAGTAACTTTTTTGGTAAAAATAATGAAAAATCAAAGGCTACTATTATACACCTAAATAAAATAACCCTGCTGCAAGCGCAACAGGGTTATGTCTATAAAGATTTTATGATAGTGGGTTTATTTTGCTACAACCACTCTGGTCGTATACATTTTGTCGTTAACATTAATGCGGTATAGATAATTACCATTCTTCAAATCGCCAGCTTCCAGCACCACTGAATACGTACCAGCAGGCATGGTTTCATTCACCACATTCTGCACTAACTTGCCGGATGCATCAAACAGGTCGATGTTTACGTCCGCACGTTCAGAAATTGAAAAATGAATCGTATTCTGGATAGAAAATGGATTAGGATATACCCCCAGCAAAGCAAAGTTTCTGGTTTCTACCTCTTCTACACTTGTAAAAGGATTAGGACCTGTAGGATTGAAAGGAGCCGGATCATCCTGAACCGCCTTTGGCGCACTTTCTACAGCAGCCTGATTCAAGTGACTTACACCAGCCTTTGTATACCAGTTCTGGCCATTAGCAACAGAATCCGTCACTTCGTTAATCGGCGTGAAGTAGTAATTAGCCTGAACAGAATCCGATTTAACATCCAGAATGTAAAATCCATGCTGAACAAAATCAGTATACTTCATGTGTGGGTTTGGATTACCAAGGTTTACACCAGGAAGTGGCTCGAAAGGCTGATTAATGATAGTTTGAAAAACCAGGGCAGTTTCCAGGTTTAGGTTTTCATCAAAATTAGCCGCTGTAATACTTGGGCAAGCAAATTCTACTGCTATAGCGCCATCTCCTGTGGCCGGATCATAATCAGAAGGATTGTAAAATGGGAAATTACCACTAAACGTTGTATTTACCGGAGGATCAGCCACGTCAAAAGCAAAAGTAGTATGGAAATCACCCGTAAGAATTACCACATCATCAATGTCGTTATCTTTGATATAGTTAACCACTTGTGTACGTTCTGCCGGATAGCCATCCCAAATATCGAGGAAAATACTCTCTGCATCAAAATAAGTCTGATTAGGATCCTGTAAAGCGGACCAACCAACATTCAACTCAGAGAAAATAACCTGCTGGCCTATAACCTTCCACTTGGCAGTAGAATTACTCAAATTATCAAATAACCACTGCTTCTGCTCTGCTCCGAGAAGCGTACGATTAGTATCAGCCAAAGCACTATCCTGAAAACTTTCGATCTGTAAGATTTGCTTTTCTCTACCTTCCAAACGCGTATCGAGCATGATCAAATCCATTAGATTACCATAGCTGATTTTACGGTATACCTGACGCAACTCATTGTCGCGAATAGGCAACCATTCAAAATAAACCTGCTTGGCTTCTTCTTTTCTGGTTTCCCAGTCGCCTTCTGTCTCTGGCTGATGATTCTCAGCTCCATCTACATAAGAATCGTTGGTAGATTCGTGGTCATCCCAAACCGTGATAAAAGGATGCTGCTGGTGTATTCTTATCAAATTGGTATCCAAACGATAAGTAGAGTAGCGCATACGATATTCTTCCAGAGAAACGATTTCTGTACCTGGCTCTACCAGGCGTTCGTTCCAAACATCAGAATCACCGTACACAAAGTTACCATACTCGTAAATATAGTCCCCCAGGTGAATAACGGCATCCAAGTCATTGAACTTTGACATTTGACCATACGCATTAAAGTAACCCGCCTGATAGTTACTACAAGAAACAACAGCAAACTTAAGGTGGTCCGCCTGATCAGCAGTAGGAGTAGTCTTTGTACGACCCGTCAGCGAGTTTTTCTCAAAAGCCGTAAAACTGTAGTAATAAGTTGTACCGGGATCAAGGTCAGTGACATCGACTTTGACAGTGTAATCCCTCGAAGCATCGGTCACAACAAAGCCTTCCTGAACAACATTTTCAAGAGCAACATCTGTAGCCATACGCCAGCTCACGCCAATAGTAGTATCGACATCAGGATTGTCAGGCGTTACTCTTGTCCAGATAATAACTCTATCTTCCAGAGGATCACCGGAAGCTACCCCGTGGTAGAAGGGTGCCCAATCTGGGTTGAAATTAGAATTTCCGCCGTTTTTACGGCCATTTTGGTATACAGTGCCCTGCGCGATCATGCTGGTAGCAACGATCATAAAGGCCAAGAGCGTGTAGAAATTTTTCATTAGCAGTTTTTTTTTTATAAAGCAATACAACAGCTTTAAGGTTAAGCCCAAGTCAACTGGCTCTTAATTTTTTATTAATCTCATCTCGATAAAGGCAAGTGATTAAAATCAATACGCTTAATGACCAGAATCAACCCCGATTATATAGTAAATATCTATTTTTGTGATAACCCTAGTGTTAATTCAAAAAAATCAGTCAGAAGTTCAGACTAAAAAAGCTTAACACAGCAAAAAATAGGTTGCAACACACTGAAAAATAGAAAAAGCTCGGAAAGTAAAGACAAATTACATCCGTAGGATTTTCAAAAAATATGAGTAGTTCGCGAAATTAAGATATATAATAAGGTTCGGAGAACCTGATATTGTAAT
>CAZVOD010000139.1:0-6790 GCA_964628385.1 uncultured Saprospiraceae bacterium
GCAATACGGCATTGATTGATGGCATCCGTAAACTCGCGATGGACGTGCGCGAGCTAGACGTGGACTGGATCGACAGCATCAACCCCTTTAGCGAGGCTTACTCCATCCTGTCCAAAGCCATGACCGAAAGCAGCCTCAAAGCGATGGCGGAAGTCATATCGGCCAAGAAGCAAAACATATCGGTGGAAGAGGCACGCGATCTGGCGAAGCGCGCATTAATCTTCAAGCAAGAACGCGGCCGCTTGCCGGACCTCAAATCTTCAGACCCTTGGGAGCAGCGCATGGCACAGGGGATTGCGGTACTAGCACGACTAAAAGCAGAACAATCAAATGGCTAAGAAAGAGCAATTTACGAAAGAGGACGATGCGCTTTTGGAAGAACTCGGCGTAGAGGTCGATGCTAAAAAAGCAAAAAAATATACGGCTAAGGAAGAGCGTATCATAGCAGGTTTTGAGGAGATTCAGAAATTTGTTGAAGAACATGGTCGATTGCCAAAGCATGGGGAGGACAAGGATATTTTTGAGCGACTCTACGCCGTCCGGCTGGACCGGATCCGGAGCCAAAAGGAGTGCCGGGAGTTGCTTAAAGACCTGGACACGCAAAACCTGCTTACCTCAGAGTCGTCCGCCGATCTTTCCATACCGGAAGACATAGACGATGATGTACTGTTGAAAGAGCTGGGCGTGAAGGTGGATGGCAACTCATCCATCACCAAGCTGAAACACGTACGGTCGAGCGCTGAAAAACGGGCGGTGGAAGAAATGGCCAACCGGACCCGCTGCGAGAACTTTGAGCAGTACAAGCCCCTCTTTGAGCAAGCACAGCAAGAGCTGGATGCCGGTATACGGGAAACGATACAATTCCGTAAAGATGCTGGTTTCACTAAGACCGATTTAAGAAAAGAACAATTCGTGATTGTCGGCGGCCAGACGGCCTACATCGCTGAGGTCGGGGAGTCTTTCAAAGCGCCCAATGGAGAGGAGGACGCAAGGCTGCGCGTCATCTACTCCAATGGCATGGAGAGCAACATCCTGCTGCGGTCGCTTATCCGGGCGATGTACAAAGACGAAACGAGCCGCTTTGTTACCGACCCCAAGCAGATCGGGCTATTTTCTAGCCAAAGCAGCGAGGACGATGTAGCTACGGGGACGATCTATGTGCTGCGCAGCTTGTCCAATCACCCAATGATTCAGGAAAACAATGATGTTGTTCACAAAATTGGCGTAACGGGTGGCGATGTTAAAACCCGAATTGCTAATGCCAAGAATGACCCTACTTTCCTAATGGCCGATGTGAAGATTATCGCTACTTATAAATTAGCCAATATCAACCGCGTAAAACTTGAAAAGGTAATTCATAAGTTTTTTGATTCGGCACGGCTTGAAATAGAAATTAAAGATCGGTTCGGGAAGCCTGTCAAAGTAAGAGAATGGTTTTTGATACCACTCTTCATAATTGATGAAGTGGTAGACAAGATTAAGGATGGAACTATTAGTGAGTATTATTACGATCCCACCTCGGCAGAGCTAAAGAGATAGACCGTAATACGACTATATCCTTCTATTTTTTGCATCAATTCGGTAACTCCAAAAGTGCTTGATCTCTCTCAACTGTCACAACTTCTGTCACAAGATAGAATGGTGGATCTTGTGCCACCTAAATCAATGATTATCAGTGCGTTTGACGGGGTGTCACAAGATGCACAAGTAAATTTTGATCGGATACACCTATACGACTGTTAATTATTGGTGTAATAACAGAAATCAACCTTACCTGATCGATATTGTGAAAACAGCCGAGTTGCTAGAAGTAGCCCCAGCGGATCTAATTGTGGACGGCACAAAAAAAGAAAAAGGCCTAACGCCTAAGCGTCAGACCTCCTTGAATCTTACATAATTCTTTGAAAACGACTGCTAGTTGAAGCTAGTAAGTCACAACTTATTGAAAATCAATCGCATATTCAAAACTTGAGCGGTCTGGACGGGACTCGAACCCGCGACCCCATGCGTGACAGGCATGTATTCTAACCAACTGAACTACCAGACCTCTTTTAGTTTGACCAATCGTCTATCCGATCGGCTTTTATCTTTCAAGGCAATTTCTCGACCTTTTTATTTCTCTTACTTCTTACCTCTTATTTCCAATCTCTTCTCCTCCTTCAAACGGAAAATCAACTTAACCATTTGGTATATTAACCATTTTCCATCTTCGCGAGTGCAAAGATATATGATCGATTTTAGTTTTGCAATAGTTGAATAAAAAAACCAAAAAAAATTGTGATAAAATTTTTTCCTCTGTGCTTATTGCTAATTTTGTGTGGCGTAAAAGCAGCGCACAATTGTCTGGTATAGGAATGTCGTTAATTACGGAGTTTGGGACACCATCAAAATACAGTGGCTATGGTATTTCTAGAATTTGAGAAGCCGTTAGAAGTGCTTTATGAGCAGTTAGAGAAGTTACAGCAAGTTGGCAAGGAGGGCGAAGTAGATGTCACGGAGATGATCAATATGCTGGAGAACAAGATAAAGAACAAGCGTAAGGAGATCTATAATAATCTTACGGGCTGGCAGAAGGTACAGCTCTCTCGTCACCCTGAGCGTCCTTACACCCTTTACTACATCAACCAGATGTGCCGTAAGTTCAGGGAGTTACATGGTGATAGGAACTACAAAGATGATAAAGCCATCGTAGGTGGTATTGGTACGCTGGATGGCCAGACGGTAGTAATTATGGGGCAGCAAAAAGGCATCAATACTAAAATGCGGCAATACCGGAATTTTGGCATGGCCAACCCGGAGGGCTATCGCAAAGCACTGCGATTGATGAAGCTAGCCGAACGCTTTGGCTTCCCTGTCGTTACTCTAATTGATACACCGGGGGCTTTCCCCGGAGAAGAAGCCGAACAAAGGGGACAAGCGGAGGCTATTGCCCGCAACCTGTTCGAGATGGCTCAGCTAAAAGTGCCTATCGTAAGTGTAGTTATTGGTGAGGGGGCTTCCGGTGGCGCAATCGGCATTGGATTGGGCGATAAAGTGTATATGCTGGAAAATACCTGGTATTCCGTTATTGCACCAGAGTCTTGCTCTACTATTCTTTGGAGAAGTAGAGATTATAAGGAGCAGGCAGCAGAAGCCCTAAAGCTTACTGCCGATCATATGCACAGCTTTGGCCTTATTGATGGCATCATCAAGGAGCCGGTCGGTGGCGCTCATTCCAATCCGGAAGAAATGGCCAAATTGCTAAAGCGGCAAATCAAAAAGACTATTGCCGAGCTAATGGAAAAAACTGTTGATGAACGTATTGAGGCAAGAATTGAAAAATATGCATCTTTTGGTGTTTACGAAGAAGTTGCTAATATTACAAGCGAAGCCAATACATCGAAAGAGGAGGAGATTTAGATTAATTTGACGATTCACATATACCAATTGCCATGAGCTTTTTCAACCGAATCAAAAAAAATATTCAGCGCAAAACTATTAGCAAAAGGCTGGAACAGGAAACTCGCGAAAAAAATGCTATGAGTTTTCAGCGGGCCAAAAAGGTTGGGCTCATCTTTGATGCCACTGAGCTGGATAGAAGGGAGGTAGCTCTGAAGTATGTTGAATCCCTGCGCGATCAGAAGAAACTGGTCTGGAAGTTAGGTTTTTTCCAAAACCAACAAGATAAAGAAGATTTTAGCTTTAAATATTTTACCCAAAAAGATATCAACTGGAAGGGAACTCCCCAAAAGGAAGACATTAATCAATTTCTTGACCACCAGTTTGATCTCTTTATCAACCTCAGCCCTGTAACCAACTTGTATACCGAAGTCATAGCCGCCTTAAGTAAAGCCCATCTAAAATTGGGGCCAGTTTGTGACAATCACAATTGCTATGACCTGATGATTGACTCCAAAGACACGATGGAAGACTTTATCACCCAAATGGAGCTGTTACTTCAAAAGACAAATAATTCGCATGAACCTACACAAGTTTAAAGGTACGGGTGTTGCGTTGGTCACACCATTTACAAAAGACCATCAGATTGATTTTAATACGCTGGAAGAGCTCATAGAAAAGATGATCGCAGGAGGAGTTGATTTTTTTGTTTCTCTGGGTACTACAGGTGAAGCTGTTACTCTTTCTGCAGATGAGTGTCGTCAGGTTTTTGACTTTACTATTGATAAGGTAAATGGTAGAAAGCCTATTGTGGCAGGTCTTTTTGGCAGTAATTATACGGATAGGATAGTCAGAGTACTGAAAGAATACGATCTTGACGGTTTTGATGCGATCATGTCTAGCAGTCCGGCTTATAACAAACCTCCTCAGGAAGGTATTTATCGTCACTACATGGCGATAGCGGAGGCTTCTTCCAAGCCCATCATTATCTACAATGTTCCCGGCCGCACTGGCTCTAATGTAGAGCCCGAAACAGTGCTGCGCCTGGCACACGATTCGGATAAGTTTATCGCCGTTAAAGAAGCTTCCGGCAACCTGGGGCAGGCAGCTCAGATCATCAAAAATAAACCGGACAATTTTCTTGTACTCAGCGGTGAAGATCCGCTTACTGTTCCAATGATTTCATTGGGTGGAGATGGTGTCATTTCCGTGATGGCCAATGTTTATCCAAAACTGTTCTCTGATATGATCAGGGCGGCCCTAAACGGTGATTTTGCAAAAGCCGCAAAAATCCACCTGCAATTACTGGATGTTCATCCCTGGCTTTACATTGAAAGTAATCCGGTAGGTGTGAAAGCAGCAATGGCTTATAGAGGCTGGTGTGAAAAAAATGTACGTATTCCGTTGATCCCTCTCAGCGATGAGTCTACTTCCAGATTAACAGCAGAAATGGATAAAGTTAAAGAGGTATTCAAAACACTAGTAGAATAGTGATGCATATCCAATCACCTTTTCAGATGATTGAATATATCTCTAAAATATACGGTAATCAAAATCAAAACCTAAAGCCAAGGCCAAGGCCGATACGGCTAAAGCGATTTGTCAGTGCTACTTCCTGTTGAGGGGATTCAAAGGTTACATAAGGGACATAAGTAGATCGTTGCTGCTGATAATTATAGCCGATAGACGCATAGAAAGCCCGGCCTCTATAGCCTACACCAAGACCATAAGAAAATCCTACCGCTGTTTCGTCTTCTACTGCTGCGGTACTTACACCCGCTCCTGCCCGAAAGCGAAAAGCCTTAAGGGCATATTCTCCTCCCACTCTGGCATTGATCGTATTTCCCAAAAAGAAAGCTACATCATCGTTTAAAATAGCTGCATCATCCGGAAAGTCATCAAACCTGAAATTGGCATTACCATAATTGACAAACTCCAACTCACCACTTATAAAACCCGATTTATTGACAATAGCGCCAAAAGAAGCAATATACCTCCAGGGAGTAACCAGGCGATAGTTAAAAAGACCTTCCGGCGAAAGCACTTCATTATCAAAAAACGCTCCCTCTTCTACATAGCGGTACTCCAAATCAGTCGTAAAAGAATCGTCAATGCGCCAGGTGGTCGGTGTGTGTACCGCCAAGCCCACTCTAAACATCTGATTGATCCTGTAAATCATTCCTGCCTTTATATTGAAGCCCGTTCCAGTAGCGGCAAGACTCTCTCGGAATTCCAATGATTCAAAAAAGTCTACTTCTTCGTTCGAGTCTTCTTCTATGTAAGTTTTATCTTCCCGAAATTCGAGGAACGGAATGCCTACAGACAATCCAAAGATGAATTTTTCCTTTAAATTACCTCCCAAAGAAATCTGCAGCTCATTCATAAAGCCTTCCGTATTGATTTCCTGCTGGCGGAATAAAAGTGCTTCGGGATTTAGTTCTACATCAGACTCAAAAAAGCCATCTTCTTCGAGGTCGTAAATAGCCCCCGCCTGAAAAGCCAGTCCCGACTCAAAATCATCTAGCCCAAAGTTGCTGTTAGCTAGCTCCTGAAAGCGATTGACGATAGAGCCCTGAGAAGTACCTTCAAAAACAACCTTCCGGTTAAAACTGGCCAGGCGTTGAAAAGAAATAGCAAAATTAGCGGTCGTCCAATTGGAATTGACCGGATCATTAAAAAATACAATCCCGGCGTTGAAAAGGTCCACTTTACTGTCAGTCTCGCTAATCGCTTCATTTCTTTCTCCTATCAAACGCGCTTCATTATTATTCGAGATCACTCCCGGCGTTATAGCAAAGGTAGAAGATCGAAACATACCAATGCCAGCCGGATTAACACTGGCAGTAGAGAAGTCAGCTCCCAGAGCACTCATTGAGCCATTAACGCCCAGCGTACGATTAGATCCCAAAAAATCGAACTGAGAGTATCGTAATGCATCTGCAAAGGTCTGACTGTAGCCTGCCGCTCCCATCAAAAACAGGAACGATAAGACCAAAAAATATTTTTTTGAGGATAACATATTCTACAAACTTGATTGTTTCAATAGGCTTGTTTCGCGGGGGTAGAATAGTGGTGAAATTGAATTATTTTTTTTACCACACGAAGACTTTTTCGCTCAGAAGGGTAGGATTCCCTTACGAGCTTTAGACGCGCTAAGCGTCTGATAAAAGGCTCAGTATAGGAGATGACTGAGCGATCCTACTAGGGTGAATGCCCCGTGGGCATTCAGGCGAAGGAACGCGGCAGCGCATTAATTAACAACCAATTTGAACCTATTTTAATACCTCCGAAACAAAACCATTAAAAATAGGAAGAAAAGTATTTATGAAATTGTTTAAAAAAACACATTTATATTTAGAAGTTGATTAAGAATGTGGGGTTATAGTTGAAGGCAAAGGCTTGTGCAGCAAGG
>CAZVOD010000140.1:0-6689 GCA_964628385.1 uncultured Saprospiraceae bacterium
GCTTCTTCTTCCACTTTTCTTTTTCTTTCAGCTTCTACCTTGCGAGCTTCCTCTTCCGCTTTTCTCTTTTTTTCCTCTTCTCTCTCCTTGGCTCTAGCCTCTGCTTCTTGTCTTTCCTGTTCTTTTTTCTCTGCCCTAGCACGAGCTTCAGCTTGTGCTTCTTTTTCTTTTTCAATCATCAATTTCTTTAGCGTTGAAACGGACTCCTGAATCGTTTGTCTGTGCCTTTCAATCAGGCCTTTTGTTGATTCAGGAATGTAGGCATTAGCAGAAGCCAAATCATAATCGGCTAAAGAGGCTTCTTCTCCTCTCAAACACTCCTTCACAATGGAAGGAACATCGCTGCCCGTCAAAGAGCCTTTAATACCAATCCAAATACGGTGAGCAACAGCTAAAATGCTCGATTTATCTTCATACGCGCCTCCAAGGGCATCTATCTCCGCCTTGAGCTCCTGCACAAAATTTTCTCTTTTCTGAGCATAATCCAGAAAAGTACGCTTTAATTCAATGTCTTTTACATTATCACATGCACTGATATATCCTTCAGCAGCATCGCGATTGGTAGTCAATAAATTGTTCAAAAGCTTTGAAATGGCCTTGTCGATGTGTGCGCTCATATGCATTTTTATTTTGTGTTAATGATTTATATAAAAATAAACGACACCAAAAAAACTCTGTTCGATCCGATGGGTTGTCTAATTGTTAAACATATAACCGACAAACAAAGTTATAGCAGTGGTCTAAAAAACTGGCTTGTCCGCTACAACGTCATCTTCTTATTATTCCTGTTGAGACTTTGACGATTACGTATTAGCAGTTACTTGTAGTAGTAAATTCTGATCTTATAGTTTTAAAGGAATGGGGCATTAATAAAGGGTACAAGATTTACGCAGGTGTTTTGCTGTTCAGTGAGGCAAAAAACGTAGGCGATGCAGCGCATCGACGAGGCTTTTTAACGAAACTGGGCGGCAAAAGAACAAGTAAAGATGTATAATTTATTATTGACTCATTCCTAAAGAAAGATTGTTTAAAAAATTATCAATACAATGATAAATATTCCTGAAACGTCTTCAAAAAGAATCGTCGTAGTAGGCGGTGGCTTTGCTGGCATCGAATTTATAAAAAAATTAAAAAATACAGACTATCAGGTTGTCCTACTTGATAAAAATAATTTCTTCACCTTCCAACCGCTCCTCTATCAGGTGGCTACGGCAGGCTTGGAGCCTAATTCTATAGCGTATCCTTACCGCAGAATGTTTCAGGGTGCCAAAAATGTTTATTTCCGAATGGCTAATGTCGACAAAATAGATAGCAATTCCAAAACGGTACACACGTCCATTGGCTCTATTAATTACGATCACTTGCTATTGGCTTGTGGTAGTAAGCCCAAATACTTTGGTTTGCCGGAAAAAAAGCTGTTGACCCTGAAAACACTCAACGGAGCTATGAAAATGAAAAACTTCATTCTACATACCTTCGAAGAAGCCCTAGAAAATGAGGAAAATGTTGAAAAAGACGGCTTGTTCAACATCGTGATTGCGGGTGGTGGACCAACTGGCGTAGAATTGGCCGGCGCATTTGGCGAGATGAAAAAGTTTGTACTGCCCAAAGATTATCCACAACTGGACTTTGAAAAGCTAAATATCTATCTATTAGAAGGCAAAGACAGGCTGCTTCCAATGATGTCTGAAAAAGCTTCCGTAAAGTCCAAAAAGTTTCTGGAACAGCTCGGCGTGAAAGTCCTACTCGGAGAAATGGTACTGGGCTATGAGAATAATATTGTGAAAATGGAAAACAAAACAGTACCTGCCAAAAATCTGGTTTGGACGGCCGGCGTACAGCCTGTCCTCATTGAAGGGCTGGAAGATGCCATAACTCATAAGTCCGGAAAACTCATTGTGGATGAATACAACCAGCTTCCCGGTTTTGAAAATATTTATGCAGTGGGAGACCTTGCAGCGATGACTTCAGAAGAGTATCCCGAAGGGCATCCCGGTGTTGCTCCAGTAGCAATTCAGCAGGGTAAGCTATTAGCCAGAAATTTGCTGTCACAGCAAAAGGGAAAAGCTATGAAGCCTTTTTCCTATCTGGATAAAGGTACTATGGCCACAATAGGTAGAAATCGTGCGGTCGTAGATGCTCCCTGGTTTAAAATGCAGGGAACCCTAGCCTGGTTTGCATGGATGTTTGTCCACCTCATTACGCTGGTTGGTTTTAGAAATAAAGTAATGACCTTTATTGACTGGTCTTATAATTATTTCACCTATGATCGTGCCCTTAGATTAATAACGATGAAAGTACACAGACAAGGTGAAGAGGCAGAAGCCAAACAAACCATTTAGTCTTTTTAAAAAGATCCAATCATAAATGACAGCAGCTCAATTTTTAGTCAGGTGGCTGGAGACAGAAGGAGTAAGCTGTATATTTGGAGTACCAGATAAAAAAATGGGCTTCTCCTTTTGGCTATACAAGAGCGTAATAAAATAAATTTTGTTCCTTGCCATTAGGAGAAAGGGGCCGTATTTATGGCGAATATACGGAGAAGGCTGAGTGGCCGGGCTGGTGTTTGTCTGGCAACCTTTGACCTTGGTGCCTCTACCCTGATTCCCGGTGCTGCAGATGCGCAAATGAACAGGTCTCCAATAATAGTGATTATCAGTTATGGTCATACAGATTCTCCTGACATAGAAAAATATTATCACTGAGATACCACTCATCTGTTTCAACCAGTAACCAAGTGGCGTACTGTTGTGGATAGGCTCCCACTATCAGCCGGGAATATAGGCATGCCGCTTTGGGGCCAGACGGCTGTGGAGGTGGCGGCCTATATACAACCAAGCCGGCAGATTGGCTGTTTTACCTCAAAATAAAAATAACTGCCATGTATATTGAAGCATCCAATCCAAGTACACAGGAAGTCATTACGCGATACAGCCTGTTTAGTCCCGAACAAACCCGGCGCTTAATTGATCAAGCCCACAATGCCTTTTTGAAGTGGCGCAAGACCAGCTTTGAAGACCGGGCCCGCCTGATGCATCGTATTGCACAATTATTAAAAGAAAAAAAAGAACATCTGGCCGCTCTAGCCACCAGGGAAATGGGCAAACCCATCCGGCAATCTCGCTCAGAAATAGATAAATGCGTATTGGTTTGTGAATATTATGCTGATCATGCTGCTGGCTTTTTGGAAAAAGAAGTGATCGCTACTGATGCCAGCAAAAGTTATGTTCATTTTGCTCCCATGGGCGTATTACTTGCGGTTATGCCCTGGAACTTTCCTTATTGGCAGGTATTTCGATTTGCAGCTCCTGCCTTAATGGCCGGCAATACTGCACTACTTAAGCATGCTCCTAATGTCCCTGCTTGCGCCCTGGCTATTGAGGACATCTTTAGAGAAGCCGACTTCCCGGAACATATTCTTTCCAACCTTATTATCGATGTGGATCAGGTAAAAGACATTATCAGCAATCAAAAAGTAAAAGCAGTGACGCTGACAGGAAGCGGTAAAGCTGGTAGCGCTGTGGCCTCACTGGCCGGCCAGGCCATCAAAAAGACAGTGTTGGAATTAGGAGGTAGCGATGCTTATGTGATTCTGGAAGATGCTGATATTAAAGCAGCTGCCAGTATTTGTGCCAAAAGTCGCCTGCTCAACTCCGGTCAAAGCTGCATAGGCGCCAAGCGATTTATACTTATGGAAAATATTTATGATCAATTTCTTGAATACTTTACAGATCATCTGAAAGCAGCCACACTGGGAGACCCCATGGATGAGCATACCGACATTGGTCCGTTGGCCAGAGTGGACCTAAGGGATGAGCTACACCGGCAGGTACGGGAAAGTATCCAGCAGGGGGCGCAGTGTTTGCTGGGAGGTCAGCTCCCCGACGGCAAGGGGTATTTTTATCCGCCTACTATCTTGAGCAATATCCAACGAGGTATGCCGGCTTATCACGAAGAACTCTTTGGGCCGGTGGCTTCTGTTTTCAAAGTTAAGACGCTGGAAGAGGCCGTACAACTAGCCAATGATACGGACTTTGGCCTGGGAGCAGCTGTCTTTACCAATGATATTGAAAAGGGGGAACACATAGCTTCGGAGCTATTAGAGGCCGGTAGTTGTTTTGTTAACAAACAGGTCAGGTCTGATCCACGCCTACCTTTTGGCGGAACCGGAATTAGTGGCTACGGGAGAGAGTTATCTCACTATGGCATTAAAGAATTCACTAATATAAAAACGATCTATGTTCAGTAATCGATGAAAAGCGGCCGGAATTCGGCAGTTTGGCCAAGCTTTTCTACTTCTGACCAAACCAATGCTGATATTTAAGGTTTATATAAGTAAAGAAAACAAAGAAAAATATTTATTTAACCATGGGAACTTTCATAACACTAGTAATAATAGCAGGTATTGGTTATCTGGCATACAGAACCATTAAAAACATGACACCTGGTCAAAAAATCTCTTTCAAGAAAAGCTTCAAAGAAGCAAGAGAAGACATTACAGATTTGTTCTCCTCCGAGCGATCTAATGTAGAATCTAACCTAGAAACTACCAAACAGAAAATTGACAATCAAACCAGCTACTTGAAAGAGCAGTGGGAAACTTCTACCGAAGAAGGTAAGAAAATCATCAATGAGCAATTAAATAGACTTCAGGAGTGGCGCTATGAAATTGGTAATAAGGTTGCCGAAACGCGTAAGACTTTCGATAAAGATTGGAAAGAATTTAGAAGTAATGCTGAATCAACTGTAAAGAGAGTTAACAACAGTTTTAATGATTTATTTTCCTCCAAATCAAAGGATGATAAGTAAAGAAATTCGCAGGTTTGAAGTTTCTTCTTGCTTCATCTTACCCTTTGATTATTGCTCTGGAACAAAGATTTGAAGCTTTTTTCAAATCTTTATTCTTAGAGTAACTTAGAGCATGGTCGGATTTTACCCTTTGGCTTGCAAATACATTCAGAATACTGCTTCCCGCTTTCAGCGGGACAAGATATTTCAGATTTTTTCGCTCCATGCCTTGCCATGGAATGAGTCAATAATAAAAGTTGTGGGTATGAAAATACCAATTCTGTACGGAAATAAATAATTCATTTCCATGAACACAATTCAACTTTTTTAGTTATGCCAAATGAAAATTATACGCTAAAGATCTATGCCATGTTTACCCGACTCCATACTTATTGCCTCTATTTCCGGTTTTATGGTAATGATCAATGGCAAGCCGGTACAGAGCGATCCATCGGTAGTGCTGAACCAACTTACAGCTAATTCCATCAAAGACATTGAAGTGATTACTGCTCCTTCTGCCAAATATGACTCCGACGGAAAAGCCGGTATCATCAATATTATTACTCGACAAAGTGTGACAGATGGACTTTACATTAACAGTAATGCCTTTATTGGCCTTCCTGCCATAGAAAACTACGACAACGCCAAAAACACGTCTCGCTACGGTGCTGATATCATTTTAAATTACCGTCAAAATAAATGGGATTTGTCAATGGGCCTGGATTATCGGCGATATGATATTTCGGGGCGTCGGGAAGGTTATGTCAATACTTACCTGAATGAAGTATTCACAGAATTACCTTCCGACGGGGAAAGGAGTTTTGATGAAGAAAATTATTCCGCCCTCAGGCACGGCAGGTCGCCTAGAATTCTCTGGAGGACTTAGATTGGAGTATTTTGACCGTTCGGTGGAGATTGATCAGCCGGATTCTACTTTTTTTCTGGATCAGTTGAATCTTTTCCCTTCTGCCAACCTGAATTATAAGATGAAAAATGACTGGGCTTTAAAAGCCGCCTATAGTCGACGAATTCAGCGGACTACAACGTTCAAGATGACACCTTTCCCCGAAAGGGAACATTCTGAGACTCTAGAGCAGGGGGATGCAGAACTCTTGCCGGAGTATGTAGATTTAGTAGAATTGGGAATGGTAAAGAACTTTGGAGATAACGCTGTTTTTGCGACAGCTTATTATCGTCGTACTAACAATCTGATCAATCGGGTCAATACCGTATTTAACGATACTATCTTAAACCGTATTTATACCAATGTGGGTCAGGCTAACGTTTTGGGGTTGGAAGTAGGTACTACCTTTTACCCTACTGATTGGTGGCGCGTCTATTTAGGAGGTATTTTTTTTGATTATGCTATTTCTAGTGATTTATTTGGCAATGAAACTAACACTTCCTCTTTTACTTATTCCATTAATGCCACTTCTGATTTTGAAATTGGGAAAACCCTGAGCTTACAATTGGTCCTGAACTACCTTTCTGAGCGAGTAACCGCACAGGGGCGTGATTCGCGATTTTACAATCCTGCACTTACTTTAAAACAATCCTTTTTTGACAAAAAACTCAACATTTCCCTACAATGGCGCAATATCGATTTGGGGCTCCTCAATTCCAATGAACAACGCATAACTACTTCCAGAGACAATTTTTTCACAACTACCAATTACGTCTACGAAGTGGATATCCTACAACTCAGCATCAGCTACCAAATAAATCAGGTGGGTAAGCAAGTCAAACTACTGGATAGTGAGTTTGGGAAAAAAGAGTTTGATTGATCGTGTTTGGCAGTTATTAAAACATGCTAAAATTGTTTTCCCCTCAAATGCGTGCCTTATCTCCCGCTTCTTATCTCTTCCCTCCCAAAATTTTCCCTATCTTACTCTAAAACATTC
>CAZVOD010000141.1:0-4691 GCA_964628385.1 uncultured Saprospiraceae bacterium
GCGGCTACGAAGATCATCCGGTTATTTACGTGTCCTGGTACGGCGCCCGTGCCTTCTGCAACTGGTTAAAAGAAAAAACCGGGAAGAATTATCAACTGCCGACCGAAGCCCAATGGGAATTTGCCGCCAGGGGCGGCAATAAGAGCCGGGGCTATAAATATGCCGGTAGTGACAACTTAGATATTGTAGGCTGGTATGATGACAACTCCGGAGGTGGAACCCACAAAGTAGGACAGAAAAGATCAAATGAACTAGGCATTTACGATATGAGCGGTAATGTATGGGAGTGGTGTCAGGATCGGTACGGTGATTACAACAGCAGTGCCCAGCGCAATCCTACCGGTCCATCTAGTGGTTCGGACCGCGTCGGCCGCGGCGGCGGTTGGCATTTCCGCGCCGGGTACTGCCGGGTGGCCGATCGCTACAGGTACGATCCCGGGCGACGCTACAGCTACCTGGGGTTTCGGTTCATCCTTCTCTAGTTAGTTGCTAGCCGGTTATACCTTTGAGCTATATTTTGGAAGCACTAGCAGGCTGGGATCACCGTGAAGGGGGAGAGCAGGCGGTTAGTGCTTCCAAAATCAAATTTTTTTTAATATTGGGTACAATCCCTTTTACTCTTACACTCATAAAATGAAGTAATTCGTTAACCGAGCGATTCAATAATCGCCCAGAAATTTTTAAAATGAAATGCCTTTATTTACTCCTGTTATGTTTTACCCTGAGTCTTTCCCTTTCGGCACAAAAAATCGTAGAAGGGGCAAGCGGTAGTTATAGCTTTAACATCAGCAAAGAAGTAAAGCCGCCTAAAATCGTAGAAGGGGCAAGCGGTAGTTATAGCTCTAACACCAGCAAAGAAGTAAAGCCGCCTATTTTGACATTGGTGCAAGGCTCCAGAAAATTTGTAGAACCAAGCGGTAACAACGCCATCGATGCCAATGAATCTTGCAGCCTGATACTGTCTATCAAAAACCAGGGCTACGGTGACGGTTCTGATCTGGTAGCCAAGGTTAATGCCATTGGCAGCGCACAAGGGCTATCTTTTAAAAACAAAAGTCTGCCGGTTTTAAAGGTGGGAGAGGAGTTGATGGTGAAAATACCTATACAGGCTGATATAAACACGCTAGATGGCATTGTAGAATTTACTATTAAGATAGACGAGCCGAATGGTTTTGGTTCAGATCCTTATACTTTTAAAGTGCCGGTAAAGGCTTTTGCCTCTCCCATGCTCGAGGTAGTAGATTATACGATTACCAGTGCTATGTCTGGTAAACTTCAAAAGAAACGCCCCTTTGATTTGCAGATACTGCTTCAAAATGTGGACTACGGAGAAGCAGAGCAGGTAAATGTGCGCTTGCAAATACCAGAAAATGTGTTGTGCCTTTCAGCTAACGAATCCATTGCATTGGATAGAATGAAACCAGGGGCGCAAAAAGATATTATCTATACTCTGATTGTCAATGACCTCTACAGTGCTTCAGAAATCCCAATTTCTATTGAAGTTAAAGAGCGTTTTGGAAAATACAGTAAAAACAAGACCATTGAGCTGAATCTCAATCAAAATATGTCGGTTGATAAGTTAGAAGTAGAGGAAAACCCAGGCAGCGACAGCCCTGGACGAATCAGGAGGGGAGTACTGCGTTCTGATGTAGACAAAGATATTCCGGTTATTGCTCAAAACAATACTCATCGCTATGCGCTCATTATTGGGAATGAAGATTATAATTCCTTTCAAACCGGTTTAAGCCGGGAAGTCAATGTGGATTATGCTGAGAATGATGCCAGGGTTTTTGAAATATACGCTAAAAATGTCTTGGGTATTCCAGAAAAGCAGATTCAGACTCTTGTCAATGCCACCTATGGTCAAATGAGTCAGGGGTTGGCCTGGATCAATAATTTGGCTAAAGTAGAAAGCGGGCAGGCAGAATTGTACTTCTTTTATGCGGGCCATGGTTTGCCAGCTGATCAGAATAATACCCCGTATTTGATACCGGTGGATGTGAGCGGGCAGAATGTGGAACAAGCCATTCCACTAAAGAAGGTATACAGCCAATTAACGGAATATCCTTCACAAAAGGTGACAGTATTTTTGGATGCCTGCTTTAGCGGTGGAGCGCGCAATGAGCCGCTGAGGTCCACGCGTGGCGTGAAAGTCCGCCCCAAAAAGGAGCTGATCACCGGTAATACCGTGGTATTTGCTTCAAGCACAGGTACAGAAGCAAGTGGAACATACAATGAGAAGCAGCATGGCTTTTTCACCTATTTTTTACTCAAAAAACTGAAGGAAAGCAGAGGGGCAGTCAGCTACCAAGAATTGGCGGACTACCTGAAGCAACAGGTTTCAAAAGAGTCGAGCTTGATTAGTAAGCCTCAGACTCCACAAGTGCTGGTTAGCGAGCAGGTAAGGTCACAGTGGCAGGCCTGGAGGCTCAATTGATTTCATCAAGGGTGGGTGCCAGATAGCACCCCAAGCACCTAAGCTATAAGGTGTCTCAAAACTCCTTTGTCGTTTCGAGACATAAGTTTTTCTTTTTTAATGCTGATTTTCAGGTGAAAATTGACAATTTTCACCTGAAAATCAGCATTAAAAAAAATATTATTGGCTGGCGAAAAAGCCAACAGGCTTTTGAGACAGCCTCCGGTTGAGCTGGCGGTTAATCTTGCTTAAGAGCATTCAGCTTTTGTAAATCGACCTGTGCCAGCAAGCCACTAAGTAACAGTTAAAGAATAACTTATCAATTTCTACTCGTCCTTGCAGCCTTATGCTGCGTTATTTTTTTCAGCAACAGCGCAGCTATTGCTGAAAAAAATGCCTTGCCTAAGACTACAATCACTTCGCATCAATCGGATACTTATTTTTCACCTGTTACTAACGAAAAAGGCGAGTATAAAAGTTGCTATGTAATTCTTCATTTTGTTTGTTTTTCCAAAAATAAAAATCTACGTTTAGCTTTTGACCTTTCCTTTGATTCTTTCCATGCGTTCCAGCCAAATCTGGTCCACCACCTTAAGTTTTTGAAAGGTCTTTTCGTCTTTGCTTACGCCATCCTCTGTACAGTGTCTTTTGAAATATTTTAAGCTACGATTCTGATATTCCATCTGTAAAGTAACTAAACCAGGGTCTTTATCTCGAATATATCTTTGAACCTTGTCAATTTTATTCCTGAAATTTTCGATACTATTAGAATCACATTCTTCATAAAAACTTTTGATCAAAAGCTTTTCAACAGATATTCTGTAGGGTAGCTGCTTGGTGTAAAATGAGGAAGCCTGAGATTGTCGAAATAAATCTCCCAAATCATCTTCCGTCGAGTGGTCCATGTGGAGGTATTTGATGATTTTCATCAGAATTTCTATTGGGTGAGCCGTTTGTTCATCCTGGTAGCCTTCCAGGTTTTTTCGGTACTTTTCAAGGATACTGTCAAAGTAAGCCGTTTGCTTGAGCAGTAAACTCATGGTAAGTAAATTCTTCATCCTTTGCAAAGGAAGGACACCGGCATGGAGCAGCAATCCATTTTTGTCCAAAAAATTGATGTTTTTAATATAAGCGGCGGCATACTTTTCTTGCTGTAGCACCCTTTCATTCGTTTGTGAATGGATTTCTCTGTCATTGAATTTGCGAATACAAAAATTTAGAAGGGTTATGATGATTTCATTAATGTATTCAGCCGAATATTTTATGTCATCAAAAATTATTCGCTCACAGAACTGGTAAATGTCATCATAAGCAGCATCAGACCGCGTTTTGAACAGCTCCACCATTTTTTTATACAGCAAGATGGTATCCTGCCGAAATTTACTCAGGGCGACATCAAAAGTAGAGTCGAGTAATAGTTTCATTTCTTTTCTAGAGAATGGATTTTTACCGTGGGTAGAAAGGAAATCGATCAGGCCCTTCAGCCGCTTTTGATATTCCCTGGCAGTAATTTGACTATCAGATAAGGCATCGATAAATAAATTTAGTGGCAATACGGATGCCGGCTGCTTTTCTCCTTTTTCCTGAGCTTTCTCCCTGAGTTTTTCGGTAGCCGATAAGGTGTTAAGATCCTCAAAATGAAAACTGCTCAACACTTTTTGTGCCTTTTTATACAATTGATCCAGCTCCTTATTTTTCTCTTCATTTTTTTTAAAACTATTACTCATCCTGGATGCAATCAAGCGGAGTTGGTTGATGAGATAGGTGTAATGTGTATGATCTTCCAGTTTGTCGTGTACGTTTTGGAGGTCAGTCTGGATTTTGAAAGTCTCTATGTAAAGGTTGAAATATTTGATAAAGAAAAAGGAATTTTCTGGTTTCCAATATTTTTCAAAAAAAAGCGCCTTACGCATTCTGGCAAGAACTTTCTCAGTTTGTTCAGGGGCACTTTTTTTAAAAAGATGATCAGCTAGATAGTAGAACTCCATCGGAGCAGTGCTTTCTAGCGCATTAAAGGTCATGTATTTTTTAATAGCACTGGAAAGTCGCCCCCTGGCGCCTTCAGAAAGTTGCTGAAATTTTTCCTCCAATTCAGGGGCATTAGAATGCGTTTGATTGTAAAAGCACTCTAATATATCATGAAAAACGCTTATATTTACCTCGCCAATGCCCAAGCTTTTCATGGCAACAAAATCCGACATATCTTTTAGCTGCTCCCTGTCTAACAGACAAAGAAGTTTGTAGAGGACATAATTCTCAATCATAGCAAGTGTAA
>CAZVOD010000141.1:4791-6368 GCA_964628385.1 uncultured Saprospiraceae bacterium
TTTACTACTTTCTTCACGGAAAGGTTATCTCTTGAGATTACTAAACTCAGTTATATGAATCAGTTATGAAGTATTTACTTTTTGCTGTGTTGATAAGCGCAGCACCATTCCACAGTTTTTTTATCCCTAAATCGGCTTTAGTTACAGACGAATTGATTGTCATTGAAGATGATGTTGTTTTATTAACTTGTACAGGTGATGAAAATGAAAACATCATTGATATTGACATTACTTCAACAAGTTCAAGCCTGGAAGAGGCCACAGAAGAGGTTGAGGGATGCTTTCAGCCTACATGTCGCACAGACATTTCACATTTGTCTGCCGGGAACTACCTTGTTACAGTGAGTACGGATGCAGGAAATTCTTTTTCCGGTACTGTAACCAAGCACTAGCGAAGGACGGACCTAGAACCTGGTTATAGGCAGCGAGGTTCAAGCGTAGGTGGATTTACAGGAGACCTTGTCAGCCCTTTACTTTTCTAGTAGAGGGCTCTGTTTTTTTATTTTTAGGAATTTAAGTAACTGCTTTTCTTTTTTCTCGTACAAAAAACCATAGTATAAAGTCAAGCTAAGCCCAGTTGCTAATTAGCTTGTCCTTCCCCTCCCCAGTTTTCTTCCAGTCCAGTATTTAAAAGCCACATAAGACTTACTCTTCCACTTTCCGGGTTCGGCTTTAAAACTAATATACCCATGCATACGGCAAAGCTACTAAGCTGGTTATCCGGTTGAGTAGATTTGTCGTTAAGATACCATGTCATCTTCTGACCAATACAAAGCAGGTGGTGCTTCCAAACGATCTATCAAATCATCTCTGTATAGGTTATAGTCAAAGTTGATTTGATCAGATAGGAGCATCGTGCGCTCATGAATATCTTCTACGGCTTCGTTTAGCGCCGGTAGCGGATTCTTCATAAGGTATTCCAAAAGCTTAAACTCCTTTCGGATATCCTCTAACTTAAGAAAATCATTGCGGAGTTTCTTTAAGGTCTGCTTCAGCTTGTCTTTGTGGTAGCTTAGCTTTCTAAGCCTTTGATTAACCGCATTTTCTATATTCTTGGATGGATTGCTGATGGCCCTGTAATCACTTCTGATTTTTATGTAACTTTGATTGATATGGACCAATGCCTTCTGGGCCCATTCCTGATCCAAAGCAATTTGTTGCTTATCACACTCAATCCTGTAGTAAATCGACTGCTTGTACTTTTTTTGCTTCCTCAGGTAGAGCAGCAGGTAAACTAATGGATACATTGCTCCGCCGAGTAACATCACGGAAAACAGCGACTGCAGCTCACCGCTATAATTGGCTATCAACCATTTTAGGAAGCGACCGATGGTTATCATAACGCCAAGGAAAATGCCTGCCAGGATGATAAAGCTAAGAACATCGGTATCTTTATTCGGTTGTTTTCTCATAATTGTATTTTTTAAACTCTAAAATTATTGAGTGTTGAATTGTAGCAACCATTCCTGGATAGAATCCCAGTTTTCGGCTACCAAAATTCCAAGGAAAGCCAAAATGGCAATGGTAATAAGTGTTTGGATACCTCTTTTTATGGTATCCCCAAATTCTCGTCCTCC
>CAZVOD010000142.1:0-6108 GCA_964628385.1 uncultured Saprospiraceae bacterium
GCACCTCTCATGCCAGCCAGGGGCAGGACGCGCAGGATGTCTATATTGTCCAAAGCTCGCGTTCTTTTGTTGCCAGTTCGGACAAGCAGTTCTATGTGAGTGCATCGCGGGGCGAGGAAACCATTAAAATCTATACCGATGATAAGGAAGGGCTGAAACAAGCCGTGACGCGGTCAGGGGATCGGATGACGGCAATGGAAGTTGCCGAGCAAAGTCCTGTTCACAAGTTCAATCAAAAATCAAGGGAAGTAGATATTAGCAAACGGGAAGAAAAAGAAGTTATTCGCCCTCCAATAGCGGCTAACCAAAACGAAAAGAATATTTTTTCCCAAAAAGAGGATAAATCAATTTCTGGAGAATTTAATAAGGAGCAAAAAAAATCGAATGATAACCTTCCTGAGCAAGGAAAACCCAGATATGGGAATCTAGATTTTGATAGATGATGTAAATTACCTGTTCTGATTGAATTCTTGTGTAAGTGACTTTTCTTGGTTTTGTTCTTGCTGATTTTCTAATGTTGGACCGCGTCCATCTTCTTTAGCCTGGTCTAATGTACTATCTATCTGGTTGTTTGCGTCTTGCTTTATATCATTTAAGGTATTGATGTGATTGTCATGCACATTTCGTTGAGCCTGAAAATAAAGACGATAATTATTCGTGTTATTCGTTCCCCCCATTGATGGTTCTGGCGTATTAGTTAGACGTTCGGGAGGATTGTAATTATGTTCAGGTGAATCATAATCAGGCTGTGCTTCCTCCATAAGGCGATTTAATTCATTTTCATATCGCTCATCCCAATCGTTTTCATAATCTTGTGTTTCCTTTTCAATAGCCTTATCTCTATCATTTACTATTGATCGAATCTGGCTAATTTCGTCTTTGTTTAAATCATATCCAGAAATACGATCTTGCAAACTTTGTTCAGCTTGCATATCAGGACTATTAAAATCTTGTGATAGCTCAATTTTTTCGCCCTGGTTATTTGTAGGCTCAATGGACATTGTGATATAATTTGAAATGGAGAAAAAATTATGAGTGAAGATAAGACTTTTACGGAACTTATGACCGACCCTGACGAGGAAAATCTGGCTAAAGCTTGGGTTATGCTCATGCGGTTGGCTAAGGGACTTGAAGAAAAAGATGGCATATCGCGTGATACAATTTGTAAAGCGTTTTTGATTGGTACGCTTGATTTGGTTAAAAAAAGGGATGATGAACGGTATTTCAGGGAATTTGGAGATGTTCGTTATTTTTTAAGGTGGGCTTCTGAATATACGAGACAGAAGTTAGATCAATACCCATGTCACAGAAAGCAAGAAGAATTGGAAAAAAGATTTGGCAGAGAGTCATTAGGATTGAGAGATGCAAAAAACTTCGGTTGGCGTGAAGATAAAAACAGGAAAAAACACTAAATTTATGAATACTAAACCATTCAGTTTTGAATAATCTACCATCTCCCGATGCTCCTAACCCCAACAAGCCCTTGGGGTACGAACAAGAACATCGTCTGGAATTGCTTGATAATGATTCAAACGGTATTGATGCGTTGCTCAATTCTAAACAAGGCTATATTGTTGGGCGACTTGGAAATGAGTTATTAAGATTCAATACTGATGCTCATTTACTCACTATTTCTCCAACCGGTGGCGGAAAAGGAACGGGGCTAATCATACCAAATCTCCTTGATCACCCCGGTTCAGCTTTCGTTATAGATATAAGAGGGGAAACTGTTGCCAAAACAGCAACAGCAAGGCGGTTGCAAGGGCAACATATAGTTGTTTTAGATCCTTACGATATTACAAAAGGACAATGGGGAATTGATTCATATAATCCTTTAGATCGTGTTGCTCAGGATTCGTTTGGACTTCATTCTGACGATCAGATTGATCGTTTAGCAGAAGCATTAATGTTTGATTCAAAAGGACGAACAAGTAATGAGCCAATTTGGGACAATGCTACCAGAGGGTTGCTTTGTGGTCTTCTTACCTACTGTCTTCGTTATTGTGAGCCAGATAAAAAAAACCTGAAAGAAATTCTTAGTATTCTTAATTATACTGAGAAAGAGATGTTTCAATTTACTAATCGGCTTGAAAAAATTATCGAAAATAATGAAAGAGCCAAAAGAGATGAACAGTTAAAAGGGTTACTTAAAATATTAACAGATGCAAAGAGTACGACCAAGATAACCGATAATGCCATTGTCCAAGCCAGGACAGTGTTAAAGTGGGTTGGACACCGTGCTTTTGACGGAATGATTGAAACGTCAACGTTTTCTTTCGATCACATGCAGACCCGTAATATGACGGTTTATCTCGTCGTTCCAGAGGAATTTATTAAAAGTTGTGCCGTGTGGGTGCGTCTTATGTTGGAAAATGCTGTTTTTTCTCTTAAAGATATTCATAATTCAAAAGGGAAAAGCACAAAATCACTATTTCAGAGCGAAAGAGTTCTTTTTTTACTTGATGAACTTCCCGCTTTTGGACAGCTGGATATTATCAGCAGCGGCATGGCAACTCTGAGAGGAAGGGGAGTAAATTTGTGGTTATTTATCCAGAATCTGGCACAACTAGAAAGTACTTATGGTAAGGAACCGGCAAGAACGATTATTGGTAATGTTGCCTCTTTACAAGTTTTCGAGTCAAATGAACTGGAGGAGCTAGAATATTTTACCCGAGTCATAGGAGAAGATTTTTTTGATGTTCAGAGTGTAACCATAAGTGAGTCAACTACAGAGGGGACATCTAAAACAAAAGGGACGTCTCATACTGTCAGTAATTCTGTTTCTTTTTCTAAAACCGAAGGCACATCCGATACAATAGGGGAATCCGTAACAACAAGTTGGAATAGAAGCTTCGGGCATTCTACAAATAGCGGAGTAACCACAAATTCAGGTTCTTCTTGGAATTCATCTTCCGGGGCTTCAACGCCGAGAAATTGGCTTGCCAGTACAAGTGGCACTAATAATAGTAATTCTGGCTCGGCATGGAATTGGGGGAAAAGTAGGACTTCTGGCTCAGGAACAAATTCATCATACAGTGTAGGAAAGCAACAATCAAAAAGCCACAGTAAAACCACAACCCATTCAGAAACCGTTACCAATTCAAAATCAGAAAGTGATACGCAAAGCGAATCTTTTACTGAAAGCAGCTCATTTACTTTGGGCAGAAGTGTTCAGGTTAAAAAAGAAAGGATGAAGCTGGAGACTGTCCGAAGTTTAAGAGCAAAATTATCGGGAAAAAATCAGCTTCTCCTCATTAGAGGATATCAACCATTTTTCTGTCCGAGAATGTCCCACTTTGTGAAATATCAGGACACTGATAGATATATGTTTCCAGATATGGCGGCGATGATTTCCATTGATGCTTTTGTAGAAATGGCAAATCGCCCTGCATTGGTGAACTCTTACGTACTAAAACCAGAAATACTAGATGAGAATAAAATTTTTGCTGAGTTAGAAGGTTTTTTAGGTCGAGTTGAAAGGGAAGCTGCATCCATAGATGGTCATTTATCCACCCTTTCGCTGTACCAGACTTTTTTGAAAGAAATCGTTCCAAATACATTTGATGTCTTTGTGAAATTGGAAGATGAATTATTACATCAAAGACAGGCATTTGAAGAAATCGCTGTGGCGAATTTAGCACTTTTGAAAATGATACAAAATGCAGAAATTCAAGGGTTTGAAGAATGCGATCAGGTTCTTATCGAGAATATGATAGAAATCGAGAGTCTATCCCAAAAACAGTCCATACTTAATTTAGAGAAAGTAAGAAAATTTGCTGCACTTCCACTAGCACAAGGCAGAAGTTTGCGCTCAATTCTTGGTTCTAGTAATTCTATGAACGAAATTTATAGCAGATTATCATCGTCTGAATTAATGTATGGTTATGTGCCAAGTTTTGATGATCTGGAATGGTTGGTCGAAGTTTATTATGGAGCTACCAAGAATGCCTTTGATTCCGTACGTAAGGAAATTGAACAGGTTAAAAAGATGCAGAGTTTTCAGGAGGGAATCCGTGGCTGGCTTTTGAATAACACTTCGGATATTTGTAATAACCTTAATACTGCAATAGAAAAAGCTGTTATGCGGGATATTAAAATCAAAGCCGAATTTTCTCAGTTACAACTGCGTAAAAACTATTAACCCCAAGGAGGAAAAAATCTAGGGTCACTTGTGCCAAATGTAGAAACAGTTCTGACTCGGATAGACTTGCCTAATGAAGGGCTTGCCAGTGTTGTTTCTGTTTTCATTTCTGCCGGATACCCACTGTCATGCTCAAAACTATCCAGGATTGATTGACTTGCTAGCCGAGCGAATTTTTGACGATCACTTGCATGATTCTGAGAACCAATAACGCCACTTTTTGCATATTCTTGATCAAATGCTTTTAATTGTTCTTGAAGATGGAAATTGAAGGCATTGGATTGATGGGGACGAACTTTGCCGAAGAACTCGACTTTTATTTCATTGTCTGACATACATACCTCTTGGCTAAAGTGGTAGTATATCTCAGCAGAGTTTATTATGTCAAGCTTCTACCGGAAGGGTTATTTGTTGCCGTAGATCAATATCTTCTAATCTGGGAATTTTCTTTAAAGATTTTTTAACAGTGTCGATATACGAAAGTGTACAGAAGTATAGCCATGCCTTAGATAAGATCATTTCTTTTTTAGCGGCGACATCATCCTGACCAGAAAAAGCTTCATGGTGACCAGTTTCTGCTAAACCTGAAAGGTGTATAGCTCTGAATTGAACCTTTTGTCTGAAATTAGGTAAAGATGAGGCTGTAATGCTATAAATGCCAAACTCTCTGGCATGTTGAAGTAAGTCGTTTTTTCTTTGTTCTAAAGTAAGGATTGCTCGTTTTGTTCTGGTAGGTTTTAGATAAATCATCCAATGCAGCCATTTAAAGAACTTGAATGTGAAGTATGCAAAAACTATGACTAAAGCAGTTCCTAATATAAAAAGGAAAACATTGATTAAAAAAGGAAAAACTGTATCAGTTATCCAGGGGATAAATACCTCTGTAAACCATTCGATAATCACAGCGATAAGCCAAATTACAAATACTACAACGACAATCCCTCCTATGATATTTCCACTGTCATTTCCGCTACTGCTCATAGCATATCAATTTTAATTTTATCTATTCATATCCCAATTATGCTCTTTTGTCCTTCCTGTAATTGCATCATATATACACTCACTCATAAGATTATAATCTCCTCGATCTGCTTCTATTGATGCTTTAATCCATTCAGGTCGCCTGAAACGAGAAAGGTCAATATTTAATCCTGCATTTGACCCAAGTTGTTTCAGATATTGAAATTGTGTTCTACCATTGCCTTCTCGAAAAGGGTGAAGATGATTGACATCTCCGATAATTACTCCAGCTTCTTTTGAGAAATTAAATTTACTAAAATCTTTCAAAAAATTTTGATTTTTCAACCTCTTATGAATGTCCTGCATCCCGAACCCTATTCGGTCGTGAGGCATAAATAATGTATTTCCTTTACCAATATTAACTTGTCTGATTTCACCAGCCCATTCATAAATATCCTGAAAAAGGTGCTTATGAATATCTTTGAGATGCTTTAAATCAAAATTCCCTTCAGGTATTCCTCCTTGAATTCTTCTACTTACATAAATCACTTCAGCTTCGTTAAGCCTGTCGTGGTTTTTAATATTCAGTTTATTTCTTAGGGTATTACTATCAGGATATTTATATAAATGCTTGTCTAGGGCTTCGTTGTCCACTTTGAAAGCTTTTATATTGTTTGATTAGATTCTGAGGAATCCTCTTTATAAATTTTAGAAAGGTATTCGAGGCATTTTTCATCTGACCAGCCCTCTCGATCAAACATTTCAAGGATTGCAATTTGATTTTTAGAAATTGTCATGCCCTCAATTTCATGCAAATTGATAGCTTCTTTTAAACGGTGTTTACGTTCTTCAATCTCTTTTTTTGGGCGTTTTTCCATAGCCTCTAATATATCATATTATTGGAATTATTCCTAGTAATCCCAATCTCTAATATCGTGGAAAATCCAGGGAAGCCGCGTCTGGGATAAAGATGAATGGTGGTTTGCTGTCGTTGATGTTATAGAAGT
>CAZVOD010000143.1:0-5855 GCA_964628385.1 uncultured Saprospiraceae bacterium
AATTGGCATGGTTTGCGCCGATATGGGTGGCATGGTTTCACCGATATATACATCAGGTAGTGGATGATGTACAAAAAGAACAAATCGACCTGATGAATAAATATAAACTGTACAGAACCAAGATTTCTCATCTAAAGTTAAGACTTGATGCTGCGGAAGAAGATGAATGGCGAACATTGATGCCCGAAGCGGAAGATGTTTTCGACAATGCGGAGCGGCTACTGGTATACCCCTCAAAGTAAAATTCTATGGAGTACCATACATCTATTATATATTATTTTCTGAAATCAAAGCTTTTTTGAAATCTTTTCCAAAAAGATCAGGTGTATATTTCAAACCCAAAACACTAAATATGAACTACTTAAGAAAAATTTACGGCTTAACACTTTTCCTTTCATTCCTTTGTACTTCTCTACTTAGAGCAGATTTGGTCATAGATCAGGGATACTACGCCAGAGATGGAGAGCAAAGACCGGGAATTAGAGTGATGATCGACAATACTCCTGACGACATAAAGAAAGCCTTTGAAAAATTTATGAGAAAAAATTACAGGCTCAAATTGAAAGGTACCGGCTTATTTACCAATAAGGATGAGCTGTACGCCGAGCGTGTGATGGTGAAAAAAATTATCAATAAAAATATCAATTTTTATGTAAAGGTCATTGAAGCCGAAGCAGGAGAAGAACGCGCTAAAATGACAATATTTGCATCACTGGGCTATGATGTCTACATCGGAGATTCAAACTACGAAGAGGAATTCGACATTCTTGTGGGTATCGTTAACGAATTTGTTGCCGATTATGTACCGGAAATGTACGAAGACCGAATAAAGGATATGGAAAAAAAAGTAGATGATTTACAAGATGATACTAAGGATTTGGAAAAAGATATCAAAAAAGGCGAAAAAGAATTAGAAAAGCTTGAGGAAGATATCATGGAAATTAAAGAAGAGCTCATCATGAAAAAAGAAACGTTGAGTGCTGAGAAAGCAATGCTTATCAAACAACGCGCTGCATTTGCAAATGCTCAATCAATTCTAGCCCGAATTAAATAAATTAAATTAAAAAGTAATTTTGTGAAAGTCAAGTTACCTTTTTTTCCTTTTGGCTAGAAATTTATTAGATTTTTTTCGCCACATATCGCTATTCCTGAGAACCTAATTTCTATCCATTTTCGACTCCAAAAGTAAAATTTTACGCTCTTGAAACTTGTCCATTTAGATTAAGTTTTTATGATACTACTACCGAAAGCCATGCCCGAAATTTAGCGTAGGGTCAGAAAAAAAAGAAGCAACTGCTTCCTCTTTTTTTAATTTTATCGTAGTCTATTAGACTTTCTGATCGCTATAGTGTGTATTGACCGCGTTTTTCAGCTTTTGTCTTGCACTGTGTATACGGCTTTTAATAGTACCGATTGGTAAATCCAATGTGTGAGCAATTTCTTTGTATTCATAACCCTGAAAGGCCATCAAAAATGGAATGCGATAAGTGTTAGAAAGTGTACCCAACAACTTTTGTAAGTCACCAATTCTTACACCTGCATCAGCTTGCTCATCGGCAGTGCGGTCTTCAAGGGCATATAAAAAATCTTCAATTGGCGCTTCAATATTATTTCTGTTACGATTTTTACGATAGATATTAATAAAGGTATTTCTCATAATCGTCGTAGTCCAGGCTTTAAAATTGGTGTTTTTCTGGTACTTCGATCTATAACGAAAAGCTTTCATTACAGTTTCCTGCATCAAATCTTTAGCATCTTCCTTATTACGCGTCAACCTCATTGCAAATCCAAATAATAAATCTTCCAACTCACCCCACTTTCTTTGAAATTCTACCGTTGTCATGCTTAATGTAGTATTTTTATTTTTCTGTATAGTCATTTTTCCACCTTAAAACACTTCAAACTCCGTGCCAAAAAATAAACAGCTAAAAATCAGTTACTTAACAACACTACGCTCTTTGAAATTGATTAAATTTAATCAATTTACTCAAATAGCATCATTTTCTAATAATTTCAGTAAAAACTGAAAGTTATTGAAAGATGCTATAAAGGACTTTAAATCAAAGGCTTATTTTTACTTCACAATGCATACACATCAGGTATAATAAGGGTTTGAGCGAACTCCTGGTAGTAGAATAGCGTTTTGAAGAAAACTATATGGCAATTTTAGGTCAGCTCATCAAATCAGCGATAGAGTTGAAGCATGCACTCAACTTACAGATTAAAGATGTACCAACTATTCAAGAACAACAATTAACCAGCCTTTTGCAACAAGCCAAAAATACATCATTCGGTTTGTACTATGATTTTGAAAAAATACTGCGCTCTGAAGATCCGATCAAAGCCTACCAGAAATCGGTTCCTATTTTTGACTACCATACTATGCATGAAAAATGGTGGCATCGCCAGCAGAACCAGCCTAGCATAACCTGGCCGGGTATTCCTGATTATTTTGCGCTTTCCAGCGGTACTACTGGCAGTACCAGTAAGAGAATCCCTGTAACTGACGAGATGCTGGCCAGTTTTCGGGCAGTTGGGATATCACAGGCTGAAAGCCTTGCTAATTTCAATTTACCCAAAGAACTTTTTGAAAAAGAAGTGCTCATATTGAGTAGCTCTGCCAGCCTGGAAAAGCGCGGCCAACACCTGGAAGGAGAAATTAGTGGTATCAATTCCAGTAATCTACCTACCTGGTTTGGTGGCTTTTACAAACCAAGCGAAGACATTGCCCAAATAGACGACTGGGATGAACGCGTAGCAAGAATCGCCGAAGAAGCCCCCAACTGGAATATCGTAGCTATTGCCGGTATCCCATCCTGGGTGAAGATGATGATCGAAAAAATTATCGAGCGCCATCAATTCAATACTATCCATGATATATGGCCACACCTGAGCATTTATGTTTCCGGCGGAGTAGCATTTGAGCCACACCGAAAGTCATTAGAAAAGCTTCTTGATAAACCCCTGATTTATATGGACACCTATCTGGCTTCCGAGGGATTCATTGGGTATACTGATCGGCCAGGCACGATGGATATGAAGCTAGCCTTCAATCATAGTATATTCTATGAGTTTATTCCATTTGATGAAAGAGGGTTCGACGAATTTGGCAATCTCCTGGATGCCCCTGAAGTACTGGATATTTCAAAGGTAGAAGAAGGACAGAACTACGCCTTGCTCCTCTCTTCTCCTGCTGGAGCCTGGCGCTATTTTATCGGTGATACGATCAAATTCACTGACTTGAAGCAGCTGGAGATGAAAATTTCTGGCCGAACCAAGTATTACCTCAATACAGTAGGTTCACAGCTATCAGAAGAGAAAATTAACGAAGCAATAGAAGAATTGGCTTCTGAAATGGACCTCACACTTAATGAGTTTGCTGTTGCAGCCCTAAAACGGGAAGATGGCGAATTTATTCACCAATGGATACTAGGAGTAGAAGAGCCTATTGATAATGAAAAAGTAGCTCAAAAACTAGATGATATCCTTCAAAATAAAAATAAAAACTACCGGGTAGCTCGCCAAAAAGCCTTGTACGAAGTACGAGTAGAATGTATTGCATCTCAAAAAATATACGATTGGCTGGAAGCCCGAAAAAAGAAGGGAGGTCAGATCAAAGTACCTAAAGTTATGAAGCCGGAAATGATGCAGGACGTTTTGAACTATATTAGTCAATAACCAAAAGATTAAACCTTAGGAAAAAGGACTTGCCCAGTTGGCCAGGTCTTTTTCCTTAAGTTTTTTTACTTAACTATCAAATGGATTTTTAAGCTAAATCAAGCGATCCATCATAACACTATCCGGGTTTTCTGCCTGCAGCACGGCTACCTCATCAACAGAAAGGTAGTACTTCTCAATGCGATTTTTATATTGGTTGGGCAGGGTGGAATGTTCAAGGATATATTTCTTAGTTTTTACAATTTCGTTAGCGAAGCCGGCATTGATAGCAAACACATCGGCTTTACGTTCTACTCCCATTCGGAAAGTAGGAAAAAATAAATAGCCCAGGCCGAAGCCAATTATATTTCGGGCAGAACGGTGCACATAATCCTGTAAATGCCCTACCTCATGGGCTAACCAGCCAAGTAACACATCTTCAGGAAGCTCCTCAATTTTGATATGCTCGGATAATTTGGCATGATTACTAATCTCAATCTTGTATCTTCTTTTCTTCTTATTGAAAAAAAACCGGTCAAATACAGGCTGTGCCCGCATAGTGGTTTTGGGTATAGGTCGTTGGATAACAGTAATCTGATGACTTTGCAGATCAGGATATCCTTTCAGTGCTTTTTTAAAATTCTCTTTTATGGCACTGCTATGTATATTTTTAAATTTTAGTAATTTCATTTGAATTTTTCATTTGAAAAACTGATGTACGCATACTGCCCGGTACTGCTACCATACAAAAAAGCTGAGGCTATTCCTCAGCTTTTTTCGATATCATCAATTTAGATTGTTTCGTTTACAATGAGTATTTGATTTTAAGCTAAAGACGCCTCGTATCAAACTTAGAAGACCTTGCAGCATTAATACCGATAAATGGCATTGACCGGGTAATCTGGTGCGGGCATGTTTTCAGCATCTATATTGTAAACTCGACCACCTTTTTCAAAAGTAATCTTCGCGGCTAATTCCAAAAGATCTTTACTTTGCTTTTCTTTTTCAGAATGGATATTTATAGCTCTATTTTGAGGATCGAAATGTCCCCAAAGGTGTTTACTCTTGTTAATGAAAAGTGTCTCTACCTTTCCTTCATCAGCCGCTCTGATCACACTGGATAATTCAGTACTAGCTTTCTGTTTAGGCAGTTGTTCTTCAAAAGCATTTTTGCGCTGAGTCATTTCATTTTTGTTGAAATCATCGATGATCGTCCATGCTTTTTCGTGCAGCAATACTGGATCATCGTGCTCAGGATTACCACCTATGTGAATGTCGGTGATGTGCGGATAAGTAGATACTTCCCGGAATACTGGTACCAGGTAATCCACAGCTGCAATAACTAACGGAGCTGATTCGTCGTGTAGCATTTTCATTAGTCCGTCATCAATAATTCTGAAGTATTGCTTGAGCTGCTTTAGCTTGTGGTCTTTTCCCACATCATGGCCGTGGAAGATGGCAGAAGAAGAATTGGGGTTACCACTGTGAGATTGAAGCTCAGTGGCTGTCAAATCCAAATCCAATGCTTCTTCCATATCTTCCGGCATCAGATCATCAATGATTACAGGAGTAATACTGTATTTGTTACCCTCAAAGAAACGAATTTCGTTCTGACTCAATGCCAAAAGGAAAAAACGCTGACGTCCTGTCAATGCCGGAATCATTGGCCGTAAGTAAAATTCATCACCTACTTGTACCAAAGTTTCAACCTTTACAGGTAATATGAAATACTCATAATAGTCAGGTCCAAATAATAATCCTAAACCATCTGAGAGATTCAACCAGAAATCTTCACTTTCTAGCAATTGGTAACCACCAGTTAGGAAGCGAAAGGCTTCTTTTTCTGATAAACCAAAATCCATCAATTCATGGCTGGCATTTTTCAAAGCATTCTTCAACTGCAACCTGTCTTCCTGTACATGTCCCGACCGATGAGTTGGTATGTATACAGATACACAGGTTTTTTGACCATTATTTAATAAGGATTCAAATTTTTCTCTTGTAATCATAGTAGTTTATACTTTGTCTTTTACGCCGTAACGTATCAATTACTGGTCTTTGTTCTCTGAATCTTGGTTTTCTTGGTTTTCTTTAGCTTGCGCTTCATCTTCTGTTCTGGCTTTAGCCTGTTGTTCAGCAGCTTGACGGGCTTCTTCTTCCACTTTTCTTTTTCTTTCAGCTTCTACCTTGCGAGCTTC
>CAZVOD010000144.1:0-5756 GCA_964628385.1 uncultured Saprospiraceae bacterium
TGGTAATAAGTGTTTGGATACCTCTTTTTATGGTATCCCCAAATTCTCGTCCTCCACTCATGGCTCCAAGGACGATTACTGCTGTCAAAAAAATTCCAATGATCGTTATCATGATTACAAATTTTGATTTTTGAAAAAAAGCGTTATCTTTGCAGGTCACGTTTAAGAACTCTCTTACAATGGCCACGGTACAAACCTATGCATAACGCTCTCAGCATGCCATAACAGCTTCTTACCAGCTTTTTTTACCTTTTTTGCTTATTTAATGGTCTAATATGCCTATTGGGTAATCATATTTTTCTTATATTTTCCAGCATAATTAGTTTATTTGCTGTTAATATGCTGACATATGCCCAGACAAAAATGCTCAACCCCTGCTTTTCAAAAGTTGCTCTCCAAAATTTTAGAAAAAAGTGGTTTTACCAAAAAAGAAATGCAAGAGAACTATTCGAAGGTCCTTGGCTTCCAGAATGGTGATCCTTACCCACTCAACGAGTATGATATATCGTATGATAAAAAGACTGTTAAGGGCGAAATCCTGAAAAATGAGGCGGTTTTTGAATACCTTAAAGATTATTGTATTAAGGAAGAGAAGATAAAATCAAGAGATGTTCCTATTGAAGAACTAGGTCGACATTTTAATGCACAGCATTTATATAGAAAGATCAAAGAGGCTAAAAAAAGTAAAACCGTAAATATTGACGAGCCTTATCTGCGCATATATCTGATATATACCGGTTATAAAAGTATAGAAGATATAGAAGCTGAAATTCCTCAAAGCGATGATGAGCCTCTCAAGTGTGAATACAAGGGGTATTATTACGCTTATCGAAAGCACGACGTGGATTCTTTTGATTTTCTCCTCGCTTTTGAACAAGATGCACCTGTAAGGGCAGAACTCAAAAATTTTCATACTTTCAAAACGAATTTGAATTATATTGGAAAAGTTGAAAAGTTAGGTCAGAATAAGCTGAAAATTCGGCTGGATAGTAGTGATGATAAGTTTTCTATGACTTTAATTGCCTTTGTGGGAGATAATTTTGAAGAAGACTTAATTCTATGTGCTATTAGTGCGATTTCTTCTGATAATTACTACCCGATCAATACCGAGGCTGTTTTGCATCGAAAAAAACCGGATGTGGATGAGCCAACTAGAGAAGAGGAGGAGCTGAAGATTAAGCGTTTTTTATTTCTTCATAGATATTATTTCAGGATTCGTGGCAGGGTGGTTAGTTTGGGAAATTTGGAGGCCAAAAAAGTAGATGTCAATGAGTTGAAAAAGATGAAAGTTATAGGAGAGTGGCAAACCATGCGTTTTTCAGATAACTACGAAAAAATAATACTAAGTAAATTCTCAGTTGAAGATACTTATAAATGCAGCTATAAAACATCTGTTTATAACGATTCCAACTACGATACGCAAGTATGTATAATCAATATAAACAAAGATGATCCCTACCAAAATAAAAAGACTTTGTGCATTTCTATGCATCCTAACATAGGTATCGGGGTTATTGCCTACATGATTTTGCGTAAGGAGGAGAATCATACCAACAGCAAGCTGAATATAATGAAAGGATATATCAGTTTTACGAGTAATAGCGACGGCAAGCCTTTCACCAGACCGATAGTGATGTTTAGAACCCAAGAGGAGCCGGTGATAGAAAGTATAAAAATCTCTGAATTTCTGGAGGAAGAAGAACAAAAGGATGAAAAAAGCAAAACAGAACTACTCAGGCTTTATGAAACGCTGGTATCCGAAGAGAAGCGTAATGCAGCAAAATTCAAGGAGGACGATGATTAAGTATGCTGAATCAGGGCAGATAAAATGGCTTACCTTGACTAATAATCTATAGAAGCCTTTTCGTATTGCGTACATGTCGCTTTATCGGGAGGAACATTGCCATGAATGCTTTTGACTAATTTGGCGTCTTTTAACAGGGCTAGGATTTCAGCTAGTATCTTCTCTTTTTTAAAAAGGATCTGGTAAGTAGAAATGTCGTAATTATCCAAGTTGAAAACTACAGCCTCTTTTTTTGTTTTCAACTTATGAAATAAGGATTTTAAAGCTTCATCAAGTGATTTTTCTTTTTTCTTATAGGTCAAAAGCACGGCACTTGGGAAGTTGGTGAGTTCTTCGTCTTCGTATTCCCAGAGCTGAGTAGGCTTTCCTATGTAAAGAGCCACTTTAGTTTTAGTATCAAGGTTATGAGGCATGGCTGGTAAAGTTGAAATTATAAATCATTTTATTAGACCTTGCAAGCACTATATCGGATTATGCTGCAAGTATATTTTAATTTTTAATATAAAACAAAGTTAATATTTTATTTTGGATTATTATTACAGTTTTTTCCACTGATTGTTGGGAATTCTTTTGACTTTTAATGATTTCTCTCAATAAATTGTAGGTCCGCGTAGGGTGGTATTTTGCCTACAGCAGTGGTTTGCGATTGAGTGGAGTTTGCTATCTAAAGCCAGAAGATATAGATTTAGAGCGCCGTCAGGTATTTATCAATAAGAAAACCACGTTTCATACCTTGCGGGATTCTTACGCTACGCACTTGCTGAAGCCGGGTACAGATGTATGCTTGATTCAGGAGCTTTTGGGGCACTCGGATATCAAGACTACCTGTTGTACATGCATGTGAGCAAGCGGACGTTGAGGCTGGTGCGCAGCCCGTTGGATAGCTTGTTTGAAGGGAATGAGGAGGAAAAGAGCAACAAACTGTTGAAATATATTAACGAGTCGGCATTAATTTGAAAAATACAATGATAAAATTCTTTAGAAAGATTAGACGAAAATTACTGACTGAAAATAAGGTTAGTAAATATCTAATTTATGCAATTGGTGAAATTGTACTTGTGGTTATAGGGATTTTTATCGCGCTACAATTAAATAATTGGAATGAAAACCGAAAAATTAAAAATATTGAGCAAGCATTATTAACCGATTTAAAAACCGAAATCAAAACTAGTATTTCTGATTTACAAGAAATCATTGAGTCACACACAGAAAATCTCGTAGCCGCAACTCTATTAAAAGAATTTATGTACGATAGGGAGAAAGGAAGGAATACTGATAGGGCTATTTGGGATAAAGCGATTAAGGATATGGATTACAATGTGACTTATGATCCAAAATTAGGAATACTGAAATCAATTATAAGTTCAGGAAAAGTAGATTACATCTCAAATAAAGAACTTCGTTATAAGCTATCATCATTAAACGATTTAATTATCGATACTAACGAATCGACCAACGAAATAAACAAGAACAGACCAATTCTCTATTGGACGACAATAAACAAATATTTTGAGAGACAACCAGATGAAAGCGTAAAAACTAATTATGACAAAATGTTCAATGATTCAGAGTTTATTTGGTGGCTCGGATGGTTAGAATCTGTAAGAAAAGAAGGTTTAGAAGAAGAAAATGAGTTATCAATATTTTTAAAGGATATGATAAAAATCATAGACTCTGAAATAGAAGAATAATTAAAACGTAAGCGTCCGAGCAAAGGCGTCTTGATTGGTGGTTTGGGTGGATCTACCTTTGGGTAAAACCAAAGATATGAGTCCAGGCACACGCGTACAAAAATGGCAGGCTGTATTAGTAGAGCAATCCACATCGGGCTTAAGCAAGAAGGCTTTTTGTGAGCAGCGAGGCATCCACCCGAGTAAATTCTATTACTGGCAACGGCGCCTGTGCGACCCAACGCCCGGACAAGCGGTAGGTTTTCGGCAGCTTCAGCCCAGTACGGAACACGAACTGGTGATCTGTTTGTCGAATAAAGAACTGAGGCTTCGCAGCCAGTCGATTTCGACCCTGGCTCAAATCATACAACACCTGGACGATGCTTAGTTTTTCTTCTCGGCAACGGTACTTTCTCTACGGTACACCTACCGATATGCGCAAGGGTTTTTCGGGCTTGAGTGGTCTGGTACGTGTGTAATCCGATCCATCTGACCCCCCAAATCTGATTTTATCTGACCCCGGTATTCCGGGCATCTGACCCCCTGGGCTGTTAATAACATTCCGGCGGTTTGCCCCCCTTGAAAAGATACCGAATCGTACGTCAAGAATGCCCAACTTCGGTCCAAAAAATGGATCGATGGCAAAACGAAAACGTATGGATCAGATCAAATCTGTTTTACGCAATTACCTGGCCTGTGGCTCGATCAAAGGTACAGCTCGACAGCTGAAGATGTCGAAGAATATGGTCCGAGAGTATCTTCGTCGGGCTGAAGCCCAAAGCATCGATCTGTCTGAGTTGTTGGACCTGGATGATGAACAACTCCATCAGATCTTTTATCCTTCTGAGGCCCAACAGGCTTCCTATCGCTCAAAAGTGTTTGATGAGCAAGTGGATTATTGGCTCAAGGAACTTGGCCGAGTGGGCGTCACTCGACACTTGTTGTGGGAAGAATACCGCTCCAGCCATCCTGATGGATATGGCTATAGCCAGTTTTGTGATCGGCTGCGCCGGGTTGTCAAGTGTAAAGACCTTACCTTGGCCCTGGAACATAATCCGGGCGAAGTATTGATGCTGGATTTTGCCGGTAAAAAGATGCACTGGGTAGATACCCAAAGCGGCGAAGTTCACCCCTGTGAATTGCTGGTAGGGGTGCTGCCTTTTTCTCAATACAGCTTTTGCGTAGCGCTGCCTTCTCAGAGCCTCCCGGACTTTGTCCATGGTCTAAACCAAGCCTTACTCTTCCTGGGCGTCCTTCCCATATCACTTATATCCTTTTAAAACGAGGGTTTATGTATCTGTTTGCCATTATGGATTTGTTTTCCAGGTTTATTTTAGCCTGGGATATTGCTAACGCGATGACTGCGAATTGGTGTAAATATGTCTTTGATCAGTGCATTTTTTGGTATCCAACACCAGACATTTTTAACACCGATCAAGGCAGTCAATTTTCTTCTGATATTTGGATACAGGCAATGACTGATAATGGCATCAAGCAAAGCATGGATGGAAAAGGAAGAGCCATTGATAATATCTTTATTGAGCGTTTTTGGCGAAGCTACAAGTACGAATATCTTTATCTGAATGCACCTAATGGTGGAGAAGAATTGTATCAGGAAACGGAAACTTATATGAATTTTTATAATTTTGAAAGAGGTCATTAAAGTCTAAATAGGAAGACGCCAGCCGAGGTCTTCTTTGGACAAAAAAACTATTTCATCCCAACTAAATATTTGGCTCTACTGGTTTAAAATTGGGGGTAAGTATAGTTTCAGTCTTTCAAGGTCATGTTTTATCCATTTTGTATTAAGGCTGTCCGAATCTTTGTATTGATGGCGAAGCTCTTCCAGTCTTTCGTGCATCATTTTCTGCACTTCCTTATAATTAGTTTGCCCGTATACATTATTTAATTCTTCAGGATCCTTTTCTAAATCGTAAAGTTCCCACTCATCAATATCGTAGTAGAAATGAATAAGCTTATACCTGTTTGTTCTTATTCCATAGTGACGTTTTACCATATGGATCCCAGGGTATTCATAATAGTGGTAATATAGAGCATCTCTCCAATTAGAATTTTTATTGCTAAAAAGAGACAACAAACTGATCCCTTGCATATCGTTAGGAGTTTCAGCACTAGCTAAGTCTAAAAAAGTAGGAGCGAAATCTAAATTCTGCACTAAATCATTATTTACACTTCCTGCTTTAATTAATTTCGGGTATTTAATAATTAATGGTATTCTAAACGAAGGTTCGTACATAAATCGTTTATCAAACCAACCATGT
>CAZVOD010000145.1:0-5620 GCA_964628385.1 uncultured Saprospiraceae bacterium
CCATTCGGAGAATGGTTGAGATACTGAAAAAAAGCTCCCCCCTTCTGGCGAAAGCTGGAGGGGGGGCTTTTTTTATGAGTTGAATCTAATGTAAGATAGAGCTTAGGGTTGTTTCTTTTTGAAATCTGTCTGAGCGATATAGATAATGATTATGCCGAAGAAGATCATGAGGATGCGGATGATGAATCCAGTGAGGGGGCCAAAGTTATCAATCCAGATCAGAAAAGATAATTTAGCACCAACTACACTAAGAACTAGGGCAAGAAACCCAACGCCCGCCAATAGAAAGCCAACTAAAGTATATAGTCCTCTGTTTTTGTTCATGTTAAAATTCATTTTTCTTTTTTAAAGGTTTTTTCCATTAAAAATGTTGACATTTTAATAGATCTTAGTGGTCAAATTATTAGCCATATTTCGAAGAAGGGGAGTGGCGCAGCTAAGTGATTTAGGGCCAAAGCTTTTCTAAGGGCAGGTAGAGTAAGTTTTTCAACTCATTTCAATATCTTCGGAACATGTCTGATAAGTTCAGCTGTAACATACAAAGCTCTAACCAAATTATGATAAAACTTATAGAATGCCCAAGAGATGCTATGCAGGGGTTAAAACCCTTTATTCCTACCGAAACAAAAGCCAGATATATCAATAGTTTATTGAAAGTAGGCTTTCATACAATTGACTTTGGTAGCTTTGTTTCTCCAAAAGCTATTCCTCAAATGAGAGATACTGCTCAGGTTTTAGAAAAGCTGGAGCTGGAAAAAACAAATACGAGGCTCTTGGCTATTGTAGCCAATAAGAGAGGAGCAAACGATGCAGCTGCATTCGACCAAATTTCATACCTCGGATATCCCTTTTCTATTTCAGAAACTTTCCAACTCCGAAATACAAATGCTACGATAGAAGAATCACTGGACCGGGTAAAGATCATTCAGGATATTTGTCTGAAAGCCAGTAAAGAGCTGGTATTATATGTATCTATGGGATTTGGTAACCCCTACGGAGATCCGTGGAACGTAGAAATCGTCCAGAAATGGGTTGATCTCTTAAAAGATTTGGGGATTAATATTTTCCAATTATCAGATACTATCGGTGTAGCCAATCCGATAAACATAGAATATCTGTTCAGTCATTTGATTGATGCTTACCCGGGTCTGGAAATAGGTGCTCATTTCCATACACAGGCCCACAACTGGAAAGAAAAAATACAGACGGCTCATAAAAATGGCTGCAAACGTTTTGACGGTGCTATTAGGGGTTTTGGAGGCTGTCCCATGGCTAAAGACGACCTTACCGGTAATATGCCAACCGAACACCTGGTAAGCTATTTTAAATCAGAAAATGTAGAAACAGGAATAGATGAATCTTTATTTCAGAATTCAATGGGGATGGTATACGATATATTTCCAGTGTAGGTTTATAATTTTATTTGGAATATATTTTCAGAATTGAGTAAAAAAATTTAAGTTTATCATAAAACAGATTTTATTTCTGTTTTGTAAATACGAGGTGAGATTTGTTTCAGCCAAATGGTGTACATATAAATTAAGCCTTTCCCGAGAGGGAAAGGCTTTTATTATCTTAAGGCGTTGTGATTACATCATACCTGGCATACCACCTGGCATACCACCACCAGCAGAACCTGCAGACTCAGGCTCAGGCAAGTCGTTTATCACACACTCAGTAGTAAGTACCATACCTGAAATAGATACCGCATTTTCCAAAGCTATGCGCGTAACCTTAGTTGGGTCAATAACACCTGCTTTTTTCAAATCTTCAAACTTATCGGTACGTGCGTTATAACCGGTACTGCCTTTACTGTTCATTACTCTTTGAAGTACAACCGAACCTTCTACACCAGCGTTATCTGCAATGGTGCGAAGTGGTGCTTCTAAAGCTTTTTTAACAATTTGCATCCCGATCGTCTCGTCTTCATTACTACCTTTAGCATTCTTCAGTGAAGCGATAGCTCTTACTAGGGCTACACCACCACCGGCAACAATACCCTCTTCTACGGCCGCTCTGGTTGCGTGTAGGGCATCATCAACGCGATCTTTCTTTTCTTTCATTTCTACTTCAGTAGGTGCACCTACATAAAGAACAGCAACACCGCCTGACAATTTCGCCAAACGCTCCTGTAACTTTTCACGATCATAATCAGAGGTAGTGTTTTCAACCTGCTGCTTGATCTGGCTGATACGAGCATGGATAACTTCTTCAGTTCCTCTACCGTTAACGATAGTGGTATTATCTTTGTCAATAGTTATTTTCTCAGCAGAACCAAGGTGCTCGACTTCTGTATTTTCCAGCTTATATCCCTTCTCTTCAGAAATTACGGTACCACCAGTCAATACTGCAATATCTTCCAGCATTGCTTTACGGCGATCACCAAAGCCAGGAGCTTTTACAGCTACTACTTTCAATTGGGCACGTAAACGGTTAACCACCAACACACCTAATGCCTGGCTTTCTATATCTTCTGCAATAATCAACAGCGGACGTCCGGCCTGTACAACTTTCTCAAGTATAGGCACAATATCCTGCATGTTGGAAATTTTCTTATCATAGATGAGGATATAAGGATCATCGTACTCCGTGATCATGTCTTCAGCATTGGTAACGAAGTATGGAGATAGATATCCGCGGTCAAACTGCATACCCAATACTTCCTCAACGTAGGTATCCGTACCCTTGGCTTCCTCAACGGTGATAACACCATCTTTGGATACACGCTTCATAGAGTCTGCTATTAATCCGCCAATTTCATCGTCGTTATTGGCAGAAATAGCACCTACCTGACGAATTTTCTCAAAATCATCACCAATTACTTCTGATTGTTCCTGAAGGTCGGATATCACAAGCTTTAGCGCTTTATCCATGCCTCTCTTGAGGTCCATAGGGTTGGCTCCGGCAGTTACGTTCTTAAGTCCTGCCTTTATCATAGCTTGTGCCAAAACAGTAGCAGTGGTAGTTCCATCACCGGCAATGTCAGCCGTTTTGGAAGCTACTTCTTTTACCATCTGTGCGCCCATATTTTCTACAGCATCTTCCAGCTCGATTTCCTTAGCTACTGTAACTCCATCTTTGGTTATCTGTGGAGCGCCAAAGCTTTTTTGAATGACAACATTGCGGCCTTTCGGTCCCAATGTTACTTTCACTGCGTCTGCAAGTGTATCAACACCCTTACTTAACCGTTCCCGGGCATTGCGATCAAAGCTAATTTCTTTAGCCATATTTTGTTTTGATTTTTGTTATTTGATAAATAAAAGGATTGAAGGAAAAGCTGATTAAGAAAGGATGACAAGGATGTCATCTTCACGCATAATCAGGTAATCTTCTCCGTCGTGATGTAGTTCCTGGCCGGCATATTTGCCGTACAAAACAATATCTCCAACGGATACAGTCATTAAGTTTCCATCCTTCCCAGGTCCAACAGCTATTACTTCACCTCTTTGAGGCTTCTCTTTAGCTGTGTCAGGAATGATGATTCCCCCTTTGGTTTTTTCTTCTGCAGGTGCCGACTTGATAACAACTCTGTCGTTGATGGGTTTCATCATAGTTGCTCAGGTATTATTTGTTAAAGAAATTAATATAAATACTATCAAATAAATATACCACATACGTTATGCCAAAAATAATTTTGTGACATAATTTCAGTTTTTGTCAGGCCATGGAAAGTTATAACAAGGATATTTGACCCATTTTGTCTAGTTTTATTGTCATTTTGACCGCATTTAGTGTCAGGTCAGCTACAGATAGGCCTACAACCCTATATTTTTTACCTCAAAAGGGCTGAAAATATATTTAACAGGATATTAATATCGTATATTAATTTTTTGAAAAAAAGAAAGCATTCCAAATAAAATTTGGATTATAAAGATAGGTAAGGAATAAGCAAGAGCTAAATACCAATTACTTAGTCTAAAAACTTGAAGGGATTGTCAATATCAAAAGCTGATTCGAAAAGATTGGATGGCAAGATAATCTCGTCCTTCCTGCTTTCTGTCATAAAACAAATGGCAGGAAGGGAGAAATATAGCCCTGCTTATTCACCAACCAATGGAGCAGTAACCGCAGCCCCGTCGCCAAGGAATAGCGTAGAAGCAATGCAAAGTATAAAAATTGTTACAGCAAGATACCAGGTCGCTTTTTCGATGAAATCCGTAGATCTGGCAGCACCGAACATTTGGTTAGCCTGAGCTCCACCAAAAGTAGAATCTACTCCTCCTCCTTTCGGATTTTGAATCAAAACTGCACCCATAAGTACTATTCCTATAAGAGCAGAAACAACAGAAAATAAAGTTAACATGGTTTATAAATTTTTAAGTTCTTCTATTTTGGCCGCAAAATAACTACTTTTTTCAGGAAATTTCAATATTAATTGATTATACATTTTGATGGCTCGATCATATTGCTGTTGTAAGACTAGCAATTCAGCCAATGTTTCTGAGGCTAAATCCTGACTTTCCTTGAGGCTCAGCTCTGCAATCCTGGATACTTTACTTTGAATATTTTTTTGTGCATGCCTCTTTTGTCTTCTCGCGATCTTGGCATCTTCTCGTTTTTTTGACTCCATTAATTCACTGAGCTGCATCCTGACATGAACAGGTTGAAATTGTTGGACCCAGCTACTAAATGATGTTTTGGGCGTAGGCATCGGAGCATTATTTTGTTTTGAGGTTTCCATAACTTGTTCACCTTTAAGTGGTTGAATATTAAAATTATTGCCATTTATACGGTGGTTCTCTTTTGGTTGTTCTTCCTCTTCTTCTTCCTCAGGCTGGATGTCAGTGGAGGTATTCTCGCCTTGTAATTGATCCTGAATAGGTGTATGTTGTTGATCACCAATAAGTTCTGTAGTATCTGGCGCTATTTTATCTTTATCCTTATCACGCTCGTCTTCAATCGTTTCTTCATTATGATTATCAACTATTCCTTCTTTTTTTGGTAAACTGCTCTCTTGATCCTGATTAATACCAATATTAGATATAGAATTTAATAAATTCTCAACCCTTTGTTGGCCAGCCGAAGAGGCTACTTCAACGGAAGAATCCGACTCATCGGATTGTTCTTCTTCTGAGGGGCTACCGTTAGCGAGAAATGAAAAAATATTGTCGGTATCATCATTGAGAGAAAGATCAACGGGTAAAGGGGCTAACTCCTCTTCGTGGAACGACAAATCCTTGAGCTCCAGATAGTCTTCGGCAAGTTCAAAACTTTCTATGTTGGATTTACTCACATTCAATTCTTTGAGCAGCCCATACAAAAAAGAACGATCCTGACTATAAATGGCAGAAGTTCGCAGGTTTTTCTCAAATTCTTTGTGTTGCTCCTGATGGCTTTTGATCAATAACAAATAGTGTAGGTTGGTGCTGTAGGGATACTGCATCACCAAACTCTTCAACTCCTCATAGGGCAGTTGATATAACTGCGAAAAGTCCCTTATGAATTTGACAAAGTTTTCTGCATTCATCTCTAAGCTTCTTTTCTGTGTATGTAGTAAATCATCTTAACTTGTGACCTCTTAATTTACCACACAATGTTGATAAACCGAAATTTTTAGCGCTCTTTTAAGAAAGTCAAGTTCGATTTGATTTTAAATATAAAAATACGATAGGTACCTATT
>CAZVOD010000146.1:0-5296 GCA_964628385.1 uncultured Saprospiraceae bacterium
CGTAAAAATAAGACAGTTTAAAAATTCACTAACTTTAAGCTGTTATGAAAAAATCCAATTTTACAAAAAGCCAAATAATCAAGGCACTGAAAGAGAACGAAACTGGTAAATCAGTAGAAATGGTCAGCCGAAGGCACTAGGTATAGCAAAGGGCACTTTCTACACTTGGCGCAAGAAATACGGCGGGATGGAAGTCAGCCATCTAAAGCGCCTAAAAGAGCTGGAAGAGGAAAACCATCGGCTTAAGCGGATGTTCGCTGATCAAGCCCTCCAACTTGAGATGGCCAAAGATGTGATCTCAAAAAAGTGGTAAAGCCTTCTGCCAAAAGAAAGGTTGTCGGCTATTTGAAAAAGAAATACCAAGCTAGTGTTGAGAATTGCTGCGAAGTGGTTCGGATGAGCAGATCAAGTTGGTATTACAAAAGCAAGTTAGACGACACCCCGGTGGTTGAAAAACTCAATGAGATGGTTAACAAATACCCTAACCGCGGATTTTAGAACTAATATTACCGGATCAGGCGAGAAGGCTATAAATGAGCCTGGAGCAGAGTGCTGCGGGTTTACTGTGAGCTGGGCTTGGTCAGAAGGCCAAAGAAGCGAAAACGGCTACCTGATGTATTGTGCAGGCCGCCTGGCCAGCCTGCGAGCCTTAACGAGGTCTGGAGTATGGACTTTATGAGTGATTGCCTAGAGGGCGGCAGGCCATTCAGGGTGCTGAATATCATAGATGACTACAACAGGGAATGCTTATCCAATGATGGTGGCATCGGGTACCCTTCTGCAAGGGTTATCCGGCAATTGGAACTGCTTAAAAGTGAGTATGGGCTACCAAAGTATATCCAAACGGACAATAGGCCTGAATTCATCTCAAAAGAGTATAAGGAATGGTGCAGTAAAAACGACGTAGAACCCGTATATGCGGAGCCAGGCAAGTCGATGCAAAATGGCTACGTAGAGCGATTTAACCGTACGTTTATGGAAGATGTGTTGGATGCTTACTTAGTTAGTTAGTTAGTTCTGTATCCCAATTTAACGTAATTGCAGAAAAGTGGAATGACGACTATAATCAGTACCATCCACATGATGCTTTGGGCAAAAAGAGCCCCAGGGAGTTCGCACCAAGACACGAGTTTGTGCGGGGCTAGCCCCGCACAAACTCGTATGAAACTATCATTTTATAATTATAAACTGTCTTAAAAAAACCGTAAGCTTTTAATAACAATAAAATAAACTTTGTGCTTTTAATAAATTCATAATTTCTTTTTTTAGATTCCTTTGCTCAAATTCGCTTTGAGTTTTTCTGATGAAATAGTTTTATCTTCATCCATTTGCTGAAAGTTTAATTTTATTTCTCCTAAATAGCCTCATAATTACACATGTATTGAAATAGAAAGCTTATCATTTTTCGATAATTCTAAACGATTGAACAGCACTGAAACTGTATGTCCAGTTTTGATTATCTTGTGATTAATAAGGCTTCCATTGACAGCAACTTCAAAGTTTTTAGGCGATTTATCTTCAGAAAGACTAAAACTTACCTCTTGAATATTCACTTTTCCATACACTATTTTTAACGTATTGGATTGCAAATTTTCAGATTGCTTTTGTTGTAAAGTTCCCCATCCTTCTGCACCTGTAAAGGCTGCACTAAAATTATCAGGCGTTAATTTGGGGGCAAAACCCAACTGCCCTTTGGGTCCGTTGTAGGTAAAGCCACAAACAGCAATAAAAGCGCCGTAGCTTGCCATAGCTCTTGAATAATGGTCGCTGCATTCTATCTCATTGTATGGATTTCTTTTAGCTGGACTATAGCGGTTGTGTATGGCTTTCAAGATAGAGAAACCATAATCTAGTTTATCTTCCCAAATCATGTGACTGCCAACTTGGTGTTCAAAGCCCGTCATACATTCATTAAAGTAACCAAATTGCCGGTGCCTTTCCCAGTCTTCTCTTTTACCACCCAAAGGCCAGGTGCACATTACTAAACCTGCATCTCCCGCAAGTGCGTAGGGCCTTCCGTTAATTTTTGGGGGTAAATTTTCTCTTAACGGACCAACATTAGTAACAAAGTTATATTTCCAAAGCGAGTCCAGTGAACTGTTGATCATCTCCTTATTATATAATTCGCCTAAGCCGACTTGGTATGCCCAACTTTGTCCAAAAACTTGATCTATGTAGCATCCTGTTCCTGTTCCGATAGCATCTTTATGATTTGGATCTTCAATTTGAATGAAATATTCGCCGTTAAAAAGCTTTTCAATGTTTTTACTTCCTGATTCTAATATTTTAGCATATTCCGCCTTGGCCAAAGTATCGTTCATTACACCAGCCATTTCTTCAGCAGCGGCAAGAGCAGCCAGATATAAAGATGTGATGACAGGGATGTTGCCATACCATTTAGCATCCAAGGTATTGTGTTGTTCCCCATAAATGGTTCCATTGGCTTGACCATCTTCTTTGTCTAAATTGATAAGGTATTCTAAAGCGATTTTGATATTGTCCCAATTCCTTTCCAAGAAAGCATTGTCCGGTGAAATGAGGTAATCTCGATAAGCTCGCAATACAATACCTGCTTGTCCATCGGCAGCAAATTTTTTAGCTAAAGAACCTCTAAAGTCAATCCCTCCTGATTCTTTATCCATAACGGCAAAATCTGTTTTTTCCCTCAAGTTTTTCTCCAATTCTGGGAATAATCGACCTATAGCTTGTGCATAATGCCACACATGCGTGCAAGTGCCAGGGCAGCAACCTATGCCTTCCCAAGCCCAAAATCGACCATCTTCTAATAAGAAACAAGTTTCGGTGGCGAGAATAGAAGTATTGATAAAAGTTCGATTTAAAAACCAATGCGGCAATGTAGATGCTTCGTAAAATGTAGTTCTCCAAAGCGCTGTTTTTTCACTTAATTCGGTGCAATTCTTTGCAATTTCTAAACCTACCTCACTTGCATTTTGAAAACGATTTTTATAAAACCTCCCCTTATTTTCTCCAACCGATTTCTGATTTTGTGGAAGCTTGATGTTGGGAAAATACCAACTAATAATAAAAGTAATATCTTTGGTTTCGTTGGGTTCCAACGAGAAAGATTGACTAATTGCTCCTATTAATTGTTCGCCGTGAGTAGCATTTGCTTCCTTGGTTTTATTTTCAGGAAAAAGTATAGATTGATCAATCTTCACTTCTGCAGATGCATGGCTATGTGTATTTGTATTCATCAATGACAGCGACATGTTTCCAAAGTCTCTTTGGTTCTTCAGCGTTTTAGAATTGGTAGAAGCCTTGCAATTTAATAGGGTATTCCCAGCTGTTTTTTGAATGCTGTTGTGCAGTTTCACCTCTGAATTATTTTCGGTATTATTTAAAACAGCATTTTCTAACCAACCCGAAAGTTCAACACTCACTTTTTTATTGCTGGTATTTTTTACTTTATATCGCATTATGGTTGCTGGATAACTCGAAGATTTTACATCCAAAGGCACAAAAGGCGAAAAGGATTTTAGGTCTATTTCCACTGGCAACTCTTCATCTCTATAGCTAATTTCAGCAATGGGATATTGACCTTTGAAAGCTATGTCATCAAAGCCTTTAAAATCTAGACTCTTTTGCCATTCTTTTCTCTCTTGTTTAATTTTTATGCCAAAGCCTTGCTCAAAAGGATACTCTGGAGTCACTGGAAAAACAAAATTTGCACCATCTCTTGGTCTCACTCTTTTTTTACCTTGCCAATTTTCATAAGTTTTGCTTACAATTCCTTCTTTTTTCTCGTTAAAAATATCCCATAACCAGAGTTTTCCATCACCACCTATGTAAACTGTTCCTGTAAATAAACCTCCTATCGGCATTCCTACGTAAGCCAAATCTTTTCCCTTAAAAATTTCTGGCTCACCTCTTTTGTAAAGGTTTTCAAACCATCCTTCAGGAAGCTCTTTTTCATTTAAAAATTCTTGTTTTGATTTTGATTGACCAAAACTTAGGGCAGGTAACCCCATAAGAAGCCCACTTGTTGCCAAACCCATGGCTTTTAAAAAATCTCTTCTTACAATGGTTTTATTTACCACCGTATCTTGGTTTACATCAGAAGAGCAACATCCTGAAGATGGTTTGCAAGTATTTTGTTTTTTGTTATTTTCCATTATATTTTGAGATATCAACTATTATTTATTTTCAATTTGTGTAGCATCATTCCAAGTTTCCGTTCTAAATGACGACAATGGCAAAAGATTATTTATGCTTCCCCCAAAAATTCGAGCCAGTAGCTTAGTTGGTAAAAACCTTAAATTAGCTGCTGATTATGAAAAGAAAACGCAGAACATTTAGCCCGGAATTCAAACTAAAGGTCATTTTGGCTGCACTTCAGGAACGAGAAACTTTGTCAGAATTATCTCAAAAATACGACTTACATGCCAACCAAATATCAAAATGGAAGAGCGAATTTTTAGATAATGCGACGCACTATTTAAAGGCACCTAATAAAAGCAATGAAGACAAAGAATCAGTAGACGTAAAGGAGCTTTACGCCAAAATTGGCCAACTACAAATGGAGTTAGATTTTCTCAAAAAAAAGCTCTTATGATGCCAGTTATAAAGCGTCAGGATTTGTTAGATGCAGATCACAAACTGAGCGTTCGTAGATAGGCATCATTGCTCCAAGTCAGTCGTAATAAAAAGTACTACAAGGCTAAAGGAGAGCATCCGTTCAACCTTTATTTGATGAAGCTGATAGATCAACAATATCAGCACACTCCATTTTTTGGAGTACCAAGAATGACGGATTATCTCAATGGTTTAGGCTTACGTGTGATTAATGAAAAACGGGTTAGAAGGCTCTATAAACTAATGGATATCAGAGCTTTAGGGCCAAATTTATATATAAGTAAATCGAATCCTGCTCATCCTAAGTTTCCTTATTTGCTTAGAGATCTGGAGGTAAATGTGTATTCGGATATGTCTGACCCCCTATTTCCGGTCGTTTGACCCCCTGTTGAAAAGCACGCCAAAAATGAGTTGGTTAAGATAGTTATTTTAAGTTTTTCCTTCTACTTTTTCCTTTCAATTCGATTCTATGGGCTCTGGGGATGATGCGATCCAGGATGGCATCGGCCAGAGTTGGTTCTGCCAGATACTCATACCATTTACCTACTGGTAGTTGCGAACAGATAATAGTAGCCCCTTGCTCATACCGATCCTCGAGGATTTACAGGATGGTTATTTTAACCTGATGTGATATGGGCTGCAAGCCAGAGTCATCAAAGATGATCAGTCTGGCTTTTTTCATTCGATTGAGCCATTTGATGAG
>CAZVOD010000147.1:0-5085 GCA_964628385.1 uncultured Saprospiraceae bacterium
CTACTGATTTCAAAGAACATTTTTTATTACAAACATACGAGCGTGTCTGGAATTTGCTTTTGATGCCGAAAATGCATTTAGGATGATGAAAATAAAGCTATTTTTGAGTTTCATAGGAATGGGGCAATTTACGCTTTGTAAAGAGTAAATTGCCCCAATTAAGTGCTGTTATATTTCTACATCAAGGCCAATTCCTTTTTCTTCAAAGTAAAAGCGAATAGTAGTACCATGATTGGATGGTTGCTCCTGGATAGTAACATTCCATTCCGGAATATATTTCACCCCTTTTTTGTCCTGACATTTTACATCAAAGCTCTTGATTTGCAGAGGAGAATTGATCTGAACTTTGGCCGACTCAAAAGTCTTTTTATTCTTGATCAGGATAAACCGGCCTTTGCGGGTAATTGAGATTTCTAGGTCAAGAAGAGAAAGTTCCTCTTTTTCAGGAAGCCCTGAGCTTGAAGGTACTGATCCGGGGCTATAACCATCTCTTGACTCCCGGGGCTCGGCAGTGCCTGGGATTTTCAATTCCGGAGCCTGGTAAATTTTCTTTTGGGTTGACTTTACTGGTTTGGGGATGTCGTTGGTATTAGGGTATTCCGTTATCTGGGATACGTCGATCTTTAATAATTCCGCACGCTCTAGTGCTTTTTTTCTAATGCGGTCCGCCGCTGCGATATTTTTACTGAGATCTTCGTAATCGGCCTGTTTGAGCCTGACCTTTATCCAGCGGGTTTTAGCAAAACGGCGCGTTTCTTCGTTGGTAGTTTTTTCGGCTAAACGCTCGTAGTAGCTGTTAGCCGCTTTGTACATACCAGTTTTTTCAATAGCCGTTCCCAGTACTTTTGGGTTGAGATATTGGGTAATACCATTTTCGGCTTTTTTAAGTAAATATTCCGCAATATCTTTTCTAATATTATGGGGCTGCTGGGCCAGGTCTTTGGAGTGAGCCATCTCGTAGATTAGTTGCTGTACCCAAAAGATATTATTGGACTCGTCCTGAATTTCCTGCAAAGCCGCCCGTTGGCCTTTCTCTATTAAGTATTTGTGTGTACCAGTACTAACAAAAGTCTTAGCTTTTTTCCAGTCATTTTTATTACACAAAGCAGAGAGAAAAAGTTGGAGTAGTTTATCAAGCTCTTCGGTTCTGGTTTTTGATGAACAGTACCCATTGATAACAGCGGCAATTTTGTGGCTCAGGTTGAGCTGGTGATAGACTTCGGCAGCATTCAGCCATTGTTTTGCCTTGAAGTAGTGTTTTGCCAGGTACTCCTTGTGCTCCTTACTGAAGTCTTTCAATGCCCCTTCCTTATGCTTTTTTATCAAAATCTGAAGATTGGCATCTTTATATTCCTGCTGGTAAGGATGATCCGTTTGATCCCAAAGCTGAATGGCATCTTCATAAAGGCCACTTTTATAGTGGAGCAAAGCTAATTTACCCAGATCAATCTTTACACCTTCTATATTTAGTAGCTTAAGCCGAGCGGCCAGATTCATCCAGGTTTCTTCGTCCAGATTATGGAACGTTTCCAGCAAGAGGTCAATCCCTTTATTGAAAGCAAAAGCCCAGTTTTTATCTACACTTAAATAAGGTGCTTCTGCATCCATACTTTGCATAAAAATATTGATAATATCGAGAAAACCCTTAACGCCTGGCGACTCGTGGAAGATCACGTACATCCGTCGAATATCCGATTCAGAGAAAAACGTTCCCTCTTCCATTATCAGTCGATAGGCTTCCTCGTATTGGCGGGCCGCCCAGTACATGTCAAAGGCATGGTTGATCTCGTTGGCTTCTTCGTAATACTGTGCTGCCTGAAGATGCTTACCCTCCAGCTCGGCAGCCTTAGCTTCGCATAAATGTATTTTCTCCCTATCAAAATTAATTACGCTGTATAGCATAGCGGCCTGTTTGAGCAAATGTGGGTCCTGGCGCTCCAGGCCGTCTCTTTCGTAGCTTCGGGCTTTGTCTACATAATCTTCTTTATCGTCATCCCAATTATCTTGAATGCCCATGGTCATTAAGCCCAGCTTGTCATCCCATTGTTTGCCCAGTAGCCCTATTTTGCTTTTAAGGGCTGCTATGCGTTCAGGTTTTAAGGCAAAAGCCCATAGTGTTTCCAGACTCTGTGCATCGTCAATGATAATGAGTTTTCTCTTGGGACGGCTCACCGCTACATACAATTTATTAATAAAATACTCCAGCGATAATCGGCTGTCTCGATCGGTTTCTTCGTAAAATTCTGCTAGTAGCTTCGGTAGTTTTTCTGGTTGAGCTTTACTGAATCCATAAATAGCAACCCGCTGATATTCCAAGCCTTTTATTCTGGAGGCACTAAAAACATTTAAGGCGACATCATCCTTGATGGTCACAAACTGCTTTAAAAATTGATCATTTTTTACAAATTCTACCTCTTCTCCCAGGTTACAGGGCACTACAATGGTGAGTTCCTTTTGCAGGCTAAGATTATGGAGCGTTTTCGGATCATTAATATCGAAAAATACTGGAATGGGTGGTTCAGTTTCGTACTGCCAGCTTATCTGTGGCTCCAGGTCTTTATACCCAAATAATAATGTTCTAATAGCTTGTATGCTGTTGCTAAATTTGACGATATTTTCGGAAGATCGATAGTTAAAGCTCAATTCCCGAAAATTCTGATTTTGTTGTCCTCCTTCTTTGTTGTAGGAAAGGGAGTGTATAAATTTTTCTATAAAAATGCCTTTAATGTTCTCCCATCTAAAGCCTGTGGGGTTGAGCGTTTGCAGTGGATCACCGGCAAAGGCAAATGGTACGCGTTCGAGCTCCTGGCGGGTAATTTGGCGGTTGAAAAACAAACTGCTTCTAAGGATGGCATCTAGTTCTATGCTGGTAAAATCCTGTGCTTCGTCGCAAAAGATAGCCGGATGCCTGGCTTCTATCAGGTTATTATCCAGCAAATAGCGCAGCAAATCCTGATCGTCCCAATATTGGGGTTGTAGCTCATTACTGAAGCCACCGCATTCTTTTGTATACCATCCTTCCCATATCCTTTCATAAACAAAGTCAAAAACCTCTTTGGAAACGCTTTGCTCCGCTTTGGGCAGTTGAGAATACTCTTCCTGCTCGAGATGATAATCTACAGATCTGCCTTTGATAAAGGATCTGATAATGTGCCAGGAAATCTCAGGACTACATTTTTTCCTGATTTCAGGCACCTGATCAAATTTTTTCTTCCACAGTTCCATAAACCTGGAATAGCTCATATAATTATCTTCAGGAAAATGCTCATATCTGGTGTTTTGATCCACAAATTGTAGCAGGAACTTTCTAAATTGCAGAAAGCAAGTTTCCAGTTTTTTCTCCTGTATCTCATCAATCTGATCGGCACTATTCATCTTTTTTTGAGAACTGGAATTCAGAAGGCTTCGGATAACTCTTTTGCCTCTGTTCACCAGCTTGTCGCTGTAGGTCAGGAATAGAGGCGGGCCATAGTCAGCTTCCGGCTGGTTGAGATACAGGGAAACGTATGGAGCAAACATATACTGCAAAATGGTAGACTTACCACTCCCGGCACGGCCATTGATAAAAAGTGGGAAGCCCAACTTTGGTCTTTTTGCACCGGGAGCCAAATGCAATCTTTCCCTTCGAAACTGATAAACCGAATTTAAAAGCTCCGCCTCCTCGGGACTCAGTGCCAGGTTGGAGGCTTCGTCCTTTTGAATAGCGATCCATGAGTCTTTTTCTGCTGTAATAACTATGGGATAAGTGCGAATGCTGGCTCTTAGTATATCTTCTTCTGTTGCCGGACCATGTAGCACCGGTCGGTAATTTTCAACAATGATTTGGGCATCTTGGGAGGTAGACTTTACGATGCCGGCCAGAAAAAATTTACCGTATTTTTGGAAGGCCCGGTAGATGATATTTAGGCCAGTATTTTTTACCGGGATGGTTTTATAAGTTGTTTCCGGCAGTTGATCATCTAATTGACTGATAGTGGCACAAATATCTTCCAAATGTAACTGAATATCTTCCCGTAGAATATGCTTTACCCAGTCTTTGGATTCATAAATAAATTCGCCTTCGCCTTCTTCATAGTCAATGCTTCTGACATCCCAAAGATATCTCTTTTCAGCATCTGTTAATTGTTGCTTTTGCGGTGTTACTTCGGTAGCTTGTTCTTCTAGCCATTTCCGAAGGGTTTCATTATCTACCAGAGTCGTAAAGTTTTCTTCCCCGTATTTCTGTGGATTATTTTTAAAACTATCATAACCTGAACCACCTCTTTTCAGGAGCCGACAAAATACCATGACCTGATGATCATTGACCTGCCTTTCCTCTGCGATTAGCCTAAAAGAGCTAAAGCGCTTTTTGAAGAAGGGATGAGGGTAGCTATCCATTAGACTCAGCCGCTGTTCTTCAAACAGACGTTGTCTAAATTTTTCGACATTTTTTAATTGACCGTGACGGTTGGCATCGTCCCTGCATTTTTCTGTAACATAAACAAATAAAGCCATAACAAATGGGGTGTTTAAGGTTAAAAGATAGGCCTACGTATTTTGTTCCAAAGTGGAAAAGGGGAGTAATGAACTTACCCTTTAATCAAAACAGCTTATGTGAAAAATAATAAAATCAAAGTTGAAAGTAAAATTATTTCTATGGCTTCGATTTTGGAAAGTAACTGCCATCATAACGAGGGTAACTCGAAAAGTAACAATTTTAAGTTGAAGGAAATTGTAGTTGAAACTAAATTTTGTCGATAAACAGAAGTATTGGCTGGATAAAGGGCATTAAAGGCGCAATGCTATTGTAAAAAACTGGATATTTTGAAGATTATATCATTCGCACAGTTTAACCCCTGCGGCCCCTGCTCCCAAAGCAGGTGCGCTAACCAGACTGCACTACGCCCCGAAAAAAAAACAATACTTGTAAGGGATTCGCTTTACTGCACCTCCTGCCTATTTTAGATTGCCACGTGGCGGGACGCGCTAACTGGACTGTTTAGTACAGCCTTTAAATGACAAAACCACTTCTGTGATAGAAGTGGTTTTTTAATGTCGGGGCGGCAGGATTCGAACCTGCGGCCCCCTGCTCCCAAAGCAGGTGCG
>CAZVOD010000148.1:0-5057 GCA_964628385.1 uncultured Saprospiraceae bacterium
CAATTAAAAACAGAATTCTATGATGAGGATGGTTACCTTGTCAATACCATGCTTGGTAAGGACATCAAAAAGATGGACGATCGCATGTTACCATCACGGCTGGAGGTAATTCCCGCTGATGAAGATGGCCACAAGACAATTGTCGAGTACAAAGCTCTGAAATTCAATGATTCTATTGATAAAGGTTTCTTTTCCCTGCAAAATATGAAGCGAGTGAGGTAGCCAATTTTAACCTAATATTTAAAAATGATCCTCAAACTATCCTGGCGCAACATTTGGAGGAACAAGCGAAGAACACTGATCACAGCCGCTTCTATTCTTTTTGCTGTTCTTTTCGCTTCTTTCATGCAGTCGCTCCAGGAGGGAGCTTGGAATAACATGATTGACAATACGGTCAATTTTTATTTTGGCTATGCTCAAGTGCACAAAAAGGGGTACTGGGAGGAACAAACAATCAATAAAGCTTTTGACTGGAAAGCGATCAAAGATAAGATCAAAGCATCAGAGGGCGTAAAAGAAGTGATCCCTCGTTTGGAATCCTTCGCGTTGGCGTCTACAGGAGAGCATACGAAAGGGGCGCTGGTCGTCGGAATATCACCGGAAGAAGAGACCAACCTGACCGGCCTTAAGGATCGCCTGGTAAGTGGGGCGTATCTGGAAGCACAAGATTCAGCAGTGATGGTGGCTTCCGGTTTGGCAGAGCTTTTGGATTTGTCGCTGGGAGATACGCTGTATCTTATTTCGCAAGGGTATCATGGGGTGAATGCAGCGGGGCGTTACATCGTAAAAGGTATAGTTAAATTTCCTTCGCCGGACCTCAATAAGCAATTAGTGTATTTGCCGATTGATGCAGCGCAGTGGTTTTACGGAGCTGATGGCCTGGCTACTTCCGTGGTGCTGGGCATAGATAACAGCGGTAAGGTAGACGAAGTTATGCAGCAGGTACCACAGCAGCTGGACACCATTCAGTACGAGCTGATGGCCTGGCAGGAGATGATGCCAGAACTACTGGAGGCCAAAGCCCTGGATAGCGCCGGCAATACGATCGTTTATTTTATCCTGTATATGATCATAGCTTTTGGAATCTTTGGTACTATATTAATGATGACAAAAGAGCGCTCCTATGAATTTGGCGGTTTGATCGCCATTGGTATGGATCGCTGGAAATTGGCGCTCACTGTATGGCTGGAAATTATTATGCTGGCATTACTGGGAGCATTTGCTGGCATTGTGGTGAGTATTCCGCTTGTATGGTATTTTCATATCAACCCTATACGCTTTAGTGGAGAATACGCTGCTTCTATGGAGAAATTCGGCTTTGAGCCCATTTTTCCAACTACCCTCGATAGCTCTATTTTTATTATGCAGGCCATTATTGTTTTGATCATGGCTGCTTTACTGGCAGTTTATCCATGGTTGGTTATTAGAAAGCTAAAACCTGTGGAGGCCATGAAGTAGTCAAGGGAACGAGCAGTACCTGGCCAGATACAAAATGGGTTATAAGCAGTTCTGTCGAAGGGCTTAACGGAAAAAATACAATTATGAATACGATACTCATACTAGCATGGCGAAATATCTGGCGAAGCCCTACCCGGTCAATGGTAGTAGTAGCAGCTACAGCATTGGGGATTTGGGCGGCTATGTTCATGACAGGCTTTACCAATGGTATGTCCAAAAGCTATGTTAGAAGTGCCGTAGAGCTGATTTATTCTCATATTCAGCTGCATGACAAGCGGTATATGGAAGAAAAAAAAGCCGCTTACGTACTGGATAAGTTGAATAAGATTGAAAAAATGCTGGAGCGTGCTCCAGAAGTGGCACACTGGGCCCCCCGGCTGGTAGTCAATGGCATGATCGCTTCCAGCCAGCTTACGCGCGGAGTGATCATAAAAGGAGTGGAGCCTGACCTGGAGCAAGAGGTCAGCACATTGCCAGAAAAGGTAGTAGAGGGGCATTTTTTTGAGGAAAAAAGAAAAAATCAGTTAGTGATCGGACGAAAGCTGGCAGAGCAGCTAAATGCCCGACTTAGGTCCAAGCTGGTTCTGACTTTGCAGGATACCAGCGGAACTATCACAGCAGGGGCCTTTCGGGTAGCGGGTATTTTTGAATCTGGCAATACGCCCTTTGATGAGCGTACAGTTTATGTCAAAAGAGAGGATCTCAATACGATTTTAATTGGAAAAAAAGAACTATTGGCCGCTCATGAAATAGCATTAATGCTTGAAAATACTGATCAGATAGAGCAATTTGAAGATTATTTGGCCGCTATTTTTCCTACAGTTCAGGTAGATACTTATAGAGAGCTATCACCTGACCTCAGGCTTTACGAGACCCAAATCAGCAATGTCTCTTTAATCTATTTGGGAGTAATCATGCTGGCTTTGGTCTTTGGCATTATCAACACGATGCTGATGGCCGTTTTAGAGCGCGTACGGGAGTTAGGGATGCTTATGGCTATAGGGATGAACAAGGCAAAGGTGTTTTTTATGATTGTCCTTGAAACGCTTTTGTTGGGTTTGATAGGCGGCCCACTAGGATTATTTTTAGGTTGGATAATAAATTGGTATTTTAGCAATTACGGTATAAATTTATCTGCTTTTTCTCAAAGTCTCAAAGAGTTTGGGTTATCACAACAGGTGTTCTTTGAACTAGACAGAGCAGTTTACATTCAGGTACCCGTCGCTGTGGTTATCACCGCTTTATTGGCTTCTATTTATCCGGCATTAAAAGCGATCAGGCTCAGGCCAGTAGATGCTATCAGGAAGATTTAAATTTTTTCAATAAAATGATAGGTATAAAAGGAATAACAAAAACTTATAATCCAGAGAAAATTCCCGTACACGCTTTAAAGGGCGTCGATTTGACAATAGGGGATGGAGAGTTCACAGCTATTGTAGGGCCTTCGGGCTCAGGAAAGACTACTCTATTGAATATCATTGGAGGTCTTGATCGGCCTACCGAAGGAACAATCTCTATTGATGGTACAGATATATCAGAATTGAGCGACAACGAGCTGATAGACTTCAGGAAAAAGCATATTGGCTTCGTATTTCAGGCTTATAATTTGATTCCTGTATTGACAGCTAAAGAAAATGTAGAGTTTGTTATGCTCTTGCAGGGCCGTTCCCGGAAGGAGCGCAATGAGCGCGTAAAGGAATTATTAAAAGCAGTAGGCCTGGATAATAAAATAGAAAAAAGGCCGGCTGAGCTTTCCGGTGGGCAGCAGCAGCGGGTAGCTGTAGCCAGAGCATTAGCACCAAAGCCTACTTTCATCCTCGCAGATGAGCCCACTGCTAACCTTGATTCAGCCTCTACTGCCAATTTATTGGATATGATGGCGGATCTTAACAAAAAAGAAAATATAACCTTTATTTTTTCTACTCACGATCAACGGGTCATTGACAGGGCGCGCCGTGTGGTAACGCTTGTCGATGGAAAAGTCTCCGGTGATGTAGCTCAAAATAGGCCCGAAGATTAGCGCCCATAAGCCTGCCAAGTGGTCTAAAAAAGATACGAATGCGATTTATTTTATCCAGTCTGATTTTTCTAGTACCTCTGGGGTTATTTTCACAAAATGAAGATACTAAAGACTGGGAATTATCAGGTTACATCAAAAACCTTCAGGGCTTCTTTTTTTTCAATACTCCCATCCAGGATAGATTTTTGCAGGACAATCTCATTCACAACCGGCTCAATTTTATCTGGTATGCCAACGAAAACCTCACGCTTAGAGCAGATTTACGATCCCGAATTTTCTTTGGGGACTTTGTGGAACAACAGCCGAATTACGCCCAAACGGTAGATAATGTCAACAACGACTACTTCGATTTATCGCTGGTGCTGTTGGACAGCAGAAGTTTTGTCGCTCACACTATGCTGGATAGAATTTACCTGGAATATATAAAAGGGGATTGGGAAATACGGTTGGGGCGGCAGCGCGTCAACTGGGGAGTAACAACGGTTTGGAATCCCAACGATGTTTTTAATGCTTTTGCTTTTACTGATTTTGATTATGAAGAAAGGCCCGGTAGCGATGCCTTGAGAATCAAGCGATATACAGGTTTTGCTTCCAGTATAGAGCTAGCTGCCAAGTTGGCCGACCGCATTGATGAAGCCGTCATTGCAGGTATGTGGAAGTTCAATGAATGGAACTATGATTTTCAATTGTTGGGGGGATGGGTACAGCAGCAATGGGCTATCGGAGGCGGTTGGGCCGGCAATATCAAAGAGGCAGGCTTTAAAGGAGAGTGGACCGTCTTCTTACCAGCAAGCGATCAACAAAAGACTAGCTTTGCTGCTTCTCTGGGATTAGATTATATTTTTGAAAATGAATTTTACCTCAATCTGGGATACCTGTACAACAGCCACGGCAGTACTCAAAGCAGTATAACCAATTTGTTTGACTTTGAACTATCTGCCCAGAATCTCTATCCTTATCGCCATGCGCTATTTCTACAGGGCAATTACCCCATAACACCGCTTCTGAATACAGGCCTGGCAGTCATTTATAGTCCTTTATCGATTCATCCGCTATTTCTCAATCCTAATTTTGCGGTATCTATTGCCACTAATTGGGATTTGGACCTGATTGGGCAGGTTGTCTTTAATGAGGAAGAGCAATATAAAAGCCCTTTACAAGCTGCATTCCTCAGGCTGAAGTACAGCTTTTAGTTGTCGTCCAGCGTAAAGCGTAGTTGTACCCCCAGGTTTTCTACAATTTTTCGGGCCTGTTCAAAAAAAGAAAGTCCTTCTGCCGGAAGCGGTGCCTTAGCCAGAAGTTGTACGACCACCGCTTTACCTTCAGCCTCTGGGTAATCCGTTTTGAGCCTTCCACTATCGTGATAGTTCAGATAATTATTCAGCTTTTCCTGAAGTAGTTCCAGGTGTTTATTCGTATCCTCCCAATCCAGATGATCTACAATAGTAAGGATAACCGTTTCTGATAAATCGTGAAATTCTATGAGGTCGATAATGTCAGTTTGTTCTATGGACATAATTGATGGCGGTTAAAAAGTTGGAGTAAAAAAATCTTCTACTGCCCTGTCGGTATTTGAAAA
>CAZVOD010000149.1:0-4905 GCA_964628385.1 uncultured Saprospiraceae bacterium
GTCCTGGCCCCAGTTCAGTGAGCCATCGAGCGGAGCCTGCGCAGTGGAGTTGATCGAGTCCGTGTACCGGAGGTCACGAGACCGATCATACGGAATGGAGTTGGTGGAGCGAGTAGATTTTTAGAGTTTGATATGATTTTAGAATAAATAAAGAATTAGGTGAAGACACCGTAGGCCAGAACCGCGTGAACCGCGGCGGCTCCTGGATCAACGACGCTGACAATTGTCGCGTCTCCAACCGCAACAACTGGAATCCGACGAACCGCAACGACAATATCGGCTTCCGCCTGGTCCTGGCCCCAGCTCACGGAGTAATACTTATTCAGGTGGATGCCGAATAATGTATTTTTACTCACTGAACAGGTGCTTCTCCTGCTCCTTTAGGGGACGAAAAGTGCAGTAATTGCTGCAAGTGGCATGGGTGTTAGTAGTGATAAGCGAAAGCTCCCGTGCCACATTTTTGTATTTAGAAAACAGATAACTATGCCAATACCAGCCATCATCCAACGCCTCAGTACAGCCCACCAGCTGGAGGTTAAAGCCTTTCCGGGAGATTCTTTAGAAGAATTCAAGCGATATGGGCGTAAAGAAGCGGATAAAAATTATTACTTCTTGCAAGACGAGGTAATCATTGGCTTGAAACTACGGACGAATGAGCTTACAAGTGCTGATTTTCTGGAGGATTCCGACCTGGCACACTTGCAGGTGTTACATCTGGGCGAGAATAATTTATCCGAATTGGTAATACCTGAGCAAATGTCTGCTTTGTCCTGGCTGAATATCGAAGATAATAAGGAACTAAAGACCTTGTCTTTGCCCCAAGAATTACCAGCACTAGAAGAGCTGCTACTGAGCGATAGTGGTCTGAAAGCCCTGGCCTTACCCATCTGCCCTAAGCTGAAAAAATTGGATATCAGTCGGAATAAATTGGAGGAATTCACCTTTGCGGCTGCTTGTCCGGAGCTGTGGTGGTTGGATTTGAGTGGGAATGAGGGGCTGAGTGAAATATATTTTCCGGTAGATTTTCCAAAGTTGCAATTTGCCTATTTCTACAAATCTGGTCTTCAGAAACTTACTATCGATGGTAAGCTCCCTGTCTTGAAAGTCCTGGATGTAGAAGGAAATAAACTACAAGCTTGGCCGGAGAATTTTTTGGTGCCGAATACCCTCGAAACACTTTATTTATCGGAGAATAATATCGCGAACATTCCATCGGAGACAATTGGTAGTGGTGAACGTCATAATTCGGCAGAAGATATCCGGCTCTACCTGGAGTCTACTAAGGATGAAACACAGGTGTCTTATTTACACCAGGCCAAAATGATTTTGGTGGGTAATGGGGAAGTGGGAAAATCGTCCATACGGATCAAGTTGCTAGATGAGTCCGCACCGCTACCTAAGCCTGAGGACAGGACGCCCGGTCTTGAAATATCTATTACGCCTTATCAGGTAGAACAGTTAGAACCTGCGATAACAGGACTGGAGGAGCCGATTGACTTTCAGCTTAATATCTGGGATTTTGGAGGTCAAAGTAAATATAGAGAGGTCCAGCAATTGTTATGTAGTCCCAAGTCTTTGTATTTATTTGTTACGGCCGTAGATGATAATCCTAAGGAGAAAGAAAATTATGTCAATTTCGACTACTGGTTGTCTATGGTGCATGCCCTTAGCCTGGAAGAGGATAAAGAGAAAGGGAGTCCGGTAATTCATGTAACCAATAAAATAGATCTCGGTAATAAGGACATCAATGAAAAAGAAAGAAACCGCCTGAAAAATGTAGCTACCTTTCTAAAGATAAGTTGCCAAGATTTAACCGACTTTGACAGTCTTCGTAAACAAATACGGCATACTTTGGCTCAAGTGGGAGATGGGGTTTTTAGAGATCGGTTTAATAATAACTGGTTAGAGGTAAAAGCTACCTTGGAGGCTCGAAGGGAAGAGAATCACATCACGTACGATGATTATAGGACGATTTACGATACTATGCTGACGGATGAGGAAGCAGCTTCCTGGTTGAGAACGCTTTCTAATATTGGTACGGTTATTCATTTTGGGAAGCATGAAAAACTCAAAGATTGGATCATTTTGAATCCCAACTGGGTGACGGAAGCTATTTTTAAGGTGATTGACAGTGGGCTGTCTTCTCCTGTTAAAAAAGAGAGTTTCAGTAAGTTAATCTGGCAAGGTTATAAAGAAGAAGAAGTTAACCATTTATTATACTTAATGGAGGCTTACGACCTGTGTTACCCCTTGCAAGATGATTTTGGCAATGAAGTTTTCGTGGTGCCAGCTTTATTAAATGAAGCCTCTCCAAATTTGGAGGAATATGGTTTTGATATTTATGATAGAAGCAAAATAAGGGTCAAGTATGATCCATTTTTATCAGCAGGTACGGTTAATAAATTAATTGTACGGCTTCGTAAGCATTTATTTAGAGGCTTAATTTGGAAAGATAACGTTATCCTACACGATCCAGCTAATAATGCCTATGCGCATGTAAAGGAAGACTGGCGCAGCCATAGTGTGTACGTTGATTTGTTAAGTCATAATAAAAGTGCAGCTAGTTCCTTATACCAGCTGATTATAAAGGCTTTATCAGATCTCAATCGTAACTTTAAAAAAACAAAATTTATCGAGCAGCTCGATTACTCCATAGAGGGGAATATCTCTGGCGATTGGGTTGCTCTAGACACACTGGAAAAGTTAAATAATTCGGATTATGCTTTTTGCTGGCAGGAGCAGCATGGTTTCCAGCGAGAGAAGACAGCGCTTTCTACTGAACTTACAGACACTACACCTATGGAAAAAATAAGATTATTAGTAGCCAATGCCCAGTTGGCTGCGGCCCTGAAGGCCTTGAGAGATATTGCAGTAGGCGCCCATCAAAATGAAGTTACCAACCTATCAAATCGGCTAAATAAATTTCAGCGTGAAAAAAGGATGGGCACTTTACGCAGCGAAGAAGAGAATGTACAATACAATCAGATATCCAGTGCGATTCTGGGATTAGCTGGAAGGATAGACCGTGGAGAAGCGAATGTGCCTCCTGTAAATGATGAAAATAATAGATCCTCTAAAAGCAAAGTACTTTTCATCTGCTCCAGCCCAGATGGTAAAAATCCGTTGGATTTTGGTGCCGCTTTTCGTGAAATTGAAGATGCAAGGCAGCGGGCAACCAACCGTGATGACTTTGCAGAAGTAGATATAAAGACTAGTGTGCAAAGGCGTAGGTTGGTACGTATCCTTACGGAAATAAAGCCCAATGTGCTACATATATCTTTGCATAGCTCGAAATCTAAGGGCTTGTATTTTGAAGGAAAGGCCCGTGAAGTAGCTCCAATTGATCCTGATAACTTCAAGGAAAATATTCGGACTTATCTATTCCATCCAAACAGTCAACCAAAGTTTGATCTAATTATCCTGGATGCTTGCAATTCCGTTAAGCACGGTGAAGCCGTATTGGAATTTGCTGATTATGTAATTTGCACGCAGGATTTTTTTCCGGATCAGGCGGGAATTGACTACGCAGAAGAATTCTACAGTCATTTCTTTAATGGAGAACCAGTTGTGTTCTGTCATCAGGCCGCTATTAACTTAATCCGAGGTGAAGGCTATGAGCAATCAACAGCACTGAGTATGCCTGTTCATGAAATACCAGTCCTATTAAAACGCCAATAATTATGAGTAGAGTTTTAAAAAATGTACTAAAGGAACAAGGGTATGAGATGATCGCTTTGCCCAAAGAAGGTCTGAAACCATTGCAGCTACTACTTAAATCAGGAAATGAACTGCGAGAGTATGGCGGCACCTTACTTGATCTGTTTGAACCAGATGAGGCTGGGCTGCCAGTAAAGAAGCGAAGCACCTCTGACCTGTCTGGTCAAAAGGTACTGGCTACGGATGCTAATGCCGGGCTTGATTTACTTAAGCAATTATTTCAGGCTCTAGGCCTTAAGGAAAGTGTAATTGACGGTCAGCTTTCTATTGGGAGCCATTATAATTTAAGTTTTTCTTTTGAAAATATAAAGGAAGAAAGCGTACCTCTTATCGGGCTGGATAATTTTATCCGTGGAGCCCTTCCCAAGAAGGCAGGTTTCCAGGCCTCCATAGATCGTTTGAAGTCTAGTGAGCTATATATCATTACCCTTCTACTCAAGAGTGATACCTTTTCTATTGACTTTACCAGCGATCGAGACATTGGTGGCGAAATGAAAGGTGCACTGGAAAAGTTAGCCAAGATGGAAGCGAAGATTGCTCACACAAAGGATAATCAACTCTCTTTGACTGTTCCGGAAGGAAGAGAATTGGCTTTTGCCTTTCGAGCAGTGCGGATTTTGTTCAATAGAAAACGCTGGTTTGAATTCTGGCAAAATGAAGAGGATTTCCGTATCAAAGACCAGCAAGGCCTGGTCTTAAAAAGTGGGGAAGAGGACTTTCCGGTCGATTATTTATCTACAGATTCTGGGTTTAGTACTTTATAGGATTATGTACCATACCGAAACCATCAATGGCTGTACCTTTTGTCTGCGCTACCTGCCTGGCGGCATCTTCTCTATGGGTGATCCGCAGGATCGATCCTATTTTAAAGCTACACCTGTGCATGAGGTAGAGCTATCTCCTTTCTACATAGGAGAACATCTGGTGACGCAGGCATTATGGAAAGCGGTGATGGGAGCAGATCACAATCCATCACGTTTTGTTGGCGATGCTCGTCCGGTAGAGAAGGTGTCCTGGATTGATATTATGGAAGGCAATCAGGATGATAATAGTCAGCCAGCTTTTATGGATCGAATCAATGAACTGACAAAGAATACTCGTCCGAAAGGGTACGCATATATTTTGCCCAGTGAGGCACAATGGGAATATGCTGCCCGGGCTGGTACGGATTATGAATACGCTGGGAGT
>CAZVOD010000150.1:0-4411 GCA_964628385.1 uncultured Saprospiraceae bacterium
ATGGTTGCAGTATTTCACTTTCAGCATAAACCTCCGCCATCACCAGCGAAATGCATTTCAGTTTTTTCATATATCTATCCATTAGTGGTTTTGAGGTAGCCGTAGCCTACGGCGGTTTTAGCACCTATGCCGTGAGTAGTGAGGGCGGAGCGGAACCAGTTTTCAGCTGATTTATTATCAATTTGATCCATTAATGTACGCTTATCTATTGCACCGAAAACAATACTAAACTTGGTCTTGGATATTGTCAAAAAAGGAATAGGAATAGGATTGTGATAATCAGCAGGAGGAGTCTTAGTGCTAGGATCGGAATAATAAGGCCCATAGTGCGGATTCATTATGTCCACTTCCAGAGAAGGCTTCTCGAGCGGAAAGGCATCAAAAAACACCAATGCCCCTCTCTGACCGACGTCTCCAAACCACTTTACAAAATGAGGATTTTGCAGTGCAAGCTTTTCCGCTTCAACACCTCTATCTTTTTCTTTCACTGTATTTGCAAGTGGGAGGTAAACATTTGAAATGATGTGGCTACGAACAACTCCCTTAAGGCTACTTGATGAAATAAATGGTATCCCATAAATATGGTGAAGGCTCATAGACGTTTCATGAACGGAGGAACCTCCAAGCCCTTGCACTAACCGCCAATCAATACTCAACTCTATTTCTTCAATGTTATTTGCCCCTAGTAATTCTTTTGCATCTTTGAGATTACGGTCAGCAATCTGATCAAAAGCGAGTGTTCCAAACTCAGGAATAATCTCAAAGTTCTCCCCTTTTCGTTCTCTTTTAAAGAATTGAAAGTTCTTTTTACGGCTATCGTACCTAGCCGCCTTTTGCCACTTCAGAGAAAAGTTATCAGGAGAAATATCTGATTCCAATAACAAAGACATAGTATCTGCCGGTAGGAAAGCTCTCTCTGGATCGTAACTGTCGGAAACACGATTTCCTGTACTCCTTCTAGTTGACGAGGGGGCTTTTTTTGTCTCTGCACCTTCACTACCTTTTTGGGATACTAGTACTGTCCCATCATTAGCGATCAGTTTAATTAGTGTACCTCCGTCTCTTTCAAAGGAACATTCGGCACCATCGAATTTATCATTTTCCGGTCGATAAGCTGCAACAGGAAGTTCGCTTTGCTTACCAGATTTTTTCTGGTAAACAATTTTCGCTGCAAATCCTTTCTTCGTTTTCAGGATTTTGAGTGTTCCCTTTTCCATATTATTCTACATTTTCATCTTCGCCTTCAATAAGCCCTTCCGCAAAGCGCCTCAGCCAGGATAGAAAGGCTATTACCTCAACAGTTACCGCCCGGTAAACCGAACTATCAACCTTTGTCAGTTCGCTCGCAAGGCGATTATCGGGAAATTCAATCAGTTCCTTTTTATCTTCCTTAAGCCATTGCTCAATATGCTGATGTAGAAGCCCCCATGCATTCAACTCATCAATTTTCCCACCTTTACTTCCTTTAGAAAAAGTAAAAGCCATTGCTGCTCCCAGTCCATTGGACTTGATGTACATGGGCATTCTTTTAACGTATGCCTTGTATTCTTTCTTTTTATTCAGCTCAGCTCCTTCTTCTGCGCATTTGTAGGCAAAGGCAGCTCGGCCCTGTTCCAGTTTTGAACGATTATTCCCGTTTGCCATAGTCTAGAGATTTAGAAGTTTAGTACGTACGATTCCTTTACCCAATGTGGCGTTGCCACCAATTTGAAATACATCGGGCAGGTTTTGACTAAAAAATTCATACACTTTATCTTGTCCAATTGCCCCTTCTTCCTTGAACTCATCTGCGGTCAAGGCTAAAGTGTACATAACCGAATCGGCAGGAAGATATTCCTCTGTAAATAAGGCTCTTTTAGCAACTGTGCCAGTATAGTTATCGATCTTAGTGCGAGTGATGACTTCTGTGCTCTGATTTACAAAATCCGTAAAATCGTCGTCAGGTAAGACCACAATATCAGTTCTGAGCTTATCGCACCAATAAGAACCATCATCGCTAAATAAATGCTTAGCAAGCCAGTCCGGAAAGTCTATAGGGGAAGCGTCTTTCTTCTCAACTACTTGCACCGTACCATTCAATTCATTAGCAACCTCGAAAGTGAACTCCTCTAATATTACTTTCCCTTTTACAACAAGGGAACTATTAGGTGAGAATAAGTAAGTTTGCTGTCTATCTCCTTTGAGGTAGTCTTCATTTAACTCCTTGAAATGGAAGTCAGAATTGGAAAGCTGCATGTCCTTTTCAAACTGCTTCAGAGCTCTAAAGCAGGTGACCCATGCGAAGACACCTTTCATTGACTTTACTGGGAACAGAAGTAAACGGGCATCTGAAAAGCCGAGGGCTCCAGCGAAGCTGGTCTGCTCCTCATCCTTCTTGTTCTTGAAGATGTTTTTCAATTGCTTTTTCTGATCATCCGCTAAGCTGTGGTCATCATAGCCGAATAAACGATGAACCATTGTTTCAGGTGCATCGACGGCATTGTACCTCTTGTTTTTTGAATCCAACTTGCGCTCAAAAGCTTCTCGAATCGCCCCCTTTACGCTACTGCCCTCAAATTTCGGGAATTTAGTGTGCCGCTCTCGCTGAATGGGTAAATCCACAATACCCAGGTCTGATCCGGTGCCTACGTGTGTAGGGGTATGACAGATCATAAATAATGGATGCGCTTTTCTATACATAAAGATTATTTTAAGTTTTAAAAATATCGGGCACTTCCGAAATATTACTTCGCATAAACTCATGATGCCTGATCCTGTTCCTTGATCCGTCAATCACGTTTTCGTTGACTGTGAATTTTTTAATTTTAAAAGTAATGTCAGACCATTCATTCTTTATTGGCTCAAGTAAGTTTTTACACCAGTCTTCTTCTCTTTCGATTGGAACTGAGCTGAAATCATAAAGAATTATCCAAAATTCCTCGAGCGTTGCTTCTTGGAGCTTTGCAATAAGTTCTAGCATCTTCATGATTTTTTTTCGTAGGTCTTTCGACTTAATAGATGCAGGCTTAACCTCTACTGAAATGACATTATTGGATGACTCTTTTGAAAACCACAGATCAGCATCTTCAAGATCTTGGTTTGGATCATCAGAAAGTTTATAACCGAGTTCAACCTTTGAGAAATCTGAGTATTTGTTCTTTTGATAATATTCGTACAACTTATACTCTACAAAGTACCCAAACATGGTTTTTTGAAAAGGAATATCATCAGAATTCAGCTTATTAACTATCAATTGTGCCAGAATAGTTAATTCAAATGGAGACTCCTCGGATTTTATTAAACCCAACTCATAAAGCGATTTAGATATCTTACCAGCTGAAATGCTAGAAGGGTCAATTAGAAACTGAACATAGTTTTCTATATAACCTAAATCAAATTGTATAGGTAGATTACCTAATTTTATTAACTCCTGCTTATTTTCATTACTATTTTTTTCCTCGTACAAATAAGCTAACGGAATCTCCTGTAGCTGACCATATATCGTTAAAACTGGCGTTATCGCTTTATAGCCACCTGTGATGTTCAAAATCGTATTATCTTTTATAACCGATTTCTCCATCAACATTATCAGGTTCATAAAACCTTTTTCGTATTCTTCAGAAGAATACACTCTTAAATCCTTCACCACATGATCACTTTCACTCTGCTCCTTAAAATCAGGCTGTACCCGTTTGAACAAGACCTCATTTATGTTCGAGGCAAGGTGCTTATGTCGTTCAAACCAAGTTACGATCAACTCTGCGGCTAAAACAGAAAGCAACGTATCTGTGGCAACTAAATGGACTTGTACTTTTTCTTTTTCCCCATTAGATATTTTCAGTAGGCTGGCAATCTCAGCCGAAGCTGCTCTATTATCCTTGAATTCATCATCAAACCAAAAATCCACAATATTTTCTTGAATCTTGCGTACATAGTGTTTGAATTCATTATTCCAAATATCTACCGCGCTTGCTTTTGAATTCTCTATCGCATTGTATGCCGAATCAATAGAGATAGATGCATAATCGCGCCCATATTTATTTTTGACACGCTCATCCATAAAGTTTGTGAACAAGGATGTCCCAACCGTAGTAATTATCTTCTTCATAGTTTTCTAATGATTACCCACATAAGCAATTCCAAAACCTTGCTCTGGTAAAAAGTCTGATACAGATTTCCCCTGCAACTTCTCTAATATTCTTTCTGCAGGTTCCTCTGATTCGAAATAAAAAACACTACCTGCCGGCACTGCTTTTAACATAGGTTTTGCCTTACGCTTTGCCATATCAAAGCCACCGATGTGCTGTGATTTACCAATTGCTGCGGCAATTAGATTGGCTTTTAAACCACAATTCTTCTCCAGATCAGGTCTCCATCCACCTTTAAAAAATGCTGGCGTTGCTAAATAAAGCTTAAAGCGATTCCCCTTTAA
>CAZVOD010000151.1:0-4377 GCA_964628385.1 uncultured Saprospiraceae bacterium
TGCACTAATCTACTGATTTCAAAGAACATTTATTATTACAAACATACGAGCGTGTTTGGATTTCACCCCTTGGCCTTACCGTGTTCCTTACCCTGAATACATGCGGGATATTCATCTTGCAAGATTGCTCAGTCACCCAAACCCTGGGCTTTTTGCAAAATCTTGCAAAACCTTCCAGAACCTTGCAAAATCCAGCATTTATGTGGTAAATACATTAAATTACCAAAATGAAGTTAATAACCCTGCAGGCATTAATCTTCTTATTTATTTTACTTTTTAAACAATTTTTTATGAAAATTACAATTTTGCTATTCTCCCTTTGGAGTATTAATGAGTCCTAATAATCAGGTCTTTTCTGATGCTGAAATTACCAGACCACTATTTACTGACTGTGAAGATTTAATGCTACAGGATGAGATGTTTACTGAATATGATTTTCAATGTGGAAATTGTATCGTGGTTCCTGTTACTTGTCAATGTGGACTACAACTCGTTACCCAATATTGCTACAATTGTCCCTTTTTTGGGCCTATGGATCAATATTTAATTAATTTATGCAACAGCGCTTGTAGTAAAACAGTTCAAGCTTAGGATTTTTACATAACTTTTCGCTGCTCATAAGGTTGGGTACTTATAAAAACCTAATAATTATGATTTGTAATTTATTCCTATTCATTTTCACTTTTCTTTATACTTTCACCACATCAGAGCGAGTAGACTACACCATTTTGTACGATTTCAAATATATTACAGATCCTGAAGCTCAAACCTATTCTTCGGATGAAGAATATATGCTTTACAAAATTGGACCAACTTCTCACTATATAAATAGCAATGCGCATTATAATGACTCGGTAATAATAGATTTTAGAAAAGGAAAAGACCCAAGAGCAGACCCTCAGGCATATGCTGATTTATTAATACGAACTGTCAGTGGGAAAATTAAAAAGCTTAAATCAGATTTAACTTCAGTAAAGGACTTCAAGAATAAAATAGCGACAATAGTGCTTTATGATTCTTATCGCAGAGTTTACATGGAAGTTCCGCTTCAACTCAACTGGCAGATTCACCAGGAAAGCCAACAAATAGCTGGGCTACCTTGCATCAAAGCCACGACTCACTACGGTGGGAGAGATTACACAGCCTGGTTCACTACACAGATTCCCATTTCTGATGGCCCCTACATCTTCAATGGCTTGCCGGGATTGATTCTAAAAGTAACTGACTCTGATAACTGGTATAAGTTTGAAGTTAAATCGATTAATCTAAAGCCTACAAAAAGACATATAGTTAACATGGTGGCTGATGACTTTCCCCAAAAAATTGATCGAAAAACCTACATAAAAAGGTCTACTGATGAAAAAGACAATCCAAAAATTATGTATGGTTTTCCTAATCCTACACCTGAAATGAAGATGAACCTTAGAGAAGAACGGAAAACACGCTTTGACTTGCTTATTGAACAGTAAACTTGTTGTATGATAAGGAAATGGATACTGCTGGCTTTTGTGGTCTTGTATATTGGAGTAGCTTACGGTCAAAAGCGTATTTCTGGGCTGGTAATGGATTTGGAGGGAACTCCCATAGAACGTGCTAACATTATCTTGATGCGCAGTCAATCTATTTTGACCTTTACTACTTCTGATGAAGAGGGCGTATTTTCTATAGACTTGCCCACCAACAAAGATTCTCTGGTTTTAGAACTGACCCATCTAACTCACGATACCAAAAGAGTGCCACTAGTGAAAGATCAGGAATTTTATGAGATTCAGCTACTACCCCGCTCTTATGACTTACCAGAAATCTCGGTAGAAGTGCCGCCGGTGGTTAAACGAGGGGACACACTCATCTTTAATGTAGAGGCGTACAAAAGAGAGGGAGATGAAAATATAGAGCAAGTGCTGAAGCGCATTCCAGGAGTTACCGTATCTTCAGAGGGAGCGATTTCTTACCAGGGGCTGGATATTTCCAAATTTTATGTTGAAGGATTGGATCTTATGGAGGGCAGATACCGACAAATCACCCGAAATTTGGGGCTACAAAACATCCGCGACATACAGATCATCGAGAACCATCAGCCCATTCGAGCCCTTGACTCGATTTATAAACCTGATAATGCTGCCATCAACCTCAAGTTAAAATCTAAGGTAGCTGTTACGGGCAATTCACAAGCCGAAATAGCTCTTCCGCTCAATGCTTTGATAGCTACTAATTTGTTTGGATTTACAAAAAAGCAGCAATTCAGCCTTTCGGGTTCATTCAATTCAATAGGAGAAGATAAAACTGCTGATTTTCAGTCTTTCTACCCGAACGAGATTCGGGTAGAGCGGGATTTACTGCGAGTAAAAAAAGTAAATCGCCCTTTTCAAATGAACACCCCCCGGGTATATCTTGACAACCGCGAGTTCACAGGAGGCGTAAATTACTTAAGAAAGCTAGGGGAATTTACCCAGATCAAATTACAAGGCTCGGCTCTTCTCGATAAAATTAATTTTTTGGGCAGTAATACGTCCCGCTTTTTCCTGGGTGATGAGATTTCCACTTTTAATGAACAACTTAATGCTACAGAAAGACCGGAAGAATTTGAAGGCCGGGCTATTTTGGAATACAATGGGGATAGGGTATATGGTAAAATAAACACACAATTCAGGGCGCTGAACAATCAAGCAACGGCACAAAATATAATCAATGATGAAAGTACCTCGGAGGCTTTTGAAAAAAATGAGCTAGAACTCATTACCAATGCTGATTTTTTAATTAGTAAAAACAAAAAAGCATACCAGATAAAAGCTAATTTTCAATATTTGGAAAAAGACTATCAGCTGGATATTACAGATGCTTTTATTCTGGCTCCGGGCATCAACCAGCAATTCTTCCCCGAGCTGAATCAATTGGCTCAAACTAAAGACCTGAACCTTTCTGTTTATACCAATTTTTACATCAAAAAAAACAACCTTGAAGGTATTATAGAGCTTAGGCCTGCCTTATCCAGTAGAGCGATTACCTCGGTAACCCTTGATCAATTTAATAATGAAGAAGGTTCAATCATTGATGAAGCCTTCCAGAATAATCATATTACCACCCGAGAATCTATGAGCGTAGATCAATCCTGGACTTATGAGAAGGGCAAACTGGATGTTCGCCTTGAGGTACCATTATCTTATAATTTGTTCACCATTCGTAACGAACTGAATGATACTAAACAAAATGATAATTTTTTCACCTACCAGCCAGAGCTCACTGTTACTTTTAACTTATTTGGCGAATCTGACCTGCAACTCAATTATCGTTACTTCCAGGATTTCTTCTCTTTTGATGATCTATTTTATGATGGCTTGTTGGTACAATCCAATCGTAGTGTACAGTCGCAGGTTAATTCGCCCAATCAGTATCGTGGCCAGGAGGTACGATTGGGCTTGGGGGGGATCAATGGGAAGAAGACTTTTTACTACGATATTGACTTCTCTGTTAACAATCGAATCAACGAGCAAATTGCCAACAACCTTTTTGATACCATTGGAGTGGTTGGGGTTTTCAGTGAACGTGAAAATGAATCAACGTCATACAATGTGAATAGTTTTATCAAATACACCCCACTTGGCCCATTTGACTTTGAATTTAGAGGTTCTTATTCCAGGGAAGAACGCGATCAACTGATCAATGATGTCTTTACCACTTTTTTTAGCAATCTTATTGCTACTGCAGCCACTTTCAACCTGACGCTCGACAAGCAGGTTTTTACCTTTTCTCCCAGCTGGGATCGGGTCCTTTTTCCTCAGCTTGATCAAAAAAACGATCAGTTAAAGCTGCAATTTGGCTATTACTGGAAACTCAGTCAGCAATCTTCTATCAAACTCGATTGGGCTGGCTTTTTATTTGCCTCTTCCCAAGAGAGCTTTTGGACCAACATTTTGAATTTAACGCTTGGCTATAAAGTTCCCGAGAAAAAAATTAGCGTACAATTGAGCTTACTCAATTTGTTGAATCAACAAAATTTTACTTCCTATTTTCAGGGGACTTTTTCTGATTCCATCACCAGATTTCGCCTTAATCCCAGGCAGGTACAACTGGGATTGAGGAAGTCATTTTGACAGCACAGTGTCGATTTATTTTCCAGATAAAGAACGTGTTTGGAATTGGCATTAAATTTACTAATGTGCAAAAAATATAAAATTCATGATTTCGGCAGATCATCGCGAAAGTTGAAAAAGTAGTTTTAAAATGCTACTTTAGTAGTAACAGCGTTTTTAGAGCTTGCCCTTTGGCCTGTAAACACGCTATAAGCTTTCAACGAATAAATGATGGTATGAAAAAAACTTCCCATATGACGCGAAAGGAACTGGCTAACGAACTAGGCATCAGTTACACAACACTTTA
>CAZVOD010000152.1:0-4258 GCA_964628385.1 uncultured Saprospiraceae bacterium
TATGGGGCAAAAGAAAACTGAAGGCAACGCCTGATTGATGAGCCTTTGCGAGCCAAAAAAAACGGAGAGCATCAAGTGTTAGTTGATACTCTCCGTTTAATCTTAAACGCCCGTGGCGGCTTTCATTACTCTTTACCGCTACCGGAGCCAGAATCATTCATTTGCTTTTCCATTTCTTCAGCCCGCTTCATGCGCTGCATAGGATTCTCGCCGGAAGTCTGCCCGCGGCTGTAGCTACGGCCTTTGAACAACTCAAAACGAGAAGGTTCTGGCTTTGGAGGCCAGTAGTTATTGTCCCTGTCGATGTCGGCAGTTTCGAGGAATGGATCCAGAACGATTTGTTCTACCTCTTTTTCAAAGAAAAATACCTTACTTACTTTATCGTTTTCTTTCTGCCAGATCTGTACAGGTACCCTTACCACTTCTGAGGTACCATCCACGAATTTAAACTCAAGGATGATGGGCATAACCAACCCTCCCAGATTGCTGAAGTCCATAGCATAGTAGTGGTTACCTGCATTCAGCATTTCTTTTTCTTCATCGCTTAGTCTACTCAAGTACTGCTCGTATTCTTTTTTATCCAAAATGGTTACTTGCAGCGGATCGTAGTCGTTGTAGAAGTCTTTCAGCTCCGGATCGCGTTCTACGGCTGATTCCATGGCTTCAAAGCGCTGGTCTCCGATATATTTAGGTTCACTTTCTTTTTTGGCCCGGGCTAGTGCCTTTTCAACTTCAGGATTTTTGGTATCTACCTGCATCCATTCCACATTGTCAATAGAGAGATCTACATGATCTGTGGTGTAGAACCAACCTCTCCAGAACCAGTCCAAATCCATGCCCGAAGCATCTTCCATAGTACGGAAAAAATCAGCGGGAGTTGGATGCTTGAACATCCAGCGCTGAGCATATTCCTTGAAAGCCATATCGAAAAGCTCACGGCCCATGATAGTCTCTCTGAGGATATACAGGGCTGTTGCTGGCTTAGAGTATGCATTAGGGCCAAAATTTCTGATCGACTCAGAATTGGTCATAATTGGCGACAGGCGATCCTTGGGTAAGCTCATATAGCGAACGATCTTTGAAGGTTGTGCGCCCCAGTCGTGGTCTGTTTCCCACTCCTGACCAGCCACGGCATCCATAAAGCTGTTCAGGCCTTCGTCCATCCATGTCCATTGACGCTCGTCGGAGTTGACGATCATCGGGAAGTAGTTGTGTCCTACCTCGTGGATGATTACCCCGATATGGCCGTATTTCATACGTTCAGAATAAGTACCGTCTTCCTGCACACGCCCGTAGTTAAAGCAGATCATGGGATATTCCATCCCGTTACTACCATCAATAGACCATGCCACCGGATAGGGGTAATCGAAAGTCATTCTGGAGTATACCTGAATGGTATGAGCAATAACTTCAGTAGAATACTTGCTCCACAATGGCGCTCCTTCTTTAGGATAGGCAGACATGGCCATGATTGTATTGCCACCTTGCTCTACGGCCATCGCATCCCAGATGAATTTGCGGCTGCTAGCAAAGGCAAAATCTCTCACCATATCAGCCTTAAACTTCCAGGTTTTAGTATCCGTAGATTTGGTCTTTTCGTTTTCTTTGGCTTCTTCTTCCGTTACAATAAAGGTTGGCTTATCCGTATTTTTACGCGCATCGGCCATGCGCTTACGTTGCTTCGAACTCAATACTTCCTTTGGATTTTGTAGCTCACCGGTAGCTGCTACAATATGATCAGCGGGTGCAGTAATACTCACCTCATAGTCACCGAATACCAGTGCAAATTCTCCTCTACCCAAAAACTGCTTGTGCTGCCAGCCTTCTACTTCGTTATAAACGGCCATACGTGGGAAAAACTGCGCAATGGTATAGATATAATTATCATCTTCCGGGAAGTACTCGTACTTACCCCGACCGCTAGATGGAATGTTGAACCACCACTTGATGCTAAACGATACACTCTCGCCGGTCATCAAGGGTTTATCCAGGGTAATTCTCATCATGGTACGGTTGATGAAGTAGCTCATATCTTCTCCATCGGCATTTTTTACGTACTCGACATTGTGGCCACCATCAAAGGCATTGTGCATTCTCATGATCTGACCAAAGCTCATCCGGTTATCGATATCATTAGTTTGGATTTTGCGAGAGTCAGAATCTTTAGAACGAACATTCTGATCCAGCTGTACCCAGACATAAGTCAATACATCGGGAGAATTATTGTAGTAGGTTATGGTTTCTTCGCCATAAATTCTCTGATTCTCATCATCCACACGAATATCCATCACATAGTCAGCTTTTTGTTGATAGTATTCATGGCCGGGAGCCCCGGAAGCGGTACGATATACATTCGGTGTGGGAAACTCTTCCTTTAGCTGTTTAAATTTGTTGTAATTCAGATTCGGATTTTGCGCCTGTAAACCAAGCGCTACAAAAACCAAAATCCATGTCAGGGTGGAAATCTTTTTCATTAAATTCAATTTTGTTGCAAAATAATTTTGATGGAAGGTTATGGGATAATTGTAGCGAGGTAAACCTAGATTTACAGCCATCATGTCCTTCCACGGCAATAATTTCTTTATAGGATGGTGTTTAGGCTAAATATAATCAATGCAATCGGCTATTCCGCAATAATAGGTATGGCTTTGTGGGGGTTTCATCGATTTTTTTACATTCTGGGTAAGCTTTTAGCTATAAATTGGTAAACGAGCGATAGTTTATAGCGTCTTATTAAATTGGTTTTGATAAATGTATGATTAAAGATTATGCCGTCAGCTACGCAATGTGGCTTTAGCCCTGACAAAATAAGACTGATGGATTTTTCTACACCCCGCCTATTTGGGTTATGGGGCGTTAGACAAGACCTTAGCTGCTAGCTTTCGGGGATCAAATTATATATTTGCCTCAAAGCAAATCACTTTTTTTCCAATTACTAAAAACTATGGGTAGCCATGGCTATTCACTAAAACCAATTTACTTATGAGGTTGACACCACTTTCCCGAATGTTGACACCACTTTCCCGAATACTGATCATTGCAGTGATCCTGGCGGGAGCCTATTTTGGAATCCGCAATTTTTTATCTTCTTCAGAGATAGATCAAACCACAAATTCTGAAAAAGTAGCCCCCAATACTTCCGAAGGACAGGCGGATAAATACCCAGGCAAAACCAACACACTTAAAAAAGTCACTTTTGATTACACGGCGCCCCAGCCGGTCAATGGTACTCTAAAGGGCGTTGTTGAATTAGGAGCCTCTGGCTTCAACTCTTTTATCGTAACTATCGACCGCGACAAAAACTGGGAACTCAAAAAGGCAGAATATGGCGCCAGCCTGGTCTACGAAAATATGGCTACCGAACAGGATGTCAGGGATGGCCTAAAAAACTATATTGCCGAAATGCTCAACTATGGCGTAGGTAGCAAAAACATCCACTTTGTAGTGAGCTCCAGTGCCATACGTACGCCCGAAGTGCAAAAAATCAGGAAAGGACTGAAATCCCTGGGGTATGTCGTCAATGCAGTAACGGCCGAACAAGAAGGCCAATACGCGCTGAAAGCCGTTCTGCCCCGCAGTTTTGAATCTTCCGCTTACGTGGTGGATATAGGCTCCGGTAATACCAAGATTTCCTGGATGGAGAATGGCCGAATTAAGAGCGAAGAGTCTTACGGCTCTAAGTATTTTCAGGACAATATCGATGACAAGCGGGTTTATAATGCCATTCGCGGCGCATCAGCGGCTATTCCTTCCCGCAATACCCAAACCTGCTTTATCATTGGTGGAGCGCCTTTTTCTATGGCCAAAGAAACTCGCCAGGGCAAAGAACGCTATACCGTGCTGAATGCACCTTCTGCCTATGAGGTAGAAGAACAAAAGACTAAAGCCGGCCTGAATATCTATCAGGCACTAATCGACGAAACCGGCACCCAACAGTATGTCTTTGACTGGGACGCCAATTTTACGATTGGCTTTTTACTCTCTTTATAAGAGTGCCCGTCCGGCTATTTTTTATAGACTTGTTTCGCAGATTATTGCATCCTATAACTTCTGCGAAACAGGTCTCCTAATTTATTGATCAAGTACAGCTTGCATTGCCGGATTCTCTCCTTTTTTTCCAGCTCCTCCCATTAGCGTGATAATCAATTTTTGAAACAGCCTGAATTTTGTTGTACAGAAAACTTAGGAATGGGGCATTAATAGAGTGTACAAGATTTACGCAGGTGTTTTGCTGTTCAGTGAGGCAAAAAACCTGCCG
>CAZVOD010000153.1:0-4240 GCA_964628385.1 uncultured Saprospiraceae bacterium
TAACAAAAATGCTGGAAATAATTAAACCTGTATTGAGTAAAGATGAATTTGAAGTGATGTCTTTGATCATCATTGGATACAAGCCTCGCGAAGTTGCACAGTACCTGGGTATCTCGTCCCAAAAAGTTTACAACCTTACGCACTCAGCACGCAAGAAGCTCGCTAAATTTCTGGATTACAAGAATTGGCCACCGAAAGATTTTTAAAGTAAATAAAATAGCTATGTCTCCAAAAATTGAGCAAATAACCATACCATTTCCTGAAAAGCCTGGGCAAGAAGATACATTCCCTATGCTTTCCAATACTACTATCTACGACTTTATTTCGAAGGGTATGCCAGAACTGCTGGACGGGCAGCCCAAAAGAAAGGAACTGCTTTCAAAAATTCAGTACTTTCTTTATGAGCATCCTAATTGTAATTTACCAGGTCTGGGGGACCGATTGACCGAAGAACTTTACCTGATGCTCCTGGGCCTCAAAAAGCTTTCGTTGAAGACCAACGTAGCAGTAGCTACCTATGCACTACAAAAGCAAAAGCGAGCCTTTGCTGCCCGTTTGCCCATTGAAGTATCAAGATAAGCCAGAAAAGCTCAACATCAGGAGTCCGCTAATATTCAGCCAATAGCGGGTAAAGAGGAACCACACTGGAAGTATTTATTTTTTAAATCAAATCCAGTGCTTTGAATAAGGAAACACAAAAGCAGCATTTACAAAATAAGACAGTCTTCTGTAGCCTGAACAGCGTGCGCGCTTTAGGCGAACTTTTACAGACTGACCCTCAGCGATTATATCTTATCGCTCAGCAACCGCAGTATAAGACCTTTACGATACCGAAAAAAGACGGCGGCAAACGCCAAATTGAAGCACCCGGAACCGACCTAAAAAAAATACTGGCTCGATTGAATCGCTACTTGCAAAGTGTCTATATTTTTGAAAAATCCAGTGCGGCTCATGGCTTTGTGACATCAGTAAGAAATGATACGGACCGCCGAAGTGTGGTGTCCAATGCCAAAAAGCACCTGGGGAAAGCTTATCTTCTCAATGTAGACATTAAAGACTTCTTCCATTCGGTGACCAGGGAAATGGTGCTTTCCATTTTCCTGCATCCACCCTTTGGGTTTCGTAAGGAGCTCCCTGATTTGCTGGCTGATCTGACTACCTACCAGGGGCGTTTACCCATGGGAACGCCCACTTCCCCTGTATTGTCCAACTTGGCCTGCCGGGGACTGGACGAAGCTCTAAACGAGTACTGCGAACAGATGCTTTGGACTTATACGCGCTACGCTGACGATATGAGCTTTTCTTCCCGGCAGCCTATCCACTCTGAAAAAACCTATTCTGTTTTGGCTATTCTTCGGGAATATGGTTTTGAAGCCAACTCCAGGAAGATAAAGACTTATGGCCCTGAAGATGATAAGATTGTCACCGGGCTGCTCTTAAAAGATACCGTTCAGTTGGCGCCCGGTTTCCTGGAACAGTTAGAAGCTGATCTTGATCGGCTCGCTGCTGTCATTAAGGCCCAGCATGAGCAAGGCCAACTGACTACTAAATGGGTAGATCAGCTTAAGCTACAAGTTAAAGGGCGCATCAACTTCGCTGGCTTCGTCCTCAAGCGCAACAACCCTACATATATGGCTTTAAAAAGCCGGTTTTACGCAGCGGTTTCTCCTCCTCAGGAAGATTTTGGTGCCATGAGCTGGAGAGGTTTTCCTTACAATATTTAAATGCTATTACAGCATTGCTTAACTCACTAGATATTTAAATGCCAAAAATAAGTTTATGCAGCTAGTTTTGGATTCAAAAGGACTTAAGCTCAGTAAGAAGTCCGGTGTCTTTCAGGTCACATTGGAAGATAAGATGAAAGCCATCAGTCCCGGCAAAATTTCGAGTATTGCCATTACTGCCAATGTAGAACTCAGTACCGAGGCCATTTTGCTAGCTATAGACCACCAAATTCCCATTCTTTTTTTTGATCGCATCGGCAAACCCAAGGGGCGTTTGTGGAGCCCTTACTTCAGCTCACTGGCCACTTTGCGCCGTCAGCAAATACAATTTGCCGAAAGCCTGGAAGCTACTTCCTGGATGATCAACCTGTTCGAACTAAAGACTGATAACCAGTTGGAGAATATTAGTTATTTGAAAAAGCAAAAGTCTGGCCTTAACATTGCTCTTACGACTGCCGCTAATAATATCCGGCGCAATAGCCGAAAGCTGGACGACCTGCGCCCGATTATCATTGATAAAGCTCGCAACTCTATGATGGGTATTGAGGGGAGTATGGCGCGCATCTACTGGCAGGCTTTAGGCAATACCGTTCCCAGAGCTTATCGCTTTGATGGGCGCAGCAGACAACCGGCTAAAGATATTTTTAATGCTGCTCTGAACTACCTGTACGGCATGCTCTACACTGTTGTAGAGGGAGGTATACTGGCAGCAGGACTGGATCCGCATCTGGGTATACTTCACGTTGATGCTTATGATAAGCCAACACTGGCTTTCGACCTGATTGAGCCTTTTCGGCCCTGGGTTGATCGATTACTTCTGGAGGAATGCTTTAATCAGAATCTGGATAGTAAATTCTTTTCCAATAATCAATATGGGATATTTTTTAACAAGCATGGAAAAGCTCATTTCATACCAAAGTTCAACGATCTAATGCGCTCCAAAAGAGAGTATTTACAGGTTGAAAGTACGGTTCAAAACCATATTTACTTTTTGGCAGCCACTCTGGCTCAGCGCATACGAACACTGTGAATGTAATAGGGTAGGGCTACGGGCATTTTACTCCACTATTTTAATTTTCCAAACAACGCAAATTTATTTTATGACTAAAGATCATTCCATAAAGCCAGGTATTGAGCACCGCCTGGCCTGGCGCATCCATCACTTTTTTAACAATCAAAAGACAGCTACTTTTCGCGTCCCGGTATTGGCCTACTGGAAAGCAGGGCGGCTTTTGTCTTTGTTGAAGCGGAAATATCCCGCCACTCACCAATGGTTATTGGAGGAGCTCCAGTTGATATCACCGGGCTACCAATACCTGCAAAAACGGAAATTGGAGTTGGCTATCTGTTTATATCGGTGCTGGCCGGATCAGAAATTACTATCCCTTCAGCTGTCCTGGTCCCATTATATTTTATTGCTAAAAATAAAGGATGCAAAGATCCGGCAGTTTTACTTTGATGAGGCCATAAGTCACCATTGGTCTTCCAAAGAGCTAAAGCGGCAGATAGACAGCCGCTACTTTGAGCGAAATACCTCACCCGCTGAATTTCTTAAGCCGCATTATGTGTTGGAGTTTACCGAGCTACCGGGCACTTTCACTGAGTCAGAACTGGAACAACAATTGCTCGATAAAATTCAGCAGACCCTTTTGGAAATGGGCCAGGGCTTTTCTTTTATTGCCAGACAAAAACGGGTAGCCACACCTTCCGGAAAAGTATTTTATATCGATTTGGTTTTTTACCACGCTCCAACCAGGGCATACGTACTGCTAGACCTCAAAAGAGGAAGCCTGTCTTACCATGATCTTGGTCAAATGGATGTCTACCTGCGCTTATTTGATCAATTAGTTAAGTCTGCTGATCAAAATCCTTCGTTTGGTCTTATTCTTTGCCGCGATTACGAAAAAAGCCTGTTACAGTATAGCCTTGTAGCTGATTCTCAGCAGCTAAAGGTTGCTACTTATACACTTGAACTACCCAGATAATTGAGCATCATGCGGAGTAATACAGCAGCTTGATTCCCCTGCTATGCTGTAACCCTAAGAAATAGTTCTTCTGCTTCTCTGTCTCGCTCCCGGGCATCCTATATGGTATGCCGGGAGCCTTTGCCATTAAATAGGCAATCTGATTTACTACACAACACCAAAAACAGTTACCATGGCACATCTCATTTGTTATGACATCAGTAAAAATGCATTAAGAACCCGAATGGGTAAAAAAATTATCGAACATGGCCTGGATCGTATCAATAAATCAGTATATTTAGGAACGATTGAAAAAAGTTCTTTGACAAAACTGGAGCAATGGCTAGCTAAAGAGATCCTTCAGCACGGGTCACCGGAAGATAGTTGCATCATTATCAATGTATCTGGTGAGCAAATTCAAAAAATGAGGGTTTTGGGAAAAAATGACCTGGATAAAGATGAGCTGAGCGGAGATAAAAGTACCTTGATTTTTTAGTAACACAAATTGTAGACTTATTATGTTAAGTAGAAGCGTTTCGTACTTTGCATAAA
>CAZVOD010000154.1:0-4071 GCA_964628385.1 uncultured Saprospiraceae bacterium
GCTCAACTCGGATTGGGGCTTACAGTATTTCTGTGGCATACGCCTGGGGCCAGGCTAGTGGATAAAGGATAAAGATTGGGTTGGCCGTTGGCGTCGATACCTGGCACGTCACCTGGATTATAAAGCTTTCCAGGAAAAACTGGCCGAACACTGGAAGCCTCAGCTGAACAATACTCAAGCTATATTGATGGACACGACCTGCTATGAGAGTCATTTGCGTTACCCCACAGATGTAAAACTATTATGGGAGTACTGCCAATGGACTATACATGTGGTGTATGAACAACAGCAAGCTCGATTTGATGATCCGGATTATCAGATCAAAAATCGTATTGTCAGTCTACACAAAGATTACATCCGCCCCATCGTTAGAGGTAAAGAAACCAAACGCACAGAATTCGGGGCCAAAGTCCATTGTTTTCAAGTCGATGGCATCAGCTTTGTAGAACATCTATCTTTTAATGCCTTTAATGAGGGCATTCGCTTGAAAAGTACGGTGGCCTTACATCAACAATACTTTGATCGTACCCGACAACTGGGAGCGGATCGCATTTATGCCACCAATGCCAATCGCCATTTTTGTACCACTAAGGGTATCGCTACCAGCTTTGTTAGAAAGGGCCCCAAACCCAAACAACCTACCGCAAGGGATAAAATGAAAAAAGCACTTGCTGCCGCCAGAGCCGCTGTCATGGAAGGAGCTTTCGGTAATGAAAAACTGCATTATGGCCTCCAAAAAGTAAGAGCTAAAACCGAAGCTACAGAGACCCTTTGGATCTGTTTTGGTATCTGGACGGCTTCGGCTCAAAAAATAGCCAAACGTATGGCTCGATCTCGACCCTGTTCTTTGGCTGCATAGTATACTATTTCAAGACTGGCACCCGATAAGTGCACAGGACAACTATGTCTTGTAAGATCGATTTCCCCCTTTTTTTAATCAATAGACCCAAAAGTTTGGCTTCGAAGGTCAGTTCGGCTTTTCTGATGGTCACGAAACAGCAACGGCCTGACAGAATTTTATTCCGTCAGGCCGTTCACGCAGCCCTTTTCAGGGATGCCCTACATAGGCACCATATGGAAAACAACACGACTACAGATTATGTGGGGGGAAGACTAGAACGGCGAACATGTTATGTAACTAATCAACTGACTTATGTAGATGAAGCCCAATATTGGAAGCATAGTAAGAGCGTGTTTGGAATTTGCTTTTGATGCCGAAAACACATTTGGGATATGGTAGAAGCTAAACGAAGTTTCAAAAATGGAAAAGAACAGCCCACTTTCCAAACACGATATTATATCAGTAGTAAGGATGCCGGGGCTGATTATTTTACAAAAAATACAATCTTCCATTCACCTTGCTTTTAGAACTCCCTGAGCTGTTCTCAATTCAATGAATGCCAGTGTAGTCACTATGATAATTTCACCAACAAAATATAAAATACCCCAAATGCTTAGCTCGGAAAGCCTGTTGATGACTAAAATTGCAGTGATCGTGCAATATACCAGATTAGCTATGGCGATAATAGTTAGACGAGGTCTCCAGTTTTCTCCGAACCACTGGTAGTTGCTAAAAGAATACAGTGCAAAAATGCCCGCTACAGCGGCCAAAGGATAGAGTATTTTGGCAGGCATACCAAAATATGCTTCCAGTTGTACCAGTACGAAACCGAGTAAGATTGTGGATGCCAATGCTCCCATACCATCGATAAGAAAAAGATCGTTAGGTTTCATTTTCGATTTTTGCCAGTTTCAGAACTTCCTCTTTAAAGTGATCCACTAAAGATCGGGCTGATTCAGGATCAGGTGCTTCGGAATAAACTCTTATGATGGGTTCGGTATTGGATTTTCGCATGTGAATCCAGCTATTTTCAAAATTTATTTTCAGGCCATCGATGGTATTATAATTTTCTCCTTTATACTTACCTTCCATTCTTTCCAGAATAGCCGCCGGGTCAATACCGGGTGTCAGTTTTATCTTATCTTTGACCATGTGATAAACTGGATAAGTAGCTTTCAGGGCAGTCATAGACAGGCCTGCTTTGGCTAAATGAGTTAGAAACAATGCAATACCTGCCAGGGCATCCCTTCCATAATGGAGGTCAGGAACAATTATACCGCCGTTTCCTTCTCCTCCAATAACCGCATCAACTGCTTTCATTTTTTCTACTACATTTACTTCTCCCACAGCACTGGCATGGTATTGACCGCCGTGCTTTTCGGTTACATCTCTCAGGGCGCGAGTACTGGAAAGATTCGACACCGTATTCCCCTTTTTTTGAGCAAGCACATAGTCAGCAACTGCTACTAATGTGTATTCTTCCCCAAACATTTCACCGTCTTCACTTATAAAGGCCAGGCGATCTACATCAGGATCCACCACTATTCCCAGGTCAGCCCTTTTTGCAGTTACCAGTTGTGAAGTTTCTACAAGATTTTCTGCTAGCGGCTCAGGATTGTGAGCAAAATCCCCGTTAGGCTCTGCGTTGATAACCGTGTAGGAACATCCCAGTTGATCCAGTAAGAGTGGAATAGCCACAGCCCCACTAGAGTTGATGCCATCCACAACAATTTTGAAGGCCTTCTCTTTGATGGCAGCTACATCTACCAGCGGATGAGCTAAAATAGCGTCTATATGTTGCTCGATGTAGCCCTCTTTAAAGGTATAGGACCCCAAATCACTGACAGCTGCATACTGAATTTTTCCTCCCTTTAATAAATCTAAAAGTGCTGCACCATCAGCCTTAGATATAAACTCGCCTTTATGATTGAGCAACTTTAGGGCATTCCAGTTTTTGGGATTATGGCTAGCAGTCAGAATGATACCTGCACCAGCTTTCTCGGCCGTAATGGCCATTTCCACGGTAGGCGTTGTTGATAATCCCAGGTCAATAACATCAAAGCCCATGCTAATAAGGGTCTGTATGGTAAGCTGACTGATCATGGGGCCTGAAATACGGGCATCCCTTCCAATAACGACCTTCCGGGATGCGCCCTGGTCAATGAGCCATTGTGCAAAAGCAGCGGTACTTTCTACTAGGTCCTGAGGGGTCAGGTTATGGCCTGCTGCCCCACCGATAGTACCTCGAATGCCAGAGATGGATTTGATTAAAGCCAATTGTAATGGTTTTATTGAGGAAGACATAGAGGGATGGCAGAACTGCTGAGTATTAAAAAATGATAATTGATAAAGAAAGAAGGACCAAAACATGAGCCACTCAGCTCTTTATTTCTGATTATCACCTACCCCAACCTCTCTTCTTCCTGGATTAAACAATAACTCAAAGTAATTATATTACCCAGCTATTAACAAAATTAAGGTAAAGAATTTGCCCAAATTTGAGAACTTGCAGCATCTTTGGGAAAAGTCAACAGAAAATATGGAAGGCATTATTGCGATAGATGAGTGGATTTTTCAGCTAATTAACGATGATTTACACCATCCATTTCTGGATACTATTATGCCCTACTGGCGAGACAAGGTCACCTGGGTACCATTATACATTGCCTTGACTATTTTTTTGTTGATAAATTTCAGGCTTAAAGGGCTTTATCTGATACTAGCCATCGTGTTAACTGCAGGTGCCGCTGATACTATCAGTAGCCATATTATAAAAAAGCAAGTCAAAAGAATAAGACCCTGTAATCAGGAAAAGTTAAAAAGTGACGTGAATCTATTGGTCCGATGCGGATCGGGATATAGTTTTACCTCTTCCCATGCTACCAATCATTTTGCTATCGCTGTATTTATAAGTCTTACGCTGGGAAGACTATACCGCAAAATTAAAATCCCACTTATCATCTGGGCTGCTACTATAGCACTCGGGCAGGTTTATGTAGGAGTCCATTTCCCTTTTGATATCCTCTGTGGAGCCTTGCTGGGCACCTTTATCGGATGGATATTAAGTAAAATATACTGGCGATTAGGCAAAAAAATTACTCTTCCTACCAATTAATTTAACAAAAGAAAAAAGGTTTTTACAAACTTTTCTATATTTGCCATTATAATAGATATTCTGGAAAAATACCTTCAACCACCTATAAACTTACTAAGACAGCTTTTTACATAAT
>CAZVOD010000155.1:0-3979 GCA_964628385.1 uncultured Saprospiraceae bacterium
TTGAAAAACTTCAGAACCAGGACCGATTAGAAGTGATTAAAAAAACGGTTAGTGCGCCGGGTTTATATCATTTGGGGGATGTTTACGTGGCTCCTTCTCGATTGGAAGGCATCGGCCTGACAGCTGCCGAAGCGCTATCTTGCGGTTTGCCTTTCATCACAGTTGATAACCCTCCAATGAATGAATTTATAGCAGAAAATTGTGGGAAGACCGCCGAGGTGGAGCGCTTATATGCAAGAGCAGATGGCTATTACTGGCCACAGTGTAGGCCGAATATCAAAAGCCTGACAGCTGCCATGAAGTTCTATGTAGACAATAAAGAAGCCATTTTTCAGTACAAACAAAATGCCAGGGCATACGCCAAAAAATGCCTGAACTGGGAAGACAGAACGGAAAAACTTTCCTCCATTTTTGAGTCCTCCCAAAAAAATCCAACAGCTCCCGGATTAGCAGACTCTATCATGCAGTACGAACGGAAAAGATACGGCTTTAGAGTAAAAGTGGCTGAAAGATACCCCGCTTTTTATAGAGTTTTGAAGATGATTTAATACTATAGATGAAGCATGACGGATATGCGCTATTTAGTGGGTTTTAAAGTTCGAGTGCTTTTCATTCAATTTGAGCCTGTTTAAAGTGCCAGCTGAAGTCTGTATGATAATGTACCGTTATGGTTTCGAAATATAAGCCTAATTTGAATAGATGACAGACCTACAAATCACATTCAAAATACTTATCACTAAAATTTAAAAACCCTTAATATTAATTGATCATGCCAAATTTAAAACATCTCGTTGTTACTCGATTAAATATAAAATTTTCACATCCCAAGACGGGAAAAACCGAAGATAGGATTTTTAAAGATGACTGGATTTTTGATAGACTATCTTACTTTAAGACCTATTGTTTACCATCAATAACTAATCAAATAAACAACAATTTTGTTTGGTTAATATATTCAGATGTCGATACTAAGCCGGAGTTTAAGAAAAAATTTGAAGAGCTTATGGTTGGAACTCCTTTTCACTCCGAAATTAGATATGTGAATAATAATATTGATATGGTTAATGACACAAGAGATTTTGCTTCCAATTTATGTGAAGAGAAATCAGATATATTAATAACTACCCGCTTTGATACTGATGATTCAATTCATGAGAATGCTATTCAAAAAATTCAGGAGTCTGTAAAAGATAATCTGGAGCTAATGAGAAGTGAAGAGAGAATTGCTATAAACTTACTTTATGGTTATCAACTTAGAATAAGACCTTTCCACGAATTGGTCTGGAAGAAAAACTATTCAAATCCGTTCATTAGTATGGTTGAATCTATAAATGATCCTCAGACAGTTTACACCTACCATCACGCTAACTTAAAAGATATAAAGATTATTGATGTTACAGACGATTTTTATTGGTTACAAACTGTTCATAATGCAAATAGATCCTCCATTGTTATTGGCTGGCCAACCCACAATGTAAACAGGCTAAAGCCTTTTCATTTCGATTTGAGCCATATAGAAATCAATAGATTAAGCTTCCTTGGATCCATATACAGGAGGATACTATTCAGTATGAAGGGAAGGTTAAGAAGCCTCCTGAAGCCTGAATAATAAGATTCTGATACGTTTGCCATAGATAAGATGCTTCAATATAAGTTATCAGTATTTCCTTTTTTTAGTTTAAATAAAACATATTGAACAGATTAAATAAGAAAATATCCATCATCATCCCCGGCTTTAACAATGAGAAATTTGTAAGGGAGGCGATTGAAAGTGCATTGAGTCAATCTTACCCAAATAAAGAGGTGATTGTTATTGATGATGGCTCTGAGGATGATAGTTTAAAGCATATTCAGTCATTTGGCGACCGCATCACCTGGCGATCTCAGCTTAATAGCGGGGCTCCTGCGGCTAGGAATGCCGGCCTTAAAATCGCCGAAGGAGCGTACGTTAAATTCCTGGATGCTGATGATGTACTCTTGCCCGGTTGCCTGGAAGAACAGGCGAAGCAGATGGCGGGTATTGACCCGAATGAAAAAGCGATCGTATACGGAGAAGCACAATGGGTCAATGAAGCGGGCACTCCTATAGAAAGCTATGCCATAAGGGGTAGGCAGGAAATGGAAGATCCGGTTGAGCATATCCTGAGTAATTGTCCGCTCACTTCAGCTCCCCTGCACAGAAAAGAATACCTCGATGCAATAGGCGGTTTTGATGAATCTTTGCCAAAAGGCCAGGAATTTGATCTACATCTTCGTCTGGTCCTTAGTGGCGTATCGTTTATCTTTTTCCCCGGTTATGTGTATAAATTTCGCCAGTATTTTTCTACCGGTAAAATCAGTCACCTGAAGCTTTCCAAATACGGACCGCTGCGCTTTTTTAATATTTTCCAACGGCAGCAAAGACTGATCGAGGAGCAAACCGCTGCTCCTTTATCCATGCCCGTCAAAAAGATATTGGCCCGTAGATACTGGCAATACGGAAGAGCCATGATCCGTGAAGGTTTCCCCCGTGAAGCAAAAACATATTTTAAAGAGGCTAATCGCCTGGCCGGTAAAGATGGGATTGCCGGTCATATCTTGTATCAAAGAGCAGTCGGTCTGGTGGGGCCTCAATTATTAGAAAAATTGACCGGATTATTCCGTTGAAGCAAGTTTATTGTTGATACTAACTGTAATCCAAAAACTTTCGAATCATATTAAAATTCTCATACTGATAAATTTTTACTAGATGGAAAATACACAATCTATTAAACCCGTAGTTTTTATTATTCCCCTGAAGAGTAAAGTCATAAGTAAAAATTGGGAAGAAGTAGTATCCCTTTGTAGGGATACCCTGACCAGTATATACAATCAGTCTTGCCCTGAATTTGTTATTTTTTTGATTTGCAATAGGGGACAGGCACCGAATCTCAGTGGTTTTGATGAAAGGTTAAATATTGTTGAAGACGATTTTAAAATTCCTCAGAATATCAAAGAAATTTATTATGATATAAAAGTTAAAATAAAAAGAGGGCTGATTGCCGGGAAAAACCATGTAGATCATTTTTTCATGCGATTGGATGCAGATGATCTCATACACAAAAATCTGGTAGATTACGTATCAAGTAGGCCAGATAAAAATGGCTGGTACATACCATGGGGATATATGTACAAAAGAAACTCAAAAAATATTTATATCCGTCCTAATTTCCATGTCTTTTCAGGTAGCTCTCACATAATTAAGCTGAGGGAAGAAGATTTTCCTGAAGATATGTCGACTGCAGATGATGAATACCTGGTAGACTTTTGGCAGCACTTAGCTGTAAAAAACATTCTCGAAAGTAGGGGACGAAAGCTTGATCCGCTTCCTTTCAAAGGTGCGCTTTACTTGATAGGACATAATGAGAGTATTATGTTACATAAAATAAAGAATTTTTCAGGGTTGAAAAGAACAGCGTGGAAATTGTTGTTTAGACGAAAGCTCAGCCGAAAAATGATAGATGATTTTTCAATAAGTAGTAATAGTCAAAGCCTTGTATTTTAGAATAAGCAAATACAGAATTGTCATTGGAACGGTTGCTGCCTTTGAAATTTTATTAAGATATGAAGACAGATAAGTCTAAATCTTCTAACATAGGCATATACTTCCTGGCCAATGATAAGGTCCTGAATTGGTCACTGGCCTTTTTAGAAAGTTTCAGACGATTTAATCCTGATTTGCCATTATTTTTAATTCCATTTGACGCTTCAACGGAAAAAATAGAGCGCTTCAGTGGGCAATATGGGTTTGAGCTATTTGAAGATGCTTCTTTTGAGCGTTTAGAAAAGATTGGTCAGGCCTTTGAATTAGGGCATAGCCCATATGGTCCTTATTGGTTCAGAAGACTGGCCTCCTTTTGGGGGCCTTTAGATTATTTTCTTTACCTGGATACTCGACACGTAGTCCTGGATAAACTAGATCGCTTTCTAAATGCTCCAGTCAATTTTGACCTGGATCTGG
>CAZVOD010000156.1:0-3900 GCA_964628385.1 uncultured Saprospiraceae bacterium
TTGGACTCGGAAAGCCTGTCATTGTAAACCAGGGAGGCCTCATGGAGAATGTTGTTAATCGCTACGCATGGATGTCTATCTGTGGAGGAGGGGCTCAGCAAATAAGTGATGCCATTGAATATACCCTAAATACATTTGATATTAGTCAAACATTGCATCACAAATTTTTGAAGGATTTCTCCGGAAAGGTATTCGAGCAATCTATTCTTAAAGTTATTCAGTCATAGAATACAATTTTGAAAATAATAGTATGAGAATTTCAATAATTACGCCCACTTTTAATAGATATGAAGCTTTATCAAAAAATATTGAGAGTATTAAAAATCAGGGAAGAGTTGATATAGAGCACATAATTATTGATAATCTTTCTAACGATGGCACAAAAGACCTGGTTGAGAACTATATAAATACAGCTGATCATAGGGTGGTATACATACGGGAAAGGGATAGTGGCATCTATAATGCAATGAATAAAGGAATCAGGAAGGCCGAGGGGGAATGGTTACACTTTTTGAATTCTGATGACTTGTATTTTGATTCTGAAGTACTGGGAAAGGTATTGAGATATCTAGAAAATCACAATGAAGAATATATGGATATTGTTTGCGGCTCCGTCTTAAAGGGGGCCAAGCCAGGACAGGGAATTGAGTTGAATGCTGTATATCACGAAAAATATCGCTATCATGAATTTCCTCATCAGGGAACATTCATTAAACGTCAGTTCTTTGAAACCCATGGCTTATACGATGAAAGGTATAAAATAGCTGCCGATTTTATATACAATGGTAGGCATTATCACAAAGGCAAATTTCTAATTCTTCCTTTTCCTGTGGCTTTCATGAGAAACGGTGGCATATCGCATAGTGGTAATTTTTGGGTTCAGTTGGAAATACTATGGGCTCACTTATACTTTCATCAGCATGGATTTAAAAGAAAATGGGGGAGTATAAAACGATTTATGCTCCTTCTAGTCTTGAATATTTGGGGAAGGATAAAAAAAATATGAAAAATTAAGTAATCAATGCAGGGAAATAAGATCTTATTTATCATAGGCACCCGGCCGGAGGCCATAAAGCTGGCTCCGCTTATCATCAGGTTTCGGGAGCAGAGTGTTTTTACGGTAAAGGTATGTTCCAGTGGGCAACATGTGGAAATGGTACAAAATGTTTTTGATGCCTTCAATATCTGCATTGATAAAAATTTAGGAGTAATGAAGCCCGGTCAGACGCTGAGTCAGTTGACTGCCAATATCGTTACCCGCCTAGATGAATACTTGGCTAAAGAAAAGCCACAGCTACTGGTGATTCAGGGAGATACGGCTACTGTTTTTTGTGCTGCCTTGGTAGCATTTTATCATAAAATACAGATTGCGCACGTCGAAGCTGGCCTGAGAACAGGTGATTTGTATTCTCCGTGGCCAGAGGAAGGAAATCGGGTTTTGGCTTCCAGATTGGCACGATTTCATTTTGCTCCTACCTCCTCTAGCAAAGAAAATCTGCTACAGGAAAATATACCGGAAGCACATATCGCTGTGACTGGAAACACAGTGATTGATGCCTTGTTTATTGCCCTGAAAAGGATTGATACCCATCCGGAAAAACTGGAATGGTCAACAAAAGAGCTATTTCCAGCCTCATCTGATGATAAAAGGATTGTACTAATCACCGGGCATAGAAGAGAAAATTTTGGTACCAGGTTTCAAAATATTTGTCAGGCAATTAAGCAACTGGCAATGGATTTCCCGGATGTACATTTTATTTATCCAGTGCATCTCAATCCTAACGTTCAGCGACCTGTACATGATCTGCTGAGTAGCATAGCTAACGTTCACCTGATAAAGCCGCTGGATTACCTGAGTTTTGTAAATTTGATGAATAAATCTTATTTGATTCTGACGGATTCAGGTGGGATTCAGGAAGAGGCTCCCAGCCTGGGAAAACCAGTATTAGTGATGCGGGATACTACCGAAAGACCTGAAGCGGTGGAAGCCGGTACTGTTATCCTGGTGGGAACTGATCAGGATAACATCAAATTTCATGCATCAAAATTATTAAATTCTGAAGCGTATTATCAAAGTATGCAAAGGAAGCATAATCCCTATGGAGATGGTAAAGCCTCAGAAAGGATACTTAAAGTTATAAAAGAATATTTTGAAGCATAAGGAAGAGCCTGAGATTACAGTCTTATTTCTGAATAAAATCGAATCCAATCAGGGTTGGGGAGCTGAAACTTTTCTGAATGAAGCTTTGCAGCGGGAAGGCGTAAAAACTATATGCGTAGATTATAAGAAAAATAGCTATCGCCTTATACAAGCTATAAGAAGGCTGGAACAAAAAGATTTTGATTTGGTATTACTGCAGCGAGGTACCGGCTACTCTCTGCCTCTGGAAGTTTTAAAAGGAATAAACAGGCCCAAAATCCTGCTTTTCACAGAGTTAATAGAACGAAACCGGCGGCAGCATTACCTGTTAAAATCGCGCCTTTTTGAACATATCTTTGTTCGATCTGATGACTGCCTGAATACCATGCTGACACGGGGCTGGGTAGACCCCCAAAGAATAAGTTTAATGCTTAGTGCTTTTTCAAAAGAGTTGCACAAGCCAATTCAGGGACTAAAGAAAGATATCGATGTTTTATTCGTAGGAACAGTGACACAGAGAAGAGCTCAGCTTATCAGTAAAATATCCGCCCTATCCGGTATCACTATTAGGGTAGAAAAAGCTTTTGCTGAAGATATGGTGAAAATAGTCAATCGGGCTAAGATCATCTTAAATATTCACGCGGAAAATTTTCTGGATACGGAAACCCGGGTGTATGAAGTGCTGGCTTGCAAAGGATTTTTAATTACAGAACAACTGTCTTCGGAAAGTCCCTTTATCAATGGAAAGCATTTGGTAGCATGTGAATCGGTAGAAAATATAGCGGCGCAAATCCGGTATTTCCTGGATAATGCGACGGAACGCCAAAAAATTGCAGAGGAAGGGTATCAACATGTCCAGAAGAGTCACAGTTATAGTAATCAGGCACGCCTGATAAAGGATAAGATAAAGCGCTTCATCATGAAGGAGGAAAATAAATCTCCACTGCTCAATATAACATACTGTTTACAGGGAATGGGGAAGGAAAAGCTACAGTTAGTTCTTGATCGCTTCAAAAGCCTTCTAATACGGTTTTACCAACTCCTAAAGAACAACACATGAATACTGGAATTGTAACCACCTGGTTTGAAAGAGGAGCTGCATATGTATCTCGCCAATACAAAAAAGTATTAGACAAAGATCATCGGGTCTTCATCTACGCACGAGGAGGGAATCATGCAAAAGGGGATCCGGTTTGGGACTTTCCGGAAGTTCACTGGGGGAAATCCTCTATTATGCCGGTCGCTACCGGGGTAGATAAAAAGGACTTTTTGAAGTGGATAAAGGATAAAAATATTGACGTTATCCTTTTTAATGAGCAACAATGGTGGCCTCCTGTACTATGGGCACTGGAAAAAGGTATCAAAACAGGGGCATACATTGATTATTACACAGAAGATACCATACCCTTATTTGCGGCCTACGATTTTCTGATTTGTAATACCCAAAGACACTACGATGCTTTTGCATGGCATCCCCAATGTTTTTATGTTCCCTGGGGCACAGATATAGAATTATTTAAACCACAGTCTTTTGACCCGGTCAGTCCGGATAAGATTACATTTTTTCAATCTTGTGGATTTAGTCCCTTAAGAAAAGGTACTGATTTCGTAATTCAGGCTTTTTCCAAAATATCGGGAGCCGCAAAATTAGTACTGCATACCCAAAAAGATTTTGCTGAAACTTTGCCGGGGGAACTACCAACCATTGAAAAACTTCAGAACCAGGACCGATTAGAAGTGATTAAAAAAACGGTTAGTGC
>CAZVOD010000157.1:0-3892 GCA_964628385.1 uncultured Saprospiraceae bacterium
CTTTACCGCTCAGCCTGCTCTGCTGCGGCTGAACCGGACAGCTCAGCCTGCTCGGCTGCGGCCCAGCCAAACAGCTCAGCCTGCTGGCTGGGCCGGCTTGCCAAGCCAAGCTCAGCTGGCCGGACCTGCGGATCGGCCAAGCAGGCAAAGCGGCAAAGCCAAGCTGGGCGCCAGGCAAGGTAAGCGTTTGTGCAGACTTCGTATAGCTCGCTGAGCCCGGGCAGGCTCAGCCGGTAAGCTTCTCTGTGGAATCCGACACAATTGTTCTATCAGCCCGAATAAAGTTGGGCCATGTCAGCCGCGTATGGACGAGCAAGATAAGCAGGTTGAGCAGGCTTCGTATAGCTCGCCATTGCCAAGCAGGACGTCGAGCAAATGGCCTGCTTTTGAAATCTCTGTTTGCAAGCATGAACGGGTTTTTAGGTTCTGTTTGCAAGCAAGAGTCCTTGTTTGCAAGCAAAATTCGTTTCTGTTTGCAGGCATCGACACATAAAGAATTCGCCACAAATAAAAAAGCCCGGATTATTTTAGTCCGGGCTTGTGATCAAATCTTTCTGTAAAGCGTTCGTGATGCTTACATAATGTTTCTGTTAGGGGGTATATACAGGTTCAACGGCTTTCCAGCTACTGATCTCATTTTCAACACACCATAAGTCATAGTCTGCCTGGGAATTTAGCCATACCTTTGCCGTGGTGCCGAAAGCCTGAGACAAGCGCTTGGCCATTTCAGGCGTAATAGAACCATGACCATTAGCGATTTTAGAAAGTGTTTTTCTTGACACCTTCAGCTTTTTTGCCAAGCTAGTCACGGTTAAATGAAGGGGCTCAAGGTAAAGTTCTCTTAATATTTCCCCAGGGTGAGGTAGGATTTTTATATAAAACTATTAACTAATGTTAACCAATTTTATTAAAAATTGGTTAACTTAGCCAAAATTTTATTTTAGAAATTCTATCACGTGACATACAGATGCAGGTAGTACCTTGTGGACATCCAATTCCATGCTCTACGAATCCTGTATCTAGTCCAGGGAAACCAACAATCCTTAGGGATTGACTTATTCCTCAGGAATTTACAGACGAGTGAGTGAAAAATGAAAAATTATCTGGTTTACGTCATCTCCAAAAGTGGCGCGCCTCTCATGCCGACCCGAAGGTTCGGAAAAGTGAGACGACTTTTGAAGTCAGGGCGGGCACGAGTCGTGCGAAGGAAACCATTTACCATCCAGCTATTATACGATACGACCGAATACAGGCAACCATTGAGGTTGGGGCTAGACCCGGGCAGTAAGAAGATAGGCCTGGCAGTGCGAAGGCAGAATGGAGAAGTCGTATACGCGGCAAGGTTGCAAAACAGAACAGGGGAAGTGACGGAAAATATGAGTGAAAGGCAGATGCACCGTCGAAGCAGAAGAAGAAATAAACGCGAGAAAAGACAGAGGAGAGCGAAAAAAGCTAAGACGTGTTTTATGAGCAAAACATACAAAATAGCGGGAACAAAAGAACCATTGAGGTGTGTGTCTATCAAACCCAAACTATCCAGGTTTCACAACCGTGTCAGAGTGCCGGGGTGGCTGACGCCAACGGCAAGGCACCTGCAGAAAACACATAAGAATTTTATCGAGAATATCAGAAAAATACTCCCGATCACACAAGCCGATGTGGAATACGCAGCTTTCGATATTCACAAACTAGAAAAACCGGAGGTTAAAGGAGAAGGATATCAGAAAGGGAGAAAAAAAGGCTCTGCCAATACGACCCAATATGTGCTATGCCGGGATAAGCATACGTGCCAACTATGTGGAAGGGGTGAAAGAGAACTACACGTACATCATGTAATATGGCGACAAAATGGGGGTGGGGATGTACCCGAGAACATGATAACCTTATGCTCTCAATGCCATAGCAAGGTACACAAAAACCCGAAAGTAGATAAGAAAGTCAAGGATATGTTCCAGGGTATGAAGAAAAGATATGTCCATGCAACGCTTCTAAATACAATAATGCCTTCCCTTTTTCAATGGTTGGAATCGCAATTTGCGGAGGTAAAAAAGACCTATGGATATGAGACGAAAGAAAAGAGGCGTAAATTGGGATGGCTCAAGGATCATCACATTGACGCATACCTGACCACATTGGATAACGCAGAGAAAGTAGATCTGAATTTAGATGATATTCTTGTCTACGAATTTATGCAATTCAGACGACACCACCGTCAGATCACCCACGCGGTGAGAGATAGAAATTATAAGGACGGCAAGAAAATTGTAGCCAAGAATCGCAGGAAAAGAACGGGACAGTCCAGCGATAGTCTCGCGGAATTGCTGGAAAACAAGGGGAGGAAATACTTGCATTCATTACGTGTGTTACCGGGAAAAAAAGTAAAAAGAAGTGCTTTTAACGAATTTGCTAAAGGAGATGTTGTTCGCTATAAGGGAAAAACCTATGTTGTAAAGGGCTACGGGGAGATGGGCCGGTCTCTTGGCTTTGTCAATGAGAAAAAGTATGTCCCGTCTAAAGATTGTCAGTTAGTAATACGAAACACTGGTATTGTATGCCTTTGAGTTTATTCCATCTTGAGCAATTCCTGAATTTTCTTTCTTTTTCTTGAAGAGTATAGTTTCATTGAGTAGCTATGAAGGAGGGAAACAATTTCTTCAAAAACTTCGGCAGAATCCAGTTTTGTAGAGCCCACTTCAGAAGTTATGATTATCTCGCAGCCAAACTTTGCAAACAAATGTTTGAATAACTCAAAACCCACACGGCTTAATCTGTCTTTATAGGCAATTAAAACTGTTGCAATTTGACCTAAAATAATATCGTCAAGCATTTGGAAAAATTCTTTACGTTTCTCAAAGGATATCCCGGATGCTATATCTTGATAAACGGCCCCTACCGCATATCCATTCATTATTGCATAGGTTTTTAAGAGTTGTAATTGATTTTCCAAATCTGGTTTTTGCTTATGTGTTGAGACTCTTGCATAAATTACTGTTTTTCTGGGACAATCTCTATTTAGAAAAGCGTATACTGATTCTCTATCGTAGTCATAACGTCCATTTTTTAGGATAGTCGCCTTTATGGTGCCATCTTTAACATATTTGCTTAAAGTCGGACGAGTAATTCGCAATAATTGGAGAACTTCTTTTGCTTTCATAAAATTTCTTTATTTTCTTCCTTATCGAAGTAATTTTCTAATATGAAAGCAATATTAGCATATTTTTTATGAAAATTATATAACAATTTTATATGATTTTATATATTTTCTTTACCATGCGGCTTACGCTTTCTTTTGTACTCCATCATATTCCCCTTAAATGCGGGGACCTAAGCCCCCATAGGCCTAATGGTAGTCGACATAATCTACGTCGTAAGCATCACCATCACGGAAGCGAAAGATAACCCTCCAATTTCCGCTCACCTTGACTGAGTAAAAGCCCTGAAGCTTTCCTTTCAGCGGGTGAAATTTAGAACCAGGAAAGTTCATATCTTCCGGTTCGGCTGCATCATGAAGCCAGTCGAGTATCATAAGCTTCCTCCTATGCTTAGGGTTGATCTTTTGAGCCTTGCCTTCTACGAAAAGATTTTCAAGGCTTTTGTTACAGAAAGATTTAATCAAGATATTCTCCTTAACAAAAGAAACATTATAGATAAGATTATTGCAGAAGCTGATTTAAGAAGAATATCGTGATTTAGGTGACACCTTAAAGGTGTCATTGTAGTGTAACGCTAAAGGTGTCACTTGTCAATGTGAATTTGTTAAAAATACTCTTCTTATAAGGGTTAATGGCAGGGATTATCAGTGTGGTAATCAAACGGAAATTATCTTGGCCAAAAATAGGTGGGGAGGTATAATGGATGCTCCAGCATAGATGACGCACCCGTCAGTTATTGG
>CAZVOD010000158.1:0-3486 GCA_964628385.1 uncultured Saprospiraceae bacterium
TAGTGAATCCTCAAAATAACGAACGGAAGCAGATTACCGTCAAGCCCATTTCTCTGGGAGCAGAAAAGAGTTTACTTTATGATCGCTGGGTAAAGAGGAATGCCAAAGAAGTGGGCGGCGAACCAACTTCCAGATGGACCAAGCCAACACTGGCACTATTCAATGAGTCTATGTAAAGTGATGGGCATTGTTTTGCCAGCGGATACACTGATTTGGAAATCGGCCAAACGGTAGGTATGCCCGTACCGGGTACCTGTAGTTTTGCAGGATGGGAAGGGCTGCCAAACGGTGGCTATTGGGGCGTTGTACCCGTCAGTGCTAAGAACAAAGCCGGTGAGTGGATGGAAAATAACCAGACCGAGCCAACTATCGAGGTCAAAAATATGCCTGGAATTCTTGATGAAGGCCGGGATCAGCAGTTGGAAAAAGGTATTGCAGTATTGCTGCAGGATATAAAATAACCGGTATCGTCTCGCTTTCACCCTTTCAAAAATAGGGTGAAAGCAGTTTATATTAAAAAAGCGCTATGAAAAAAATAGTAATTACCCTCTTATTGCTGCCCACTTTATTGCTGTGGCTTTCGGCTCAGGAAGTGCTGGAAGGAATTGTACTTGATGCGGAGACTAATCTTGGTATCCCTTTTGTTAATATTGGTTTAGTGGGAAAAGATATAGGTACCGTTAGTGATGAGAATGGACAGTTCAAGCTCAATCTAAAAGGTAAGAGTGGGAAAGTAGCCATTTTTACTATTGGGTACGAAAAAAAAGCGTTTTCCTTAAACCAACTCAAAAATCCCGTACAGATTATCTTAAAGCCTAAAAGTTACAATCTGGAAGTCGTAGAAATCGATGCCAAACGACTTGGGGAGGAAAGTATACTGGGGTTTGATTTGGTGAAAAAAAATAATAGCATTGGCTTCAGCGGTACAGAATTAGGGACAGAGATCGGTGCTTTAATTAAAATTGACAGAGAGACCCTTTTAAAAACAGCCAACTTTGTAGTCAATCACGCCAAAGGCGACAGTTTACTTTACAGGGTTAACATCTACCCCTATAATGAAGGGGAAATAGCCGAAAATCTACTGCCGGAAAATGTAATCATCAAGGATGCTCAAAAAAAGGGAGTTTATACGGTTGATCTAAGTGTGTACAACCTGGTAGTCGGCCAGGATGTAATCCTTAGCCTGGAGTGGATAAAAGACGATGGAGGAATAGGGAGTGCCGGACTAACTTTCAATTCTAAAAAGGCCGGAGCACGCAATAATGTATTCCTCAAAACGACCAGTTTTGCTTCGTTTTATCGCCTGAGTGAATATATGACTTACGCGCCAAGGCTAGGGCTGAGTTTTTATTTCACTGCCCGGCAAGTGGAAGAGTAGGTTTAGTACCTTTCCCAACTCCGAAAAGTGAAAATAAAGCTGGCTTTTCCATCAAAATTATAACACTCAAATTCTGAAAAAAACGCAACTCTTGTAGACCTATCCGAGAAAAAGTCCTATTATAAAAAGTATGATGAGAATGGAGTTGACCCGTTAGGGTTAAAATGTGGGTTGAAAATAAATAATAAAGCGATAAAAAGCGTGTCGTCAGGTACGCTACGTAAAAATGGCATACCTGACGGCAGGCTGGAACACAACCAGGAGAAAGTACACTAACAACAAAAAATATAACCTAAAAGAATAACCTCTAGAAAATGAAAGTACTCTCTTTCCTCACGCTGTTGATCTTTATCACCAGTAACCTTTCTGCTCAGCGAGTCACCCGGGTTAATGACACCCAGCAGGGTGACAATATTCGGATTACCTATGATTTATATGGCACCAGCAACATCGAGCGCTCTACTATCTCCTTGTATGTCTCCCTGGAGGGCGGTCGCAACTGGCGCGGCCCACTTACGGCCGTTAGTGGAGACGTAGGCCCGAATATCCGCCCTGGCCGCGATAAGGTCATCACCTGGCGAGTGCTAGAAGAGTTCGATGAGCTGCAGGGCAATAATATTTACTTCAAAGTAGATGCTACCTACACGGCCGCTCGATTTGATTTTGAGCCTGAAACGATACTGGTAGAAGGCGGAACCTTTCGTATGGGAAGTGATGACAAAAATGCAGATGATGATGAGCAACCCATCCACTCCGTCACCCTCTCTGATTTTTCCATTGGAAAATACGAGGTGACCAATGCCCAATTCTGCGCTTTTTTGAATGAAAAGGGCAATCAAAAAGAAGGTAGAGCAGAATGGATTAATTTAGAGGGAAGTTACAGGAATGAAAAATGTCGCATCTCTAAAAGAAGCAATCGTTTTGAAGTAGAGCGCGGCTACGAAGACCATCCAGTTATTTACGTGTCCTGGTACGGCGCCCGTGCCTTTTGCAACTGGTTAAAAGGAAAAACCGGGAAGAATTATCAACTGCCGACCGAAGCCCAATGGGAATTTGCCGCCAGGGGCGGCAATAAGAGCCGGGGCTATAAATATGCCGGTAGTGACAACTTAGATATTGTAGGCTGGTATGATGACAACTCCGGAGGCGGAACCCACAAAGTAGGACAGAAAAGATCAAACGAACTAGGCATTTACGATATGAGCGGCAATGTATGGGAGTGGTGTCAGGATTGGTACGGTTTAATTGTGCCAAATAAGTAACTGTTATAAGGCCAACGCTTACTGAGTTTTCCGCTATGATCAATGGTTGGGAAAATCCTACCAACGGAAATGTTTTGAGCGTAACTCGAAAAATAAAAGAAGAATGGAGCTAATACTACTAATCGACAATTTTTCATTGCCGGCTTATTTTCAATAGACTATTGCGCATATCTCAAGGCATTGGCGTAGAAATTTGGCAATTCACTATTCTCTACAGCTTTTGCCGCTTTTTCCACATTATAATCTACCCTGATAAAACGTACGGATACGGAATTAGGACTTTGTATGGAAAGCGAGGTATTTAGCTCCATCATGGCATAGCATGCCCGAGGGTCTCCATCTTTTGGCTTACCTACAGAACCGATATTGATGGCATGTCGAAAAGCTTTTTCTCCATTTAGCTCGTATTCCAAAATTCGATGATAAGGCTTGTGGGTATGGCCAAAGAGCATGATATCAGCCTGTGCAGCTTCCAAAATCCGCATGAGGCTTTTTTCCGGGCGATCTTCAAAAAGGTACTCATTGATCTTTCGCGGACTGCCATGAACCATCAACAGCTTAATTTTTTCTTGTTGGTTTTGAAATTCGAGGGAAATGTGTCTGGGTAACATCCGCAGATAGGCTCTGGTATTAGCGTCTACTACTTTATTGGTATAAGCGATAGAAATCGCTCCATTGTTCTTTTCTTCATCAGTTTTGTACGCACAGCCACAATCATCGCTGCTAAGCCCAATGCCTTCATCATAATTACCAGCCAGTGTAGGGATACCTCTTTGTCGAATGATGGATGCTACTTCATTGGGCCAAATGTTGTACCCGACTAAATCGCCCAGACAATAGACAAAA
>CAZVOD010000159.1:0-3444 GCA_964628385.1 uncultured Saprospiraceae bacterium
TGCTCTTACTTCCAATCTCTCTTCCACTCCTTTCCCTCTACTCCGTCAAAGCTATGCTCTTACCTCCAATTTCTCCCTTCCCTCCTTCCTTGCCACAAAAAACAAAGGAATCACCATGATAATCAAGAAGATAGAGAACAACAGCCCCCCAATAGTACCGGCAGCCAACGCAAACCAAAACACCTCTTGCTCCCCGTCGAGCATGAACGGAATCAAGCCCAAGATAGTCGAGACAATGGTCAGTAAAATAGGCGTGAGCTTATGATTGAGCGCTTGTCGGAAAGTTACCAGCGCAGATCTTCCCGGATGGCGTTTTCGAAAGCGATTATAATCACTGACCAGCAAAATCATGCTATTAACTACCAGGCCGGCAACCAGCACGAAAGAGGCATATCCACCCTGATCGAACGGAAAATCAAACAAGTAAAATGTCAAAAATATGCCAATGAAAGAAATTGGGATTAGAACGACAATAGAAAAGGCCTGTCGCAGGGAATTAAAATGTATGGCACAGATAAAAAAGACCAGGACAATAGACAAAGAAAGCAGCATATTGAATTGCTGTTTTTCTTCCCCAAAGCTGAATTCTCTCCTTTCGATGTAATAGCCTAGGGGTAATTCTTCTTTCATTTGGCCCATGACTTTTTCGAGGTATTTACTACCGAAGCGGCCAGAGCCGGTATACTCAAATTCTACCGGCTGGATATATTGCTGGTTTTCTTTATAGATGGCGTTGCTGGTGGCTCGTTTTTGGATATTGGCGACCTGGCCCACTGACAATCTATTAGAATCTACTTTGATGGCCTGATTTTGCAGTTGCCATAAGTCTCGCCTCTCTTGCTGTTGAGAAATCAGCCTCACTGGGGTGCCATCTTTCAGAGACAGGGCATAATTACCTGTTATGTTGAACTGATCCAGCTCTGTGATGAATTTTGATTTACTCAGGCCTTGCATAGCCAGAGCCTTCTCATCAAGATCAAGGAAATAAGCATATTGCCTGACAGAACCCCATCCCATCAATGCATCCGTTTCCACCTCCTGAATTCTTGGATGTTCCAGTAAGCGATTGGCAAAACGTTCTACTTCTCTGGCCAGGATATTTTTATTATAACCATATACATTTACCCTAAAAGAAGGAATGGAACCATAAGAACCACTGCTGAAGCCCCTGCCCACGCCATAAATACTCCAGTTCACACCTTGCAGATTGATAGCATAAGCCTGCAATTCTCCTTTCAGGCGGTAGGGGAAGTTGGCCGCTACTTGACCCTTGAAAGCAATGCGCATTCGGCCATTTTGGCCACTGTAGATCTGGGTTTGATAGGACTTTACCGCTTCCGGATACTGAGCTATATAGCTTTCCATTTGCTCAAAGACTTTGTTGAGCTGATGAACAGTGGCCCCCTGAGGCATTCGGCCACTGACATAAAGAAAAGTTTCGGAGGGTTCTCTATAGGCCGAACCTTCGTATACGTACCAGTCAAAAAGACGTAGGGTGCCTCCCAGGGCTCGGTTGACAATGGGTTTGATATTTTCTACATAATATTCATTTCCAAAAATTTTATTGTAAGCATCCCAGTCTTTGATTTTGTTGGGGAGCTTATACACCGGCAGGCCAAAGCCCAGAATAACAAGTAAAATGAATGCCCAGCGAAATCTTAAAAAGCCACTTTGCATTTTTTCGTAAAACCTATTGATCCTTACCCACCTTCTTTTACTGCGCTTACTTCTTGAGGCCGGTGCTTTTCGCCTCCAAATTTCCATTAAAGCCGGAATTAAGAACAGGGAAACCAATAGCGAAAGCCCAAGGTTAATCATCATAACCTGAGCAAAACTCCAGAGCTTAATCCGCCATTCTTCCGGTAAAAAGTAAATGGCAACTAATGTCCCTATCGTGGTAAGCGTAGAGGCCAGCAGGGCCGGAAATACCCTGAGGTTATTTTGCTTCTCCAGATGATGCATCATAACCAGCGTATTGTCAATCATGATCCCAAAAGAAACGGTGATCCCGGCAAGTGCATAGAGATTGAGCTCTACTCCTACAGCGTAATAAACGGCCAGTGCCAGGCCTAGGTTAACGGATAAACTCATGATCACCATCATCAGGAAGCCACCGCTTCTGTAAATGATTAAAACAAACAATAGCAAAATACTCAATGATAAGGCCGTACGCTGCCATATTTTATCTAATTCTTTTTGTAAAAAAATGGTATTGTCTTGCTCCAGGATGAATTCATAGCCTGATGGTAGAGTCGTTGATATATTGTTAATTCTAGACTTAATACGTCGAGCAAGATCAATATTATTGGCTGTAGGCTCAGGGTAAACGCTGAGTCGTACACTGTTTTTACCATTTATTCTAAAGTACTGGCTGGGTGGTTGTTCTTGTAGTTGGATTTCTGCCACATCTCCTATGGTGAGTAATCTGCCGTTTTGCTTTTTGAGCGGTATGGCCAGTAAGTCTTCACTGCTAACGGTACTGCTGTTAATGTTGGCTATACTTACACTAAAAGAGCGCTCCTGCACCAGGCCCAGCCCCAGATTTTCTATTCTGAATTTTTCTTGCAGGGCTGAAAGGATATCATAGACTTCAAAGCCCATTGAGCTTAAAAATGGTAAATTATACCGGATGATCCACTCCGTACGATTCCCCCCGGTTACCTGTACTTTGTCCATGCCATCTTCTAGCGCTAACTGAGGCTGAACCTGCCGGTCGGCATAATCAAAAATAACACTGGCTGTGGCATTCCCCGACAGTGTGTACACGAGAATGGGAGGGATCTCTTTCTGATCATCGGGCCTCTTTAGGCTAAGTTCCGGGTAGCTCATAGTCCTGGGGAGCTGCGGATAAAGCTGACGAATGCGAGAAGCAATATCAAAGCGAATATAATCAGTGGAGCGATTTGGAGAAAGCTCCATAGTAATACGGCCTGCCCCTTGGTTGGATACAGAACTGATCTTTTCAACGCCTTCTACCAGCTCAAAAGCGCCTTCCAACGGGGCCGTGATCCTCTGCTCAATTAAAGCCGGACTGGCTTTCGGCCATTGATAACTCACCGTAATAGACGTCTCTTTTACACTGGGGATGTATCGCAGAGAAATCCTTGGGATTAAACCGTAACCGATTACTGCTAAAGCCAAAAAAGCGATTATTGTTCCAAATACGGGGCGTTTCATAACCTATATCAATGTTCTATTAAAGAAGTTGTTTAAAGTTTCCTCACTGGGCTGCAAAAATGTCTTTTGTGCCCATTTTTCGTTTTTTTATCGCTCCATAGCGCTGCTATACAACTCAAAAAAAGCCTCAACTGAACCTAAAATCCTGTTTTTTCGCTTCCTGCAGGAAACCCTAAACAACCTCAAAATGCAGAAGTAAGTTAATGAATTATTATTATCGTAGATATCTAAAATTAGTTTTAGACAAGCATTTTACACAAAATAATA
>CAZVOD010000160.1:0-3275 GCA_964628385.1 uncultured Saprospiraceae bacterium
TTTTATCTGAATACAAAAATGCTAACGTATTGGTATAATAGAATATTGTTGATTAGGTTTGTTTTTCCAAAAAAAACTTTAATAAATGATGTAATTTTGAAATGTGTGCTGAAGATCATTCCGGGACTTTTATTTTTATATTTTTAATACTAAAGCTACGATTCAATCATGCAAGATAGTTTTGATCCATCCGTCGAAGAAAATGAATTATTAACGGCCTTACAGCAGATAACGCAAGAGGGAGGAGATAACAATGTACTGATCGTTGATTTATACCCATCTAAAGGGTACTATGTGCAATTTAGGGCTTCCAATGGTGGAAGTATTATTGAGGTAGAGGTAGTTAGTAATGCATTCCTAGAAACGGACAATCAGTTAGATGATGCTCAGGTAGCTTTACTACTGGATAAAGGCTGGAGTGCTCCCGATTTTGAAATGGGTAATTTTCAGAAAAGTTTCCAATACACAAAAGGTGAGATCAATTTTGAAGCATTGCTGGATACTATTGATTTTCTTTACGACGAGTTATTCAAAGTTCCTGAGGATACCGCCGTTGAAATTTCTATACAACTAGGCTGACAGCTTTCCGTAGGCTTCCAACATATTGTGAAGATCATCTAATGTGTTCGCTTCTTCTACGGGCTTGTCTTTTCGCCAACGGCTAATTCTGGGAAATCGCAGGGCAACCCCTGATTTGTGGCGGGAGGAAGCCTGAATGCCTTCGAAGGCAATTTCAAAAACGTAGGTTGGCTTAACGCTCCTTACCGGGCCAAAGCGCTCTACTGTATTTTTTCTAACCCAAGCCGTAATTTCATTAAATTCTTTGTCTGTCAGACCAGAATAAGCTTTGGTAAAAGGTACCAGATTATCATTATCCCAGACGGCAAAGGTGAAATCGGAAAACAGGTTGGCTCTTCTACCATGCCCGCGCTGTGCATAAATCATTACAGCATCTATCATTAAGGGATCAACTTTGTACTTCCACCAGTCTCCTTTTTTTCTTCCTGATTTGTAAGCCGAATCCTTCCGCTTGATCATCAAACCCTCGCTGTAATATTGCCGCGATATGGAACGCTCTTGTTCTGCTTCTTCCCAGGAATTGATTTCTACAATCTCGGACATGCGCAGTATGCCCGCCGTATCGTACTGTTCAACGATGGCCTCCAACTGGCTGCGCCGTTCGGTCAGAGGCTTTTCCCTCAGGTCTTCTCCTTGCCATTCCAACAAATCGTAAGCCTTTAAAATGACGGGAGCCTTCTTTAGTACGCTCTTGGTGACGTTTTTTCTTCCTATACGGGTTTGTAGTACTTTAAATCCCAGAGGGTTACCATCTTTGAAAGGTAAAATTTCACCATCTATGACAGTACCATCGGGAATTGACTTAGCCAACTCATGATATTCCGGAAATTTATCTGTAACTAATTCTTCGCCTCTGGACCAAACGAATACCTTCCCTTTCCTGATAATAATCTGCCCTCTGATACCATCCCATTTTCTTTCAAATTGCCAGTCGCTTACTGAACCAAGGGTAGCCGGGTCTTCTTCCAGTGCGTAGGCGAGATAAAAAGGATAGGGTTTGGAAATATCATCTAATGGATTTTCACTCAGGATGAGGTCTTCAAAAGTTGTGTCATCCGGCGTCCAGTTGCCCATCAAACGATGCGTAACCAAGTTTTCATCAATTTGCGTGTATTTCGATAAAGCTCGGGTCATTAACTTTTGTGACACCCCAACTCTAAAATTACCAGTAATGAGCTTATTGAAAATGTAGCGCTCTGGTCGGCTGAGTTGCTTCCAGGCCGAAATAACCCGTTCCTGTTTTTCTTCTTCCTCAAGATCAGCAAGTGCTTTGATGTAATTGATCCAATAAGTGAGAGAATAGCCGGTAGTGGACTCAGGTTCCGGAAGGACAAGCGTTATGGTTTCTGCCAAATCACCCACCACATGATAACTGTCTTCAAATAACCACAGTGGTACACTACTGTAAGCTGAAGCCCAGACGCGCAGTTGTGTCGTATTAACTGGGCGTTTGGGGCGGCGCGATGATAGTATAGCCACGGCCCACAACTTATCATCATCAGAGATGTCTTCAAAATACCTGGCCAATACCTCCACTTTGACATTGGTTTTGGTCGTTTGATCCAGTGTAGTGAATAATTGTGCAAACTTTTTCATCAATCCTCGTTTTCGTCTTCCTTATTGTTATCGCTGAGTTCTGATAGCTCCCCCTCAAACTCTGTTTTTTCTGCTAACGCTTCGATACCCTGTTCTCGCAGGTATTTTGAAAAAATATCTGTATAACCGTGGGTAGCAATAACGCGTTCAGCACCAGTTGCTTCGATAGCTTGCAAGAGGCCGTCCCAGTCCGCATGGTCAGAAAGGATGAAGCCGCGGTCAGCAGCTCGCCGACGGCGAGCGCCACGGAGCGTCATCCAGCCGGAAGCAATGCCCACTGAGGCTGGTTTAAATTTGCGCATCCATGTAGAGCCGGTAGCAGATGGTGGCGCCACTACAATATGGCCATTGTACTCCTTACTTTTGATACCCTGCTGTACCTTGGTCGTTGCTGGCAATTGAATTCCCTGCTCACGAACGACTTCATTGGTGTTTTCGATGGCTCCATGGGTATATATTTTTCCAATAGAGGTATCCAGGCTCCTGATGAGTCGTTGTGCTTTGCCTAGTGCATAGCCGGTTAGCACGCTTACTTTTCCTTCTTCCTTATTTTTTTGCCACCACTCGTTGATGGCTGTAAAAACTTCCTCCTGAGGCTTCCATTTGTAAACGGGAAGTCCAAAGGTGCATTCTGTGATAAAAGTATGGCATTTTATAGGCTCATAGGCAGTGGCCAGGCCATCATCTTCGAGCTTATAGTCGCCGGAAGCTACCCATATTTCACCTTTATGTTCTACTCTTATTTGTGCAGACCCCACGATATGGCCGGCAGGATGAAAAGAAACTTTTACGCCATTAATGGTCAACTGTTCTCCATAGTCAACTGTACTAATATTGACAAGTCCTAAACGATATCTGATAACGGGCTTTGCTGCCCGGGTACAGATATACTGGCTGTGGCCCCAGCGGCTATGGTCAGCGTGGCCATGAGTGATCAGCGCTTTGTGAACTGGTTTCCAGGGGTCGATATAAAAATCTCCCGCTTCACAATAGATACCTTTCTCAGAGAAGTTCAACAAAGCCATGCGCTGCGATCATTGTTTTGGGAATGAGCAATAAATAGATCGCGCTTTTTGACCGAGGGGATTTTGTTCCAAGAC
>CAZVOD010000161.1:0-3261 GCA_964628385.1 uncultured Saprospiraceae bacterium
AAGAGGAAAAAAATCTTAAACTGAAGAAGATTTTTTTCCTCTTTTATTTAGCTGATAATTAGGCAGAGAATGAAGTACCACATCCACAAGTATCAGATGCATTAGGGTTGTTAAATGAAAACCCCCGGTTGTTTAATCCTTCCACCCAATCTATTTCCATTCCTAACAAATAGATTCCATGGGACTTCTGCATGATGACCTTAAACCCGGCAATTTCGTACACCTCATCTTTTTCTTTGATCTCATCAAAACCTAAAAGATAAGAAAAACCGGAGCAGCCTCCGCCTTTCACGCCTACACGTAAGCCATACTCTGCTGGTATCTGTTGGCTTTTTATGATTTTTTTCAGCTCATTAGCCGCACTTGCTGTTATCGTAATTGGTTGTTGTGTCGTTGTTGCTGTCTTTTCCATTATCTCGCCAATTTTCTTTTATTCTGTTAATTAAACTGATGGTGTGATAAAAGGTATACCTTGTGATGGATGAGTTGATGGTGAAAAGGCTTATTAGATTCTTTTCACTTATTGGGCTACCCACTTTTTACCCCAGCGGGATAAGGCCTATGGCCGTTTCAATCATACATCTTAACACCTTTATATTAACTATACAACAAGTATAATGAAATATTGGAAGTCTTAGTTTTATTTTGAGCCAATTTTCTTCCAGAGCTAGTTCTAAATGGCTTATAGAAGATGCTCGCCAAAAGTATAGTGCTGCCCTGATCAGCAGAAAGGCCTATCAATTCCGGCAATTTTTTGTAATTTTGGCCATTCAAAAAAAGAAAGTATATGCCCGTTTGGTTATCCATCATATTAGAAATTGTAAAAATAACAATACCTGCATTAATCGTATTTTTTACGGTGCAGCAAGTACTCAAGCAGTATTTTGCCAATCAAGAACAAATGCAATTACTGAAAATGCAGGCTAGTAAACAGGAAAATGCCGTCCCACTGCGCTTCCAGGCCTACGAACGCTTGTCGTTGTTTTGTGAACGCATCGAACTGGGCAGTATGCTGCTGAGATTAAGACAGGAGGATGCTAATGCTGCACAAATGAGAATTCTTTTGATGGCAGCTATCCAGCAAGAATATGAGCATAATATTACCCAGCAGGTATATGTTTCTGACCAGCTCTGGAAAATTATTCAATTTGCCAAAGACGATGCCATTCAAGTAGTCACCAAAGCGGCAGAAGCAGTAGATCCCAGAGCCGATAGCCGACAATTGGCTAATGCCATCATCAGTATTACCAATCAGCGGCAAGGTTCGGCCGCGGATAAAGCCTTGGTAGCCATCAAAAAGGAGGCAAGTATCTTGTTTGGCTAAATCGGTACGCTGCAGGAAGATGCTCCTAGCCCTGCTATTTTCCCAAAAAATCACTATTTTTCCATAAAAAATTACAGATTTTATGGGTTACAATCGTCGCTCTTTTCTACAAAAATTAACAGCACTTACAGCTTTTTCTGCCACCCCTTTCTTTCAGACTGCTCAGGGTAGAAGGCTGCTCCAAAGTCTTGAGGCTCAAAATTATCGCTCTATGGAAGAGTCGGTGCAGGATGAAACGTTTTGGTATCAAATCAAACAAGCTTATACGGTTTCTTCTAATATCGTCAATTTAAATAACGGTGGTGTTTGTCCTCAGCCCCTGGTCGTACAGGAGGCAGTGGAGCGCTATAATCGCCTGAGTAATGAAGCGCCTTCTTATTACATGTGGCGTATCCTGGATCAGGGACGAGAACCCATGCGCGAAAAGCTGGCCGCACTGGCAGGCTGTTCTGCCGATGAGATTGCCGTGAACAGAAATACGACAGAAGCATTGGAGACTGTCATCTTTGGCCTAAAATTGCAGGCTGGTGATGAAATCGTAATGACCAAACAGGATTATCCCAATATGATCAATGCCTGGAAGCAAAGGGCCAAACGAGATGGTATTATTATCAAATGGCTGGATTTTGAGTTTCCTATAGAAAATGAACAAGAAATTGTGGAGGCATTTGTGGGCGCTTTTACCGAAAAAACCAAATTGGTTCATATTACTCATCTGATCAACTGGATTGGCCAGATATTACCGGTCAAAGCAATTGCTCAGGAAGCCAAAAAGCGGGGTATTGAAGTGTTAGTAGACGCTGCGCACACCTTCGCTCATTTGGACTATACAATTCCTGATCTAGACTGTGATTATTTGGGAACCAGCCTTCACAAATGGCTTTGTGCACCCTTTGGCTCTGGGATGTTGTATGTGAAAAAAGATAAGATCAAAAACTTGTATCCGCTTTTTGCTGCTCCGGACCCGGACACAGACGATATCCGCAAGTTTGAACACTTGGGCACTCGTTCTTTTGCTATTGAGCAGGCTATAGGGCAAGCGATAGATTTCCATCACATGATCGGATCGGCCCGCAAGGCGGCACGCCTGCATTATTTAAAGAATTACTGGATCAATAAAGTCAGGGATTTTCCCGGCGTGGAGATTATGACCAGTCAAAAGGAGGGTTTTTCCTGTGCCATTGCCATGGTAGGCCTGAAAGATAAAACGCCGGTAGAGATCGCCAATCACTTATTTAGGAAGCATAAAGTACATACCGTAGCCATCAATTGGGAAAACATCCACGGCGTGCGCATCACCCCTAATGTCTACACGACTACTCGCGACTTGGACCGGCTCATAAGGGGCCTAGAGGAGCTGGTTTAATGGAAAATTACCTTATGCCGTCAGGTACCTGACGGCAGGTGAGACATTTTCTCAGCGCAGAGGGGTTAAGCCTTAGAATTAGGTACGCAATATGCTTTCACGGTTATTTCGTACCCCAAAGAAAAGAAAGATTCATTCAAATTGTCTAATTTTAAGCCCAACTAAAAACACCAGCAATTATGAACTTGAGATATCTACTACGCCCCATTTTGACTCTGGCCTTTCTGAATACTTTTCTTTCTTTGGAAGCCCAGCAAGTGACCAATATCCGTGCGGAACAGATCGATCAGGAAATAGTCATTACCTACGATCTTGGGGCCGACAATAGCAATCTTAGATTTGATACTCAGCTTTACTATAGCACCGACGGAGGAAGAAGCTTTTCTGGACCGCTAGCTGAGGTATCCGGCGATGTAGGCCCGGGCGTATCACCCGGTGCCAACAAACGCATTCGCTGGCAGGTGCTGGAAGAAACAGATCGTTTGCAAGGAGATAACATTCGCTTTAAGATTATCGCTACCTACAACGATCGCCTGCCTTTTGCGCCAGAAATGATATTGGTAGAAGGCGG
>CAZVOD010000162.1:0-3224 GCA_964628385.1 uncultured Saprospiraceae bacterium
TTAAATCTGGAAAATTTCCTTTTTCGCTGCTGCCAAAATATTTATAACCGACAACGATACCATCCGTCTCTGCAGGACCTCCGTCTGCTTCCAATCCCCGTAAATTTGAGTTGGATGGGAATTGTGCATACCCCAGCAGGTTTCGACTGATGAAGCCGCCAAAGTTGACTGTCCAAATGTTGAAATACTCCTTTGGATTCCAGATGGTGACTGGCTTGATGAGCTCGTCTATTGGATTGCGAACCGGGCCTTTGGGCCAGACTGCTCGTCCACCGTTGACTCTATCAACCCCAGGTTCTGCCAAGGTATTTCCTTCTGGGTCAGTAGTCGCTAGATAAAATTCGATTTCAGTATCTACACCAGCAGGATGCGTATTGAATCCATTGGTGCCTGCCTTTTTCCTAAAATCCTCATTCAGGACTTCAATCTGGGAGACGACTTGTTCATAACTAATATTTGCGCCCGTACCGATCGGTTCACCATGGTGAATGACGTGTACGACTACCGGAATTCGTTTAATGTTGTCTGTGATTCTCAGGGATGGGTCAAGGTTTTCTTTCTCGCAACTCAAGGCAAGAAAAACGGTTAACACCACTGCTATTATTTTCGCTGTCCATTGCATGGTACGCTAATTTTTTAGGAAGGACTTTCACAATTTCATATCAAGTAAAGCTGTCCTAAGTCATCTAGGGAGACTTCAGTCCAATTTTCGTCTGTGTAATTCGGACCCTTTACGGCTTGCTGCTCCCACACATTGACATTTACACCTGGGAAATAAATCGCTTGACTACTGATCACCGTTTGGGGTAAGACATACATCTTTGGGGATACACAACTGCCCCGTAAAATCTTTACTTCTTAAATGAATTTTATCACCTAATGCACAATGATTTTCCTGGATAGCATTTTGAGCCTGTCTTTAGAATAAACCTTGACGATGTACATACCTTTTGGCAAATCTATTGCTAAACGATTGATTCCTTGATGAATCGCTGGATTGAAAAAGACTTCTCTGCCCGTATTGTCAAAAACGGTGAGGCTAACATCTTCACCTGACTCTAATAGGACAAGAAAATTCCCACTGCTCGGATTGGGGAAAACCGCAAAAGAAAAATTGTCCTCGTCAATTGTTTTACTCGTTGATGTCACCTCATCACATATGAGATCATAAAGGAAATCTCGTACAAACCAGATTGTGGTATCCATATAGACCTCAGCCTGATTGGGTGGATTTAGTACAAAAGGAGTATGGTTTGCACCTTGCCAGGTATAAAAATCATTGATGATGCCATATTCATCCAGTTTAGGATGTATGACAGCACTTCCATCGACCTCTAAGCCAATATCCAAAATCGTAATCGTTCCAGAGCCATAGGGAACAACATCGTCTTCCGTACCGTGCATACTGACAATTGGAGTAGTTACTTCGGGGTTTATTAAATCAACATCTAACAGCATACCACAAAGGCTAATTACACCAGCAACATTTTCAGAATAGCCCTCATTCCCACTCTTACCGGATAATCCACCATTTTCATCAAAAAATTCCTGCATTTCGGTAGGAATTTCTGATTCATCCAGATGGACTATATGTAATGCGGTAACTGCACCGGCGGACACACCTCCGATATAAATTCTCGAGGTATCAATTCTAAAATGGTTTGAGGTAGCTGCATCTTTATAAAAGTATCGAATGGAAGCACGCATATCGTGCATAGCCTTTGCCACTGCTTCATAAGAATTCTCTATATCGTTGTTTACAACAAGGTCGGTAGATAGGCGGTAATCTATTGCAGCGGTAACGTAACCTCTTTTAGCAAACGCACTACTTAGCGCTACAATATCGGGGCTGGTTTTAGAACCAAAGACAAACCCACCTCCGAAAGCCCAGATAATTAGAGGTCGAGCACTTAGTGTGTCACCAGCAGGTTGGTAAACATCCATGAATAGCTCCTGAATGTTATTTGGCTCAAGCGGCCTGGGTTGTGGCGCTTCGCCAAATTTTATATCAGCGGTTACATTGAAATCAAAAATTTCGTCATAATAACGTTGATTATTACATTCCTGGGCACATAATCTTGCGGAAAGAATGAGGCCCCCTCTGCCTTCGGCATCTCCCCCGCGGGGGAGAACACCAGCCGAAAAAATAGAAGGCAGATTAAGGAGTATCAGTATCAGGGGTAACAAAACTAAATCTTTGATCATGGCATCAATTTTTTGTAAATAATTCAGGCCTAACAGCTTCTTAGACACGCTAAGTATTAAAAAAAGTCCACCACCTCAAACGAGGCGGTGGAATGACCTTTTATTGGTCTTTTTTCATTACTTCGGGCAACTCATCCAGTGAAACTTCGTTCCCGTTTTCGTCCGTGTACACCACTAACTTCTGTACGCCTTTTCTCAATCTCAGGCGATAGAAAATGTCGTTGGTGGGTAGGGTTACAATCTGTTCTCCGCTATTCAGGGTATAACCCTCGTAACGGGCAGCGGCCGCCTCCTGGATGGCTGCGGGCAGTTGTGAGCTACTGTAATAGGTGGTGGCAGTAGTACCCACGCCACCGGGGGAGTATCTCGCTCTTACCTTCTGGCCATTATTCTGGAAATTGGCAATGTAGCGTTCCGCGGACTTATTCGGACCCTTTGCGGTTTGCTGCTCCCACACATTGACATTGGCGCCAGGGAAATAAGTCGCTTGACTACTGATCACCGCCGCGGGTACATCGTCGGCATTAATGGCTTGAACGCTGACACCAACTTGAGCTTGGGCTACGAAAGTGGTGGCAATAAAAGTCAGGATGAAAAAGATGTTTTTCATAATAAAAAATGATTTAAAAAATTGAAAAATGATAAGGTTAAAAATTGATTTTCAGGGGATTATAAATCAGCGAGTAGCTTGTTAGGTAACTTTAAAAGAAAGACCCCAACAGCTTCCTGGTCTGTTGCTTTTTAAGCTGTTCGTACGCTTCCCACTGCGTTGCACTCAAGAGAGGTTTCAGCTCTTGTTCTTTTTGAGCATTCAGCTTAGCGCCTTGCCGATAGGTTGACCATTTGCTCAGGTCTTTATCGATGATCTCTTTTTGTGCAATTTTTGCGTATTTCAAATTCAAGGCTTCTACTTGTTGGAGTTGTACGCTATCCAACTGCATGTGCTCTTGCATTTGCAGGGAGATCTTCGCGGCTCGTTCCTCCGGTGTTCCCGGATTTTCCAAGGTCTGTGAAAACCC
>CAZVOD010000163.1:0-3202 GCA_964628385.1 uncultured Saprospiraceae bacterium
GAAATGAATAGTACGACGTTGAATCATTTAGGCCTGGTAAGTGGTATGTTTGACGAGCTTGGCTTGGAAGAAGTAATAGATGGGTGCATATCGCAAGATTTAGCGCAGCGCAACATCAGCATAGGCCAAGCCTGTAAAGCAATGGTTTTGTGTGGTTTAGGTTACACTCAAAAGGCATTGTATTTAGTTTCTCACTTTTTCGAGGGGAAACCTACTGAACGATTGATAGGTCAAGGTATCAGACCAGAACACCTCAATGACTCTGCGTTGGGTCGAGCGTTGGACTCCATTTATGAATTTGGCACAACAGAGCTTTATTCAAAAATAGCGTTCCGCGTCAGTAAACAGCTCGGGTTACAGACACGCTTTGCTCATATGGATAGCACGAGCTTCCATGTGGATGGACAATATAATAGTGAAGACCATGAAGAAGATTCCAAGTTGATTCATGTCACAAAAGGCTACAGCAGAGATCACCATCCGGAGGCGAATCAAGTCGTGTTAAATATGATAAGTGAGAACGCTGCGGGGATTCCTTTACACATGGAGGTTTTGAGTGGAAATGCCAGTGATAAAAGCACCTTCAGGAATACGATAGAGACTCACATAGCCGGGTTACAAAATGCAACAATTGATTTTGAGTATTTGGTAATGGATAGTGCAGGCTATACGAGTGACATTATTAAACAATGTGGCAGTAGGCTCAAATGGTTAAGCCGAGTACCTGAGCAGCTGAAAGCTTGCCAGGAAGTGCTTTTAGGTACTTATGAACTACAACAAATAGATGAGACTTATAGTGTAGCTACATTGAGCAAAAGTTACGCAGGCGTAGAACAACGTTGGCAATTGGTTTATTCCCGTAAAGCCTTTGAGCGAGAACAAAAGACGCTGATTAAGAATTATAAAAAAGGGAGCTTAGCAGAGTATAAATCTTTTCAAACACTTTGTAAGCAGGCTTTTTCTTGTCCCAAAGATGCAGAGTTGGCATTAAAACGCTTCGAAAAACAGGCAAAGTATATCCAGGTAGAATCAGGGCCTTTGAAGGAAGTAGCAAAATATTCAAAAGCAGGCAAACCCAAAAAAGGAAGTACCCCTGACCGGTATGAATATTTTATTACAGGTGCCCCCTACTGTAACCTGCAAGACTATGAAAATCAACTGGCAAGAAAAGGAAAATTTGTAATCGCCACTAATGAACTGGATCAAACGAAATTGAAAGATGATGAGCTTTTGGCTGCATACAAAGGACAGTCAAAAGTAGAAAGAGGCTTTCGTTTTATGAAGGATCCGCGGTTTATGGCCACAGAGTTTTTTGTGAATAAACCAGAGCGCTTAGAAGTTTTAGTTTTTATAATGACTGTATGCTTAACAGTTTACGCAGCCTTAGAGTACAAACTACGGGAAGAATTAAAAAAACAAAAAGAAACAGTTCCCGATCAAAAGGGAAACCCAACGGATCGCCCTACCATGAGGTGGGTATTTCAACTCTTTGATAATATTCAAATTTTATATGGTTTAGAAGAGCCTATGGTATTGAATTTGAATGCAATCCATAAAAAAATTATACAACTCCTGGGACTCCCTTATCGTAAATACTATTTTTGATGAGTTGGGGGTGCGGAATGTCGGATGAATACTGCTTTTCTAAAATTAGACGGGGTAAATTTTGCGGAGTTAGGGATTAAACCCACAGACAATCATGCCGTTAGAATACGATTTAATGAAAGACATTAGATATCAGCAAGGACGTGAAGAAGAACGTGAACAAAGTATTAAAGGTTATGTATGTGTTTTTCTTATGGGAAGACATACCTGACGCAATCCTCTGAAATGGGAACGCGGATTTTCTATGAAGTTTTCGGATCTAAACAGATTTTGCTCAGCTTTGCTGATCGATCCGGTGCAGATGTGAAAACTTCAGATTGAAGTATACGCCTGGGACTCCCTAAAAGTTCTGCTTTAAACGAATCAAGTAGAGTTTCGATATTTCGTTGCTTTCCTATTCACTTCGACCCTGAAGTGCTCAGACTCCAGGAGTTTTGATAAAAAAGATCTGTGTTATTATTTTGGAATAATGCTTATAATAAAATTACATACATAATGTCTATTCTTGCATTGCTTAAGCAAGGGAAACTGACTAACCAGGAAATTGCAGATGCACTAAATGTAACGTTGAGTTATTGTGAATGACCTGGCTCAAAAGCTCAAAGCTGATGAGTAATTCCGGATTTTTGATAAGCTTTTATGCCAATGCGCTGCTAGCAGCTAGATACCAGGTTCCAATTATCTGGCATCTAGCGTCTAAAAAACTTAAGCCATGGAGTGGAAAACCTTCTGCACATCATCATCGTCTTCAAACTTCTCAATCAGTTCTTCGATTTCGGCTTTTTGCTCCTCATTGAGTTCGACAGTAGTTTGAGGGAAACGTTGGAGGCTTGCCTCCTTGGTCTCGATGTTTAGTTCTTCCAACTTGGCCTGCATGTTGCCAAAATCCTCAAAAGCCGTATACACATACACCTTGTCGTCACTCAGTTCAATTTCTTCAGCACCACCATCAATGAGCTCCAGCTCAATTTCTTCCATATCGCGCTCACCCAATTCAAAGATAAACTCACCAACCCGATCAAACATAAATGAAACAGAACCCGAGGTTCCCAGGGAACCATTAGAGCGATTAAAATACAAGCGAATATTCGCTACTGTGCGCGTAGGATTGTCCGTCATGGTTTCTACTATAAAAGCGATACCATGCGGGCCATAGCCCTCATACACCACCTCCTGCAGATCCTCTGCATCCTTAGAAGTTGCCCGTTCGATCGCCGCCTCCACATTCTTTTTGGGCATGTTAGCATTCTTGGCATTTTGTATCGCAAGGCGCAGACGTGGATTATGGTCGGGATCATCTCCTCCTTCCTTCACGGCCAAGGCAATTTCACGCCCAATTTTTGTAAATACTTTGGCCATCTGCGACCAACGCTTCATCTTCCGTTCCTTCCGATATTCAAAAGCTCTTCCCATTGGTATTTATTATTGATTATTGGACATTGATTATTGTTTACTATTTTCAGTAATCAATTGCCCATTTTTTTGAGTTAATTTTATAATCGGTAAATAATACAAAATTCTAGTTACAATGTCAACCCCCTCCTTTCCATCCTACAAATATAAATCAGATTCACGAATTTATCAATAGCAGAAAGTA
>CAZVOD010000164.1:0-3201 GCA_964628385.1 uncultured Saprospiraceae bacterium
ATCAACTTTTCAATGAACATTTTTAAATCCAAATTTATTTGGTAAACCTACTTACAATGTCAAAGGGATTAAAATCAATATTGATAAACGATAAAAAATAGTAGAAATGAGAATTTTAGTATTAGCTGCTTTGAGCTTTTTGAGTATTACTTTGGGAATAGCCCAAAACAATAGCCTAATAGGAAAAACGATTCCCACTCCCAACATAACCGATTGGGTGGCTAATGAACCGGCAGATAAATCACTAACTGACAAATTCTTGGTTATTGATTTTTGGGCGACCTGGTGTGGGCCATGCATTAAAGCGGTTCCGCATTTTAATGAATTACAAGCTGCTTTTTCTGATCGCGATGATATCCTATTCCTGTCCATGACGGATGAAAAGCCTGTAAAAATTCAGAATACAATGAAAAGGGTGAATTTTGAAACAGCTGTAGTGACGGATCAGGAACAAAAAACACAGGAGTTACTCGGAGTGAAAGGTTTGCCGGAAACTTTTGTTGTTGATAAAAGTGGAAAATTACTTTGGCGCGGGCATCCCAAAAATTTGACCAAAGAAATGATAGCCGATGCGCTTTCTGGAAAGAAATTAACTACGACAGCGTCGGATAAAGACGTATCGCAAATGGATCTGACCACTGAGAACCTAGGATTGAGAGAGTTGGTAGAAAATACAAGAGACCCCAATGTCAACTACATGTTTGAACTTATGCCTTCTAATGAAGGGGAAGAAGGAATAACCATGCAGGGATGGCCAATCATGTATTTTAAGGGAGCCACGACCTTTGCAGACGCACTTTCTGATTTTTACGATATCCCGGTTTCTCATATTTCTATTCCTGAGGGCTTTGATGACATGCGCTTCAATATTTGTTTTATGAACAAAAAAGCGGAGAATAAGCAGACTGCCATACAGGAAATTGAGATGAGAATGATGGATATGTATGGTCTGGAGCTGAATAAGAGGTTGGAAGAACAGCAAGGGTACAGCTTAAGATTATTGGATGAAGAAAAGCTGGAAAAAAGCGACGCTGAATTCTCAAGTACTTCAGATGCCGAGAGCAAAATCATTTTTACCAATACAGAACTCACAGAAATGCTCAAGACCCTATCTGTCAGAATGGAAATACCATTCACCGATCAGATTGGCCTTACCGGAAAATTCAATTTCATTATAGATACTCAAAGTATAGAGAAGCTAGAGGAGAGCCTTAGCAGTTATGGCCTGGCACTGGAAGCCCAAAATATGGAGGTCTTATATCTAGAAGTTGTATCGCAATAGAAATGGAATAGTGCAGGTCTATTTTGGGGATTTTGCTTTTGAAGTTGTAGTAGTACAGCAGCGCTAGGATAAGCTTGCACTATTTCTCCATCATTTCTATTAACTTCTAAAATAAGCCCCGGAAGCCCATCATAACTGCCCGGCCCGCCTGAGCAAGGTATCGTTAGCGCAAACTAGGTCTCTACAGGAGTGGTAGAATCCTGATAAATGGCTTTGGTACAATTATGACCCAGAATGCTCCTGGTATCAGTAGTCATCTCCAGTTCCTGGATTCCAACTCGTCGGAAATAATAAACTTCCGGCTCAAAAACTCTTTCCCTTGAATACTGGTGCCGGTTGCTAAATCCTTGTGAATCTCTCCTTCCCCAGCCTTAAAAGTCATCTGCATACCGCTTATCGTCTTTGGTTCCACATCAGTAGATTCCCGGTAGACTGTTTTATCTCCTTTGATCAGGAGTTCCATTTTTGTAATTTTAAATTCAGGAATATAAGCTTTAGCTTTTGACGAAGTATTTTTACGGTGGAGATTGATCTTTTGTTCGTAAGTAACAATGCCTTCCAAAGCCTAGCCTACTAGTTGGAAAGTAAAGAGAATGAATAAAAGTAGCATAAAATTTTTCATAAGTTTTTTATTTTCAAAATAGGGTACTCCTTTTTCAATAGGCGTTAATCCAAAAAAAATTAAGGTTAATTAAAGTTAACAGGTGTGGCCGAATAGCAGCTACTTTTGTACATATGAAAAGAAATAACACAAATAGCAGGTTGCAAGCACTCAGGGGAGTGACCTTACTACTGCTTTTTTTCTTCCTCTTGTTTTGGTTGTCCAGTGAGTATCAGAAGCAAAAAGAGCGGCTTAATAAGGATATCAATAATATTTTCTCCAATGTTATGAGAGATATTCGCTTCGGCGACCTGGAAGATTTGGCCGTAAAACTGGATCAGAACCCGGAAAGCTTTTTGACAGATACTACCCAAATTGTTGATTCTGGAACTAATAATACCATTTTTCTAACCCAAAAACTGACAGACTCTACCATTAGTAGAATACCGGCAAGAGATAGCACTAAACCATTTGGTAACCTGAAAATCTCTGTTTCCAAAAATGATGATCAGGTAGAAAAAAAATCCCATTCCTCTTCTTCCATTTCTTTTGTCAAAGCTACCAGCCAAAATGATTCTGTAGCTACTTCTTTTGAAATAGACCTTTCTGCTAATGTGGCTTCTGTTGAAGAAATAGAACAAATCTTCAAAGATACCTTGTTTCAGTCGGTGGCTTTGTTCGAGGTATTCATTGAAAAAGTCTCTACTAAAGATTCTATTCCCAATCTTGCTGGGCTGATTACCAAAGCACATTCGGGAGACTTTGCCGGCGAATACTTTTATCTGGCCAATATCCAGGGGTATGAATCTTTTGTGATCAGAAGGGTAATGCCACAGATGCTATTTTCCATTTTCCTGTTTTCTATGACGACTTTTTCTTTTTGGTTGATATATAAAAGTCTGAAGCAACAACAACAGCTTACCCAGGTTAAAAATGACTTCATTGCCAATATGACTCATGAGTTGAAAACGCCCCTGACCACCGTCGGAGTCGCATTAGAAGCCATCAACAATTTTGAGGTGCTTCGCGACCCTGATAAAACTCGGGAATATTTACAGATTTCAAGAAACGAATTGGGGCGATTAAATCTACTGGTAGACAAGGTATTACAGCTTTCTAAATTTGAAAAACAGGCGCCAAAATTAAAGATGGAGCACATCTACCTGGATGAGTTGATTGAACAGATTTTGCAATCCATGAAGCTCCAATTTGATAAAGTTAAAGCGATAGTTGAATTCAACAAACTACAAGACCATATCCAGTTGGAAGCAGACCGGCTACACATCACCAGTGTGATCTATAATTTGATAGATAATGC
>CAZVOD010000165.1:0-3199 GCA_964628385.1 uncultured Saprospiraceae bacterium
TCTGCCTTGTCTTGGAACAAAATCCCCTCGGTCAAAAAGCGCGATCTACTTATTGTTCATTCCTTAGCTTTCACACAATGATTTTAACATACAAATATCTATAAAACGAACACAATGAAGCATATAATTTATTTGCTAGGCATATTGATAATGGCACAATCCTGTGCTGCTGATCAACAAAAAGATACTGGAGCATCAGAGTCGATGGCCCAGGCGGTTTCTAACGAATTAGAAGTTAGAGAAGACGGACTGGGAAAAATCTGGTATCAGGGAAAGGCTGAAGTAAATCGCTTTGAATTGATGCAAAACAGATACCGTCAGGTACATCCCGGAGAGCTGGTCCTGATATTTGTTACTGAAGATTTTTTAACCAAAAAGCAGGTGAAGAATGACAATTATCAAAATCCTAACAGTACACCGATTATCAAGACTAATCAACTGAGGAAGTTTACTACTGGTTTTTACGACTATTCAGTAATGTTGTCTGTTTTTACTCCGACGAAGGTTAACGAATTTCCACGTACGATGAAGATCACCAATACTTCTCAGGATTGGTGTGGGCATACCTTTATGCAAGTCAACGATAGGGAAGATGGCCTTGAAATGGAACTGCGCTCTTATTTTGAAAATGAAGGCGACAAAACGGCTATGCTGGAAAGTGCCTTTCTTGAAGATGAAATTTTTAATCGTATCCGTATGAATCCGGGGTCCCTTCCAATGGGTGAAGTAGAGATGTACACCAGTACAACCTACGCTCGCCTGGCTCATAAGCCTTTTGAGCCGATAAAAGCAGAAGCTTCACTGGAAGATTATAAGGGGAGTGAATTTACAGGAGAAAACCTGAAGATTTATGAAGTTTATTATCCTTCGCATAGGCGTACCCTGTCTGTTATTTTCAGTGGCAATGCTCCATACCAGATAGAAGGCTTTAAGGAAGCTGCTCCTTCTGTATTCGATGGCACAGTGCGAGAAACAGTCGCCAGACGTACACATACCGAATGGATTGATTATTGGTCAAAGAATAGCCTAGGGGATGCTTCTCTTAGAGATAAAATAGGCATGGAAGCTTCCTATGAGTAAGTAGCTGAAAGGGAAAACATTTCGGGAAAGAAAGCTTGCTTTACCTGATGAGTCAAAAAGTTTTTATTGCCCGAAATGTTATTTTTTATTTTTAGCTGCTTTCTTTTCATTTGGTATTTTCATTTTATAAAAACTATTTCTACTTTTACATTGTCTTAACATTTGTAAGAGCAATAACTACAGGGTTTGCCGTTTGGGCAAATTTTTCTACCTGACCAACCACCAAACTTATTGATCCCTTTTTCTTACGAACAAGCAATTAAGCCAATTTGTATTTCATGTGCACGTAAACAAATTAAAGTATTGTTTTGTCGAATGCAGCTCACAGTATGCCAAAGGCATTTGAAGTGTTGTTATCTCCGAGGGGATACCGAGCATTGGGATAAAAGATGCAAGTTGAGGGAACGTTTTTACAAATCAGGATTTTGTCGAATATGATAAGTTTTAATAATTTTTTTAAATCAGCATTTACTGTAGATAATGTAATTTTTGGTTTTGATGAAGGAGATTTAAAGGTATTGTTGATTAAACGAGGGGAAGAACCATTTGTAGGGGACTGGGCGCTGCCGGGATATTTTGTTTATCCCAACGAAGACCTTGATCAGGCTGCAAAACGCATACTACGAGAGCTTACCGGCCTGAATAATGTCTATTTGGAACAGGTCAAAACTTTTGGTGACGTACACCGACATCCATTTGGCCGGGTTATTACAGTGGCTTACTTTTCTTTGGTGAAAATAAATAGATACGAATTACAGCCCGCTTCTATCGCGCTTAAGGCCAAGTGGCACTCCATCGCTGATATTAAGCATCTGCCATTTGACCATAAAAATATATTGGATACCTGCTTTAATCGCCTGAAATGGCTGGTGCGTTCCAGACCAGTAGGCTTCGAGTTGTTACCACCCAAATTTACGCTTACAGAACTACAACACCTTTATGAAGCTATATTGGAAACAGACCTGGACAAACGAAATTTCAGAAAGAAGATTCTATCAATGGATCTGCTGATTGACCTCGATGAAATGCAGGAAGGCGTAGCACACCGCCCCGCCAAACTATATAAGTTCGATCGTGACAAATACGATAAATTTCAGGCAGAAGACTTTTCTTTTGAGCTTAAAGAGAGTAAAAAGAAAGAATCCAGAGTGTCTGCCTCTGATGTCAATGCAGATTAAATCTAGTAGCTCCAGCCGGTATGATCAAACATTTTGATCTCCAGATTACCTGTAGCTGTTGTTCTGAAATCGTCGACTATAGCCTGCAGTGCATCTTCTGTACCAGTGAACAAATAGGCAAACGCTCTTACGCTTTTGTTCTCCGGCTGTTCGTTGATGACAATATTGTTCTCACTGAGCACCCGGAAATAACCATATGAGCCCGTAAGTAAATCAGCTTCTTCGCTGATATCAGCCAGCTCAGTGATAAAATTTGTGGCTGTTGATTCTGCACTGGTATCCTGATAAGCTATATACCCCCAAATTAGATTGAATGGTATTTTGTTTAATGTGGTATTAACAACAGAGAATCCATTGGTGCTATTCATATCCAGTCGATACCGGTCACTATCAATGCGCAGAACCCCCATATTAGCAACCCGGTCCCGTAAATTAATCTCAAAAGAATAAGTGCCATTCAATAAAGGGTCGAGTACAATATCTGCCTGAGCGGGGGATTCGCCGGGGACACAATCTTCGGGAATCATAATATCATTCAGAAGAACTTCAAAACCTCCGTTGGAAGGGGCAACAGAATAGGAAATAGAAGAATTTAGACAACTCTCCTTTTTTATTGTCGAAATATCCAGGGTAAGCTGCTTCCTGTCCGGGGAAAGTGTTTCCTTTAAATTAATCAAAAATTCATCATCGACATTCGGGTCAATTACCGGGTCTCCGATTTCGGCAAGTTCACAGGAAGTACACAAAATAAAGATAAGAAGCAGGGAGGTAATCGTTTTGTACATAATAATCGATCCTTGTTTTTAATACATACTCAGCCTAACTTAAGAACGGGTAAACTACTAAAAGGCTGCTTGTTTTTGTTAATATATATGTTTTTTAATTGTGTTTTTTGTCCTACTTTCTATATCGACAATTTTTTAAAAAATTCAAAGAAGCTA
>CAZVOD010000166.1:0-3190 GCA_964628385.1 uncultured Saprospiraceae bacterium
GAAAATACAGGAATTAAATTTAGGTAATTTTTATCAAACTACAATACACCCCTCTTTTTCGTCACCAAAACACTCGTGATCCTTGTTGAGAAACCTAAGACCAGAAATCAGAGCCAGCAAAGCATCAAAGTGATGCCATGTTTGTATGTCAGCTTCAGAAAATTGGTACTTCTCAGTCCATTGCCTGACGGCTTTTGTATTCGGAGCGATATGTTCTTTCTGTTTTTTGTAAGCTATTTCTTTGAGTCCCAGCAGTTCGGCTAGTTTGGATGGGTATATCTCTATTACCTGAATCGGGATTTGTGATAATTGTGCATTCAATCTCATAGCCCTTGCGGTAAGGCCACCTAAAAACATAGGTGACATCGCGCCTAGCTCCCTGTCAGCCGCTCTGTAGAAATAGTCCTCGTAGCCTTCCATGGACCGATAAACTCCCGGCAGTGATAGCGGTGCATCCAAAAAAATCAGCTCCGGCCGTTTTTGCTCAGCCCAGTGCATTAAAAAACGATCAGCATCCTTCTTTTTAATGCTTTGAAAAAAATGAATCTTTTCATTTTTTAAGTGGGCAATGACCGTAGTACCGGCCATTTTACTTCCATAGTCTATTCCTGCGATATTTAACAAAACTGGTAAATTTTAATTCTTTTTCAAATGAGAACTTATTAAGGAGTCTAATCTATCCAACTCTTCTGGGTTATTGGAATGCTGATCAAAAATAAGATGAGCTTTTTCGTAAAAATAAGTCCTTTTTTTCAGTTGATAGCGTACAAAATCCTCGAGTTCTTCAGCAGATTTACCAGCCAGTAAAGGCCGGTGAGCGGTCTCTGAACCCAGCCGCTGAAGCAGTAAGCTCACTGGAGTCCGTAAGTAAACACTCAGGCCCATCTTGTTGATCAGATTCATATTGTTATTGAAGCAAGGTGTGCCGCCACCGCAGGCTACAACAATATTATCTCTGGCCTGCATGGCTTTTAGGGCTTTAGTTTCCCAATCTCTAAAACCGACTTCTCCTGATTGTCGGAAAATTTCAGCAATGCAAAGCTGTGCTTTTTCTTCTATCCAGTTATCTAAATCAATAAAATCTAAATTCCTCCTTTGAGCAATTTTTTTACTCAGATAGCTTTTTCCTGATCCCATAAAACCAATTAAAAATAATTTCATCTCACTAGCCTATTTAAGTTAAAAGTTGCAGCTTCAATTTTGCCGCCATTCTATCTGTTCAAAACAAACCTAATACAAATATATTGGGCGGTCCATTTTTCGTCCTATGGCGAATGCAGCGTTAATCAAACCAACGTGGCTATAGGTTTGCGGAAAATTTCCCCACTGGCTACCGGAAGCTTCGTGAACATCTTCGCTAAGTAGCCCCAGGTGATTGCCATGATCCAACAGAGACTCGAATATTTCTATTGCTTCTTTCAAGCGTCCCATTTTAGCGAGTGCTTCCACGTACCAGAATGCACAGATCAAAAAAGTAGACTCTGGCTCACCAAAATCATCGGTGTGTTTATAGCGATAAAATAAGCCAGACTCGGTGCGCAGTTCATCTTCCAGTACTTTGATATGTTGTTTGGCTTTTTGAGACCTTGGGTTAAGATAGCCCATATTAATTAGTTGGAGTAAACTGGCATCCAGGTTGGGATTACCAACGGCTTGAGTATACACTCCGCGTTTGGAATCAAAGCAGCGTTCTATCATCTCAGCTGATCGCCGGATCAGTTTATCGGCCAGTTTTTCCATCTCTTTATTCTCAATATGGTGAGCGATTTTTCTGGCAGCATGGCTACCCGCCCAGTGGAACAAAAAGGTGAAGGCATGCAGCTGAGAAGTTCCTCTAAATTCCCAAAGGCCATTGTCAGGCTCTTCCATGGTTTGCTCAATCATGTTGAGACACTTTAGCACCAGCTCCGCCAGATGGTCACTAGCTTGCGAAACTAGACGGGTATCGTTGAACAGCGGGAGTAGCGTGACCAGAATCTGTCCATATACATCATTCTGGATATGCTCATAAGCCTGGTTACCAATACGTACTGGTGTTTCTCCCAAGTAACCTTTCAGGTCCAGGATTTGCTCTGTGGGCTCCCGGTCCAGCGTGATAGGGTAAAGCGGGTGGAAACGATTATCCTCCTCCACCAGGATATTCTCAATGAAGGTAGAGTAATCTTTCAGGCTACCAAAATGGCTGATGTCATTCAACGCCTTTAGGGTGTAGTGGGCATCTCGCAGCCAGCAGAACCTGTAATCCCAATTGCGGGAGCTACCCGGAAACTCTGGCAGGCTGGTAGTAGCCGCAGCAATAATGGCTCCAGTATCCTGATATTGATGGAGTTTGAGAGTCAGAGCCGAGCGAATAATCGCCTTTTGGTGAAAAAGCTCAGCCGAAGTATTACTCACCCAATTGCACCAGTAAGAGTTTGTTTTGATTAGAAAATTCTCAACGGTAGAAGCTAGTGGTGCCTCTAGTGGTACCCCCCATGTCAGACAAAGGTGCTTATTCTCCGTCAGGACAAATGCTTTCTCTTGGTCGATAAAACTCAGTGGAATATTAGCCGTCAAACGAACCTGCTCTTCCAGACCTTCGTAGCGAATATGATTGCTGCCAAATACTTTTTCGGCGGATACCCTGCCGTATTCTCCTTTAGGATGGCACGTGACCTTAATGCGTGGGCGTCCTTCAATACGTTCTATTTTTCGCATCAACATCAGTGGCTTGTAATAACGTTCGTACTGAAAGAAGCGAGGAGCAAAATCAATGACCTTAAAAGTACCATCCGGGCAGTAAAAAGTCGTTTCCAGGATATTGGTATTTTCTACATACTTTTGCGAAGTTGTACAGGTATCTTTTTCCGGAGAAATAGAAAAGACACCTCCATTTTCTTCATCCAGTAAACTGCCAAATATAAAACTGCTATCAAACCTGGGCCAACAGAGCCATTTGATGTTCGCTTGCGTATCTACTAGCGCCAGGTAAGCACAATTGCCAATAATGCCATAGTTATATTTGTGTTGTTTCATGCTGGGTTAAGTGGCCATTTAAGCATTTATAATATATTAATAACTCCATTCTTTTGTCTAAGCAGTTTATCAGTCGAAATGATCGATCATCTGCTGAACAAAGACGATAGATTGTTTATTTGTAACTATTCAGCAAAGCTGAAAATTTAGGAAAATAATATTTATTTTTGAGGAT
>CAZVOD010000167.1:0-3167 GCA_964628385.1 uncultured Saprospiraceae bacterium
AAATGAGGCCCGGGACGGTACGCTCAAACTTTTCTTCTCGAATCAAATTTAACAAAAACCGTACCTTCTGATAATTCTCGGTGCTCAGTTCGTGGCAGTGAAGCGCTTCTGGACGAAAATATTGGAATTGGCTTAAAAACTGCCCATTGAAGTCTTCACGAAAAATTTCTGCAGTAAAAAATAATACCTCTTGTTTTAGAGTGTCGTAACCAGATTCCCAATGTCTCAAAATTCCGGGACCAATGGTTATAAATGTTTGAGGCTTCAATTCGTAAGTTGTAGAGCTTATAGTTATTCTTGCAGCTCCTCTATTGACCACTCCCAAGCCGTAAAAAAAGTTCCGATAGGGAAAATAGACTTCATCAAGATGTTGAAAAGATTTTTCGCTGGCGATATGGTACGGTAAGTTATGTGGAACGATTAAATGATCCTTAATGAAATTTGAATATTCAAATTTTCTGATTTGCTGTTTTTTAGACATTAATCTAGATGTATCTATACCTATCACGAAGTGTTCTGGGCGTACATGGAATAACCTTCTACTGTTTGAAAGTTCAAGGTAAGTAGTCGCCAAATTTCCTCTTTGTATGATTTAGTGTTGTCCAGAAAATCAATAATTCCTTGTCGAAATTTGGCGTAGGTATCGTAATAAGTTGATTCCAGCACCTCCTTTCTCAAAAACCACCAAAATCGTTCTATCAGGTTTAGGGTTGGCCAGTAGGCCGGCAAAAAGATAAATTCCACGCGCTGCTTTTGGGCCCGCTCCTGCAACCACTTGCAGCGATAGTACCTCGCATTGTCACCAACCAGGTAAATTATCTTACCTAGATGCTTAGCCAACAACTTTTGGCATAGCCTTTTGGTGGATTGCGCATTGACGCTGTCTGTTATATTATAAACGAGGTGCTCGGATTTTGTGGCCCTTACTGCCCCGTTGATATTTACTCTTTGACGACCACTATAGCAGTCTACAGCAAAGTTCTCGCTTTTGCGAATCCAGCCCTGGCCAGTCTTGGTGTTATGGTTAGGGTAAGTGCCGTCCAGGTAGTAAATTTCAGCCTTCCCGGCTTTTACCTCATCCAGTAACCCAGGTAGGGTCTGCTCCAAAAATTCACGCTGAGCCGCTTCATCGGCTTTACTCGCTACGCTCTTAGTCTGCTTGTTGCCTTATACAAAAACTTTTTTCTAGAAGTATAAAGATAGTTAATTTGTTTATTTAGGCAAATACTAGACTAGTTTCTCACCCAGGGCAATCGCAAAGTAGCATAAAATTTAAAATAGCTACTTTTAGGTCAAAAGATGTCAATCAACCTTATAGCCGAAGGGCTGCTACGCCACTTTGAGGATGTGCCCGATCCACGCTCTGCAAAAGGAGTACGCCATTCTTTGCGCACCATTTTGACGATCTCCTTTGTCGCAACTATTTGTGGCGCGGATGAGTGGACGGAGATGGAACAGTTTGGCAAGGAAAAGCTTCGCCTGTTCCAAGATACCTTTGGTGTGGCTAAACGTGGTGTCCCATCCCACGACACGTTTGGTAGGTTCTTTGCTATTTTAGAACCTAAAGCTTTCCAGGAATGCTTCTTAGCCTGGATTAAGTCCATAACCGATATCGGTGGGCAGATCTCTATTGATGGCAAAACCATGCGAGGCAGTTTTGACAGCTTCAATGAGCGTTTGTCCCAGCATATTGTGAGTGCTTATGGCAATGATTCGGGCTTGGTATTGACACAAACAGCCACGGCTGTGTAATCCGATCCATCTGACCCCCCAAATCTGATTTTATCTGACCCCCTGGGCTGTTAATAACATTCCGGCGGTTTGCCCCCCTTGAAAAGATACCGAATCGTACGTCAAGAATGCCCAACTTCGGTCCAAAAAATGGATCGATGGCAAAACGAAAACGTATGGATCAGATCAAATCTGTTTTACGCAATTACCTGGCCTGTGGCTCGATCAAAGGTACAGCTCGACAGCTGAAGATGTCGAAGAATATGGTCCGAGAGTATCTTCGTCGGGCTGAAGCCCAAAGCATCGATCTGTCTGAGTTGTTGGACCTGGATGATGAACAACTCCATCAGATCTTTTATCCTTCTGAGGCCCAACAGGCTTCCTATCGCTCAAAAGTGTTTGATGAGCAAGTGGATTATTGGCTCAAGGAACTTGGCCGAGTGGGCGTCACTCGACACTTGTTGTGGGAAGAATACCGCTCCAGCCATCCTGATGGATATGGCTATAGCCAGTTTTGTGATCGGCTGCGCCGGGTTGTCAAGTGTAAAGACCTTACCTTGGCCCTGGAACATAATCCGGGCGAAGTATTGATGCTGGATTTTGCCGGTAAAAAGATGCACTGGGTAGATACCCAAAGCGGCGAAGTTCACCCCTGTGAAGTGCTAGTGTAGAAGTCTATGTCGATCAAAAACGTGTAGCTACTCACCAAAGGCTTTTGCTGGGTGGAGGGCAATACCGTTATCAAACCCGTATCGAACACATGCCGAAGCACCATCAGGAATGGAAAAAAGCTCAGAGCTATGACGCTGCCTATTTTCTGGAACAAGCCTCCCGCATCGGCCCGGCCACCCAATGAGCCATCCAGCAGGTTCTCACTCGGACTACATGAAAACATCCGGGGAGCAGACCAATATCAATAATCAAAACGCTTAATATGAAAAATGAATCTTTGCAAAGTATGAAACGCATCAAACTGCTGGGCATGGCCGCTGCTTACGAAGCCATCCTGGGCCTGCCCGTCAATCAGCAGCCCACAGCTCATGACATGATCGCCCGGTTGATCGATGCGGAAGCACAACAGCGCTCTCATCGCCGAACTGAACTGTTTTTGCGATTAAGTAAACTCCGTTATCAAGCGACCATAACCGGTATAGAATGTTCTGAAAGTCGCAATCTGATGCCCGAACAGCTGGCATTATTAGCCGACAGCGCTTATATCAACCGGGGAGAAAACATCCTCATCACCGGCGCCACTGGATGTGGAAAATCTTACCTAGCCTGTGCCCTTGGTCATCAGGCCTGTGTAATGGGACTTCGAACCCTATACTTCAATCTCAACCGGCTGACCGAACAAATTGCCATTGCTCAGGCCGACGGTACCCTCATCAAATGGCTCAATCGAATGAAAAAAGCCAGACTGATCATCTTTGATGACT
>CAZVOD010000168.1:0-3040 GCA_964628385.1 uncultured Saprospiraceae bacterium
CGGCGAGCGGCCCGTAGGGGAAAGACCCTAGGGGGAGGGGCAACGATGTGTGGGAATATTTACTTTAACAGCATCGAATAGCAGAGTTCATCTAAATCCACATTCCTGGGACCAACCACTTTTCTTGATGGAATATTCTTTTTTGTTGCCCTAAACGGGAGTGTATCACCATGACTGATAATTATCTCGCCTTGTAAGCATTCTCCACTGATTCCAGCCCATCCGATTCCATCCCTGGCAAGTCTATTCGGGTATTCCCAGGAAAATTCCAGAACTTCCTGGCCATTCCGTTTACCGGTATTCCAACTGAGGATGCCTTTCATCCTTGCAAAAGCAAATCTTCCTTGGCCGTCCTTTCGAAATCTAATGTATGCATTTACCTTGTGGTCGAGCAGTACGCCTGAAATTTTTTCCATTTCCTCAATACGCCATTTGCCCAGGAAATGTTTTATGGCTTCAGTACTGGCATTTGGCTTCGATTTATATGTTGCTGGGAAGCTAAGAATGTTGTTTCGCATGAAAAGTTGTCGAATATTCTACCCCGACCCCCCAAACTCCGCCAACGCCTTTCCCAAACACGGTTTACAAATCCCATGACTACATTGGATTGAATTCATTAATGTATTTACCCGCTAACGGGGTATTCTTAATAGTAAGAGTATTGTGACGAGGCCAGCCCCAGGTTTTTATAGCCGGATAGGTGTCTCGAGATCCGGTTGCGTACTGAACTTTGTAGTGCTTGCCCTTGACAACAAACCAAATGTACCCGCCTTTACAGTACCATTTATGGACTACGGGTGGTTTTAAACTCGACGTAACCTTGGAAAAGTTCAGTTTTCCAAGGTTATAGTCGCTATACTTATATTTTGATTTGAAAACTTTCAGATTGCCATTTTTAGCAAAAGACACAAATCCTAGCCGACCGCCAGATGTTGAATAGTACCACCATTTCTTAGTGAATGGCTTTTGCTCAGTTCTGATAATTTTATCCTGGTAATACTCGTGTAACTTTTTCAAATAATTCTTTTTGATTTCCGATAAATTTTTAATCGGGATATTCTTCCCTTTATAATAAAACTCAATTTCGCTAATACAGACATCATTATGCTCTAAACCTCTGTATACGGATAAGACACTAATTTGTAATAAATCACAATTCCGCGTTTTCATCTCTACAGAGTATCTTTTAGTATTGTCATTTAGTTGAACTATTTTTTTGTGGTTGGTTTTATACTCAAATCCTTCTAGGTAGTTTTTATTTTTATATTTTTTTAAACTCTTAATGCAGATGTCCTTTACTCTAGCATTCTTTCTAAATAGTGTGGGAGATTTCTGGTATCCATTTAAGAAAACGATTTGATCAAATCGAAGATTTCCTTCAAGGTATATATAAGCTAGCTCCTGATGTTGTGCATGTAATCTCTCATTCTTAAAAGAAAAACAAGTCTCCTTTCTACCATCTATCAAGTTTACCACTGAATATTTTAATGGTTTTGTCTCTAACCAAACTTGATTTCTAAATGTCGAATTAATTGTCTTTATTGTAGAGAAGACATTAACTGCAACTGAAATACAACCTACTACTAAAACATGACTCTTCATAATTTATTTTCTTAAAAAATGTAGGCTCTTCCTACTCGACCCCTTTCACCATATTTTAATTCTTTATCATTCGGCTTGTATCCAAACAACTTCGCCCATTCACCGGCATCACTTCGATATTGACCGTGCTGCGTATAGAACGTTGTGCACCCAATCCCATACCAGTCATGAGCATTTTTTGCTGTCATCACATCTTGACCTCGTTTGTCCAGAAATGATGAGTGAACGTTTCCCTTCATAGCATCATCATATCCAATATTGTGTTTGTTTCCGTTTTTGTAGTAGTCATAATCTTTCAACTGCTGTTGTTCCAGCTTAGGCATACGATCCGCTTGAAAGTAATTCAAGCCAAAACGGCCATGGTGTTCTCCTATATAGGCATACATTCCTTGCTTTCCTGTCGGGTCGCTTGTATTTGATGTTTGCGGCGTACGTCCAGCCTTTTTGTACATCGGAAGGTTCGCATTCTCAGCAGGTTCATCAGAAACCCTGTCAAATATACCTGCATTAATCATTAATTTCCCATTCTTTCCTTTGGATAATGGATTGATAACAACCGCTTGGTCATCATAGGTTACTCCATACGCACTAAATGAATTCCCGTTCTTATCTCTGTATCCCGCACCACGTTCAATCACTTGTACAAAAAAACCACGATCAAGATCTCGATCAGACTGCCGACCAGTCATTTTAGCAGAATAATCTAATAAACGATTAACATCACTATTATCACTCGTATACGAGGAACTGCTTGTAAAGAGCCTTGCAAAGTGTCCAAATACGCCTTTCTTCTCAATGGCGACGTTCTGATAAGTTTTTGCCTCTTTTGTATTGAAAAGAGCATCTTCTGATGTGGATTTTTGTTCTGTTTTTTTTGTAGACGATATTTCTTTTGCTTTGGATGTTACTTCTTCGGGAAGTGCACCTAACCTTACAGACTGATCTGATTTAAAATCATTATCATAATCATCAATCCCCTCTGTTATAGCCTTAAGTTTTTTTCTTTTTACTTCGATTTTCCCAGCAGGCTTAGATACAGGATAGTTGGAATTTGACTGTGGTTGAAATAATCCGCCGATAGCTCTATCAAGGCCATTCATCATGCCGTCGAAAGCACTTGCTGAACTGAAATTAGCCTGATTTTTAAAAATGGTTGGTAACTGATCTGAAAATATATCTAGTGAATTTTTTTGCTGTGCTGCTGAAAGAACTCCAGATAATTTTCTTGAATTGCCAATACTGGACAAAACTCCAACACCTTTACTGATAGTACTGAGCGTATTCGCTACTCCCGCAACAACCGAACCTCCGACATTTATGGCCGTATTCACAATACCATCCACCGCTCCAAATATCGCCCCACCAACATTAGCCCCCAACTGCAAAGCCGACTGACCAATATTCTCAAGCGGATTGAAAAATCCCAGGCCCGTTTCTT
>CAZVOD010000169.1:0-2933 GCA_964628385.1 uncultured Saprospiraceae bacterium
TACCAACGACGGTGCCAATCCTGGAGGAAATGTTTTAATGGAATTAATGAGTTCCGATGATTGGGTAACAGCCTCTATTGTAAATTCCAGAAGTATTACTCCAAGTACAACAGTGGCGATTATCCCCAACGATGAGTACTATGTCATTAATCAGGATTTTCAAAACAACTCTGCGGATGAATGGACTATTGAAAAGATAGAATTCTAATAAAGCTTAGTTCGAGAGTAATTGAATCAAATTTCTATTAACAGCAAATAACTTTTACAGTGTGTAGAGTGCTTATTCTTCTTAGCATGGTTTTTTTAATGCTGGCATGTAAGTCGTACTCCCAATCTGGTCCTATAAACATATTTCGATATTTCGATGATTTTTCTTATTTACTCGAATCAGACTCTATAGATAGAAAATGGTACGAGAAGTTGAAATTCATACCTTTTATGAAGGGTTCAAATGTTTCAATAGGAGGGGAAATGCGAGAGATGTTTCAGTATTTCAACAACCAGAACTTTGGAGATGTACCATCGTTTTTCGAAACAGATACCGAAGGTTTCCTCTGGCACAGAGTAATGACTCATGTGGATTTTCGTTTTGGGAAAAAATGGAGGGTCTTCACACAGTTAAATTCGACTTTTACATTTTTAAAAAAAAATCCTCTTTCAGATCAAATTGATGAGAACCGACTTTCACTGCATCAAGCTTTTATCAGATTTGATCTTAACGTGAAAGGAGATTTTATACAAGTGGGGAGGCAAGAATTTGGGAAAGGCACACAACTTATCATTGGGATGCGAGAAGGGCCTAATACACGGTTGACGTTTGATGCCCTCCTTTTTGGTTCCGAGAAGAAAAACCGAAAAATTTATTCTTTCATAGCTACCCCTGTCATCTCTAAGACGGGGGTTTTTGATGATGAGCGTATAAATGAATTTATCTGGACATTGTATATGGTTAATTCCGTTGCCTCATCGAACATCGATCTATATTATTTCGGGTTTCATAGCACGGAGCGTGAGTATCTAGGAGGCTCAGGTGAAGAAAACCGCCAGACCATAGGATTAAGACTTTGGAAAGAATCAAAAACAGTAAATTTTTCCCTAGAAGCGATGTATCAATTTGGATCTTTCAATGACCTAAATATATCGGCTTATAACATATCATTTTTAGGAGATCACCAAATTTCCAAGGGAGTTTCTTTAGGTACTATGCTTAACTATATATCTGGAGATCAGGATCCACAGGATGTGCAATTGAACACTTATAATATACTCTACTCGAAGCCACAGTTCGGTTTAGCCACCCCCATAGGACCAACTAATATAGTCAATATTAAGCCATTTATTGAATTTGATTTATTCAGAAAGTTCAAATTAACAATAGGCAATTACTGGATTTGGCGCCAAAGTGATGAGGATGGTATTTATTCACCTAGTGGTAATCAGATCAGGACTGGCGATAATACCATCTCAATGAATCGATTTTTTGGCAATCAATTTACATTTGAAATATTTTACCTTCTTAATGCTAATCTTCAGTTCTTTATAGATTATGCTCATTTCGTGCCGGGTGGTTATGTGGAAGAAACGGGAGTTGGTGATACCCTCGATTATTTTTCGCTCAAAACTTCATTTAAATTTTGACGTAAGCTCATAACAATGTTGGTTGACCATCAGATATTTATAGCATGAAATAGGCCCAAAAATCGGTTGATTGGAATTCGACATACTACCAGTTGTGAGGTAGCTCAAACCAAATCTTTTCAAAACATAAAAAATCAGAAGATAGAATCACAAATTCAGATATAGGGAACTGTAATCTTGACGTTTAAAAAAAAAGAAATGATGCTTCAAAAATGTATGATAACGCTTCTATCAATTTTACTTTTCAATTCCCTGGTTTGGGAGCAAGAAATTAAATCATTAGCCTTAAGAAATAATTAGGGGAGCAACAGAATAAAAAATTTAGGTGATCTGTTGTACGCAGTAAAGTTTAGTAAATTCCTACCGTAATAAAGTTTGACAAATCAGTCATAAGTTCTTTGACCTACTGAAAGATTTTTGATGTTATCAGCAGATAAATTTGCTGCTTTGTAGTGTTTGATCAGTTTGTTGTTCTTATCATAGATATTCCATTGTAATGATTCAGCGTCTAGCTTGATAGACACAATGTCTCCCTTGTACTGTTTACCGATATGGTGTTTTTCTCCGTAAAGAGATATCTGCCCTTGGGTGCTGACTTTTCTAACCATGGTCCATGCCTCTAACCTTTTATATGCTTTGTCCACACAGAAATATGCTGACGAATAGCTTCTGGCATTACAAACTAGATCAGGGTAAGCTTCAAGCCTGGTGCGTTGTCCAAGTCTGCGCACTTTGAATCTTTCCTTTGGGTAAAAATGGGGGCATCTAGTGCACTGCCTGATTTGACGTCGACCACAGTTAGGTAGCAGACTTTGCTACCATCAAGTAGGGTAATGTTCTCCTTAGCATCTATCTGCCAGCAATCGTGAGGATGGTCTACCCGTTGCGCTACCGGCTCGTGCCGCTTGGCACGAGGTAAGTTTAGGCCTGCCTTTCGGAACCATAATTGCATCGTACGAACCGAAGGAAAGTCCTCATCAGGGTAACGCTCTTCTAGAATCGTTTTGATTAACGGAGCTCCCCAACTCGGATGCCGACGCTTAAGCCATATGCAGCATCGATGAATTTTGGCAGACCTTTTGATCGTCTGTGGACCGCAATGCCCATATTTGGGTAATTTGCTTCTCCTTGACGATTAGCTCTCGGTAGGCTAAGTTCAAAGCTGATCCCATTTTTTTTTCTTTCAATTTGTCAATTCACTAATTTAGCTCTCTTGCTAAACTTTATTACGTTTTCTGTCAAGTAATTCACGAAATTAAAGTATGAAATTTAAAATTAACTCTTAATTTTACTCC
>CAZVOD010000170.1:0-2735 GCA_964628385.1 uncultured Saprospiraceae bacterium
GTTGGTATGATTTGAATAGTCACAGCGAAACAAAAGAAGTAGGTCAAAGGCAATTGAATGAATTAGGACTTTCTGATATGAGTGGTAATGTATACGAGTGGTGCCAGGATTGGTATGACAGTGAATTTTATGACAATTGTAAAAGGGGAGGTGTTGTAAAAGATCCAGTAAATCAAGAAAAGGGCCGGCTCCGCGTGTACCGCGGCGGCTCCTGGATCCTCGTCGCTGACGCTTGTCGCGTCTCCAACCGCAACAACTGGTTTCCGACGGACCGCTTCGACGATATCGGCTTCCGCCTGGTCCTGGCCCCAGTTTAGTGAGCTATCGAGCGGAGCCTGCGGAGTGGAGTTGATCGAGTCCGTGTACCGGAGGTCACGAGACCGATCATACGGAACGGAGGTGGCGGAGCGAGCGAATTTGGAAATCAAAAAAGTAATCCATGCAAGTGAAAATATTTTCCATTTCGATTAGCCATGGCGAGGAGGTAGAAGAGGAGTTGAATCGTTTCTTGCGCTCGCATAAAATATTAGAAGTAGACCGGCAGATGGTGGTGATGCAAAATAGTGCTTATTGGTGTTTTGCGGTATGTTATCTGCCGGGAGGAGTTCCCGGTGATAAAAATACTTCTGGTAAACAAGCTCGGGTCGATTATAAAAAAGTACTGGATGCAGCGACTTTTGAACGTTTCAACACTTACAGGTCTATTCGCAAGAAAGTTGCCCAGGCCGAAGGGGTGCCGGTCTATACCATTTTCACGAATCATGAATTGGCTGAAATGGCTAAAATCAGCCGTCCAGTCACTTCGGATGATCTTAAAAAGATTCCGGGTATTGGTCGCAGTAAAATTGAAAAGTATGCCTCCTATATTATAGATCATGAAGCGAGCGAATAACTTACTGTCCTTGATAGTAGAACCGGATAATCTCAGGCTGGCTTTATGGAAGGCTCAGAAGGGAAAAAAATGGTCCAATGCGGTCCGCAGTTATTACGATGCAGGCTGGCAGTCCGGCTTAATTGCGCTTAGAGAGGAAATAAAATCCGGGGAAGTCAGCGTTGGAGACTACTACTTCTTCACCATTTTTGACCCTAAAGAAAGAGAGATCTGTGCCTCTGCTTTCCGAGAGCAGGTATTGCATCATGCCTTGATGAATGTCTGTCATGAACATTTTGAGCGGAAACAAATATTTGATAGTTATGCCAGTAGGAAAGGTAAAGGAACTTATAAAGCGCTCGCCAGGGCAAAATATTATACAGATAAATATAACTGGTACCTGAAATTGGACGTCAAGAAATTTTTTGCTAATATACAGCATGAAATACTGAAACAGCAATTAAGTTGTTTCTTCAAAGAAGATGTTTTATTGGGCATCTTCCAGCAAATCATCGACAGCTATCAAAATAGAGTTGCTAGAGGCGTGCCAATCGGAAACCTTACCAGCCAGTATTTCGCTAATCATTATTTGTCTTCCTTCGATCATTGGGTGAAAGAAGAGCTAGGATGTAAAGCATATATACGATACATGGATGACATGATTTTATGGGCGAATACAAAATCAGCATTACAAGATGCATTGCAGGGTATTCAAACTCAAATGCAGCACCTGTCCTTGGTATTAAAGCCGGTTCAGTTAAATCAATGTCGATTTGGCTTGCCTGTATTGGGCTATCGCATATACCCTGATCAGCAGGTAAGACTAGGAAAAAGAGCCAAGCGCAGATTTATTAAGAAAGTAGAGGAGCTAGATCAAGCCTATACCACTGGCTTACTCAGCGAAGACAGCTATCAACGTCGCTTACAGTCTCTAACTGCCTTCACTACGCATGCTCAGGCTCGTGCCTTTCGGCAAAAAGTATTGACTCATTCCGGCCATTTTGATCTCTTCTAGATTATGGCAGAACTTCCAGAAAGATACAATCACCTTTTAGGGAATGGAGCCCAATACCCGATGATCCTCATCGAGCCTGGAATTTTCATTATGGGAGATAATCAATCTGGATACGATGATGAAAAGCCAGAGCACCTGGTAGAAATCACGCAACCCTTTTATATTGGAAAATATCCGATAACACAGGCCGTATGGAAAACGGTAATGCAAGGACATAATTCATCCAGATTTGCAGGAAATCATCGGCCGGTAGAGGGAGTCTCCTGGCAAGATATCGTAGAAGGTGGTCAGGATGATAGCGTACCAGAGGCATTTTTAAATCAACTCAATCAAAATTTTGTTTCCGAAGTACCCAACTATCAATTTCGACTACCTAGTGAAGCGGAGTGGGAGTACGCAGCCAAGGGCGGCCATGAAACAGCACTTTCACCGGATCAGGTGCAAATCTTTTTGGCAAAGGATAAGCCAAGTGCAGCCGAGCTGTATAAAAAGTACGCCGGCAGTGACCAGCTTAAAGAGGTAGGTTGGTATGATTTGAATAGTCACAGCGAAACAAAAGAAGTAGGTCAAAGGCAATTAAATGAATTAGGACTTTTTGATATGAGTGGTAATGTAGATGAGTGGTGTCAGGATTGGTTTGATAGCAGTTTTTACGAAAGGTGTAAAAAGCAAGGGATCGTGCGGGACCCAGTAAATCAAGAAAAGGGCCGGCTCCGCGTGTACCGCGGCGGCTCCTGGATCCGCGACGCTGACGATTGTCGCGTCTCCGGCCGCAACGACTGGGATCCGGCGATCCGCAACGGCTATATCGGCTTCCGCCTGGTCCTGGCCCCAGTTCAGTGAGCCATC
>CAZVOD010000171.1:0-2598 GCA_964628385.1 uncultured Saprospiraceae bacterium
CTCGCTATATTTCACGGGCTAAACCCTTTTTCTTTTTACCCTTTTAGTTCCCCGCTGCAGGCGGGGTCGCTACAAAAAGGGGGGTTACTTATTGTTAATGGATTTAATCCAGCCACCTGTCATACGGCCTATTTCCTCCAACATGGTGGATAGTTCTTTATACTTTAGAGAAGAATACAATCCCATGTCGAAGCACAATCGAAAATAGTGTCTGGTTTTTTCCAGCGTAATATTGGCTTTTGTTAGTAAAGCTTTTTTACCTTCTGGTGGCGTGTAGTAGGCTTCGATATAAAGTTCCAGAAGGTCAGAAAGTTGATTTTGGATCCTGTCTGCGAGGGTGAATTTGTAATTCCTCGGGAACTTATGGAGAATCGGGATGGTGTACCTGAGTAATTCGTAGCTTTTTGTGATTATAGTATTTGAAGACATATGAAGACGTATAATTTTTTGTATGCTAATATTTGGAATTTCGATAATTTACTGCTTGCATTAAAAAAAGCAAGAAAAGGGAAAAATAAAAATCAGGCAGTAATTGACTTTTGTTTTCAGCAGGAAAAGCAGCTTTTTCAGATTGAGGAAGCGCTAAAGAACAAAACCTACCGACCTGGGAAGTATAATACCTTTACCATTCATGACCCAAAGAAAAGAATGATTAGCGCAGCTCCCTTTAAAGATAGAGTAGTTCACCATGCTTTGTGCAATATTATTGAGCCAATTTTTGAGAAAACATTTATCTATGATTCTTATGCTAATCAGAAAGGAAAAGGTACACACAAGGCGATAGATAGGTATCAAAGGTTTGCCCGGCAGTACGATTATGTATTAAAATGCGACGTCAGAAAATTTTTCCCCAGTATTGATCATCAAATATTGAAAGATCAGATCAGGTCTAAAATAAAGTGTATCGATACTTTATGGTTAATTGATTTGATAATTGACAACTCTAATCCACAAGAAGAGCATTTAAACTGGTTTGAAGGAGACGACCTTTTTACACCACTGATTAGAGAAAAGGGACTACCAATTGGGAACCTTACCAGTCAGTTTTGGGGAAATGTATATCTGAATGGTTTGGATCACTACATAAAAGAGGACTTGAGCGTTCCTGGATACATAAGATATGTGGATGATTTTGTGCTTTTTAGTAAAAGCAAAGAAGCGTTACACGAATTGAAAAGTAAAGTGAAGGATTATCTTGCGGCTTTGAGGCTAATTCCACATCCTAATAAAACACAAATTCACCTTACTTGCAGAGGTATTCCATTTCTTGGTTATCAGGTCTTTCCCCATTATAAATACGTAAAAAAACAAAGTGTCCGAAGGTATAAAAGAAAGCTAAAGCGGGACCTTAAGAATTATTTCAACGGAAAAACTTCAGCGCAGGATCTGGAAAATCAATTAAATGCCTGGTCAGGTCATATTCGCTTTGGCCAAAGCAAAAGGTTAGAACATACTATTTTTTGGTATATTCGTAACCATGGGGTTAATCTGTTAAAATCGGACCGTGGTTCGTGGCGGGTCCTGGAACAATAATGATAACAATTGTCGTGTCACTTATCGTAACAACAGGAATACCAATAACAGGAACAACAACATAGGTTTTCGTTTATGCGGGTACTGAAATAATTCCAGATCAGAATTGTGTTGCCAAAATGTCATCACAAGCGTATCTTTTTAGTACGAGATTAATCCTGTTAGGTCTTATGACTTGGCAAATACTTCGTAAAAAGGCGTGGCTAGTACTTTGATGGGAACGTCACTCCTTTTATAATCATTAAAACAGCTCTATGTCCCAGCAATTAAAACAGACGATTCCTATACCAGAAATGATTTCTATTGAAGGGGGTACTTTCCAAATAGGAGATGAAGCATATGAGGACTCGCAGCCTATTCAAACGATAAGGTTGGCAGATTATAGTATGGGTAAATATCCGGTCACGGTGCAGGAATACCTGGCCTTTGCAAAGGCTACTCAATCGAATTATCCAGAATGGTTGGAAGAAGGAAGCCCCTACAATATCTACACGGGGACCAATGGCCTTTACAAGCAAATGGGTTCTGCCTTGCTGCAGAAGGCTCATCCTACTATAGGAATTAGTTGGTATAATGCGCAAGCTTATTGTGCCTGGCTCAGCGAAGTGACTGGTAACTCTTATCGTCTACCCAGTGAATCGGAATGGGAATATGCGGCTCGCGGTGGTCGGCAGAGCAAAGGCTTCTTATACGCTGGTGGCCATAATGTCAAGGAAGTGGCCTGGTATAATAAGAATAGTGCCGGGCAGCCTATGCCAGTTGGGTTAAAAATGGGCAACGAACTGGGCTTGCACGATATGAGTGGCAACGTGCGAGAATGGTGTGCGGACCATCGGGTTAACCACTACAATGATATACCAAAAGATGGAAAGCCTTATATTAATTCTGAGAACCTCGAAAAAGACTATTTTACCGCCGTGGTTCGTGGCGGGTCCTGGTACATTAATGATTTCTATTGTCGTGTCGCTTATCGTAACTTCTGGTATACCTATTTCAGGAACCTCCTCATTGGTTTTCGTTTATGCGGGTTCAGCCCGTGAAATAGCTCGCTATATTTCACGGGCT
>CAZVOD010000172.1:0-1198 GCA_964628385.1 uncultured Saprospiraceae bacterium
CTGAAATACTGATTAACCAGGAAAAGAAAAACATCGTCGATCTCATCTCCAACACCGACGGCTGGACGAATATCCAAATGAGCGATATTAATTCCAAAGGCGTCCTCGTCGGTGTTGCCGATAAGGTCAAGGATGCCAATGGTAACCCTATCAATCCAGAAAAGCGTGTCGTTATGCTGGTGCCTATGGACATAGCAGTCGATGCCAATCGGGATGGCGTGATCAAGTTTGCTGGTATTGCAACATCTCAAGGTGAACCCGATTTAACAAGTGAAGATGAACCATTTAGGTTTTGGCTAAATGATGACGATGATCGCGATAACAAAGACCATCCAGGTTCTGAAGAAAAAGATTTAGAAGACAATATCATTCAATCCAGCCGAGATCTGGAAGACTGTACTCGCCTTCATATCTGGTTTGATTCGTTTCAACAGCAACTCGAAGACGGCACCTACCAAATTGGGTTGGAGTGGCGCAATACGGAAGGCACCTTCCCAGGCATAAGAGTTTTTAAAGCAGTCGAGCCTGATGGTGGTCTACAATATCTTCGAGACTCTTTCACCGCGGTAAATCAAGCTGAAGAACTACAGCCTGGTCAATTCGGTACTGCTATTGGAAGGGTTCGCAAGACAGAACCACTAAAATTACCAGAAAATGTGTTCACTAGACCTGATCCAAACGATCTCATGGGACAAGAGAAAGTATCCAGTTTTCCTAGCATCTATTTGCTATTTGAGGGCACCCAGGAAGGGAAAGGCGAGTTAGTTGTTACTCTCTGGAAAGGAGAGGAAAAAATCGGCGAAGGCGCCAGTCTCTGGCTGGACATTAAAAATATAAAGAAGATGTATGTGAGGGCGAAAGGAACGCCTTTACATAATTCTATAGACCCAGTATGGGATGATCCATATCTTACAACAAGTTATGTATCTGACCCGAATGGTCACACATTCAATGCCGCACACAACGAAGCTGAAGAAGTAATAATCTATGTACATGGTATTCATCCTCCTCTTGCAGGTGTAAACAAGGCTTATTTAGGGAACATTAATGTTGCCGAAACGACTTACAAAAGACTATGGCACGCAGGTTACAAAGGTAGATTCGCCTTTTATAAGTGGCCTGCACTAAATCCACTCGGATTTTTTACAAGTGGAACGGGTTTTGAGTTCAATCAAAGCGAGTTTCGAGCATATAAGTA
>CAZVOD010000172.1:1298-2559 GCA_964628385.1 uncultured Saprospiraceae bacterium
AAGTTGACCAAAGTGTAGACATGGAAGTAGATTTTGGATTTGGTGATAATCACGGGAATCAATGGAGCGATTCAATTCAACAAAACATACTTCCTTATTATACTAGGTTATTAGATGAAATCTTCATATCTCAGTAATAGAAAACGTATCAGTCTATTGATAGTCTTACTGGTAGTAGCAGGAGGGATCAGCTATCTGATCATAAGCTTACTTAATACTGATGAGCATAAGTCCGCAGATGCAGAAATACAGCTTTCCGAACAATCGACCGCATCTACTGAAGTAAGAGACTCAGGAGAAATTAACTTATCTGAATTATCGTATTTTGAAAAGCAGGCAAAATTAAACGAAATACTCAACACGCCGATTGACTTTTATGGATTAGTACTTGATGAAAATGATAGACCAGTAAGAAATGCTCAAACTTCATATATACTGAGAAATAAAAACATTCTTTTATATGCAGGAAGCCCTACGTTACAAGGTCCTCAAACAAGCAATGATGGCAGATTTTCTATAACCGATCTTCGTGGACTCAAAATTACTGTCTATATTGAGCATCCCGATTACTACGTAGTTGATAAAGGGGGCAAGAGCCTTAGTTATGCAAGGCTCAATGGCAGTAAGCCAAAAGATCTTCCAAGCATAGAAAATCCAGTAATTTTTAGACTACAAAGAAAAGGCGAAATAGAACCCTTAGTTTACCATCCAAGAATTCTAACCAGAATTCCTGTAGATGGCACACCAACCCGAATTGATCTCATTGCTGGCAGGCAAGGAATTAGCTCTACATCGTTAATACTAATCTTGAATTCAAATAGTCAGGCAGTACCAAAAAATACTTATGTTCCTTATGACTGGAGCCTTGAAGTTAAGGTAGCTGACGGGAAAATAGCAAAACGTACCGGAAAATTGCAATTTATGACCCCCGAAGCGGGCTACACAGATGAGTTGAACTATGTAATGACAGCAAATAGCTCTGATTGGAAAGGGGATATTGTAGAAGATGTATTTCTTGAATTTTCCTCAGGCTTATATGCCCGTGCTTCTATAAGAGTTGGTGGTCGAGGAAATTGTATCATTGAATCCTGGGTAAACCCATCCGGCTCACGTAATTTAGAATATGATCCTGACAAGCAAATAGATCCTTAGCTATCAATTTGCAGCAGTGTAATTTGGCTAGAAGAATTAGAAAAATGAATTGGCGCAGTTTATGGAGCAGCGTTGCTATGTTGATCCTAGCTCTGCCAGCTTCTGGTGG
>CAZVOD010000173.1:0-2537 GCA_964628385.1 uncultured Saprospiraceae bacterium
AATGTCCCTGGATGAATTCTACAAATTCATTTGAGGTCTTCTTTCCAAACTTCTAGTAAATGTTTTCAGAAGCTATTTTCCGGTTAGGTTTTGAGGAAATGCCCCAAAATGAATTTGTGGAATTCGAATTTTAATCTATATTCATAAATTCTATAAGAAAGAATAGAGCACCATTGAACAAAGCTGTATGAAATCGAATCGTCTTCAATCTGCTTCAGAAAACAGACTTTAACTTAATCAGAGATGGAATGCTGTATTTCTGTTCCAATCAGGATTTATTCTTGAAACATAGCTTTACCCCCCTGCAGTAGAGGAAATTAGAAGAATGAAATCGCCCTAATCAGTTTTTTTCTCCATTAAACTTGGGGTGCGAATTCGCCCCCCTTTTTTTACTATTGACTTATTATGCAGCTGTTTTTAACTTCCATGTGCTTGTTGGTTGACGCTCAAATATTTGTTTTAATTGACCATTTAACAGATACACTCTTGTATTCATCACTGCCTGATTGTCTTTTGCTTTCCATCGCATACCATTTTTCTTAAACCTAGAAGCCAGCCGCTTGCATAAAGATTCTATATTCCCGCTTCCAATTGGGATTCCCATTCCCAAGTATACATCATATAGCATCTTATCTCGATTGCTGATCAAATATTCTAGTTCTATCCTTGCTTTTTCTTGCATTTTTCCTTTCATTTTATCTACTTTTTCGCGTAACTCCTCTGTCACAAGTAACACCTCACCACTTAATATTTTATTTCGGTAAATATTGTATATTTTCCCAAGTGGTGTTCCCTCTGGAATATTTTCTATCGCTCTTAGAGCGCTTGCCAAATGTTCTAAAGCGTGATATGGATCTAAAATGGCGATAAAATCTGAAAAATAATCTTGATAGAGCTTCCAGTTGGAAGCCAAACCATCCCCCTTAAAAACCTTGAGTTTCGCAGTGTTCCTTCCAGCACGTAAAGTCGCTTCTCTTGCCAAATTGCGCACTTCTTTATCAAAATTATCATCGGCGTATGACGCAAAGTTATACACGTTATCTGGCTTTGGTGGTTCATCCTTAAAACTATTTCGGGGTTTTGGTGAATCACGGAATTTTTCGATCTGAATTGCTGTACACATCTTTGCTTTTGTGGGATTTGTCAGACTGGCTCGTCCTGACTCTGTACAAGGCTCTGTATCAATGCGTGGGGTTCCTGTTGCATCAATGGTAACAAGTAGAGCACTACTTTCAGTTGATTGTTCTTTCTCCGGGATAATATTCACAGGCGATACATCAAGAGAAGCTCCTGTCCGCTCGGTTGTGTTCTGAACACCTGTACTGCCAACCTTAAATTGTAATATCTCCGAAATTAAGTGGGCGGCGGGTATATAAGCATCACAGGTACCGCAAAGGGTGTTAATATAAGCCATGGCAGGCGTATAACCTCCCTTGCTGTCAATTCCCAAAGCTTCTTCAAAGGGGGAAAAGCATTCACCCTCCTTTACAAAACCGCTCTCAAATTCATAATAGACTCTGCGATGATATTCAGTTTTTCCTCCAAAACGATTAATGAGAGTCCTTTTGGGGGTAGAATGATAAGAGAACGTTTTGTTGCCTTTTTCCAATTGATTTTCAAGTGTTGGTTCTTCAATATCCAAAAGAGCATCATTTAATATTAAGGAACCAAGGGAGCACAACCATTTCTGAATCCCATCTTCTAATTGGATCAACCCGCTACCTGTGCCAAGTTGGGATATTATTTCTTTTTTCAGTTCTGGTATTTCTGCAATTTTTTTGTTAATTTGTTCAGTAAACATATTTTTTTCCTGTTTGGTGATTTGCAAAACTGCTAAACAGGAAATTTATTTAAATTTCAAGAAAAAACAAATAAAACCAGAAATTGAAATCGCACCCATGAAAAAGTTGGAATTTAAGCCACTTCGTATTATACTGAAACAAATGGAAAACCGCTTTGGTCCAGGATATCGAGGAGATGCCAAAGCATTATGTCATATTAAATAGGAGTCGGTTATGAGTATTGTATTAGATAAAAAAGATGAATCGGTCAAAATTGATCTGAATAAATCGTCTGGAGAAATCGTCTTAAACCTGAACTGGAATTCCAAAGGAAATCAGCCCCAGAAGCAAGGCTTTTTCTCCAAATTATTTGGGGGTAATACCGATATCGACCTCGATTTAGGCGTCTTTTTCGAAATGACCGATGGCCTTAAATCTGTGATTGATGGGCTTCAATTCTCACAGAACCCGGCACTCCAAGGGTCTTTAGAAAACCCTCCGTATATTTACCACATGGGAGACGATCGCTCCGGTGGCGCGGCCGAAGGCGAATTTATCAAAATCAACCAAGCCAAAGCCAATGAAATAAAACGGATCGTCGTCTACACCTTCATCTATGAAGGAGCTACCCGCTGGACCGAAACCGATGCCGTGGTCAAAGTCTCAGTACCAGGTCAACAGGATATCTTAGTCAAAATGGGGGAGGTGAATGATAAACGGAATTTCTGTGTCATCGCCGAACTGGACTTCACTGCC
>CAZVOD010000174.1:0-2491 GCA_964628385.1 uncultured Saprospiraceae bacterium
CTATTATAATTACTAAGCTGGCACTCATTTTCTTATTTCCTTCGCATTACCATTATCTTAAGTATTATTTGGAAAATTTAACTAATTCACAACCTTGTCCTTGTCCTACTGTGATTTTATTCATTAATATTTTGCCAAAATAGGCTTTGTGATCATCAAAATATTGATCCACTTCATTGGTAGTTTTAAAATTTTTTTTCATCCTGACGGAATGAACACCCAAAATGGCCACTCTGAGTAGCTTTTTGGGAAAGCTGTAATACGACTCCAGCTCTTTCAGGTATTTATCCAGAGCTGAATCAATTTTTTCTTCCTGCATAACTAGTTGACTGATTTTCAGGAATAGTGCTGGATACTTTTCCGCAATAGCAGGACAGTCTTTCTCCATTATAGTTTTTAAAACCTTAGGAGCTCTTGGATCGTTACCGGCTTGATTGCTATCGGTAGAGCGATCAGTTTTTCTGCTTTTCATAATTTCTACTTCCTAATTTAAATTGTTTTGTGATTGATTTTATTATTTTACTTGGAGTTAACATAAAGGCCTTATTTGTTAAATTCCTAATCATTTTTGCTTACTTATGACAATTCTGATGACTGCTTTCTTTCGTTTTCGGGGAAATTATTTTTAATTATTTAATATATTTTTTCAACATGCATTTAGCTAAAGCGAAAATACTTATCAAGGCAATAGGCGGATGCTGAACGTCTGACACTGCTGCTAAAAATAGCCCGTGCATACAAACTCCTGAAATACACATCCAGCAGTTTTCATACCACCCAATACATTTTTGGAAAACCGGGAAATACCTATCCCTATTGATTTTTGATATAAAAAAATCTTCCAACACAGGCTCCCCCGTGTGGAAGTTTGTACTACAGCGTAGCCAGAACACTACTAATGGGTAATCACTTTGCTCAAAAAGTGAGACCTCAAAGACATGGCTACTTCGCATGTCTTAATACTGCGTTTTCATGTACTATGACTAAGCCAGTAGCTATTTTCTTTTTTAAAACTACAGCTTTTTTTAATTTTTTTTTTTTTGCCCTGCCGGATAAAGAAAAGTGACTTCTCCATAGTCTTAGTTATAGAAAAGCGATTGAACATTTTAAAACATATACTATGACAGAGAGCACTTATTTTTATGCCGTTCTGATCCTTTCGGGGATACTATTAGGCATGTTTTTGGGTAGCAGTATGGGGCGACATTACTTCCCTCCGGCTCAATCCCGTTATCATGATCCTTACTATCAGGAGTCTTATCACAGGCATTCCTCAGGATCAGCTACAGCCGTTATTATGCTTATTGTATTGGCCCTGTGTCTTTTGATTGTATATAATGCCAAATATAATAGCGAAGATACCAGACTACAGGAGCCATCTTCAAATTACCTGCCTGCTGTAAGTCAGTTAGAAGACGACGCTTCAGCTAAGTGGCCACAGACCCGCTACTAAAATTGCCCCAATACCAATATGAGGAAGACTTTTCTAGACCCGGGTTGACTTTGTATAGATCTTACTCAGAAGCATGAAGAACAGAAAAATGCCATCAGCACGGTTGTGATGCCGAGCTGCGATTAGATTTTTTCACTTCATCATCCTAATTATGACTATTGATTCTTTGCTTTTTTATGCACAACTACTGCTCTGCCTGGGGCTAGGCGTATTTGCTGCTTACCGCCTAAAGAGGCGTTTACAGAATGGGATCACTCGATTCCTTCCAGTCAAAACCCGCGTCTCTGATGAGTTTTTTAATATCCGCTCCCGAATCGGTATGGTACTGGGGTTCATTTTGATGCTGCTGGTGAGTACCACTGCCTACGTAAGTGTGGAGTGGTTAAAATTGAAAAGTGATAACAGCGCCCGTCTGCCCGAAAGCTACGAAAAGACCACCTTTGAGCTGCCGATTATGGATCCGCCGGAGCCGCCCAGGCCACCCCAACAAGAAATACCCGAGCCACCATCAGAAGATACCGTGCCGATTCCGCGCGTTGTAAAGCTTATTGATCATTCCGAAAAGTCCAGGGCAGCGGAGGATGTTCAGCCCACCAAAACTGGTCGCTACGTTTTACAGCTTCATGCTTTTGGAAAATATAAAAATGCCCTGCGCCAATACGGACACTACGAGACCCTCTACCCGCAACGGGTTATTATGGGCTACCAGGAAGGGCGAACCCCTCACAAGATATGGATTGGCTATTTTCAGGACCGGAGCAGTACCCTGGAATTTAAAAAGCAGGAAGGTCTTCCAGGATTCCCTGTGAAAGTCTACTAAGCCATTCCCTGAGCTTACGGCCTAAACCCCCGTTATTGCCTTGCTTCCTGTGGTTCTTCTCGCCTGCCGACATCCGGGGTTTTCACCCTGGGTGTCCTTTTTTTTGGGAAGTAGGAGATTGGAGAAAAGAAATTGGAGATTGGAGATTAGAAGTAGGAGGCTAGCTTGTAATACCTTGGTGAGAGGTAAGAAATTGGAAATTAGAGGTAGGAGGCCGG
>CAZVOD010000175.1:0-2457 GCA_964628385.1 uncultured Saprospiraceae bacterium
GGTGCGCGTATTTCGCGCTGTTGGAAATGTCGGTGGCCGAGACTTTGACCCGGTAGCCGTTTTCCAAAAATTGTTTCGTGACGTAGCTGCCGATGAAGCCGGCGCCGCCGATGATACCTACTGTTTGCATGATATTGTTTTTTTTTAAAATCAACGGTAATTAGCTATTGCTGTTTTCCAGTGTTGAAGCAATATAATCGTCAATAATCTCCTCCAAGATATCTAACGGAACAGCCCCGTTCTTCAAGACTGCATCGTGGAACTCTCGCAAATCGAATGCATTGCCCAGTTCTTGTTTGGCCTTTTCCCTCAGTTCTAATATTTTCATCATCCCTATCTTGTAGGCGCAGGCTTGGCCCGGCAATACAACGTAACGCTCTATCTCCGTAATGACATCCTTGGTGAGCATACCTGTATTGGCAACCATATAATCAATGGCTTCTTCTCGCGTCCATTTTTTGTAATGTATCCCGGCATCCACCACTAAGCGCACAGCCCTCCACATTTCGGCTTGTAAGCGTCCTAAATTACCAAAGGGATCATTTTCATAAAAGCCCAGTTCCCAAGCCAATTGCTCGGTATATAACGCCCAACCTTCCACGTAAGCCGTAAAAGGAAGAATGGTCCTAAATGTGGGTAAACCCTCTAATTCGTTTTGGATAGCTATTTGAAAATGATGACCTGGAATCCCTTCGTGATAGGCCAAAGTTTTCATTCCAAATTTCACAACTTCATCGGGAGCCCTTAAATTGGTATAAAAGACACCACCGCGGGAACCATCTATGGCAGGCCCTTCGTAGTAAGCCATTGCAAAACCCTCTTCCTTAAATTCAGGCGTCCGCTTTACTTCTAATTTAGCTTTTGGTCTTATGGTAAAAGCATCATCTAACCCTTCATTAATTTCAGCTAATATGTTTTCAAAATCTTTGAGAATCATTTCTCGGCTTTCATCCGTATTCGGGTATAAAAAGCGCTCTTCCTTATTCAATTTTTGAATAATTTCACCGATGGTTTTGGTGGAATCGGCATAGCCTTCTGCCTCAAGGATGGCATTCATTTCTTCTTTTATCCTGGCGACCTCCGAAAGTCCGATGGCATATACTTCTTCCGGACTTAGGTCTGTAGTCGTGTTCTCTTTTAGTTTATACCGATAGTATGCGTCACCATCGGGATGCTTCCAAACTCCGGCATCGTTGGTTGCGTTTATGTTTAGCTTTTCAAAGTAATCTATGAGACTCAGGTACGCGGGAAACACGGTGTTTTCAATCGCTTCAGCTACCCGCTTTTTGTAAGCTGTCTTTTGCTCTTCTGAAATATCTTCTATTACTTTTACTTTCGTTTCGAAGTTTGTGTAAAGGATATTTGAGGTTACCGCCGAGGTTGTGTCTGATAGATTACCTAAGGTATCGCTTTGCAATCCAACAAATCCTCTCATTTCCTCTAATACGATGTTATTAATGAACCTCGGGGGCACGATGCCTTTTGATTCCCTGATCTTGAGGTTTTCAATGAGCTGCGAAAATTTCGTATCAAATTTCGATAAGCGTGAGATGTAAGCCTCGATATCACTTTCGTCATTGAGCTTATGGCTGCTCGCCATCAAACTCGGCAAACTACTCTGTACGCCGAACATTTGGTTAACCGGATAGTCATGGTAGAAGAAAGGCTCAACATCAACCGTATACATTTTCGTGAAATAGCCCAAAATATCGGTGTTCAATTGATTTTCAGGCGATTGATTGTCGTAAATATAGCTCAACAGGGTTTTATAGTCCTCTTTTGCCTTATTGAAGTCTTCCCATTGTTTGGTACCAGAAATATCATTGAGTTCGTCTTTTGTCCAATCGTAAATGACAGGAATACCCAATTGTGTGGTTAATTCCGGGTCATCTAATACGGCTTTTACAAATACTTTTTCATAAAAATGATTGATGCTAAAGGGCCTGAACCAAATAAGATTGGTCAGCCATAGACCTCCAAGAATTAACAATACCAGAAGAGTCCTTCCTGTCCAAAATTTCCAGCTGCGTTTTTTTGTAGCCATGATGTTAGTTTATATCTGTCTTAAATAATGAGTTTGCTTTTTTAGAAAAGTGTGCCACCCAAAGCCTCCACGGCCTTAGCGACGCGCGATTAATAAGTGTTGTGTTTGGCTAGGTCAGTGATTTTTTCTTTAGTCAAGGCGAGGGTTCCCGGCCTTAGTGGGGCTAAGGCCGGCGGTTCCTCAACGCAGGATAAAGGAAAAAGCACTCCTAGAAAGCCGACAGTTATTGATCGAGCGTCGCTTAAGGCGGCACCACTACTGAGGTTTATTTCCCCGCTTCTTGCAAAGCCGCCCGCGCTTTTTCGGCCCGTTCTTTAGCCAGCTCCATTCCCATTTTAGCGGCCTTATCGTAGTATTCTGCCGACTTGGCATAGTCCTTAGCTACCATGTAATACTCGCCCATGCTGTCGTAG
>CAZVOD010000176.1:0-2126 GCA_964628385.1 uncultured Saprospiraceae bacterium
TCCCATCTTTTTGGGACTAAATATAACTTATATTTTATTTTGAATCAATACTTAGCCGGAATATTTTTCAACCGAGCAATGATGACACCTGGTTGTGTAATTTCCACTCTGAAGTAATCCAGGTCGCCATTTACCGAAATAGCACCGATAACGGCCTGGTCGAAACTAATGGCATTGGCATTATTGAAGGTATTGTTGGATTCCGTTTCTGATTGTGCTGAAAGAAAGAAGGGAATCAGCAGCAACAAAAGGGGTAAAAGCTTTTTCATGATAAAAGTTTTTTTATGAATATACTTAAAAATTGTCCTCCATTGAGGTATTGATTTTACTATTCTTTTATCCTACCAGGGTACTACGTAGGGTACTAGTCAATCTAAAAATACTTTTCCAGTCTAGCCTGCTATTGCCTAGCATAAAATTAACTATTTTTCTGATCATACTGAATTTTTTTTAAAAAAAAACAATTTTAACAACTGGTAATGTAAGACCGTTACATAACTAGCAATCATCAATAATCATCTTTTTTTCTTTGCTTTTTAAGGGTAGGTTTTTTAGTTTACCTTGTTTAAAAAGCTCACAACTTTTTTTGAGTTTTAAAGGAGTGTCAACCACACTAGCATCTACAAGAATTCTTCTTTTGACAATGATTTAATTATGTTCTAATTGTTGATTTATATCTTTAGATAAAAGTTCAAAAGCCTTAGCTTTGGTCATAATAGCTGTTCTAAATCGACTGAGTGTACTGCGGTCAGGTACAACTTGATTTATGTTTAGATCACAAAAGTAGCCAAGTGAAATACTATCATTTACTCAGTCTTCTACTTTGTAACCACTGAGACCATACCACGTTTGAAGTAAGTATTTTTTTTCCACACGAAGGCTTTTTTGCTCACAAGGGCAGGGTTTCCTTTAGAGCTTCAGACGCGCTAAGCGACTGATAAAAGGCACAGTGTGGGAGATGACTGAGCGACCCTGCAAGGTGAATGCCCTGTGGGCATTCAAGCGAGGGAACGCGGTAGCGTTTTAATTAATAACCTATACCAGCGAAACAAGTCTTTTCTTAAAATTAGTAAATCTAGTTTACAAGGGCAATTTGTTCGGACGATGTTGTTTTTGTAATGGCCTGCAAGGGTCAAGTATGAGCATATTGCGGGATTTCGGAGCGATACACTGTCGGCTCATCGCAAAACTTATTAGGAGTAAAAATGCTCAATTTTAGCTGGTTCTCCCGCATTACGCTCATACACTTTTGTATACCGTTCTTAGAATCGAATTAAAATGAATAATTCAAGTTTAAAAAGAAATTCCTCCCTGGCGCAAATAGGGGTGCATTGGCACCCCTAACCGAGCGATTAAGGTGTTCAAAGTAGCTTTCATCCAGCAGGTTATTTACTTCGGCATTTATTGATAAACCAGATGTGATTTGGTATCCAATTTTTACATCCAGTAAGCTAAATGAAGGGGTAACCGTTTCACCGAATTCAGCAGAAGCCCTTGACTGTTCTGCTACATAACGGAAAACAACTTCCGGTCTTAGTCGATCTTTGAGATAGCTACCGTAAATGGCATAGCGAACATCCAATGGGGCGATCTCGGGTAATGGTTCATTTCTTTCTAAATCCTGCCCATAAGTATAGGCCATGCCCACACGATGAGATAATCCTGCAAACAAAACCTGATCCCAGCTTACTTCAACTCCAGTCTTCAACACCTCATTGATATTTATAAATTTGCGCACCCCCGGACTCATCGGCAGTCTTGGTGACAAGGTAGTGTCAATTACTGATGAGATGTAATCCTGCAAGTAAGCAGCAAATACATCGACATTAATGACTGATTTTTCGTTTGCTCGCCATTTAAAGGTTAAATCAGTCTGATAGTTCACTTCTGGAGCTAATTGTGGATTCCCTAACATTTCAAAAGGATCCTGACCTACTGGAAAATAGTTAATAAATCGCTCAGTTAAACTTCCGCTTCGTTGAGCTCTTGCCAACCATAAGCCTGTTTGAACATTATTGCCAAAGTCTTTTAATATTCCCAGACTCAAACTTGCATTCACTTGGGTAATCTGAGTTTCTGGGTTGACCTGAGTAAACTCCTGAGTGGGGTCATTCACGTCAGCAGTA
>CAZVOD010000177.1:0-2023 GCA_964628385.1 uncultured Saprospiraceae bacterium
TTATTTTAAAAGGCCTTGTAGCTGACTGCTCAAAAAATCAGGATGTAACCGTTGTTGATCTTCTATCCAGCTACTGCCGGTTGAGAAGTCAGACAAATGATGCTGTGTAGCGTAGTAGTTGTAATTGAAATATCTGGCCGGTCGCACCTGAAAACGCCTGGGTTTCCAGTACTTCGTAGGCCATAGGGGGAAAGATAAATTAAAACCGTAGTTAATGCCGTCAGAAGAATAATTTCCCATAAAACCAATATTGAGCTCGTCAAACTGGCGAAGGATATTCACTGTAATGCTTTTTTCAAATTGCAGGTATTGTCCATATCGTACACTGGTAATAAGATTCCAGTAGGGCCAGCGATAAGCCGCTTCCACCTGCCAGTTCCAGTAGTCAGGAGCAGAAAACTGCCATCCCTTCCGGGGGGATTCTACCTCAAGTCGAATAGGGTAAGAGGCATAACCGGTATGCCCCAGATGGCTGCTTAACCTCAGGCGATGCCTGAAGAAAAAGCGATGCACATCCAGCGCAATTCCGTATCGATAATCTGAAAAGTAGCCTATGTTTAGTTCGGCAAATAAATTGCTGGCTAAACGTGTAGTTTGTGTTAATATCAAAAAACCGGGACGAAAAAAATCCTCTTCCGGAATTTTGAGCTCATTTGTAATGGGATAGATACCCTGTATTCTTAAAAGTGCCCCGGGCCAAAGAAAAAGCTTTAGTTCCGGTAATAAATTCAGCTGGTACAAAAAAGGATCGGGTGCTCCGCCGAGCGAAAATTTAAGCTGGGGCGCTACCTCTAACAGAAGTCTGAACCCCGAAAAACGGCGGCTCTGCCCCAGCTTACTAATCAAATCGCTTTTAGATCCTGCATAACTAATGCTTAATGAACTCACAAAATTCTCTTCATTAATCACCTTCTTACTAAAGCGTAAATATTCGATCCGTGGAATTATAATCATGATCATAAGAATATCCATCCTATGGCTGATTAGTATTACCTCTTTATATTTTGGTATCCAATAATCATCCATCATCTTTATGATGGTCAATATAGCTGCCGCCTCCTGGCGGAAAATTCTATTTTCGTATCTTACAATTAGCTGGCTATCAAGAGAATGGATGCTTATTCCCAAAAAACCATACGCTATCAGTTCTTTTTCCAACTCTTCATTGCCTGTGATTTCAGATTGTGCATAGCTCTCATGGCTATTTCCCAAAAGAAATAGTACACCCAGGCAAAAGCAAATCGTAGCCTTTTGCATTAGCTTATCTTTTTCAGGCCGCCGTTATGATCGGGAAAGAGCAACCTCAAAAGATTTCTCTTCAAGTTTTGGCTATCTGCTTTATTATTTTTTAAAGTCAGATAATCGTGGACGGCCGTCCGTTATGTATTTAAAATTTATTTGGGAAACCTTAACAGAGCTATAAGGATATAACTATCCAGTTTGAACCGGAAAAGCTATCATAATAACCCCGCTGTAAAACGAGTCTTTAACCTAGACTCTTAACAGTTTGCCTTCAGGAAAGTGCTATAATATTATTTATCAAGTAGAGAGTAGAATTACTAAACCGGTATGGAAGAGTTGCTGACTTTCATTCATCAAAATTGCCAGCATAGTTTTTTGTTAAATACTCAATACAAATGTAAGGGTATAGAAAATTGGAAGCAAGAGTGAAACTAAAGAATTAAGAATTTTGATAATGTAAAAACATTTGCTCATAAATAGCATAAGCATTTTTATTATACTTGTTTCGAAGGGATAGAATAGAGATAAAATTGAATTATTCTTTCAGCACACGAAGGCTTTGTGAAAGAGCCTAGCAGCGCTAAGTGATTGAGGAAAGACATAGTGCGATACAAGAAGAACCTATTTTTACGCCTGCGATGCAAGTATCAGCTACGTTAAATATGTGAGATATCAAAAAAGCGAAATTGTGGAGTAAAATCTAAAAAACGGGCATTTTAAGAACAGTGGCAGCCCGTACGGGAATCGAACCCGTGTTTCAGGAATGAAAATCCTGCGTCCT
>CAZVOD010000178.1:0-1980 GCA_964628385.1 uncultured Saprospiraceae bacterium
ATACAGTTGCCTATGACTTTCCAATAGGATTATTGATTAATTTCGGAGGGAAGAGTCTGGAGTATAAGCGTATGTACAACCCAAAGTATGATAGTATCTGAAGCAGATTTTATAATAATCCTGGGAATTCTGAAATCCCGATAATCCTGATTCAGACAAAAAGAGAAGAATCACATAAATGAAAGAACAAACCAAAAACCTTACGGACTTCAAAAAGATGCTGGCGCAGGATCGCCTGGAGCTATTGGTCGAGCAGCTGACAGAGCGCACAGCTTCCATAGGTAACGGTGACTTGTACAACCGTGTACTCATACAAGCAGGCAAACACAAACGAAACAAGGAGCAGGGCTTGCAGGGCACCGTCGACTACGATGATATCACCCGTACACATAATAATATTCGGGTAGCGCTGCTTGATATCATCAATGATCTACCCAAAGATGCCGAATCCACAGGCAAGGATAAGAAGCAGTGGGGCGTCAGTGAGCAGAGCGTCAAGCGAGAGATATTTTGGTTTTTGGCGATCGGGAAACTAGCGGTAATTTGGTTCGCTTTCTTTTTGTATTCGACGAGTACAGGTTTTACCTACCAGGGCTTTCTACTGGTACTAGGCATTATTGTACCCACGCTGGCGGCCTATCTAGGCCTGATCTACGAAGATATTCTGAATAAGCGGCACGCACAGGCGAACAAAGATTTTCGGATCAATAAGTCGGTGCGTAATTCCTCCCGCTTTTTCTTTATGCTGTACTTTACGATGCTCATTAGTGCCCTGTACTGGCACGGTATGGGCGTCATTCCCGACTCCGGTAACATCAACAACGAGGGTAAGCCCAACTATGAAAACCTCACCGCTCTGCTCACCTTACTGGAAAGTTTTGTAGGCGGCTACCTGGCCATCTTAGTGAAGAAGTTGTTCAAGAGCTAGTTAAAATACATCTCTAGGTCTTCCCAGAATTAAAGCATTTGCTTTAAGATGCAGAAATTGTCAGAGAACCTAGAAAAATAACCCTGCCTAGCCGTAGTCGCCCGGCCCGAGCAGGCAGGCCCGGCCATAGTTCTCCCAAAGCGAGTCAGATATGCACTTCTGTACTGGAAATCAAACATTTTAATATCAAGATAATTACTTATCGAACCGATGCTTTTGAAGGATTTGCTACTGTACTCAAGCACTTCATCCATTCAGAAGGTAAAGAATATACCAAACCTATTGAAGGAAGAAATACTTGTATCAGAACCCTTTTAGCTCGATTTCAGCGAAGGTCTACCAAATTTTCAAAGAAACTTTTTTTCCAGTGGAACATGTTTTTGATTTTCGTCCATTGGCTTAATCCTCAGTCATCATACATTTTATAACACAACCGGAAAGCCTAGCCTCTTAATAATAGTATCCCTCTCCTTAAAAATCTTCCCCTTTTTAAATTTTATTTCTGAAAAAATCGCTACAATCTCTTCAACTTCTAGTTCTTTCAGCGTTTTTACCCTTCGATAAATGAAGTTTTTGAATTGATCTTCCATAGAGCAATTGGTGATTTTGTACTAAGGAATGAGAAAAAAATAAAATTATTATACCAACAAATTCTATTTAGCTTTTACTAATTTCCCCAAATCGCTCTCTATGAATATATTAGGCTACTATTCTCCACTGCTACTTGCAAAGATTTATTCAATAGACTTCTTTGGCAAGTATTAAAATAGGTTAAAATTAGTTCTTGGCTACCCCAAGCGCTGCCGCGTTCCTTCGCTTGAATGCCCACGGGGCATTCACCTTTCAGGATTGCTCAGTTATCTCCCACACTGTGCCTTTTATCAGTCGCTTAGCGCGTCTGAAGCTCATTAGGAAGCCCTGCCTTTCAGAGTATAAAATCCTTCGTATAAAAAAAATAATTCAATTTCGCTAATTCTACCCCTGCAAAACAAGTCTGAGAAGCTGTTTGAATTTGGTTTTTGAAACCTGTTAGAGTGGGTTTTGCGTCTAAT
>CAZVOD010000179.1:0-1843 GCA_964628385.1 uncultured Saprospiraceae bacterium
GAAGAGAAATACCAATGAAAAAAGATTCTGTATTCGTTGATACCAACATTATTCTGGATTGGCTAGGAAGAAGAGAGCCATTTTTCAAATATGCGGAAGAATTATTCTTAAAGGCAGAGAATGAAGAAATTGAGATCCTGATCAGTACAATGAGTTATATTTCCACTGAATACATTCTACGTAAACAACTAGGCAAGGATAAAACAAGGCAAGCTTTAATGGGAATTAGAACAATTAGTACAGTGTGTAATAGTGGAGGTAAAGAAATTGATTTGGCAGTAGTATCTGAGATGAAAGATTTTGAAGATGCTTTCCAGTACTATACCGCGATCAATAATTTAGCGAGCATTATAGTTACGAGGAATCCGAAAGGTTTTGAAAATTCCAAGATACCAATCATGAGTGCTGAAGAATATATCAAATTAAGCCAGCAAGATTAGCCTGGCCATAAACAGTAGTTCTACGAAATATTAAGAAAAATCAACTATGCGATAAGCTGGAATATCTTGTCCCGCTGAAAGCGGGAAGCAGTATTCTAAATGTACTTGCAAGCCAAAAGGTGAAATCCAGGCACGCACTAAAGCCAACGATGGCTAAAAAACATAAGGCAAACAGGGCTCTTTTGCGCTAAGATAAATTCTAGCAAATGGACTTTCTGGCACTCGCCCGGGTAGTACATGTCATCGCAGTAGTCCTTTGGATTGGGGGCGTGGCTATGGTGACGACGGTGCTTATCCCGGCCATCAAAAGTATGAAGTCGAAAGAAGAACAAATAAAAACCTTTGAGGCGATAGAAGGGAAGTTTGCCAGGCAGGCAAAAATCACGATGCTGCTGATAGGAATAACGTTTTTTTTACATGCTCTATGCGCTCGATGCCTAGGACAGGTACCTTGACTACCGGTTTTGGTGGGTCCACGCCATGACGTTGGTGTGGGTGCTCTTTACCCTTATCCTGTATGTACTAGAACCACTTGTGCTTCACTGGGTATTCCGAAAATACGCCAATGAGCACCCCGGAAGAACCTTTGCTATCTTGCACCGGATGCACTGGATTTTGCTGCTCCTCAGCTTGATCACAACGGCGGAGGCTGTGGCGGGTAGTCATGGGTGATTTTTTACTAGGTGATGATGACTTCTGCAAAAAGAAGTAATTTATTTGATAAAAAGATGATATTTATCAATTTGATCAACGGACCTTGGAGAACTATAAACCCACATGCTTAAACAACTTCAACTAAAATTTTTAAATCAACAACAATGAAAGCAACCAACATCTTACAAGATGTCAAATACAACGATAAAAGACCGGAAATAACAGTTCTTCTGGAAACGGATTTCACCAAAGAAATCAGAATCGCCATGTACAAAGGCACCGTTATGAAAGAACATAAAACTCCCTTTCCTATCGTTGTGCAGGTGCTTGACGGCAGTATCGATTTTGGTGTCAACCAGCAAATCAGTACCCTGACCAAAGGCGACTTAATCGCCTTAGAAGCAAACGTGCCGCACGATTTGAAAGCCAACGAAAACACTATTATCCGGCTGACGCTTAGCAAGCAGGATAATACTGAGCGAGTAAGTAAGGTCATAAACAGCTAAACCATAAAAGCGGCTGGAGGCGAAGAAGAGGAAGACGAAAATGGGGCTAAGTTTTTCAATGCTGTCTCGGACAACCCTAGCCTTTTTCCTACATCGGTCACCTTTTCTGCATTATTGTACTTTCCTCACGAAGCCTTCCAGCGGAAAACAGGCTAGAAGATGGCGTATGTCCCTTCTCTACCTTTTCGGTGGATGTGGATACGGCTTCCTACAGCAATGTGCGGCGGTATTTGCAGCGGATGG
>CAZVOD010000180.1:0-1798 GCA_964628385.1 uncultured Saprospiraceae bacterium
CATCCTCAAAAATAAATATTATTTTCCTAAATTTTCAGCTTTGCTGAATAGTTACGAAAAGAATATATTAGATGTTGAAGTTTTAAAAAATGGCAACATTGCTGTGGGTACTTCGCTCGGAGGATTGATAATAACAGATTCGAAAGGCAACCCAGTACATCTGCTCAATAAAAGTACAGGCCTGCAAAATAATCGAGTCAGGAAGGTCTTTCAGGATCAGGATGAGAACCTATGGCTTGGCCTTGAAAATGGCATTGATTATGTTGAAATTGCCCAACCTTACACAGTTGTCTATCCTGATGGTAAGCTGGAAGGAGCTTCCTACTCCGTCAAGATTTATCAAAATAATTTGTATGTAGGTACCTCTAACGGTCTTTATGCTTTACCGTGGCAGGATTATTACGACCCTATTTCCAGGGCAGCTACATTTACAGCTGTACCCAACACTTCAGGTCAGGTATGGGGCATGTCTGTACTTTATGATCGCTTATTTTTGGGACATCACGATGGTGCTTTTACTGTAGAGGACAGGACAGTAAAGAAGATATCACCCAATATTGGATACTGGACTTTTGATAAGCTGAAAAATAGCAACGATGACATCATTGCTGGTCACTATACAGGAATCAGTATTTTGTCAAAAAACCAACAAGAAAGTTGGTCGTTTGACAAAGTACCTGATGGCTTTGACGAATCCAGTCGCTTTATGGTTATTCAGGCCGATACTGTGGTTTGGGCATCACATCCCTACCGGGGTGTCTTCAAATTGAACCTTCAACCCGCCATTAATCAAGTGGATTCTATCAGGTATGATTCCAGCAAAGGCTTGCCAGATTTACTGGGTAATCATATTTTTAAAGTAAGGAATGATATTTTTGTATGCAGCGCCCAGGGAGTATTCTATTACGATGAGCAAAAAGATTACTTTTACCCCTATCAACCCCTTAATGATATACTCGGTAAGTCAACCAAAATACGTCGCCTCTTTGAAGATAAAAAGGGAAACATATGGTACGTTACACAAGATGAAATAGGTTTTTTGGAAATAGAAATCAATGGACTGGAACAAAAAATAACGAACTACAAGCTCAATGATATTCACAGGATGCTAGTCGGAGGTTTCGAATATATTTATCCCCATGATGCCTCTAACGTATTTATTGGAGCAGAAAAAGGAATGATCCACGTCGATCCTTCAAAAATAAAAAATAGAAAATTTGAATTTAAGACCCTGATTACGGCCGTTAATTTACTCCAAAAAAAGGACAGCTTAGTGTTTGTCAATCAAATAGAAACGGATAAAAATGACATTCCAAAATTTGATTATGAAAATTGCTCCTTCAGGTTTTTATTTTCGGCTACCAGTTTTTCCCAATTTAACACGACTTTTTTTCAATATCAGCTAGAGGGCTTCGATAAAGAATGGTCGAAATGGACTTCCCTTCAAAGCCGGGAATACACCAATTTAAAGCCGGGAGAGTATACTTTTAGGGTCCGCTCAGGTATTCCCGGAGAATTTACTTCTAATACTGCGGCATTTACTTTTTATATCGAATCTCCATGGTATGCTACCACCACGGCCTATTCATCTTATTTTATCCTTTTCATGATTGGTATCTCCAGTCTGATTTGGATTCCCAGGCGAAAGTTTGAAAAGCAGAAAGCCCGGCTAGAACTGGAAAAGAATCGAAAAGTAGCGGCTCATCAGGCAGAAGCTGAGCAATCCAAAGAGGAGCTTATTGAGCTGAAGAATGAAAAGCTTAAAGCAGAAATTGCTCACAAGAATAAAGAGCTATCT
>CAZVOD010000181.1:0-1649 GCA_964628385.1 uncultured Saprospiraceae bacterium
AATCAAGAGTATTTAGTCGCTGTTCTAGTTCAGGAGCAATATATCCTTGAGATCCCACAGCCTCTTGGCTTTTGGTTAGCCGATCTATTGAGTCATTTAAATCAATAGATAAACCATAATCTCCAACAATGGGTGAATAATCGTATGTCAAAAAAATATGGTTCTACGGGAAACCTTGTGGGTAGAGGTTTAATTTTCCAAAATAGAACAGGATGGCATGTCGGAAGTTATCGAAGTTCCGGTAGCCTTTCGAAATAGATTTTAACTGCTGAATTTTGGAGTTCACTTGTTCGGCCCGGCTGTTTGTAATCGGGTAGGAGATATAGTTTAAAATCCCCATCAGGTGTTTTGTAAACATATCAGCTACTTTTTGACATGCTCCGATGGCTTTCTGGGCGACATCTTCTGCCCACTGACTGAAGTAATAGAATCCTTCAATAGGCGATTGCTGCTGGTAAACGCCTTTAAAGTTCTCTTTAATCATCCATGCCTGGCTGGTCTTTAGGTTCATCTGGCTGATGTGTTGAAAGCTGTCCGCCTGTTTTGGGGTGTGGTTTTCGGTGTTTTTCAGCCACGTATAGCGCGTGTTTTTTAAAGCTGGCTGGGTTTTCACCTCTGCCCTGCGAACCTGATCCAGGGCTTTGTTCAGCCAAGCGATGATATGGAATTTATCATGGATAATGCTGGCTCCGGGTAGTCTCTTCTGCACTGCATTAATGTAGGCTTTCCACATATCTATACTCACCGCCTGAACCTGATCGAGGCCAATTTGCTGGTCCAGACCCGTCAAAAGCTCTTCGGTATCGCTTTGTTTGCGTCCCAGCCCCACATCCCAGACGCGTCCGGTTGTCGGGCAGCTGATAATGGTAATATAGTGATGGCCGGCCCGAAAGGCTTTCTCATCAATGGCCAAGGCTTCCACACAACACCTCTCGGCGGTTCGTCGCTCTAATCCCCGCCGGACTGCTCTGCCGATAATACCCGCAATAACATCATAGCTGCTACCCAAAAACTCCGCCGTCTTTGTTGGGCTTTTGGTCAGTTGGGCAAGATGAATGGCTGTCGCCTCAAACCAGAAGGTAAAGCGTTGATTGACATCCGCCCAGGGAGCTTTCACCGTTTTTACGTTTCCATCGGCATCTTTTACCCGCGGCAAACTGCATATAATCCAGGTTTGATACTGCATCATATTTAAATGGCGCCACCGGCGTTGCTCACGATGATCATAAATAGGCAGTAGCTGACCACTGTCCGGGCACGGCGCTTTGGAGCCGGTAAACTCCACATGTACTTCAACTCGGTAAGACGCATCATCCACCTCTACGTTGGCTACCTGCCAATCGGGGCCAAAGTTCAACACATGTTCAAATAAATCGGATATCTGGCTCATTATTTTTTCGGTGAAAAATATACTTACTTTGAATTACCCACAAACTTTCCTGTAGAACCATCTTTATTTGACAGTTGATAAAATCCAACTTTCCTTCCAAAAAAAACTTTATTTGTTTTTTCCTCACCTATTGATCCACCTTGTACAAAATTAGTTTTGATATTTTCGGGTATTCCATCATCAAATCTAATCTTATATCCATCCGATGGAACGTCCATTTTATCGAAATTGAAATCCGGTGCGAATGCCTCTCCTGGTT